>NZ_CP116899.1:3600000-4200000 GCF_030997045.1 Microbulbifer sp. TB1203 | reverse complement strand
CCGATCATCCCAGTCATCATTTATGGCGGAAATTACTTTGCGGGCACTTCGTATAGGTGATCAGAAGAGCTATACACCCCGGCGCAGCACACAAACCTGATCCCCATAGTAATTGTCAGAGTAGTTGCACTCAACGGAGTGCGACTGCCCAGCCACTTTTATATCTATGGATTTACTTACGATAGCTATGACAGTTTTCATTGTCCCCTCCTGTTATCTGGAACACAGGCAGAGTAGCGGGTGGTAGCTTTCAGGTTAAATGGATTTTTTCACTGCGGATGATAGTCAAGAGCTATAAGGTCTAAATTGCTAAAATAGCTATGCTGCTGGGGATCAGCTTTGGTGCCGCAAGCATTGTCGCGATACCGCATCAGCATTCCACTCCGCTCCGTCAATTCAGCTAAAAACTGTAGCTCAGGCGCAGATGCGCCACATTCTCGTCACCGTAGCGGTTGGCATCCGTCTCCAGGTTCAGGTTCTGCCCCAGATTCAAGCCCGCGCCCAGGCGGTTAGCGTGGCGCCCGCCGACGACATTGAAATATCAAATGTAAGACCCCGACCTTTGGAAGCGGGCCAGCTGTTCCGAAAACTCGAAAATCGATCGAGTCCGACCCCATCGATCCGGACCCATCGATCCGGACCCATCGATCCGGACCCATCGATCTGCGGACCCCATCGATCTGCGCAATCCCATCGATCTGCGCAATCGATCTGCGCAATCGATCTGCGCAATCGGTTGCCTCGCGGTGGTGTTGGGGCTGCTGGCGTCGATTCTTTGGGATACGCCGGCAGGGCCTTCGATTGTGTTGGCGGCGGGGATATTGTTTCTGTTGTGTCAGTTGCGGTCAGCCTGGGAGCGCTGAGTTCCCAGGAGGCGCGTAACAAACAAGCCTTTCCACCAAGGTAAAATTCATTCTCCTACCACATTCCCGGCTTCTTTTCCTTTTACTGATTCCCCTCCAAGGTGTCGATCAAAGAATTCCAGTAGTTGACTGTATAGTTTCCTGTTATTTTTTTCGCTGTAAAAACCATGGCCCTCCCTGGAGATGATTAGGGATTTTACGGACTTCTTCTCAGTCTTAAGCTGGCGCAGTAATGCCTCCGCATGTTCAATCGGCGCTCGATTATCTTCTTCGCCATGAATGATAAACACAGGCAAATTTAGCCTGTCCGTATTGTACAGGGGAGAATTTTTCCTCAAAAAGTCTCTGTCTTCGGTAAGCTCGCGCTGTAAATATGCAATCCCCCTACCTCTTTGTTGAATATCTCCCTCTCTATACATCAATTCCAGATCGTAAACACCAGCGTAACCGGCAGCACATTGATAAAGTTCAGGAAATCTAATTGGATTCATCATTGCAGAATAGCCGCCAAAACTAGCACCATAAATACAGACCCTGCTTTTATCCGCATACCCTTTCTGAACAGCCCATTTCACTGCTTCCGCTATGTCCTGCTGGACCTTTCCACCCCACTCCCGAATGCCCGCAGCATAAAACGCATTACCATAGCCAGTGGATCCCCGGAAATTAACCTGTAGAACCAAATAGCCATTCTGAGAAAGAATCTGCGCTGTTTGATCAAACGCCCAGTAGTCTCTTGCATGTGGCCCCCCGTGCGGGATAACCACCATAGGAAGGTCTTCTCTCCCTTGCGCCGGAAAAGTAAGATAAACACCTATACGCAATCCGTCACTTGTAGTAAAGAAATCAGCCTCCATGGCGTTAAGCTGGTCAGGAAAAATCTTTTCTGCGGAGGAAGCAACTATACTGACCTGCTTGCTGTCAGTATTCACCAGATAGTAATCACCAGGCAGACGATCGCCATATACCCGGAGTATTCCGTACTTACCATTTTTAGTAAAACTGGTAAACTCTATCGCAAAGCCATCAAAGGCCTTTACTAAACCTCTAAACAGAGCAGAAAATTGATCCTTTTTTTCGAAAAGCTCAAATTTTGGGTAATCTGGATTTATATGTACGCCTATTGGCCTTTTGGATAGAGGCTCTAAGATTATATCATCTATATCCGCAAATTCGTGGCCGTATATATCGACAAGCTCTCCATTAGCAATATTCAATTTAACCAACCGCTCTGCTTGCCCAAGCGGCCTGGAAACAAGATATGCATCACCTTTTTGCGAATCAAATCCAACTGGGACGGCTTGAAATAGCAAAGGATCCTCCAGCAGTTCCCAGCTCACTCCTTTTTTCTGGTAGAGGCGATATTTGGCTTCCTTATCCACCCCATTTGCGAACAATAAATTCCCTTTGCCGTCAGTAAATCCTCGCCCGCCGACTTGCGGGAGGTTTGTTATTAAATTCTTCACACCGGAATAGATATTTAACCGGTAAACGCCACCTATGCTTTCTCCGTTATTAGCCCAAGGATAAGTGGAGATTAAAATTTCATCATTATCATCAATCAACGGGTCAATTACTGTAGCATGCGCATAGCTACTTTCAGCTTTCTTAATGTGAGAGCCTGTTTGCATCTTCCCCGTCAAATGGCCAAATATATTTCTACCGTTTTTTCCATCATAGTCAATCGCATACAATGTTCCATAATCCACTGGGCTCTCTAACGAGGCAATACTGGAAAGAACTCTCAGCACCACACGCTTGTTGCTTGCCCATAAAAATTCACCCACGTGCATTTTTTTAGGCAACCGGAGAACGTGCGCGACGGAAAAATCAGGCAGCTCTCTGAAAACCAACATCCTCTGCCCGTTATTAAGCCGGCGAACCGCAATATGGGAACCATCTGGTGAAATTTTCACATCTTCAATTTCAGGACGCCGGATCAGGCTGTCTAGTGATAGTGGAGAAGCAAGGGCGGAAAGCGGAAGTAGAATTAATACTAGCGTTAAGGTTTTCATAAAAAATCGATATCTGAATTATTGGTTTCACGGGTTATGTTTCCCGAGGACCAGCTTTATTTTTAATAAGTTAGATTATGCATCGAAGCACAGCCTTAGTACATTCATCTTCCCTCCAGTCGTTGCGGTGCCAGCAGAAACTATCTCTATTGAGCAGAACGAGATCCCAGCTGACCGGATCTCCAGTGGGGCTGGCTCGCGTCTCTCCATCAAGGTTTAAACGGAGCAGATTACCCGTTTGAGCGCCAACACGGTACGTGAAGGTCTTACGAATATCCCCTGAGCCGGCTTCTCCCGCGAGCCGGTAGGCAACGTACATCTTCTTTCCATCTGGAGAGAAGGAGATGGTTTGAGGATCGCGAGAGCATTCTTCGGTTTCGGAGAATCCCCAAGTCCCTGGAAGCACCGATGCAATAGGAGCTTCGATGCTTTTGGGGGCGCTAGCGCAGCCAGATGCCAGTACTGTGCCAATGGAAATCAGTTTTTTCCAGAAGTGCATGCAATCTCCCCGTGATCTAACCCGCCCCGTTAAGGGCGCCATTGGTTTAGCGGACTAAATGCCAGTAGCAGATATATCACAACACTGAAAAATGACATTGCCAGCGCCCAATTAGAAAACCTTAGCCCAATCAGTACACCTTTTGCTTTACTCAAGGCCCCAATAAAAAAACAAGCTAAAATAAGAAGACCGCTTAGTGCCAAATAGAGCCATGCAGTTTTCATACTCAGTGTAATAGCACCCTCAGTTTCATATCCATAAAATTTATACCACTGCCAAATCGCAGAAATAACACGCTCAAAAACGAGCAATATGTTAACAATAGCGGCAGAAAGCAAAACAGATGCTACGAACTTTATCCAGCCGCCCGATATCAATGGCTTTTGAAAAATTTTATCCAAATAGTTAAAAATGGCCATTAGTTGCATCCTCCATCTTCTCTCACTGAACAAATAACGGTCTTTCGGGGGATACGAGAGCCCGTTTGGGTTCTGCTTATAGAGATTTGTCCTGTAGGGGCATCAAAATTAAGGCTAAAACCAGATGGTAAAACCTGCATAGAACCAAAGTTCGTTAATGATTCTTGCCGGCCCAAAAGCCGACCAAGAATCGACTTGTCGTCAACTTTAGTTGTACTTTTAGACGTTGATTGAAGCAGCTTTTCCACCTTTTTAAATCCATCATTGGTACAAACAGAAACACAGCCAAGAGTTCTTCCCGGACCGTGGAGCCTCAGGTGGGTTCGCCCATCAGCAGTTGCGTCATCCCCAAAATTTGAATCCTGGCCCTCCAAGCGATAAAAGCCATCACGACCAGCACGCTCAAGGATTGAGTAGTTCCCAGCTGGGATGGGATCCCCAAAAGGCTTGCCTCCAGATTCAGCCTGGACCAGAGCCCATGCGTGGGTATCCTTGTCTGCCATAAACAGCGTGTTGTTAGTGTTCGCATAAACGCTAATAACCTCTTGCCCATCTGGGTCCACGTATTTGAACGGGTTGTTGTTCACATAGGCATAGCGGTTGAAGCTGTGCAGGTCCCGGTAGCCTATCGGGTCGTTCGAGTAAAATCGTCCTATCGTCGGATCATAGTACCTGGCCTGCATGTAGTTGAGCCCCAGGTCCTTGTCGTACTTGTGCCCGGTATAGCCCACTTCGTCCTTGGGCGCTTCTATCGTCTCCCCAAACGGCTTGTAGTGCTGCCGGCTGTTCTGGCTGGCAGGCTGGATGCCGTCTTTGGCGATCAGCTTGTTCCCGAGGTAGATGTAGGCCACCGCTTGTTGTGCCGATTCCCGGTACAGCAGTTTGCCAGATTGGCTGTACAGGGTATAGGTGGTGCCTTGGCTGTCCTGGGCTTTGACCCGGCGGTTGTGGCCGTCGTAGCGGTAGCGGTTGCCTTCTGAGTCGGTGAGCTGGTTGGCGCGGTTGAAGGTGAAGCCGCGATTGCCGTTGTGGGTGACGTTGCCCCGGGTGTCGTATTGGAAGCTGTAGGCTTTGCTGCCGGTGACACCGGTGAGGCGGTTGGTTGTGGTGTTGTACTGGTAGTCGAGGCTGCTGGGATTGATTGTGCTGGTATTGCTGTAGCCGGTGATGTTGCCGAGGCCGTCGTAGTTTAGGGTGCTGCTGCCGATGGTGTTGTTGCCGGTGGTGCCAGTGAGACGGTCGAGGCCGTCGTAACTTAGGCTGGTGAGGCTGTGGCTGTAGAGTCATTTCAGTAGTCATTTCAGGACACCCATCAGGTCATTTAGGTCATTTCAGGACACCCATTAGGTCATTTCAGGACACCCATCAAACAGGTCATTTCAGGACACCCATCAAACAAAAAGCATCTTACGCCAACCCGCTTGAGAAGCATACGTTTCTCCGTAAAATACTGTCTATTCATCCAACTGTATGGATAGCCAGAAATG
This sequence comes from Microbulbifer sp. TB1203, assembly GCF_030997045.1. Classification (NCBI taxonomy): domain Bacteria; kingdom Pseudomonadati; phylum Pseudomonadota; class Gammaproteobacteria; order Cellvibrionales; family Microbulbiferaceae; genus Microbulbifer; species Microbulbifer sp. TB1203. The sequence goes on along the minus strand of NZ_CP116899.1, from coordinate 4,194,717 downwards.
GGACTTCCGCGCAAAGCCCTGGTATCCCTTGATAACACCCCCTACTACCACTGCGTCTCCCGCTGCGTGCGTCGCGCCTTTCTGTGTGGGCGGGACGAGCGTACCGGGCAGTGTTTTGAGCACCGCCGCCAGTGGATCGAGGACCGATTGCTGGAACTGGCCGAGGTGTTCGCGCTGGATGTTTGTGCCTATGCGGTGATGAGCAATCACTACCATGTAGTACTGCATATCAACGAGGCACAAGCGGCTGGCTGGGAACTGCGCGAGGTGGTGGAGCGCTGGCACCAGTTGTGCAAGGGCTCTGTGCTCTCGCAGCGCTTTATCCGTGGTGAAGTCCTGGATTCCGCAGAGCTGGCCCGCCTTGCCGAAGTCGCCGATGGATGGCGGGCGCGACTGATGGATATCAGCTGGTTTATGCGCATGCTGAACGAATCCATCGCCCGCGAGGCCAACCGGGAAGATCAGTGCACCGGCCGCTTTTGGGAAGGGAGGTTCAAATCCCAAGCCCTACTGGACGAGCGGGCACTGGCCGCCTGCCTGGCCTATGTGGATTTAAATCCGATCCGCGCGAAGATGGTACAGACGCCGGAGGCATCGGACCATACTTCCATCAAGCGGCGTATCGAGGCTGCCCGGAAAGCCAGGCAGCCGCGAAACCTGTTCCCCTTTGCCGGTAACCCCCGCGAATCCATGCCTGAAGGCATTCCCCTGCCCCTGGACGGCTATCTGGAACTGGTGGACTGGAGCGGACGCATTCTGCGCGAGGGCAAGCGCGGCGCCATCGACGAAAGACTGCCACCGATTCTCGACAGACTGCAGATCGATCCTCAGCACTGGCTCTATCTCAACCGGAACTTCGAGAGCCGCTTCAAATCCCTGGTGGGCGCCGCGCATTCGATGCGCAGTGCCTGCGAGCGGCTCGGCAAGCGCTGGGCGCAGGGCATCCGCGACTGCGAGCGCTATTTCTCGCCACCCACCGCTTCCTGACCTCTTGTTTTCCTCTTAAAGAGCACTATCGCAGGCTTGCTGCGAGGTTTTTTCACATTTCCAAAACACCGTTTGGCGCCGCTATTCTCTACCTGCCGAAGAATATCGTCTGGCGACTGAATTCATTGAGCCTTGTAACCGCCTTGAAGCCATACCTGTTTCATCTTTCAATTAGTGGGTGTCCTGTTCTGTTTTTCCTGTTCTGTTTTGTAAACAAATTCAAAGGTAAATCCGCGGTAAGGGTTACACCGCCGTTAAGGTTTCGCAATCCGTACCACAAATCGCCTAAGACAGTCCCCTCTTGTGCAAAAGGATCGGTCAGCGCGCGTGCCTGCGCCAATCTCCCCTCTTGTGCAGACTCACTCATCCGCAAACAATCAAATTGGCTGTACCGGGTATAGGTGGTGCCTTGGCTGTCCAGGGCTTTGACCTGTCAGCTTTCACACTGGCTAAAGCTGTACTTCTACGCTCGGTTCAAACTCAGATAAAACATCCAAGCAGTCAGCCGAAGTTACTATGAAATAGTGTTTTATATCCCTGTCCTTATAATAGCCCAAGCTTTCTTCGTGCAGCCACTGAAGCCAACTTGAATTGGCAATCAAATATAAACTGCTATCAAATCCACCAACCTCTGAAAAAGTTTTTGTTCGAAAGCCTTCATCCATATTTCGATAGGCCACATAAGGGTCAAACAATATACGATATCTGTTTTCTTCATTGTCGAGAGTTCTAATAAATATAGATAAGCCATCATCAGAATCTACGATTCTCTCAACAATGACTTTACCTGCTAGATTAGAGACTGGAATCCAGGTTTGATATTGATCTCTATTCACCAGCATATACCTCCGATCAATCATTATATCTAACTTTTATTTTATTTTTGCCATCCTGTATCTCAACAGTCGGCCTGCCATCAGAGCTATTAGGCCGGACGTTCACTTTTTTTCCATCCGCAGTTTCTCCTGTCCGTCCCTTTCCACCTTTAGAGTCCGTAATTTCTTTAGCGCCTTCCGGAACTAATGAATCAAAGTCTCCATTTGCTTGATCAATGCCACCGGGCTTATCCCAATTCGTTGTTCGCCCCTTTGTCTTTTCGCCAGGCGAGGCTCCTTCTAACACCTTATCGACTGGGTTTTCAGAGCCATCATCTCCTGATGATTCATTGAGCATTTCATTAGCCGCAACAGCGGCGGTGCCAGCTACGGTCGCACTCGCAGTATTCATAGCTGCCTTCTTTGCGTACTGTTTAGCTCCGTAAACGATTGCTTGCCGAAGCAACAGTGCACCGCCGACGCAAAGCCCGGTACCGCACATCCCTGTTGGATCGGTGTACTTGTAGGGATTGTTGTTGACGTATAAATATCGGTTAAAACTCATTACCGGATTAGATAACGTATACCCCACCGGATCATTCGAGTAAAACCGCCCAATCGCCGGATCATAGTACCTGGCCTGCATGTAGTTGAGCCCCAGGTCCTTGTCGTACTTGTGCCCGGTGTAGCCCACTTCGTCCTTGGGCGCTTCTATCGTCTCTCCAAACGGCTTGTAGTGCTGCCGGCTGTTCTGGCTGGCGGGCTGGATGCCGTCTTTGGCGATCAGCTTGTTCCCGAGGTAGATGTAGGCCACCGCTTGTTGTGCCGATTCCCGGTAAAGCAGTTTGCCAGATCGGCTGTACAGGGTATAGGTGGTGCCCTTACTGTCCCGGGCTTTGACCCGGCGGTTGTGGCCGTCGTAGCGGTAGCTGTTGCCCTCGGAGTCGGTGAGCTGGTTGGCGCGGTTGAAGGTGAAGCCGCGGTTGCCGTTGTGGGTGACGTTGCCTCGGGTGTCGTATTGGAAGTTGTAGGCTTTGCTGCCGGTGACATCGGTGAGACGGTTGGTAGTAGTGTTGTATTGATAGTCGAGGCTGCTGGGATTGGCATTGCTGGTGTTGCTGTAGCCGGTGATGTTGCCGAGGCCGTCGTAGTTTAGGGTGCTGCTGCCGATGCCGTTGTTGCCGGTGGTGCCGGTGAGGCGGTCGAGGCCGTCGTAGCTTAGGCTGGTGAGGCTGTGGCTGTTGTTCTGGTAGTCGGTGAGCTTGGTGATATTGGCCTGGTTGTCGTACTGGTAGCCCAGGTGGACGGCGGTGGCGCTGGGGGAGTGTTCCCGGATGCTGCTCGGCAGCTGGCGGTTGTTGAGAGTGGTTTTGTGCACTATGCCATTGCCGAAAGCGAAGCTGTCCATAGTGCCGTTGGGGTAGTAGTTGACGTCGCTTGCGTAGGGCTGGCGACCGTTGTTGGCCTGGGTGGGTTCGCCGAAGCCGTTGGGGGCGTAGTCCACGCGCAGGCTGTCCGGGTAGATGAGGCTGCGGAGGTGGCCCCGGTTGTTGTAGACGTAGTCCAGGGTGAAGGAGAGGCCGTCTACGCTGAGGGCTTCGTCCTCCAGCAGATGCAGGTTGTTGTAGTTGTAACTTTGCACCACGTCGCCGGCGGTGAGGGTTTTGAGGTTGCCCTGGGGGTCGCGGGTGTAGGTTACGTCCGGGCTGGTGTCCGGGTAGTTGACCTGCCGGGCGCCGCCGAGGTTGTCGTAGCGGACGAGGATTTTCTCGGCACTGGAGGCGGTGCTGGTGCAGTCGGTAGGGGTGCCGCCGGAGACGCCTTCGGCGGTCCACTGGAGTTCGCCGAGGAGAGAGTGCTGGAAGGCGGTCTGGCCCACGTCATTGCGCACGATCTTGCACAGTTGGTGATTGCCGTCGTAGGCGCGGTATTCGGTCTGGCTGACGGTGCCCTGGCCGCTCTTGCCGGGGCCGGTCTGGGTGATGGCGGTGAGGTCGCCGAACAGGTTGACGGTGTGAGTGGTGGTGACACCCTCCGGGGAGTCGATCGCCAGGGCCGTGTCGTACGCGGGGCTGCCGTAGGCTTGGTAGGTGGTGGTGGTGGCGAAGCCGCGGGTGTTGGTGACCCGGATGCGATTGCCGGAGAGGTAGTCGATGGCTTCGCTGCCGCCGCCGGTCTGGCTGCGCTGGCGCAGACGGCCCAGGCCGTCGTAGACCGAGGTGATGCCGGCGGTTGCCGTGGCGGTGTCGGACCAGTAGGAGGCGAAGGTGGTCTTGTTTTCCGAGTTGAACGCGCGATTCTGGTAGCGACTTTCGCCGCTGGCCACGTCGGTCTTCTCGGTGAGGACCGGGCGCAGCATGTAGTCGTAGGTGGCGCTCTCGGTATAGGCGGGGGTACCACTGCAGCCGGACTTGTCGCTCAGCAAGGCGCAGCGCTGGGCGCTGCGTACCTTGAGGCCGCTGCCGTCGGTGGTCCAATGGAAGTAGGTGTCCAGCCAGCTGCCGGGCAGGTCCACGCTCTCCAGACGGCCCACGGCATCATAGGTGTAGCCCGAGATATTGCCGTTGAGGTCGGTGATACTGGTGATCCAGCCGTTGTTGTCCACCACTTGGCTTTCGGTCACGGTGGCGGTATCGCTGTAGCGCGCCGGGTAGGTGATCCGCTGGGGCCTGCCGCGCTTGAAGTTGCTCAGCTCGGAATAGCGGTACTGGGTGGATGCCGTGCCGTCGGCGCGGGTCAGCCGGGCGTTGTACTCGATACGCTTGGGATTCCCGTCCGTGTGGTAACTGGCGGTGCGCCTGACCCAGTCGCCGTAGGCCTTCTCCTCGTGGGGCAGAGATTTGTAACTGCCACCAGAGGTATGGTAGGTGGTTTCCTTGACCGTGGTATAGCCGCTGTCCGTGGCGCTGATCTGGGTTTTGGTGGGCAGGTTCAGCAGCCAGTGGGTGGTATCGTGCTGGTAGAGCTGTTTGGTGTATTTGGTTTTGCTGGAGAAATCATTGTATTCATAGATTTTCTCCGGAACTTGGTAGGTATTGAAGTTGGAGAACTTCTTGTAGTAGGAACTGTTCTCGACCTTGCTGGCCTCCAGCACTAACTTGGCAAAGTAGGCTTCGCGCAGGATATTCATGTGTCGCGAGTTGTTCTGCAGCCACTCCAGCACCAACAGGTCGCCGTAGTAATCGCCCTTCTCCCAGTTTTTTACGATTCTCGAAAGTTCCGTGCCGTCTTTATCCTTGTAGACCCGCCAAAGTTCAGCACCTTCATTCCAATCGTACATGCGGTTGAAGATGATTTCGGTAATGCCTTCCGGCCCAATGATTGTTGTTATCTGACGCTTCGCAGCATCGGAAATCGGGCCACCATCTTCATGGTAGATTGGTGCCAGCTTCTCAGAATCACTATAGCTGTAGCTCCACTCATAAAAATCTCCGTTCTTATAATAGAGCTTCTTGTTTAGCAATGCGATGCTGACAGTGCGCCCCTTGCATTGGATAACGCTGCAGCGGCGGTTTGCCGGTTGGGTACAGAAACCGGGAATACAATGCCTCCGTAGATCTTGTCCGAATCTATGCAGGAAAATATCACGGAACTCATATTCAACTTTCGCACCTTCCGGATGGGTAATCGAGAAGAAATAGGAAGCAGGTGAGGTGCCGCTATCGTAGTTGCTTGCTTCTGGAATCCTGCGATAACTGAAGGCTGGATAATCCGCATTACTTCCGCAAGGACCCTTGCAACCTTCATCGTAAATGCGATACTCCCAGGCACTCCCGTCCGGTCTGGTAACTGAAGTTAAAAGCGGTGAGAAGGTTGAAGTTGTCCGGTAATCGTATTGCCAAGATCGGCCATTCGCTGCAACTCTATCTATTCTAGTTTCAGATCCATTGTAATAGAGATTGATCGTTCGGCCGTCCGACGCAGAGATTCTGTACAGCCTGTTGTTTGCATCGTATAAATAATCAACATGGTTGCCAAACCTGTCTTCTATCTTGATTACACGGTCAGCCACGATACGAGTGGTTATGCATTTATCATCATTGTTCTGACATACCTGTGGCGTGCCGGCGCTATCGCGACTACTAAAAGTGTACTTCACGCCATTGGGCGAAAGCGCTTCAAAATCAGCGCCTACACATTTGACCACCCAGTGATCCTTGGTGTAGTAGGTGTACCCAGTCGGCAAGGTAAACGGAGGGCTTTCAACAGCACTAATCGGAATCAAGCGGCCGGAATAGCCATTCCCATCGTGAAGGGTCAAACCCTTATGATAGGTACCCCATGTGAAAGATCCTGGACCCAGCTCCGCAGGAACTGAAGGCGGCACCACCGTTTGGCAGTCCATATGGGCCACCTGGTTATATTTGCCTGTAATTCTGGGAATATTGAGTTCCCAATCCCCGAATTGGGCAAATACTTCCTTGCTTCTGCTAAGTGTTCTCGTGATCTGAACTGGAATTTCGAAGTTACCGGGAATAGAAACATCAGTAACCGAGAATGAAACATTGCCGGTAAAGTAATCAATGGATTCTCCGGCAAGATTCTGATCCAACGCCTCCAGATCCTGTTGAACCTTAATTCTTTCCTTAACTTCATGATAGAAGGAACTATCTGAAAGACTCGAAATGGCATACGCGGGTGTTATGAATAATCCCGCTAGCAGCAATACAAGAACACCTGCTACAGAATACTTAGCCAGGCTCATATTCATTAGTGAATCTCCCCTAACTCATCCGACTCCGCCACAGGAGACCCCAGCAAATCCGTATGAATATAGATAACGCTGGTGCCGGGCGACGAATCCACCACAACAGGAGAAGAGACGCCTTCTGCGCCGCAACCATTGGCATTACAGGCGACGATGCGGTATCGATATTTCCCGTTCAGGTTATCGTTCACTGACCTAGCGCTGCTTGAACCGGTGGAGACATAGCTGCCCCAGGCATTGCCGTTGAACCTCTCCCGGATCTTGTAGTAGGTGGCGCCGGTCACCGCGTCCCAGGAAATTTGGTAAGTACCATCGTCGTCAGTAGTTGGCACAACGATATTCCTGGGCGTCCCCAACACATCCACAGTAAAATTTTTGGACCTGGACGCCTGTCCGTCGAACACAGAAACGGTAACCCTGGCTGTTCCAGTGGCACCGGCCTTGGCAGTGACTTTGACGGTTCTGCTGGTGCCGGAACCGCCAAAGACAATATTGCCAACCGGAATCAACTGTGTATTGCTGGAGCTTGCCGACAAGGTCAGGGAGGTCGCCGCCGTATCGATATCGCCGACCGTGAACGGCAGGCTGGCGGAGGTTTTCGCTTCCCCGATGGTGGTATCGGCAATGGCGGAAATGGTTGGCGCGTCATTCACCGCATTGACGGTAACGGTAAATGCCTCAGTCGCTGACTTCGCACCATCGGAGACGGTCACGGTGATGGTGGCATTCCCACTCTTATTGGCCGCGGGCGTGACGTTTACCGTGCGGCTGGCGCCACTACCGCTAAAGACGATATTGCCATTGGGCACCAAGGCGGCATTGCTCGATGATCCGCTTACCGCCAGTGACCCGGCGGAGGTCTCTACATCTCCCACCGTAAAGGCGATATTACCGGTACTGGTGTCTTCATTGATTGTCTTGCTGGCGATAGACGATATGGTTGGCGTATCGTTGACTGAGTTGATCGTCACTTTGAACGTCGTGCTTCTCGATTTCCCACCGTCGGATACCGTAACCGTGATAGTGGTGCTGCCGCTCTTGTTGGCCAATGGGGTTACTTTAACCGTCCGGTTTGCGCCGCTCCCACCAAAGACGATATTGCCGTTTGGCACAAGGGCGGTATTGCTTGAAGAACCACTTAAAGAGAGCGAGCCGGCAGAGGTTTCCTCATCGCCAACTGTAAAGGGGATATTCCCTGTATTGGCATCTTCACTGATCGTCTTGTCGCCGATCGCAGATATAGTTGGTACATCATTTACAAAGTTGATAGCAAGCAGCTTGGATACAGACACAGATCCGCCAGCGCCCGAACAGGTTAACTTTACGGTAGCCGTCTGGTTGCTGCTCATAGTATTGGAAGCGTTGTAGATCTTAATTCCAGACTTGCCGCTTACTCCGGAGATTCCGGTAGCCGAACAACCAGTTGCGTTGACAGAACTCCAGGAATAGGTGGAGCTCCCACCTTCGCTGATCGTTGTGGGACTAAAGCTGGCACTTGCCGTAGGGGGCTTTTTGACAGAGACCGTCTTTGAACCTAACGTAGAATAAGAAACAGTATCGTCGCCAGTAACAGGATTAATATTGCTAATGGCCGCTGTTACTGTATATCCATAATTCTCATTACTACTTTTACTAAATGATTTGCTGGTAGAGACCGTATAATATTTTTCGGTATTTGTTCCTACAGTTTCTGCAATTTCGTAATTTATTAGCTCTCGACGCCCAGGTGTCTCGTCAATAGCATCCCAAGAAATCGTATAGGAGCCGGATGTCGATGTGCTGGGTCCGTATACATCAGCGTTGGCGATACTCCCCACAGCGAACGAACACCAGAAAACAAACTGCACAGCTATGGCTCTTGCCATGTTTCCCCACCTAAAAACTTGCACCAATGGCTATTGGAAAATATCAGTTATCTACCAAATCCAGATACTTCATCGATATATTTTTATTGAGTTCCTGAATGGCTTTTCTACCTGTACAGAGCACCTCAAAGGAGAAGCGTTTTATCACACCATCCGATAACAGCTCAATCACACGCTATTACACGCCATTACAGGAATGCGTAAATTTCCACCAATATGTTTGCAAAGCGAACAGAAACTTACCGGGAGATGAGTTTTTCACTCACATCCACCATCCGATTCGCAAACCCCCACTCATTATCAAACCAGATCAAAACTTTGACCAAGTGGCCACCAGCCACCCGCGTCTGGCTGGCATCGACAATACCGGAGCGGGAATCGTGGTTAAAATCACAGGAGGCGAGGGGTTCTTCGGTGTAGCCGAGGATTCCGGAAAACCGGTTTTCCGCGGCGGATTTGAGCAGGGCGTTGACTTCGCCCTGGGTGACGGGTTTGCGCAGTTGCGCGGAGAGGTCAATGGCGGAGACATTGACGGTGGGGACGCGCATGGCCTGGGCTTCGAATTTTCCGGCCAGGTGAGGGAGGATGCGCTCGATGCCGCGGGCGAGGCCTGTGTCCACCGGGATAATCGAGGTGACCGCGGAGCGGGTCTTTCTTAAATCCGTGTGATGGTAGGCGTCGTTTACCGGCTGGTCGTTCATCGCCGAGTGGATGGTGGTGATTACGCCGGCTTCTATGCCGAAGGCATCGTCCAGGGCGGAGATTACCGGTACGCTGCAGTTGGTGGTGCAGGAGGCGGCGGAAATAATTTTTTCATTGCCAGTGAGAATATTGTCGTTGACCCCGTAGATAATGGTGGCATCCACGTCGCGGCTGGCAGGCTGGGAGAAAAGTACTTTTTTGGCGCCGGCTTTTAAATGCAGTTCGGCTCGCTCGCGCTCGCTGAAGCTGCCGGTGCACTCGAGCACTATGTCCACCTGTTGGGCGGACCAGTCCAGGTCTTCAAGTTTTTCGCGGTGAGTTACCGCTATATGGTCGCCGTTGACGAGGAGTATGCCCTCTCCCCCAACCCCTCTCCCAGAGGGAGAGGGGAGAGTAGAGACCTCGCCGCTGAAACGGCCGTGCACGGAGTCGTATTTTGTGAGGTGGGCGATGGTGGCGCAGTCGGCCAGTTCGTTGATGGCGACGATCTGCAGGCGGTCTCGGCTGCTTCCTTCGTAGAGGGCACGGAGTACGCAGCGGCCGATTCGGCCGTAGCCGTTGATGGCGAGTCGAACAGTCATTTAACGGCCATTGGCTTTGGCATGGGGAACAGGCATCAGTGCAATCTGGATTCCGACATACGCCGGAATGACGATTTATCGTTCGTCATACCGGCGTATCACGGTATCCAGATTGCTTGTTAGGAAAAAACTATTACTTCAGCAGTTTTTCCACTGTGGCGACAACATTTTCCGCGGTAAAGCCGAAGTACTCCATCAGCTCGCCGCCGGGGGCGGATTCGCCGAAGGTCTTCATGCCGACGATGGCGCCGTCGAAACCGACGAATTTGTACCAGTAATCCCCGTGCCCGGCTTCCACTGCGACGCGGGTGCGCACCGCCGTCGGCAGTACGGATTCGCGGTAGGCTTCGTCCTGCTCCATAAAGGCTTCCGCACAGGGCATGGAGACCACGCGGATTTTGCGCCCGGAGAGTTCCTCCTTGGCGGCGATGGCCAGTTCCACTTCGGAGCCGGTGGCGATGATGATCGCTTCCGGCACGCCCTCGCAGTCCGCCAGCACATAGCCGCCGCGTTCGATCTGTTTGACCTGCGCTTCGTCGCGCCCCTGGGGCGACAGGCCCTGGCGGCTGAATATCAGTGCGCTGGGGCCGTCCTTGCGGCTCACGGCCATTTTCCAGCATACCGCGGATTCGGTGGTGTCGCAGGGGCGCCAGGTGTGCAGGTTGGGGGTTGCGCGCAGGGCGGTGAGCTGCTCCACCGGCTGGTGGGTGGGGCCGTCCTCGCCGAGGCCGATGGAGTCGTGGGTGTAGACGAAGATCACCCGCTGCTTCATCAGCGCGGCCATGCGCACGGCGTTGCGCGCGTATTCCATAAACATCAGGAAGGTGGCGCCGTAGGGCACGAATCCGCCGTGCAGGGCGATGCCGTTCATGATCGCGCTCATGCCGAATTCGCGCACGCCGTAGTAGACGTAGTTGCCGGAGGCGTCGTCGGCACTGATGCCCTTGGAACCGGACCAGATGGTGAGGTTGGAGCCGGCCAGGTCGGCGGAACCGCCGAGGAATTCCGGCAACAGCGGGCCGTAGGCGTTGAGCGTGTTCTGGCTGGCTTTGCGCGAGGCGACCTTTTCCGCGTTTTCCTGGCACTCGCGGATGTACTGGTCGGCCTTGACCGGGAAATCCGCCGGCAGCTCGCCGCTAGAGCGGCGCTCGAACTCCGCCGCCAGTTCGGGAAACTCTTCCTGGTAGTCGGCGAAAATGTCTTTCCACTCCTCTTCCTGTGCTTCTCCCTTGCCGCGCGCATCCCAGCCCGCGCGGATCTCTTCGGGGATTTCGAAGGGGGCGTACTGCCAGTTGATGGTCTCGCGCACCAGGGCGATTTCGTCGTCGCCCAAGGGCGCGCCGTGACACTCCTCGCGGCCCTGCTTGTTGGGGGAGCCGAAGCCGATCACGGTCTTGCAGCAAATAAGGGTGGGCTTGGTGGTCTCCGCGCGGGCATCTTCGATCGCGGCTTTGATTGCAGCGGAATCGTGGCCGTCCACGCCCGGGATCACGTGCCAGCCGTAGGCTTCGAAACGCTTCGGGGTATCGTCGGTAAACCAGCCCCGCACTTCGCCATCGATGGAGATGCCGTTGTCGTCGTAGAAGGCGATCAGCTTTCCCAGACCCAGGGTGCCGGCCAGGGAGCAGGCCTCGTGGGAAATGCCCTCCATCAGGCAGCCGTCACCCAGAAAGGCGTAGGTGTGATGGTCCACCAGCTCATAGCCGGGGCGGTTGAACTGCGCCGCCAGTACCTTCTCCGCCAGCGCCATGCCCACCGCGTTGGTGACGCCCTGGCCCAGCGGACCGGTGGTGGTCTCCACCCCGGGGGCGTAACCGTACTCCGGGTGGCCCGGGGTCTTGGAGTGCAGCTGGCGGAAATTCTTCAGCTCTTCCATCGGCAGGTCGTACCCGGAGAGGTGCAGCAGGGAGTAGAGCAGCATGGAGCCGTGGCCATTGGAGAGCACGAAGCGGTCGCGATCGGCCCAATGCGGGTTGGCCGGGTTGTGTTTCAGGTAGTCGTTCCACAGGACTTCGGCAATATCCGCCATGCCCATGGGCGCGCCGGGGTGGCCACTCTTGGCTTTCTGGACGGCATCCATGGACAGGGCGCGAACGGCGTTGGCCAGTTCGGTGCGGGACGGGGTGCGGGAAGACATAGGACTCAACTCTCTGGGATCGGTGTGGGGCCGGATTTGTCGCGGCGACAAAAATGAGGGCGTATTTTCCCGTAATCGTCCCGCCGGCGCAAAGGCTGTCTGGCCGATCCAGCCCGCCAATCTGTCGCAAATATACCTATATCAAAAAATTTTGATATAGGTCGCAGGCACTGCTAGACTGCTCGCCATGCCTCAATCCCAGCACTCCGACAGCGACGCAATCCCCCAACTGGCGGCCCGCCTCAAGGCGGCCGGCGACCCGCTGCGCCTGGAGATACTGCGCCTGCTGAGCCAGGACTCCTACAGCGTGCTGGAGCTGTGCCGCATTTTCGACCTGCGCCAGCCGGCGCTCAGCCACCACCTGAAGGTGCTGGCCCAGGCGGGCCTGGTCAACAACCGGCGCGAGGGCAACAACCTCTTCTACCGCCGCGCCGGCGACAGCGAAACCCTGCAGCAGCTGTTCACCGGCCTGGACCGGCTGCCGCTGTCCGCGGAGCGGGCGGAGGCGGTGGAAGCGGTGGCGCGGGAGCGGGCCGAGGCCTCGCGCCGCTTCTTCGCCGACTACGGCAACCGCTTTCGCGAGCAGCAGGAGCTGATCGCCGGCTACGAGGTCTATGGCCCGCAGGTGGCACAGCTGCTGAAACCCGGCGCCGCGGCGCTGGAGGTGGGACCCGGGGAGGGGGAGTTCCTCGCGGAACTGGCCGGGCGCTACCAGAGGGTCACCGCCCTGGACCTGTCCCCCACCATGCTGGAGCGGGCACAGCAGTTCGCCGCCGGGCGGCGGCTGGACAATATCGAATTTATCTGCGGCGACACCCGCGAGGCGGCGGAGCGGCCGCGGAGTGCGGACAGCGTCGTGGTAAATATGGTGCTGCACCACACGCCGGAGCCGGCGCAGATCTTCCGGGACCTGCAGGCGGCGCTGAAGAGCGGCGGCCAGCTGCTGGTGGCCGAACTGCAGGACCATCGGCAGGACTGGGCCCGCGAGGCCTGCGGAGACCTGTGGCTGGGCTTTGCCCCGGAACAATTACAGGGCTGGGCGGAAGACGCCGGCCTGAAGAGCGGCCGCAGTGTGTACAGCGCGCTGCGAAATGGCTTTCAGATTCAGATCAGAGAGTTTCTAAAACCGTAGGGGCGAAATTTTGCCTGCCTCTACAGCGTACTGTCGTCATTCCGGTGAAGGCCGGAATCCAGGTGCCACGAAACTGGATACCGGCCTGCGCCGGTATGACGAACATTAAAGTAATTTAAGTGGAATTTTTGAACCGCCGCGGCGGAATAAATGGAGACTGCCACATGAGTGAGTACAGACTGTTTACCTCGGAGTCCGTATCGGAAGGACACCCGGACAAGATTGCCGACCAGATTTCCGACGCATTACTGGACGCCCTGCTGGCCCGTGACAAGCAGGCGCGGGTGGCCTGCGAGACCCTGGTGAAAACCGGCATCGCGATTATCGCCGGCGAAATCTCCACCACCGCCTGGGCGGACCTGGAGGAACTGGTGCGCAAGGTGATCTGCGATATCGGCTACACCTCCTCCGACGTGGGCTTCGATGGCGAGACCTGCGGCGTGCTCAACGTGATCGGCAAGCAGTCCCTGGATATCGCCCAGGGCGTGGACCGCTCCAGACCGGAAGACCAGGGCGCCGGCGACCAGGGACTGATGTTCGGCTTCGCCACCGACGAGACCTCCACCTTTATGCCCGCCCCCATCTACTACGCGCACCGGCTGGTGGAGCGCCAGGCGGAAGCGCGCAAGTCCGGCCTGCTGCCCTGGCTGCGCCCGGACGCCAAAAGCCAGGTGACCTTCCGCTACGACGAGCAGGGCAGGCCCTGCGCCATCGACGCGGTGGTGCTCTCCACCCAGCACAATCCGGAGGTGAGCCAGGCGGACCTGCGCGAGGCGGTGATGGAGCTGATCGTGCACCACACGCTGCCCGCGGAGTGGCTGCACGCGGACACCAAGTACCATATCAATCCCACCGGCAACTTCGTGATCGGCGGGCCCGTGGGCGACTGCGGTCTCACCGGACGCAAGATCATCGTCGACACCTACGGCGGCATGGCCCGCCACGGCGGTGGCGCCTTCTCCGGCAAGGACCCCTCCAAGGTGGACCGCTCCGCGGCATATGCCGGCCGCTACGTGGCCAAGAATATCGTCGCCGCCGGACTGGCCAGCCGCTGTGAAATCCAGGTCTCCTACGCCATCGGCGTGGCCGAGCCCACCTCGGTGTCCATCAACACCTTCGGCACCGGCAGGGTGAGTGAGGACAAACTGATCGAACTGGTGCGCGAGCACTTCGACCTCCGCCCCTATGCGATTTCCAAAGCGCTGGACCTGCTGCACCCGATGTACCAATTGACCGCCGCCTACGGCCACTTCGGCCGCGAGCCCTTCACCCACACCTACAACTGGACGGACAGCGACGGCGAGGCGCGCAGCGAGACCTTTACCGCGTTTCCATGGGAAAAGACCGACAAGGCGGAGACGCTGCGCGCGCAGGCGGGGATTTAATAACGGGACTCGCACGATTGCGCTGTAGGAGCGGGCCATGCCCGCGATCAGGCTGTGTTGTTGGCATTTTGGATCGCGGGCATGGCCCGCTCCTACAGGAAAAGAAACGAATTGATTGGGTAAAAGACGATGAACCAGATGAGCACCGAATTTAAAGATTTCAAAGTGGCCGATATCACATTGGCGGACTGGGGCCGCCGCGAGATCGAAATCGCCGAGGGGGAAATGCCCGCACTGATGGCGCTGCGCGAGAAGTACCGCGCCGAGCAGCCGCTGGCCGGCGCGCGCATCATGGGATGCATCCATATGACCATCCAGACCGCGGTGCTGATCGAAACCCTGGTTGCGCTGGGCGCGGAAGTCCGCTGGTCCTCGTGCAATATTTTCTCCACCCAGGACCACGCCGCCGCGGCCATCGCCGCCAATGGTATTCCGGTGTTCGCCTGGAAAGGGGAAACCGAAGAGGAATACGAATGGTGCCTGGAGCACACTGTGGGCGCGGGCGTGGCCGGCTGGCAGCCGAACATGATTCTCGACGACGGCGGCGATCTCACCGAGCTGCTGCACCGCAAATACCCGGAAATTCTCGACCAGTGCCACGGCGTCAGCGAGGAGACCACCACCGGTGTGCACCGCCTGCAGGAAATGCTGCGCGAGGGCACGCTGAAAGTGCCGGCAATCAACGTCAACGACGCGGTCACCAAGAGCAAGAACGACAACAAATACGGCTGCCGCCACAGCCTCAACGACGCCATCAAGCGCGGCACCGACCATTTGCTGTCGGGCAAGAAGGCGCTGGTGATCGGCTACGGCGACGTGGGCAAGGGCTCCGCCGCCTCCCTACGCCAGGAGGGCATGATCGTCAAAATTTCCGAAGTGGACCCCATCTGCGCGATGCAGGCGTGCATGGACGGCTTCGAGCTGGTGTCGCCCTATAAGGACGGCATCAATACCGGAACCGCCGACAGCATCAACCGCGAGCTGCTGGCCAACACCGATCTGCTTGTGACCACCACCGGCAACACCAATGTGTGCGATGCCAATATGCTGCAGGCGCTGAAAAGCGGCGCGGTGGTGTGCAATATCGGTCACTTCGACAACGAGATAGACACCGCCTACATGCGCAAGCACTGGGATTGGCAGGAAGTGAAGCCGCAGGTGCACAAGATCGTTCGCAACAGCGAAAACAACGATCACCTGCTGCTACTCTCCGAGGGCCGCCTGGTCAACCTGGGCAACGCCACCGGCCACCCCAGCCGCATTATGGACGGCTCCTTCGCCAACCAAGTGCTGGCGCAGATCCACCTGTTCAAGGAAAAATTTGCCGAGCTGCCGGCGGACCAGAAGGTCTCCGCACTCTACGTGAAAGTGTTGCCGAAGGAACTGGACGAGGAAGTGGCACGCTATATGGTCGAAGGCTTCGGCGGCGTGATTACGCGGATGACCGAGGAGCAGGCCAAATATATTGGCGTCTCTGTGGATGGGCCCTACAAGCCGGAAAGTTACAAGTATTAATTACCCGGGTACTGGATGCCGGCCTCCGCCGGCATGACGATTCAACTGTCGTCATTCCGGCGACTCGCTAGAGCAGCGAAGCTCATGCCGGAATCCAGAAAACCTGGGGACTGAGAATTGCATTATGACCAACTCGATTCGCATCAGCTTTGAATTCTTCCCCCCCAAAACCCCCGAGGGCCGGGAGAAACTGTACAAGACCCGCGAGGCACTGCAGGAATTCCAGCCGGAATTCTTTTCCGTCACCTACGGCGCCGGCGGCACCACCCGCGAAACCACCGCGGATATCGTTACCGGCCTGCGCCGCGACGGCATCTCCATCGCCCCGCACTTGTCCTTCGGCGGCGACAACGAGGAAACGATTCTCGGACTGCTGAACCGGTATAGGGAAGCGGGCGTGGACCGTATCGTCGCCCTGCGCGGCGATATGCCCTCGGGCATGGGCGCAGTGGCGCAGATGGTGTATGCGAACGAACTCGTGGCCTTTATCCGCCGCCACACCGGCGACCAGTTCCACCTGGAAGTGGCCGCCTACCCGGAAATCCACCCGGAGTCGGAGAGCTACGACGACGATATCCGCTACCTGAAAGCCAAGTTCGATGCCGGCGCCAACAGCGCCCTTACCCAGTATTTCTACAATCCGGATGCCTATTTCTATTTTATCGATCAGTGCGAAAAGGCCGGCATAGAGGCGCCCATTTACCCGGGCATCATGCCGATCACCAATTTCGCCAACCTGGCGCGCTTCTCCCGCAACTGTGGTGCGGAAATTCCGCGCTGGCTGCGCAACCGAATGGAGAGTTTTAGCGATCCGGAGGATATCAAAAAGCTGGGACTGGAAGTGGTGACCGATCTCTGTGAAACCCTGCTGGAAGGGGGAGCTCCGGGGTTGCACTTCTATACCATGAACCAAGCGGAGCCCAACGCGAGCATCTTGAAAAACCTGGAGCTCGGATAGCAACCGAAATTCCTGTACAAAAAAGCCCGGCAATGCCGGGCTTTTTGCAACTGCGTCAAGATAAATCAAAGCCCTCCCGGCCCACAGTCATTCTGTAGGTACTCCTCAAGAGAAGACAGTACCGCATAATGGTGCTGCGGGAACCAGGGCATACTGTGCCAAAGATCCGGGATCTCCATATATTTAACTGGCTTATCGAGTTCTTCAAGCTTGCTGTAAAACTTGCGCGATTGATCCAACGGCACCCGCTGGTCCCTGTCACCATGAAAAATGAATAGTGGAATATTTGCTTTTTCAGCATTGTAATGCGGGGACAGGCCGGCAATAGTTGGATTCTGGAATTCACGATTGAACGGATTTTCAAACGTGATCTTATCAAAGGTGTCCAGTTCCGATAAGCCGGCTCCCGCGATGGCGCACTGATAGGGATTGTCTTCGCGCACTGTCGCTGCCATCGCGGCATAGCCCCCGTAGGAATAGCCGTAAATGGCTATACGGTCTTTCGTGGTGATGCCCTGCTTTACCAGCCATTGTGCGCCATCGTCCTTATCGTCCTGCATTTTCTGACCCCACTCACGGTCCCCGGCTCGCCACAATTTCTGGCCCCACCCTTCGGAACCCCGATACTGGGGCTGCAATACCGCATAGCCGCGATTTGCCAGGAACTGCGCCCACATATCCCAACCGAGATAATCTCGCGCCCAGGGGCCACCGTGGGGCATGATCACCGCAGGGTATGGCGGCTTTCCGGTAGACGGTATAGTCAGGAAGGCTGGTATTTCAAGTCCGTCGCGAGCCTTATAAGTGATGAACTGCATATCCGACATTTCATTCGGATCGATATTCGGGAAGCTGCGTCCCAGCGGCAGCAACTGGCTGCCATTGATCAGCAGGCTATATGCACCGGGCTCTCTGGGACCAGAGGAAAAGATCACTATCAAACCCAAACCCCGCGACATTGAGGTCATTCTGTGGACCTGATCTTCGGGCAGCGCGGCGTTAACCTTTTCCTGCAATTGCGCATATAGAGGGTCCGTATAGACGGTTTCGATCGCGGGACCCGCGACCCGGTAACCGATCAAATCGGACTTCCCCGCTTGCGGGTAAGGCTTTGTCATGATTCCGAAGGTTTCGAAGTTCTCACCCACAAACAGAGGCTCACCGAGCTCTCTTGTTTCCGGGTCATACTTCCTGATGACAGCCTTATCACGGCCTGTATTGTCCGAGACATAGACTGACCCGTCCGCCGCAACGGTTATGCCATCGAGCCCGACACCCTCACGTTTGGCAGCGTAGAAAGTAAAGTGCTCTTCCCATTGGCCTGACTTCTGGTTCTTCAATGAAGTGATCAGGCGGATCTCATCTCCAGATCCATCGATCTGTTGCTTGACGGCGATCCTCCCGAGGGTGTCTATCGAAAAGGAACTTCGGTCATCGCCACGGAATACGCGCTTGGTAGTCAGGCGTTTCAGATCCAGCTCAAGATACTCTTCAGCGCGCTGATTCGTAGTGATACTAATGAGGACCTTGTCGGGCTTGTCAGAGAGCAAATTGACCACCGAAGCGGACTGAATATCGTCCCGGTGCCTCATCAACTCGCGAAACTTTCCGGTTTTCGGGTTCAGGATGTAAGGAATATTCCGGAACCACTTAGTGGTCGTAGCGCCCAGGCGGTAGTCAAACTTCTGCCGACCGACAGCAAACAGCTTGTCGTCGCTAAGCCATTGCAACGCGATCAGCTTACTATCTTTTGGTCGAAAGCGTTTCGGCACCTTTGACAGTGATTGCACACCCCATATCGTAGCAAACGGCGCCTCATTGACATCGGCAAGTGTCAATGCGGCTATATGAGTACCTGCGGGATTAACTACCACCGCGTCAATCAGAGGATCGTGCACCCAGGCCTCGAGAGGAACCTCCTTGGCCGCAGCCATGACGGAGAAAAGCATGGGCACAAGCGGGATAATTAGAATTTTGTATAACTTACCAATCATTTCTATCTGCCAGTAGCTTGTTTTATCGGTTATATGGTCCCGTTGGCAAAGGAAGTATGTCAGCCAGCGCACTGACTGACATACTGCAATTTACAACTGCGGATTAGAACTCATATCCAAGCTGCACCATAAAGGTACGGCCGAACATCGGGTATCCGGAACCGGGCAGAGTATTGAAAACCCTGGTGGCAGATACGGAACCCGTACCATCAGAAACGATAGGCGGCTCATCGTCGAGCAGGTTGCGAACTGTAGCCAACAACCGCCAGTCGCCCTGTGTATAGCGGGCCGATATCGTGTGATACAGCTCGTTGTCGGTCTGTGTGATCAGGCGCTCATTGGGCTCTTCAGCGGTCGAGCCTATGTAGTCGATACGCCAGTTAAACTCCCACTCCTTGTAGTCAATACCAACGTCCATATCGCCACGCCAGTGTGGAAACCCAAACGCACCTTCATAGTTCTCCGTTTCACCGAGAATTTCAGAGTTGGATTCATCGGTATATGTGATTGTGGTATCGACGCTCAGATCGAAGCTATTGAAAGAGTGCTCATACAGCATATCGATATCGTAGCCGGAGGAATTGAACTTGCCGACATTGATGAAGGACGCATCAATGGAACTTATGAAGCCATCGTCATCGCGGGCACCGACGCGCGAACAGAATGGACTCGAGAAATCCTCTGAGCCGTAGCAGTTAAGCAGCAGGCTGGTTGCGCTCAGGCTCTGCACGGTATTGCTCAGCTCGATATCGTACCAGCTTACCGCCACGGAAAGGTCAATTTCATCAGGCTGCCAGACAAAACCGTAAGTATGGGAATCGGAGGTCTCCGCCTTCAGGTCGTCGGCACCACCGGTGATGGTCAGGATTGAGCTGTTGCCGTTCTCGCCGAAATCTTCAGAGACCACTGCCGCACAGTTCTGGTAGATGATATCACCCGGATCGAATGTGGACGTATAATTCAAACAGGGATCAGCCAGGCCGGGAGAAAAACCCGTCTCGTCACCCAAGAATATTTCAAAAAGATCCGGAGCACGGAAAGAGGTACCTTTGGTTGCCCGCAGACGGAAACTCGGCAGCACCTGCCAGTTCAAAGCGGCGCGATAGGTAGTGTCATCACCGTAAGAATCGTAATCGGTCCAACGAGTAGACACATTCAAACTGAGGTCCTCGGCGATCACGGTATTGGCGAGAAGGGGTAACTCCAGCTCACCATAAACCTCTTTGACCTTATCCGTACCCTTGGTGCGCCGGGCCGCAGAAAATCCCCAGAGGTTGTCGGCCTGGGAGTGCTCATCCGGCACATCGTCTATGGATTCCTGACGATACTCTACACCGATCACGCCCATTACCTCGCCGGCGGGCATACTGAAGAGTTCACCGGTCGCATGGCCTGCAAACTGGACAGCGTCGTAGGTGGTTTCACCCTCGGTCCACGCGGTCAGATAGTCGAGTTCCGCCTGGGTCAGCCGGCCGTTCAGCAGCGCATCTTCGGTAAAAAGATTGGCAGCCACGCAGCCGGGGTTATTGGCAAGGTCCTTACAGACCAGATTACCGTCTACATCCAGCTCAGCATTGAGAGAAGCAGTTACACGATCATCCAGAAACAGCTCTGTACCGTAAGTTCCCTTGGAATAGCCATAACCTATATAGGCATCGTAGGTCCAGGTTGCCGACAGGTCGCCTTTAAGTCCGGTAAAAAAATTGTATCGATCGAGAGCGACTTCATATTTGGGGTCGAGTAGCTCGTAACTGGGCAACACAGGTTGTACGGCAAAGCCGCCAAATGCGGCCAACGGGCCATTAGTACCAAACGGGTTTGTCGGATTGTCCGCTGGAACCAGGGGAAAGAATTGTGAGTAGCCGCTATTAGACTGTGTTTCGCGACGGTTATAGTAAAACTCGTAGTAAGCAGTCGCGCTCAGCTCGTTAATTGCAAAGTCGTAGTTGCCCAATGACGAGATATTGATCAGATCCATCTCTGTCTGTACCTGGGCAATTTTAGCGCCGCGGCTATCTATATAGAATTCTCCGGAGTTATCCAGTTCAGTCTCAGGTACCGTTGTGTAGTAGGGGATTCCGTAGGTTCCGTTGATTTCCGGATCGTAATTCGGGTTGCTTGTATCGGCACCCGGCCCCAGGGACGGATCGAAACGAGCCCATCCAAACGGAGATACAGCGAAGCCATAAATCGTTCCGAAACAAAGCTCTTTGCCAGTAGCCGGGTCGCGGTTATCGATGGTGCCATTGCCATCGTTATCGGTCAGGCGCGGTCGCGTCGTACATTCGGCATAGTCGAGATCACTTTGGACAATTTCGGTCTGCTTGTAAAAACTTGAGGCCAGGTTAACACTCCAGTTATCGCCAGTTGCACCCCAGACTCCATCCAGTGAATAGTCTTCCCCCTCACCCATTTCCGGCATGCGGTATGTAAAGTCTACACGGCCGCCATCTATGGATTCCCGGGTAATTGCGTTGACTACACCCGCAATCGCATCGGCGCCATAAATGGATGAAGCACCATCTTTCAGAATCTCGTAACGACTTACAAGTCCCGACGGTAAAGCAGTCAGATCGACAGAGTTAGTGGAGCCGCGCACACCGGAAGGTGCCCAACGCTTGCCGTTGACCAGTACCAGCGAGCGCTGACCGCCGAGACCGCGCAGGGATATGGCATGGGCGCCGGGCCCCCCGTCAGTTACGTAACCCGAAAACGAATCATCGATCTGCTGGCCGGATGCCACGGAGGAATTCTGAAGAATATCAGACGCATTTACCAGTCCGGCAAGCGCACTTTTGTCAGAAGTTATTACCGCTATTGGGGCGGTACTGCTGTACGTATCGCGCTTGATACGCGAACCGGTAACCACCACGTTCTCAAGTATTTCCTCCTGGGGCGCCGGCTCGATCTGTCCGGCATCTACAGATTGCGTTTCAAGGATTTCTCTATCATTATTTTCCTGTGCGGGCAAATATGGCGCCCCCACTGAAAGTGATCCCGCAATTGCAAGGCTCAAAAAATTCCTATTGAACTTGAGCTCCATTTAATCCTCCAAAAATTATTATTTTTTATTCGTAATTAAATTTTCCTTACAGGTCTTCTGGTCTCTCATGTCCCTGTAGGGCACTTTTTATAATAACGACATACAAGCTGTCGCTCGATACCTTGTGGCCAAATCGAGAAAAAAGAAAAAATTTATCTTTATAGGGAGGATTTGTACGCCAATTTAGGTACAGGTGTTACAGATTTTTAGTTCGCGGATGCAAATCTAATTCTGCTGAGAGGGGGAGAGACTTGGGCAATAGAGACTGGCAACGCTTGTTATGCAAGCCAATTTGTGCATTTTGTGAGCAATCCTTGCACGCATGTCCATCGAATATGGGGCTGCATACATTGTAATGCTGGTTTTTACTGACCAAGCTCTCGCAGTTGCTTGTGCAGAAAGCGCACTTCAGGCTCCTGCCGCGCAAGCTCCAGAGCCCTCCCATAGGAAGCTTTAGCATCCTCTATTTTCCCAAGCCGCCGGCACAGATCCGCCCGCGCCGCGTGGGCAAGATGGTAGTCCGCCAGTTCGCCACTCGCGAGTATTTCCTCCACCAGCTCCAGGCCCGCTTCGGGCCCGTCGCGCATGGCCACCGCCACCGCGCGGTTCAGCGCCACAACGGGCCCCGGGGCCAATCGCAGCAGCACGTCGTAGAGGCCGACGATCTCCCGCCAGTCCGTCTCACCGGCGCTGGGGGCCTCGGCATGTACCGCGGCGATCGCCGCCTGCAGCGAATAGGGTCCGAAGCGCTGGGAGCGCAGCGCGCTCTGAACCAGTGTCACGCCCTCGGCAATCAGCTCCCGATCCCACTGGCTGCGGTCCTGGTCTTCCAGCAGCACCAGCTCGCCGACGGCGTCGGTACGGGCATTGCGGCGGGATTCGTTCAACAGCATGAGTGCCAGCAGGCCCTGGACTTCCGCATCGGGCAACAGCTGGTTGAGCAGGCGGCCCAGGCGGATGGCCTCGCCGCTCAGGTCCGCGCGGGTCAGCGCTTCACCGGTGGACGCGGAGTAGCCTTCGTTAAAGACGAGGTAAATCACCCGCAGTACGCCGTCCAATCGCTCGGGGAGATCGCGCCGCCCCGGGATCTGGTAGGGAATGCCGGCGCTGCGGATCTTGTTTTTCGCGCGCACGATGCGCTGGGCCAGGGTGGCGGGGGCGCTGAGGAAGGCGCTGGCGATCTCCTCAGTGGTGAGGCCGCAGACTTCGCGCAGGGTGAGGGCTACCCGCGCGTCCATGGACAGCGCCGGGTGGCAGCAGGTGAAGATCAGCCGCAGGTGGTCGTCCTCCACCCGGTCCTCGGCCCAGTCGGCGGGATCGCCGGTATCGGACTCCAGCTTCTCCGCCATTTCCTCGGTGAGCGGGTCCTGGCGCGCTTGTCGGCGCAGCCGGTCGATGGCCTTGAAACGGCCGGTGGATACCAGCCAGGCGCGCGGATTGCCCGGCACGCCCTCTTCCGGCCACTGTTTGAGGGCCGCGGTGAAGGCTTCGTGCAGCGCCTCCTCCGCCAGTTCGAAATCTCCCAGCAGGCGGATCAGGGTGGCCAGCACCCGGCGGGATTCCGCGCGGTAGATTTCCTCAAGTTGTATCTGTATTGCTTTTTCCTGTACCACCGCCGCGCCTCTCTGCCTGATTCCGTAGGAGCGGCCCATGGCCGCGATCGATCTTTGCCACTGGCAAGGCCGATCGCGGCCATGGGCCGCTCCTACAAAAAACCGAGGCGGTTATTCAACCATCGAATGGCAGCGGACAACAGGCGCTATTGCTGCGGCTTGTCGCAATTGACCATCCACGGGGTGCCGAAGCGGTCGGTGAACATGGCGAAGCGCTGTGCCCAGAAAGTCTCCTCCATGGGCATGGTGATCTCACCGCCCTTCGACAGGGCCTTGTAGATGCGCTCCGCCTCTTCCGGCGTGTCGACACCGATGGTGATATGCATCCCCTGTGCAGGCTTGTAGCTATTCGGCGCATCGGAGGCCATAAAAACCTCCTCCCCGACTTTCAGCTGCGCGTGCATCACCTGGTCACGCGCTTCCGGGGAAATGTCCGCTTCCGGGGGCGCCTCGGCAAAGGTCATCATTGCGATGATCTCTCCGCCGAGTACTTGGGCGTAAAACTCGAAGGCCTCTTTGCAGTTGCCTTGAAAATTCAGGTAGGGGCTGAATCGCATAACTATTTTCCCTGTTAAGTGGTTTGTTGCATTCAATCCCCTCTCCCTTTGGGGAGAGGGGGTAATTATTGCGATGGCTAGACTTCCAACTGGCGCACCGGACGCACTTCCACACTACCCACCCGCGCAGCGGGTATGCCTGCGGCGATCTCCAGCGCTTCATCCAGGTTCTGTGCATCCAGCAGGTAGAAGCCGGCCAGTTGTTCCTTGGTTTCGGCAAAGGGCCCGTCGGTGATGCTGACCACACCGCCGCGCATACGCACTGTGGTGGCGCTGCTCACCGGCTCCAGGGCCTCCGCTGCCAGCATGCGGCCGCTCGTGGCCACGGATTCGGCATAGGCCTGGCACTCGGGATCCTCCGGGCTGTCCGGCATCGAGTGCAGTTTGTCCTCTTCGCTGTAAACCAGGCACAGATACTTCATGGCGATCTCCTCGTTTATTGTGCTGCCGGCAAAGCCTAGGCCGGCGGTCGATACTATACGCCGGAGAACGGCGATATCATTTTTCAAACGCAGCAATGCAAGGGCCCGCTGGACGGCCTGATTCAGGTCCCGAGCCGCAATCAGCGCCACCGCCACCAGCGGTGGCGCCAAATGTAGCGCGGTGGATTCCGGCGGGTAAACCAGCCCCAGATATTTCACGATGCCCTCGCACTCGCTGTGTTCTCACAACTAGTCGCGCAGGGGCGGGGGAAATCGACAGTCAGTTATCAGTTAATTGAACTAGGCAAAGCCCGGGCCGGCCACCACGGCGAAACTCATCGCGGCCAACAAACGCCAACCTGACATCGGGAGGCTCCTCCTATCGCTCCGCCGATACCGGCGGTTGATCGAAATTGAGAATACGGATCACCAGACGGCGGTTCTGCTTGCGCCCCTCCGGAGTGTCGTTGTCGGCGATCGGCCGGCTGTCGCCGAAACCCTCGGCCTGCACCCGGTCCCCGGCAATGCCCCTTTCCAGCAGGAAGCTGCGCACCCAGTTCGCGCGCCACTGGGATAGTTTCAGGTTTTTCTCCGCCTTGCCCTCGTTGTCGGTGTGTCCCTCGATGGCAATGCGCAGGTCCGGATAGTCACGCATGATGACCAGCAGCGCCTCGATATCCCCGAGGCTGTCCATGCGGGGGGCAAAGCCGCCGTACTCGAACTCCACATTCAGAATAAATTCACTACCCTGGTCACGCGGTTTACCGCGCAGGTAGCGCACCAGTTCATCAGCAAAGGGGGCGGCATTGCGGGCGGCCTTTTCGCCTTCGCTGTCCGCCACCGATGGAGGGTTCAGGACGTATTTCTTGTGGGGGTCGTAACAGCCGCCCAGCGCCAGGGCAGCGAGCAGCGGCAACGACAGGAAAACGGCAAAACGGGCGTTCGCCATGGGCGGGAAACCTCGGCATCTGGCGGCGGCTGGCGTTAAATCCATTGTAGACCATCGCCGGGGGCGCCGCGGTTTAAAGGAAGTTCAGCACCGCCATCACGTCGCTCACTACCCGCGCACCCGCTTTTTTCAGCTGCGTCGCGCGGCGGGGGTTGTCGCTATACGCGATCACCGGCATGCCAGCGGCCACCGCGGCCTTGACCCCGGAGATGGAGTCCTCCACCACTAGGCAGTGCTGGGGCTCCACCCCCATGGTCTGCGCCGCGTGCAGGAACAGATCCGGCCAGGGCTTGCCGCGGGACACGTCGTCGACGCTGAAAATACGCCCATCGAAGTATTCGTAGAGGCCTGTGCGATTGAGGGTCAGCTGCATTTTCTCGTGGGAACCGGAGGAGGCCACGCAGCTCTGCAGATTGACCTGCAACAGGTGATCGAGCAGGTCCTCGATGCCGGAAATCGGCTGCAGTTCGGCATGAAACGCCTCGCGGATGCGACGCTCAGTGTTGTGGAAATAGTGTTCCGGCAGCGGGCCGCCGTAGAGAGTTTCGATTTCCAGCAGGCAATCTCCCGCCGGGCGACCGCTGAACTGTTCGTCCAGCTCCTCGGCGGTCGTCTCCAGGCCGAGCTTGTTCATCTCCTCGGCGAGGATACGGCAGACAATACTTTCACTGTCCACCAGCACGCCGTCGCAATCGAAAATCACCAGTTCTGTTGCAAACATCTTTAGACTAGCTCGCAGAAAAGAGTACCAGCGCGACCAGCACACCGATGCCGCCAAAGATACGTACCAGAAGGTCATTGCCGCCCACAAGGCGCTGCAATCGATCCCTGCCGTGCGGATAGCCCGCCTGCAGCAGCCAGGCGCCCTTCAGCACCGCGATCACGCCGAGGGCCTTGAAGAGGATCTCCCAGCTACGTGTGTCCGCCAGCATCAACAATATCAGGCCGATGACCACGGCCATCCAAGCGACGAAGCGGTAGGTCGCCCCGGTGAGTTTATCCACCCACTGGCGTTGGAGTTCCGGTTTGATGAGGATGGCGAGGGATCCGACGAGAATGAAAAGAGCCAGGAACCACAGGATGAGTTTTGTCATGAGCTGCTCCGTGCGTTTGTGTTTATTGAACCTGAATCCGTGGCTTCAAGGCGGGTGCAGAGTGCAAGATATTGGCGTCACAGTGGATTTTCCGAGGGAGTGGCGTATCCGGGATTACGGCCGACTGAGGAAAATTCGCTGTGGCGTCAAGAGCTTGTGCTCTGCGCTCGTCATGAAGTCACGGATTCAGGTTGAATTAAAAATCACCCCAATGGAATTGTAGTACCGACAGCGCCGCCACCGGTGCCGTTTCGGTGCGCAGCACTCGCGGCCCCAGGCGCAACGGCAGAAATCCCCGCTGCAGCGCCGCATCGATCTCCGCCGGCGACAGGCCGCCCTCCGGCCCCACCAGCAGCAGCGCCGAATCCGGCCTGCCGCGCTGTTGCTCCAGCTGGCGCAGGTCGAGATCGGTACGGTGGTGCAGCACCAGCTTCAGGCCGCTTTCGGCCGTCTGGAGATACTGCGCCAGCTTCAGTGGTTCGGCAATAGCCGGGAGTCGGTTGCGCGCACACTGTTCGCAGGCGCTGGCGGCTATCTGGCGCCAGTGGCCGAGTTTTTTCTGCAGCCGTTCGCCGCTCAGTTTGACCTCGCAACGCTCGGTAAACAGCGGCTGTATCTGCGTCGCGCCCAGTTCGGTGGCCTTCTGCACCACCCAATCGAAGCGGTCGCCGCGGGAGATGCCGATAGCCAGGGTCAGGGCCAGCGGCGACTGGCGATCCTCGGCGGTAAAACTCCCCAGGCGCACCCGCGCTCTCTTGCCGGCATCGATCAGTTCTGCGGCGTACTCACCGCCGCTGCCGTCGAAGAGCACCAGCGGGCGGCCGGGGGTGAGGCGCAGCACCTTCACCAGGTGGCGGGAGGCGGCTTCGTCCAGTTCGATTTCGTCGCGGCCGGCCAGCGAATCGGGGGAAAAGATACGCGGGATGCGCATTTCCGGGAATTCCTTGAGGATAGATAAAAAAAGCCGACTCCGGGTCGGCATTTCATTCAGGGCTAGTTTAGGCGCTCGGGATACTGCTTAGCAACGGCCCGCAACTCTCCCCCAGCTCTCCCGCAAACGGGAGAGGGGAGTTTTAGCATCAGGCTTTTTCCATCGACACAGGCAGTTCCTTTTCCAGCCCACGGCGGCCACGCACCTTCATGCGCAGCACCTCTATCACCTTGTACAGGTTGGGCACCAGGATCAGGGTCACCGCGGTGGCGCAGAGTACGCCGAATGCGAGGCTGATCACCATGGGGATCAGGAACTGCGCCTGTATCGAGCGCTCGAACATGATTGGCACCAGGCCGATAAAGGTGGTGAGCGAAGTCAGGATGATCGGGCGGAAGCGGTCGCGAGCGGCCTGCACCACGGAGTCCATCACCGCCATGCCCTCGGCACGCAGCTGGTTGATGCGATCCATCAGCACCAGGTTGTCGTTCACCACCACACCCGCAGCGGCGAGGAAACCGAGCATGGACATGATGCTGATATCGTGGCCCATCAGCAGGTGGCCGAGGAGGGCGCCGAAGAAGCCGAAGGGCACCGCGGTGAGGATCAGCAACGGCTGCGAATAGGAGCGGAAGGCGATCGCCAGCAACGCATAGATCGTAAACAGCGACAGCACGAAGAACGCAATGATGGCACCACTGAACTCCTCCTCTTCCTGCATTTCACCGCCGGTTTTCAGCGAGAAACCCGGGAACTGCTTTTCCCATTCCGGCACGTTGTTCTCGCGCAGCTGCTGCAGGATTTCGTGGGCCGAAGCCGCGCCCGGGGTCAGCTCCGCGGTAACCCGTACCGTGCGCTCGCGGTCGTGGCGGCGGATGGTGGTGTAGCCGGGTACATAGACCGCATCGGCCACTGCACTGAACGGAATCTCACCCTCGCTGGTACGGATGCGGATGCGGTCCATCTGCTCCTCGCTGGCACGCTCCTCTTCTGGATAGCGCACCATTACCCGCACGTCCTCGCGGCCGCGGGGGATGCGCTGTACCTCTTCGCCGTAGAAGCCCTGGCGCACCTGCTTGGCTACGTCGGCGAGGCCGATGCCCATATTGGTGGCGTGGGGTTTCAGCTGGATCTCTATATCCCGGCGGGCACTGACCAGGTTGTCGCGCACATCGTAGACGCCGGCGTAGCCGTCCAGCGCCTTTTTCACCGCATCGGCGGCTTCACGCAGTTCGTCCATATCGCCGGAAGCGGTGCTCAGGTTCAGAGACATGCCGCCGTTGTCTTCGTTGATGGTGGCGGTGATGTTCATCTCCTCGACGCTGGCGGGCAACTCGCCGATATACTCGCGCCAGCGCAGCGCCAGCTGCTCGGAGGTAACGTCGCGCAGCTCGCCCTCGGTGAGCTGCAATATCACGTAGATGTTGCCGCGCCACAGGAACACCATGGTGTTCTTCACAAATGGTTCGCCGTCGTTTATCTCCAGCATCTCCGGGTCCTCCGCCAGCTTCTCGCCGGCGCGCTCGAACTGCTCCATGACCCGCTTGGACTCCTCGAAAGATTCCCCGGGGGCCATGACGGTATTCAGCTCAAGCAGGTCGGAGGGCACCTTGGGTGAGAAGGCCGAGCCGATATAGCCGCCCTTGAACACCGCGAAGGACAGCAGCAGCGACATCAGGAAGACCATCACCGTGACGCGGCTGTTGCCGAGGGATTTCTCCAGCAGCGGCATATAGTATTTTTCGCTGGCCACGGTCATGCCGCCGGCGAACTTGGCGCGCAGTTTCTGCAGCTTGAGGCCAAGGCCGGATGTAGCCTTTTTTTCCGGCTTCATATTCACCAGGTGCGCCGGCAGTATCAACAGCGACTCGATCAGCGAGAAGGACAGCGCCAGCAGCACAACCACTGGCAGCGGCAGCATCATCTGCGACGTATAGCCGGGCAGGAACAGCATGGGTACAAAGAAGACCATGGTGGACACCACGGCGAAAATCACTGGCGAGGAGACTTGCTTGACGCCCTCTTCGGCAGCCGCCAGCCCGGTCACGCCGCGATCGTGGGCCGCGTGCACCGCCTCGCCTACGATGATCGCATCATCCACCACGATCCCCAGGATCAGCAGGAAGGCGAACAGCGACAGCATGTTCAGCGTCACCCCAGTCACCGGCAGCAGCCAGAAGGCGCCCATAAAGGCGGTGGCGATGCCGATAGTGACCCAGACTGCCAGCAGCGGGCGCAGGAACAGCATCAGCAGTACGAACACCAGTACCAGGCCGCCCAGGGCGTTGCCCAGCAGCAGGTTCATGCGGCCCTCGTAGGCCTCAGAGAAATCGAACCAGATCTCGAATTCCATCCCCGGCGGCAACTGCTCGCGGGCCTCGGCCATGAACTCCTTGATGGCGTCTGCGGTGGCCACCACGTCCAGCGGCTCGCCCTGCATCACGCGCAGGTTCATGGCCGGCTTGCCGTTGAAGCGGATCACCGAGCCCTCTTCCTCGAAGCCGTCCTCTATGTCCGCCACGTCGCCCAGCAGCAGTTGAGTGCCGTCGGCGCGGCTGATCAGCGGAATACGCGCGAAATCGGCGGCGGTATAGGCCTGGCCGCGGGTCTGCACCTGGATATCGCCGCGATCGGAGCGCACCATGCCCGCGGGCAGGTCCAGGGAGGAGCGGCGCACCGCATTGGCGACATCGTCAAAGCTCAGGTTGTAGCGACGCAGGTCCAGTTCCGAGACCTCGATGGAGACCTCGTCGGCACGGTCTCCCCAGACTTCAATCTGGCGCACGCCGGGGATCAGCAGCAGCTTGTCGCGCAGGTCCAGCGCCGTGTCCTTCAGCTGCCGCGGCGATACCGGTCCGCCGATGGCGATATGCATCATCTGCGCCGACCACTCAGCGAGGGAGATCACCGGCCGCTCTATATCCGCGGGGAAGGTGTTGATGGAATCCACCTGCACCTTGATATCGTTGAGCAGACGCAGCTCGTCGTAGCCGTCCACCGCCTGGACCTGCACGGAGCTGTGGCTGCGCATGGACCGGGAGTTCACCTCCTTGATCCCCTTCACGTCGGCGATGGCCTGCTCCACCCGCAGGGTGACCTGCTGCTCCACCTCTTTAGGGCCTGCACCGGGGTAGCTGATTTCCACCCGCACTATGCCCGGGTTGATGGTCGGGAACACCTCGCGGCCGATATGGAGAATGCCGAACAGGCCGCCGATGATGATCATGATCATCAGCAGGTTGGCGGCCTTACTGTTGCGTACGAACCATCCGATGATGCCCTGCATGATCAGCCCTCGCTCACGGTGGCGGCACTTGCAGCGCCTGCGGCCGAAGAGGCGGCTTCAGCGGCCGGCTCAGCGGCCGCGTCCTCGTCGCCGAGCAACAGGCCGGCCGGCTTGTCGTTCAGTGGATTGGCGGTGATCACCATGCCCTCGCGGGAGTAGCCGAGACTGGACACGACCACCCGCTCGCCGGGGACGATATCGCCGCGCACCCAGACATCCTCGTCCACCGCCTGCAACAATTCCACTTCCCTGAAGCGCAGCTTGTTCTCCGCATCCAGCACCAGCAGGTGGTCACCTTCGTGCAGCGCCTGGCGCGGCAGCCGGGTGATATTGTCGAAAGTCTTGCCGGCGATGTCCGCCTCCACGAAGAGGCCGTTTACCAGCGGAACCTCGCCCTTATAGGGATTCTGCACCTGGGCCACCGCATAGACGAAACGGCTGTTCGGATCGATACTGGCCTCGGTGCGCACCAACTGGCCGCGCCACTCGCGCTCGCGGCCGGCGATCCGTGCGCGCAGGCGCACCGCGGGGCCATTTTCGATGGACTTACCCAGCGGCAGGTTCAGCAGGGACAACTGGTGATCGGTGAGCGGCAGGCGCACTTCGGCGATACCGGTACTGTGAATCTGCGCCAGGCGGGTGCCGGCGGTAACGTACTGGCCCAGATCCACGAAAGTCTCCACCACGCGGCCGGCAAAGGGCGCCCTGACTTTGGTCCGGGCCAAATCCAGCGCTGCCTGGTCGCGGTCCGCGCGGGCCGATGCCAGTTCCGCCTCCGCCGCCCGCAGTTGCGGCTTGCGCAGGAACAGGCTGTTGGCAGTATCGCTGCCCAGGTCGCGCCACTCGCGCTTCGCCTGCTTGGAGCGCCCCTGTTCCTGGGCCAGGGCGGAGGCTGCATTGGCCACCTGGCCCTCAGCGCGGATGAGCTGGTGTTCGTAGTCCGCCGCCTCTATCTGCACCAGCGGCTCGCCCTCAACGAAGAAGCCACCGGCGACGAAGGCATCGTTGACGCTCTGGATCACCCCGCCGACCCGGGCCACCAGCTCTATCTCGTGGCGGGCCTGCACCGAGCCCTGGCTGGGTACCAGCAGGGTCTGCCGGCCCGGCTCGGCGTAGAGCACATCGGCTACCGGCGGCACTGCTGCCTCAGTCTCCTTCTCCTCCGGCTTGGGCGCCATCAACAGAACCGCCGCCGTCAGCGCTGCTCCCGCGAGAAGGACGATAATCAGGAGTTTGTTTTTATTGGACAGAGTCACAGCCATCCCCATTGATCAAATTTTAACTAGTTGCGCATTCTACTGAAGTTCGACGACGAAAGGGGTCTTTTCGGATGCAGGCCGTCGCAGCTAAATGCGAGACTGCCGCAAACCTTTCTCACCGCGCCCAGCTCGCGCATAATGCCCCACCGAATTTGCTCTGCGGACGCCCTTCCCGGCCGTTTCCGCAGAGCCCGAAGTCTCCCTCGCAGAACGGATGTAGAAAATAAGATGTTGGATATCAACGCCCGTATCGCCGAAGAACTCAATGTGCGCTCCCAGCAGGTGGCCTGCGCCGTAGCACTGCTGGATGAAGGCGCCACCGTGCCATTTATCTCCCGTTATCGGAAGGAGGTTACCGGTGGCCTGGATGACACCCAACTGCGCACCCTGGAAGAGCGCCTGCGCTACCTGCGCGAATTGGAAGAGCGCCGCGCCACCGTGCTCAAAAGCATCGACGAGCAGGGCAAGCTGACCCCGGAGCTGCAGCAACAGATCGAGGCCGCGGACACCAAAAACCGCCTCGAAGATCTCTACCTGCCCTACAAGCCCAAGCGCCGTACCAAGGGCCAGATCGCCATCGAGGCCGGCCTGGAGCCGCTGGCGGACGCGCTGTTCGGCAACCCGAACCTGAATCCGGAAGAAGAGGCGCAGAAGTACCTCAACACCGACAATGAAGACGCCTCCCTGCAGGTGAAGGACATCAAAGCGGCGCTGGACGGGGCCAAGTTTATCCTGATGGAGCGCTTTGCCGAGGATGCGGAACTGCTGGGCAGGCTGCGGGATTTCCTCAAGCGTGACGGCCAGGTCAAATCCAAAGTGCTGGACGGCAAGGAAGAGGAAGGAGCCAAGTTCCGCGACTACTTCGACTACGCGGAAGACTGGGCCAAGGTACCCTCCCACCGCGCCCTGGCAATTTTCCGCGGCCGCAACGAGGGCATACTCGCCATCAGCGTCGGCCTGCCGGAGGAAGAAGACACGGCACCAACTGCCGGCCACCCCTGCGAAACCATGATCGCCAGACACTTCGAGATTTCCGACCAGAGCCGCCCCGCGGACAAGTGGCTGAACGAGGTGGTGCGCTGGACCTGGCGCATCAAGCTGCTGACCTCCCTGGAAACCGACCTGATGGGCGAGCTGCGCGAAAAGGCCGAGGAGGAGGCGATCAAGGTCTTTTCCCGCAACCTCAAGGACCTGCTGCTGGCCGCGCCGGCCGGCCAGAAGGCCACCATCGGCCTGGACCCGGGCCTGCGCACCGGGGTCAAGGTGGCGGTGGTGGACGCCACCGGCAAACTGCTCGACCACACCGCCATCTTTCCCACGCCGCCGCAGAACCGCACCCGGGAATCCGCCGCGGTGATCGCCGCGCTGTGCGAGAAATACAACGTGGGCCTGATCGCCATCGGCAACGGCACCGCAAGCCGTGAGACCGACAAGTTCGTCGGTGAAACCATCAAGCAGTACAAACTCGGCGCGCAGAAGGTGATGGTCAACGAGGCCGGCGCCTCGGTCTACTCCGCCTCCGAATTCGCCGCGCGGGAATTCCCCGACCTGGACGTGACCATCCGCGGCGCCATCTCCATCGCCCGCCGCCTGCAGGACCCATTGGCCGAGCTGGTGAAGATCGATCCAAAATCCATCGGTGTGGGCCAGTACCAGCACGACGTCAGCCAGACCCAACTGGCGCGCTCCCTGGACGCGGTGGTGGAGGACTGTGTAAACGGCGTCGGCGCCGAGCTGAATTCCGCCTCGGCGCCGCTGCTGGCGCGCGTGTCCGGCCTCAGCCAGTCCATCGCCAACAATATCGTCAGCTACCGCGACCAGAACGGCGCCTTCAAAAGTCGCAGCCAATTGAAAGAGGTGCCGCGCCTGGGTCCGAAAGCCTTCGAGCAGGCCGCGGGATTTCTGCGCATCAACAACGGCGACAATCCCCTGGACAAATCCGGCGTACACCCGGAGGCCTATGTGGTGGTCAAGCGCATCGCCGAGAAAAACGGCCGCGAGATCAACAGCCTGATCGGCGATTCGGCGTTTCTGCGCAAACTCAATCCGGCGGATTACACCGATGAGAAATTCGGCCTGCCCACAGTGACCGACATTATCGCGGAACTGGAAAAACCCGGCCGCGACCCGCGCCCGGAATTCCGCACCGCCAGATTCGAAGAGGGCGTGGAGCAAATCAAGGACCTGCGCCCCGGTATGATTCTCGAGGGCACCGCCACCAACGTCACCAACTTCGGGGCCTTCGTGGATATCGGCGTACACCAGGACGGCCTGGTGCATATCTCCGCGCTGTCGGAAAAATTCGTCAAGGACCCCCACGAAGTCATCAAGGCCGGCGATATCGTCAAAGTGAAGGTGATGGAAGTGGACGTGGCGCGCAAGCGCATCGGCCTGTCCATGCGCCTGTCCGACGAACCGGGCGAGCAGGGCAGTGGCGGTGTGAAAAAAGGCGATCACCGCGAGAGCCGCCAGGCCCAGCGTCACAACAACAATAACAACAACAGGAACCGCGGCCAGCAGGGCGGCGGCCGCGGCAGTATGGGGGACCTGCTGGCCGCGGCGATGAACAAAAACAAGAAATAGCTCGCGTATCCGGGCAGTCAAAAATGGCGATCCTTGTGGTCGCCATTTTTTATTTTGGCCGTGGGTTCATGATATTCAACCGGATAAATCACCTGCGCCCAATTTCGTGGTGTCTTCCGGCTCCGAGGGGTAGGATAGAGGCCTGCATTTGGTCAACCATGGGCAATCACAACAAGGATCAGACTATGAAACGCTTATTCGGCTTATTGCTCGCTTCAATGCTCAGTCTTCCGGCGCTGGCACTGGAAGTGGGCGATCCCGCCCCGGATTTTTCGCTGCAGGGCTCCAACGGAAAGACTTACTCTCTCGCGGACTTCAAGGGCAAGCAGGCGGTAGTGATCGCCTGGTTCCCGAAAGCTTTCACCCGCGGCTGCACCATCGAATGCAAGTCGCTGGCCGAAAATGGCCACCTGATCCGCCAGTACGACACCACCTATTTCATGGCGAGCACCGATAAAGTCGAGACCAACACCAAGTTCGCCGAAAAACAGGAGGCGGACTTTCCCCTGCTGAGCGACCCGGACGGCGCCGTGGCCAAGGCCTATGGTGTACTTGTCCCGGCAGTGAAGGTCGCGCGACGCGTCACTATCTACATCGGGGTGGACGGCAACATTCTCAAGATCGACGAGGATATCAAACCGGCCACCAGCGCAGAGGATATAGCCAGGACCCTGGGTGAACTCGGCGTTGAACGCAAAGGTTAAGCCGGCCGGGAAAGCACTGGGGCGATCAATTTGATCGCCCTTTTTCCTTAATGGAAAAACCGCTCATCCGCTGCACTGGTAAATCGCATCCACTCGCCGGACTCGGGGTGAGTGAGCGCGAGTTCTGTCGCGTGCAGCAATAACCGCGGCGCGGCCGCCCGTGCCTGCGGGTGGGCGTAGAAGGGATCGCCCAGGATCGGATGGCCGGTCGCCTGCAGGTGCACCCGCAGCTGGTGCGAGCGGCCGGTAACCGGCTTCAGCCTCACCAGGCTGCAGCCGCCGGACAGGGAGATTTTTTCCCAGCGGGTCAGGGAGGGCTTGCCCATTTCCTGGTCCACCTTCTGGCGCGGCCGGTTCGGCCAGTCGCAGATCAACGGCAGGTCGATTTCTCCGGCGTCGCCCTCCAGTTCGCCCCACACCTTCGCGCAATAGGTTTTCTCAACCTGCCGGTTCTGGAACCCGGCGCTGAGCTTCCGATGCACCACCGGATTGCGCGCCATCACCACCAGACCGGAAGTGTCCATATCGAGCCTGTGTACGGTCAGGGCGCCCGGGTATCGATCCTTGGCACGACTGGCGAGACTGTCGCGGTGCGCGGGGTCCCGCCCGGGCACACTGAGAAGCCCGCTGGGCTTGTCGAGCACCAGCAGCGCCTCGTCACAGTAAACCACCGAGAGAAACGGTTCGGTTGGCGGATGATACTCCCGCACTATTGCACCCCATAAACCTGAGACGTAGAGACAGGGCTGGTGATTTGACCGGTACCCCTTGCGATCGCAATAGCCAATGATAGGGGATTCGGGTGAAGAAACCCGAGTAATCGCTCCACCGAAACCGATCGCGGCCAGCGGCGGATGGCCGCCCCGCCGCTCCTACAGGGTATCCACCCGCTCTTTATAGGAGCGGCCGCTGGCCGCGACCGATCTCTCCGCAAACACCCGTCGCAGCAGTGCAGTACCCCTGCGCCAGCCGAGGATACTCTGCGCCGTCACCGCGCCCGCGAACATGGCGCCGGCCACGCCGCAACTCAGGATGTCCTGGCCTGTGAGATACAGCCCTCTGATACGGCTCTTTGGGCGCAGCCAGGACTGCTCGAAGCGCTTCGGTCCGTGCTCCAGGCCGTAGATTTCGCCCCGCGCGTAGCGGCAGAAGTAATCCGTGGACAGCGGCGTGGACAGTTCGCAGTAATCTATCTGTCCGCGCAGCTGTGGAAAGTGTTTGTACAGATGCTCCAGCAGGCGCTCACTGAACCTGTCCTTCAACGCCTGGTAGTCCTCGCCGCGCTTCCCCCAGGGTTTGTCCCTCCATTTTACAAACCACTCGTATTTCGCCGGCGCCACTATCTCGATGGTGGCGCGGCCCGGGTAGCGATGCTGGAAAGCGGGGTCTTTGGCGGAGGGGAAGGAGATATAAACGAGGGGGATATCCGCATTGGGGTCTGCGAGGAATTTCCGTACATCGCCGTCGTAATCCGTGCTGGGATACAGCCAATAATTGGTTTTCGGCAGCCTCAACTCCTCTGCGGCTTTCCGCAGGCCGATATACAGGCAGAGGTGCGCCGTGGACGGCTGTACATTTTGCAGATCGCGGCAATAACCGGCACGCTGGCTGGCACTCTCCGGCAGCAGTTTTTCGAAAGTGTTGAACACCCCGGCATTGGAGATCACCAGCGACGCCTCGATTTCCGTACCGTCCACCATACGCAGGCCGCCCACCCGGTTGCCGTCCAACAGGATGGTCTCCACTTCCGCGTAGGTGAATACCTCACCGCCCGCGGCCTGTATCTGCGGAATAATCGTCTGCGCTATCTTGCTGGCCCCACCCTCTGGATAATAGCCGCCGTACAGATAGTGCTTAACGATCAGCGCGTGAATAATAAAGCTGCCGGTCTTCGGCGTCATGCCGTTATCACCCCACTGACCGCTCAGTACCGCGATCAGCTTTTCGTTGTCGGTGAGTTCGCGCAGCACCTCATAGGTGGTTTTGTTCAGGTAGTCCGGCCAGGTAAATTTTTTCCACAGCGCCAGCAGCGGACCGCACCAGCCGGGCAGCAGCTTTGCGATGGTGAACAGACGCATGGCCCGGCCGATCTCGGACACTCTTTGCAGGTAGGCTTCGATTACAGTTCTGTCATTCGGGAAGTGTTTCAGCAGCCCGGCGATAAACTCGTCGCGCCCGGCTCGCAGATCGTACTGCTCGTCGCCGATGCAGATGCGGTCGTAGGCGTCGTCCATCGGCGCCCAGTGCAGATTGCCGGCGGACAGGAAATCGAACAGCTTGCGGGTCGCAGTCGGGTGTCCGCCCACGTCGCCGATATAGTGCACGCCCACATCCCATTCGTAGCCGTTGCGGTCGTAGGCGTGGGTAAAGCCACCGGCAGTGTAGTGCTGCTCCAGCACCAGCACCTTCCTGCCCGCCGCGCTCAGCATGGCCGCGGTGGTAAGGCCGCCAATACCGGAACCGATCACCAGTGCGTCGTAGGGGCCCTGGAGGCGGCTGGCCCGGTAGCGCCGGCCTATGCGCAGCCGGCTGGGTTGGGGGCGCTTCGCTGCGGGCTTTTCCGCCATGGCCACCTCGTCATTCTGTAGTTTTGCCGTTAATTGCCCAACCATAGCGACCCACCGTCCCATATGCAAAAAATTGCATATCCCAGCAGGAGCTTGAGTTTAGTATATGCTTTATATACGATTCATATAAACCTGTGAGACTGAGAATATGGGCATAGTGAAAATTTCCGAGGAGCTGCACGACGAAATCCGCCGGGCCAGCTCGGCCATGGCCAGGTCCATCAACGCCCAGGCGGAATTCTGGATCAGGATAGGCATGCTGGCCGAACTGAATCCGCAACTCAGCTATAACCAGCTCACCAAAAAGCTGTTGCGCGAGCAGGCACCGACCCTGGAAGAGCTGACCCGTGATTAGTGCCCCCATCAAAACCGCCACAGAACAGATGCTGATGCGCGACGCCGGCCAGCTACTGAGCCGCGTCTTCGCCATGCTCGACGAGTTTATCGGCCCGGGCGTTTCCACCATGCAGGTCAACGACAGGGTCGAGGACTATATCGTCAACGAACTGAAAGCCAGGCCCGCGAGCAAGGGGCAGTACGACTACCCCTATGCGCTGAACACCTCGGTCAACGAGGTGGTCTGCCACGGTATGCCGCAGACAACCGGGCAGCTGAAATCCGGCGACATCGTCAATGTGGACATCACCCTGGAAAAATCCGGCTATATCGCCGACTCCAGCAAGATGTATATGATCGGCAGCGTCTCACCGGCGGCGAGGCAACTGGTGCAGACCACCTACGACGCCATGTGGCGGGGTATCGAAGCTGTCAGGCCCGGCACCCGCCTCGGCGATATAGGCCATGCGATACAGCGTTGTGCGGAAGGCCGCGGCTACAGCGTGGTGCGCGAATACTGCGGCCACGGCATAGGCCGCGAGATGCACGAGAAACCCCAGGTGCTGCACTACGGCCGCCCCGGCACCGGCGCAGTGCTGCGGGAGGGGATGACCTTTACCATAGAGCCGATGATCAACCAGGGCAGCCGCAAAACCAAAGTGAAAAAGGATGGCTGGACAGTGGTTACCCGGGACAGGACATTATCCGCGCAGTGGGAGCACACGGTCCTTGTCACCGGGGATGGCTGCGAGGTGCTGACGCTCAGGAGCGAAGAGACGAACACACCAACTAATCCTGACGCAGGACTCAGTCATCGTCCCACTTGCTGACCTCCACCATCGCCGGCTTGTGGCCCTGCTCCGCGGCATGCAGGATCATGGTCCGGCCCAGTGCCGCATCGCGCTGGATACCCTCACCGTTGCGAAAAATTCTGCCGAGCTGGTAGAGGCATTCGGGAGCCTCCATACTGGCGCACATCATGTACCAGAGCGCAGCCATTTCGGGATCTGAGTGAGGCAGGCGCTGCTGCTGGTGCAGCCGCGCGAGGCCAATTTGGGAGCCGGTTTGAAAGGGGCTTTTCAGAAAGTGGCGTTCCGCCGCACCAAAATCACGACCGAGTTCCAGCAGCCCGCCCTGCAGGCTGTGCGCCGCACTCGAATTCACGGCCAGGGCGGCATCGAGAAATTCCCGCGCCATCGCCAGTTCTTCCGGGGTGCGCTCAGATGCGCTGGCAAAAGCCCGGCGCGCATAAGCTATACCTGACGTCCTGTGCCCCTGAGAGGCGAGCCTTGCCAGCTGCGGCAGCAGTTGCGTCGCCTCCACCTCCCACCATTCGCCCTGCTCGCGGCGAATCAACAGATACTGCGCATCCGGCAAGCCATCATCGGCGGCGCGGCGCAGGAACTTGCGCTCCGTCTGTGGTTCCACCGCCCATTTATCGCCACCGTAATAACTCGCGAGCCGATACCAGGCCAGACCCGGCGCCAGTCGCCGCTGCGCCGCCTCCATGAATTGTTGAAACAGCTTTTCGCTGCGCTCGACACCGAACCCTTCCCGATAGACATGGGCGAGGGCCACCATGGCATCCGCATAGCCCTGCTCGGCAGCGGAAAGCAGGAAATCGACGCAATCCCCCCGGGAAAACATCGGTAGTGTTTCTCTCAGGCAGGCTTTACCCAGGCGGAACTGCGCTATCTGGCTGCCGAGGGCGGCGGCATCCAGATAATACTGCACGGCCTCTTCCTCTTTGCCGACATTTTCGAGATACAGACCCATACCTATTTTTGCGGCTGTACTCTGCTTCGAAAGAGGTTGAAGTACGTGGCTGATATATAGTCCATCCAGACTACCGAAGGGGAAGTTGATGCCCAGAATCCGGTGTATGGCGCGCTGGTTGTGGAAATAGATAGGTCGCTGCACCCCGCTGTCCGGGTCCTCGGCCAACACAACGTAGTAGAGGGCCTGCCCTTGGCCGAGAGGTAATAAAAAGGCATCTTGGAGCTGGTAGCCCGCCAGCGCCAGAATATCTTCGGCATGATCCAGTATGCCGATTTCGTAGGCGGTGTCGGGGCTTTCGCCATTGCCGCCGCCGAGTACGCCTCGCAGAACAAACTGTACCGCACGTGCGTGCCGTTCCGCCTTGCCCGTTTCACCCAACTGTTCGTAGCAGTCCTGCGCAGCCAGGTGGGGTTCCAGTTCGAAGAAATTCTGCTGCGTCCATCGCTCCCAATCCACGGAGGTACAATCCGTTCCCTCGCCGTCGGGCAGCTCTTTCACGACCTGTTGGAATTGCTCCCGGTCCGCCACGGCGGTGTGCAGTTTGGAGCTTTCCAGATAGGCGGACCAGAATTCTTCGAAGGGCACCGAATCCATATCTTCCAAAATATGTGCCGCCATGGAGGCCAGCCGAGCGTCGGCGCCGGCGAAAGCCTCGCGGCCGGTTTCGAGGGCGTCGCCGCCAGCGGGATCGACAGGATCTAAAGCGGGCTGTTCGAGCTCCATCCCGGGGGGCGATATCACTGGCAGGTCGGTCGCCGCAGGCGCGGTGGCACAGCCGCTGACGACAGCTACAAGCGGCAGCAGGAAACGCCATATCTTCACTGCACACCTCCGTTTGTGCCATCGGATTTTTTTCCGGAAAGTAGGTCCCGCGCCAGGTCTCTGGCGCGGTTGCGGCGCTCTTCCCGGGAAACGGATGCGGGTGATAGCCACAGGACATAACTCAGATCGTTTTCTATGCGATTGATCTGCTCCAGGTATTGCGGGAAATCCGCCGCGGAAACAGATTTGCCTCGGGAACTGTAGCGGTACTGCACGGTGATTTTGTTGTTTTCCTTCTGCACTTCGCGTTCGAATTCAAACCAGGGGTTGGCAATCGTTTCCCCGCTTCCCTTTTCCGACCAACGGATGTCCGCCGCACTCTGTGCCACCACTTCCAGCGTCTGCTCTATTTGTAGGTCTCCCGGCAGGCGGAAGGGGTATTGACGCTGCAGCGAATTGGGCAAGCGCAGGGTTTCCGCCACATTGGATGCCACCAGCTTTAGCATGTTTTTTCCGCTGCTGTCGTCGCCAACCTTGCGCAGCCGGTATTTTTCTTTCAGCACCAACTCGTTGCCGTGCTCTGAGTCGATGACTTCAATCGGCTCCAGGATTTCGATAGAGGGAAAATAGCGTGAATAGTACTGCAGGAATTCCGCTCCCAGGGTTTCCCTGTCCCGGTATCCGGTATAGGAGCGCATTTGCTCCGCGCGCCATCCGCTGTAGCGGCTGGTCACTTCAAAAATCGCTGCCTTCCGGTTTTCCGCCAGAGTCACAATCTCCCTGACCACTACCCGGGCCCGGCGTTGACTCTGCACCGGCGCCTCGATGGCGGTCAGGGAATCTCTCTCTCCATCAACCACCAGTGCCCAGTTGAAATCCGGCAGAGACATTTCCTGCAGGGACCCGGCCTGACTGGTTGCAGTGGGGTCCACCCAGTAGCGCTTTCCATCCAGGGTAAAAGTGGTGATGACATGGTCGAAATTTCCCGGGGATGGCAACCGCCCGTCCAAATACAGATTATTTACGGAAGACACCAACGCCGGGTGTGCGTCTATTCCCAGCTCGCGCAGGGCGGCAACCAGCAGGACAGTTTTGTCTTTGCAGTCGCCGAAGCGGCGCTCGAAAGTTTCCATCGGCGCCGAGGGACGGTGGGAGTTGACACCGTGCTCTATGCCGAAATAGCGGATGTTGTTCTGAATCCACTGGGTAGCGGCGGCGGCCTTTTGCGCCGGACCGCCCTCCATCTCCGCCACCAGGCGGGCAAATTCCTCGGGTAGCTCGCCCGGTGTGTGGTAGAGCGCGTGGGCCCAGTCATTCACTTGGCGCCAGTCAGCATACTGGCTGTACTGGAGAACCGGGAAGGGTGAGAGCCACTCGGGAATGCCGTCTTCCTGGCGCACTGCCTCGGTGTGCCGCAGGTCGGCAAAATAGCGCACTTTATTGCCCTTGGTGCGCTGTTGGATGTCTATGCCATGGCCCTTTTTCGCATCTGCAATACGCACTTGCAGCGCCTTTTCCCGAGGGCTGAGCAAGCTGATATACAGTCGTTCGATGGACACACCCCAGGCCAGCAGCTCACGGCCGAAGAACTTATCTCCCAGCACCGGGTTGGAGCCACGCAATGTATAGCTGTACTCGACGATATCTCCGGCACGCAGGTCCTTCAACAACAGCATCGCCGTCCAGCGCTCGGCGTAGAGGCCCCGATCCAGTTCATCTTCCTGCTGGAAGAGTTTTATCTCCGCCGATTTCAGCCGGTCCCGGCGCTTGCCGTCGCGCAGCACGCTGATATCGTGGATCACCAGCTTCTCGTAGGCGGGAGCGAAGCCGAGGCTGATACTGGAAATTTGCTGCAAACCCTGCTGGTTCAGGGGCCGCATGGCAACCCGGTAGAACCGTTCCTTTTCCTCCCCGGACACATTGATCTGAGTATCCACCAGCAGATAGCGGAGACTCTCACCGCTGGAGAGGTTTTCACTCTCCGGCAGGGCCACCGGTTGCAGCCACTGGGGACGCGGGGCCAGCTCGTAGTCCGCGGCCGCAGCCGGCGAAGACAGCAGAGAAACCAGGGCCAACAAGATGAAAAATACGGGTATATGCACCGGAAAAGAGCGGGCGCGGGAAGGAGACGTCATTTACTTGCCTTTATACAGATCGCGCGGGGGGCCTCATGATAAAGCCTGACCGCCCGCGGCGCCACGCTAGGCATCCCGGTCCAGCGCACCTCTGCACCAGCCACGTGGTTCGAAGATGGATGTGCAGGGGGGCCGCACACACAGGAAGCTATCCGCACCCGGGAGGGCTCGAGATGCTGCCCCTCAGGAGCTGGAAGGCGCCGCGCCAGTAAAGGTTTTTTTCAGGTAGACGCTTTCGCCGGAGTTTCCACCCCGTTTTTGTTCCGCATTTCCCCCGTCACCGGCCAGGCCAACAGCAACCCAGGACAAACCGGCGGGAACGTTTGCCAGAAGAATTTTCCCCAGATGCTTGCGATTGCAAAACAACGCCACAATGGTGGGATGAAACCAAACCGCTACAAATAACAGTGTAAATACCTGTGCCTGGACCAGGCTCATACCGCTGAAGGCCCCGGCGACCCGCGAGATGGCGGCGCCGTGATCGGCCAGTAATTGCTGAAACAGGCGATCGCCCGCGTCCACCCGGGTTCTCCTTATTCGTTATCGCCATTACAGCATCCCGGGTGGTCAAAACAGAAAGAATGGACAGTTTCAGTAGCTGCCCATGGACAGTTGCCGGCCCGCTTGCATTAAACTGGGCGGACAGTGCTACCTACAAGTAACCGGGCAAGCCCATGGCCAAATCCACCAGTGACGACCTCAAGCTCAATAACCAGCTGTGCTTCAGCCTCTATTCCACGTCCCTGGCAATGGGCAAGCTGTACAAGCCGCTGCTGGAAAAGCTGGGACTGACCTACCCGCAATATCTGATGATGATGGTGTTGTGGGAAGAGGACGACATCACCGCCACCGAGCTGAGTTTTCGACTGATGCAGGACAAAGGCGCCCTGAGCCCGGTCATCAAGCGCCTGGAAGCCCAAGGACTGATCGACCGCCGGCGCGACCCCAAGGATGACCGGCGGGTCCAACTGCACCTCACTCAGGCGGGCAGGAAAATGCAACAGCAGGCTGAAGAGATTCCCGCGCAGATCCTCTTCGGCAGCGGCCTCGACCGCAAGGCCGCACGCCAGCTCAAGCTGCAGCTGGAAGCGGTGCGCCGCACCATCAACGAGCATCTCTAGCCAGCCCTCATTACCTCTTATAGACAAAGCCTATCTATATCATAGCCAAAAATAGTTATCGCAATAACTATTATTGCGATAA
The DNA here is from genome assembly GCF_030997045.1 of Microbulbifer sp. TB1203. Classification (NCBI taxonomy): domain Bacteria; kingdom Pseudomonadati; phylum Pseudomonadota; class Gammaproteobacteria; order Cellvibrionales; family Microbulbiferaceae; genus Microbulbifer; species Microbulbifer sp. TB1203. The sequence goes on along the minus strand of NZ_CP116899.1, from coordinate 4,150,715 downwards.
CTTTCTCTCCGTGCCCAGCACAGCGACCTAAACTTCAGAACCCTTCAATGAGGACACTGTCATGCAAGTACTCTACAAAGCCGTAGCCACTGCCACCGGAGGCCGCGACGGCCAGGCCAAATCTTCCGACGGCATCCTGGACGTAAAACTCACCACCCCGAAGGAACTAGGCGGCCCCGGTGGCGAAGCCACCAACCCGGAACAGCTGTTTGCCGCGGGCTACTCCGCCTGCTTTATCGGCGCGATCAAATTTGTCGCCGGCCAGGAGAAAGTTGAGGTACCGGAAGACACCAGCGTGCGCGGCGAGGTGGGTATCGGTCCGCAGGACAAGGGCTTTGGCCTGGATATCGACCTGTTTGTCAGCCTGCCGGGCCTGGATAAGCAAACCGCGGAGAAGCTGGTGACTCGGGCCCATGAGGAGGTCTGCCCCTACTCCAACGCCACCCGCAACAACGTGGATGTGCGCCTGCACGTCTCCACCTGAACACGATCCAGGCTAACGTCGAAATATCGGAGGCTAGAATCGTGAATAAATTAGTTTTACCTAGGTTGGTTTTCCTGCTGTTTTTCGCTCCGACCCCGCGGAGCGCGCCGGGATCTACGCTTCACCGCTGCGCGCCAGCACCGCACAAATCAAGGGACTGCCGCCTGTGCTGATACAGACCGCGGAAAAAGACGTGCTGCGCGATGAGGGCGAGGCCTATGCACGCAAACTGAACGATGCCGGTGTCACCGTCACTGCGGTGCGCTACAACGGCATGATCCACGACTTCGGCCTTCTCAACCCCCTGAGCCAGGTAGCCGCCGTGCGGGATGCTCTGGACCAGGCGGGCCTTGAGCTGAAGCAACATCTCAAGTAAAACGCGCACGCGAAAAAACGGGCCCACGGGCCCGTTTTTTTCAAAAGATACTTCCGCTAGAACAGTTATTAACCCTCATCGATTGGCCGGCCGACAGAATCGGGCAATCATTTCGCAGATCCCGGTTAACCGGACCTGCCAACATCCGCGCAAACTTCCCCTGCGCCGCGGAACCACGCTTCCACCAACACATGCGGCGAAACGACGCTTGTTAACGGCGGCCGATTTTTTTACCACCGTCCCGCCGCCCAATTTTTTTTGGAACCAAAGTTCCTCCACTCCGGTTTTTTTGATGTAGCCCCATGCCCAGCAGTATCGCAAATCCATTGATCAAAGAGATTGCCATTTATCATCAGTTTTTTCGAAAACGACTCGGTCATCTGGCTATAGCGGCACTGATCGTTTCATCCGCTCCGGATATCGCCATCGCGGAAACGGCCGGTGATACGGCAAAGGATTCTTCCCTGCAAGCAATCACCCTGCGCATCGACAACGACCTGTTCGCCGGCAACGACCGCGGCTATTCCAACGGGGTTGGCCTCGGTTTCCTATCGCAGACCGTCGATAATTTTCAGGACGAGCGGCTGCCGGCGAGCTATCGCGGGTTGAACAACGGCCTCACCTGGCTGCAGCCGAAGGGATATACCGAATACAACATGGCGCTGGGCCTCGGCCACGGCATTTTCACCCCGGGGGACTGGCGCCAGGGCGGGTTGATCGAGGACGATCGCCCCTACGCTGGCGTACTGGTGGTGGGAGTAAAATATAACGGCAGAAACGACTGTGATATGCGCAGCACCAGCTTCGATATCGGTATTGTTGGCCCTTCTGCACGGGGGAAAGAGTTGCAACAGGGGGTGCATAAACTTGTGGGCTCGGAGAAATTCCGCGGTTGGGACAACCAGATCGGCGACGAAATTGTCTTCCGCCTCTCCACCCGGAAACTGCGGCGTTTCCAGTTCAAGCGACCGCCGGACACCTGGCAACAGGACCTGATCCTGCGCAGCGGCGGCAGTATCGGCAACCTGTCCACATACGCCGATATCGGCGCGGAGTGGCGCTTCGGCCCCCGGCTGCCGGACAATTTCGGCAGCGCGCCGCTACTGCCGGTCTCGGAAAACACCGTCCCCACCCGCAACCGTGCATTCATGCCCCGGCTGGAGATACACGGCTTTGTCACCCTGAGCCTGCGCGCGGTGTTCCACGACATCACCCTCGACGGCAACACCTGGAAAGACAGTCACAGCGTGCAGCGAAATCCCCTTGTCGCCGATCTGGGGGTCGGCGTGGCGGGGAGTTACGGCAAATGGAAATTCGCCTTCGCGCGCTATCTGCGCAGCCGCGAATTTGAGGAGCAGGCCGAGCTGCCACAGTTGGGTAGCCTGGCGGTGTGGCGGGATCTTTAACGCCTCTTTTTCCTGAATTTACCGGGACGCTATTCAGCCCGCGGCAACCCCGTTGGCAATCTGGAACGCAATCCGCGCCGCAGTGCGCGCTGCATGGTCCTCAATATCGAAATAGGGATTGAATTCCGCCATATCCGCCAGGCACACCTTTTTCGATTCCAGTACCGTATCCAGCAGCGGCTCGAACAGTTCCAGCGACACGCCGCGCCCGGCGGGGGCGCTGACCGCGGGCATGACGGCGGCGGGGAAAAAATCCAGACAGATGGTGAGGTAGACGAAGTCCACCCTCTCGATAAATTCCCGGATCTGTTCCCGCACTCTGTCCAGCTGCCAACTGGTGATCTCCCGGTCGCGGATCACATGTGCACCCAGTTCCCGGGCGCGGTTATACAGCGCCGGGGTATTGGCGCTGTCGGCGGCGCCGATGCATAGGTAGTTGAAGGGGCGGCCGTTGATCTCGCACTGCTCGGCGATCTGGTAGAAAGGCGTGCCTGACGACCCCCGGGGGGAGGGCACGCGCAGGTCCAGGTGTGCGTCGAAATTGATAATGCCCAGGGTCTTTTCGCGGTGATGCTCGCGCATCCAGCGGGCGATGCCCTGATAGCTGCCGAAGGCGATCTCGTGGCCGCCGCCCAGAACCAGGGGAAAGTGGCCGCCATCCAGCAGTTCCTTGATACGCGCGCCGAGCATGGACTGGGCGGATTCCAGATCCTCTCTTTCAATCTTCACATTGCCGGCATCGTACATCGGTGTGTCGAAGGTGGCGGGCAGGTTGGCCATGGCCAGGCGCAGGATGCGCGGGCCCTTGGCGGCGCCGATGCGGCCCTTGTTGCGGCGCACTCCCTCGTCGGAGGCAAAGCCCAGGATCGCCAGGCCCGGAGAACTGTCCAGTTGCAGCGGTGTGATGCGCTGGTGCCAGCGCTCGCCGGCCTTGCCGTCCTCGCTATCGGTGCGCCCGCTCCACAGGCGCATATCAGCCAGCTGTAACATCTCTGCCTCCTACTGTTCTGCCGGCGAGGAAAATCCGTGCCGGTTTCAGCGCGCCCACTTCATAGGCAAGTTGATCGGGAGTATTCATGGGCCATAGCACCATATCCGCACGCAACCCAGCGCGCAGCACGCCGCGGGAACAGCACAGGCCCAGCGCCCGGGCTGCGGCGCGGGTCACTCCGGCCAGTGCCTCGGCGGGGGTGAGCCCGAACAGGTTGCAGCCCATATTCATCATCAGCCGCAGCGAGGCGATGGGGCAGCTGCCGGGATTCAGGTCGGTGGACAGGGCCATGGGCACGCCGGCGGCGCGCAGCCTGTCCACCGGCGGCACCCGGGTTTCGCGCAGGGTGTAGAAGGCCCCGGGCAGCAGTACCGCCACCGTGCCGCTCTCGGCCATGGCGGCCACATCCATCTCGGTGATGTACTCGATATGGTCCGCGGACAGGGCGCCGGCCGCCGCGGCCATGGCGGTGGCACCGCTACGGGAGAGTTGCTCCGCGTGTACTTTGATCGGCAGATCCAGCTTCTGCGCGCAGTCGATCAGCCGCCGGCACTGGTCGACGGAAAAGGCGATGGATTCGCAGAACATATCCACCGCATCCGCCAGTTGCTCCTTGGACACCGCCGGCAGGATTTCCTCGCACACCAGATCGATATATTCGTCGGCGCGACCGTCGTATTCCGGCGGTAGCGCGTGGGCGGCCAGGCAGGTGGTGGTGATACTCACCGGGTGGTGCTGGGCCAGGCGGCGCGCTGTGCGCAGCTGTTTCAGTTCGGTATCCAGGTCCAGGCCGTAGCCGGATTTGATCTCCACGGTGGTTACGCCCTCGGCCATCAGCGCGCGCAGTCGGGGTTCGGCGGCGCGGTACAGCTGTTCGGCGCTGGCCGCGCGGGTGGCTCGTACCGTGGACAGGATGCCGCCACCTGCGCGGGCCACCTCTTCGTAGCTCTCGCCTCCCAGGCGGCGGGCGAACTCGGAGGCGCGGTGGCCGCCGTAGACCAGGTGAGTGTGGCAGTCCACCAGGCCCGGGGTCAGCCACTGACCCTCGCCGTCCACCACCTCGTCGGGAGTGGTGTCCGGCAGTTCGGTGCGCGGACCCAGCCACACGATGCGGCCGCCGGTAACCGCCACCGCGGCGTCCTCCACCGCGCCGTAGGCGCCGGGCAGGGAGGGGTCCATGGTGGCGGCGTGGACATTGGTAATCAGCAGCTCGCAGCGTTCTGTCATAGCTTTCCCGCAGGCGCGGTTTTCCTCTTGTTAACCATAGACGCTCGGTATCCTCACGAGCAGGCTCCCCAATGGTATCCCGCGCTGGCTCCCAGAGGGGAGGCTTGACACCGGCCGGTGTGGCCATCATAGTAACCACAATCTTGTATATACAACCATATACAAGCATGTGGAGCACTTTACCGAAGTCCATGAATACTGCAAGAGAGCCCTCAGCGGGGGGTAAAAGGCCCTCGGCGCAAGGAGAGCCCCGCTACGCCGCCATCAAGCGCCATATCCGCGAGCAGATTGAGTCCGGCCGCTGGGCGGTGCACTCCCAGGTGCCCTCGGAGAACCAGTTGGCCCTGGAATTCGGGGTCAGCCGTATGACCGCGCGCCGCGCCCTGAGCGAACTGACCGACGAGGGCGTGCTGATGCGCTCCCAGGGCCTGGGCACCTTCGTGGCCGAGCCGGTACCCGCGGGCTCCCTGCTGGAAGTGCGCAATATCGCCGACGAGGTCAGCGCCCGCGGCCACAGCTATAGCAGCCGCATCCTGCTGCTGCGGGAAACGGCGGCGGAGGCCAACGTGGCCCACGCCCTGGACCTGCCGCAGGGCGCGCCGGTGTTCCATTCAGTCATCGTGCACTGCGACAACGGCCTGCCGATCCAATGGGAAGAGCGATTCACCAACCCGCAACTGGCACCGGACTACCTGCAGCAGGATTTCTCCAGCACCACCCCCAACGCCTATCTTTCCCGGGTGGCCCCTCTGACCGAAGTGGACACCACAGTGGAAGCGATCGTCGCGGAGGCGGCGGTGGGCGAGGCGCTGGAGCTGGAAGCCGGCAGTGCCTGCCTGCAGGTCTGGCGGCGCACCAAGAGCAGCGCTGGCACCGTGAGCTTTGCGCGGTTGGTGCATCCGGGAAGTCGCTACCGGCTTGGCGCACAGCTCCGATTTTGAAGATACACCTGTAGGAGCGGCGGGGCGGCCATCCGCTCCTACAAGAAAGAGCCAATTATCTGACGCTTTGGGAAAAATTTTTTTGCGAGGTTAAAAATGACCACCGACAAACGCCACGACCCCAGCCGCAAAATCACCGCCCCCCGCGGCACCCGGCTCAGCGCCAAGAGCTGGCTCACCGAGGCGCCGCTGCGCATGCTGATGAACAACCTGGACCCGGAAGTGGCCGAGCGCCCGGAGGATCTGGTCGTCTATGGCGGTATCGGCCGCGCCGCGCGGGACTGGGAGTGCTTCGACAAAATCGTCGAAGTGCTCAAGCGCCTGGAGGAAGACGAAACCCTGCTGGTGCAATCCGGCAAGCCGGTAGGCGTTTTCAAAACCCACGCCGACGCGCCGAGGGTGCTGATCGCCAACTCCAACCTGGTGCCCCACTGGGCCAACTGGGAGCACTTCAACGAGCTGGATAAAAAGGGCCTGATGATGTACGGCCAGATGACCGCCGGCTCCTGGATCTATATCGGCTCCCAGGGCATTGTGCAGGGCACCTACGAGACCTTCGCCGCAGTGGCCCGCCAGCATTTCGACGGCGAGGCCAAGGGCAAATGGATTCTGACCGGCGGCCTCGGCGGCATGGGCGGCGCCCAACCGCTGGCGGCCACTATGGCCGGCTTCAGCATGCTCGCGGTGGAGTGCGACGAGACCCGCATCGACTTCCGCCTGCGCACCGGCTACCTCGATAAAAAAGCCACCAGCCTGGACGAGGCGCTGCAGATTATCGAAGACGCAAAGAGTCAAGACGAAGCGGTTTCCGTGGGCCTGCTGGGCAATTGCGCGGATATTTTCCCGGAAATCGTTGCGCGCAAACTCCTGCCCGACGCGGTGACCGACCAGACCTCCGCCCACGATCCGCTGAACGGCTATTTGCCGAAAGGCTGGACCCTGGAGCAGGCCGCGGAAATGCGCCGCAAAGATCCAGCGCTGGTGGTGAAGGAGGCCAAGAAATCCATGGCCATCCAGGTCACCGCGATGCTGGAACTGCAAGAACGCGGCGCCGCCACCCTGGACTACGGCAACAACATCCGCCAGATGGCGTTCGAGGAAGGGGTCAAAAACGCCTTCGATTTCCCCGGCTTCGTGCCCGCCTATATCCGCCCGCTGTTCTGCGAAGGCGTAGGCCCCTTCCGCTGGGCGGCGCTGTCCGGCAATCCGGAGGATATCTACAAGACAGACGCCAAGGTCAAGGAACTGATCCCGGACAACCCGCAGCTGCACAATTGGCTGGATATGGCCCGCGAACGCATCCAGTTCCAGGGCCTGCCGGCGCGCATCTGCTGGGTGGGGCTGAAAGACCGCGCGCGCCTGGCGCTGGCCTTCAATGAGATGGTGGCCAGCGGCGAACTGGAAGCGCCGGTGGTGATCGGGCGCGACCACTTGGACAGCGGCTCCGTGGCCAGTCCCAACCGCGAAACCGAATCCATGATGGACGGCTCCGATGCGGTCTCCGACTGGCCGCTCCTGAACGCGCTGCTCAACACCGCCTCCGGGGCCACCTGGGTCTCCCTCCATCACGGCGGCGGGGTGGGTATGGGCTTTAGCCAACACGCCGGCGTGGTGATCGTCTGCGACGGCACCGAGGCCGCCGCCAAACGCATCGCCCGCGTACTGTGGAACGACCCGGCCACCGGCGTGATGCGCCACGCGGATGCGGGTTACGAGATCGCGAAAAACTGCGCGGTGGAGCAGGGGCTGGACCTGCCGATGCTGAACGACTGAGCCCGGTACAAATCGGCAGGGCTGCCGATTTGAACAGCTTTAGCTGGCCGAGGGCCGAGTGCCATGGATGGCGCGAGTTAACACCCAGCCCCAGCTCGGCTCGCGGGCCGCAGGGCCCGCCACAAACAACAGAATGCAACACACAACCGGATGAGCCGGCTGCGCCGGCTCAAAGCCGAGCTGGGGCTCGGCGCTCCCGGCATTTTTGGTGAGAGAATTTATGTACCAACTGGAAATCAACCCCGGCCAACTGACCCTCGCACAACTGCGCCGCGTCGCCCGCGAACCGGTACAACTGTCGCTGAACAAAGCCGCCTACCCGGCCATCGCGGCCTCGGAAAAAACCGTGGCCCAGGTGCTCAGTGAAGGCCGCACCGTCTACGGCATCAACACCGGATTCGGTCTGCTGGCCAACACCCGTATCGAGCAGAAAGACCTGGAAACCCTGCAGCGAGCCATCGTTCTGTCCCACGCCGCCGGCACCGGCAATTTCATGGACGAGGCCACAGTGCGCCTGCTGATGGTACTGAAGATCAACTCCCTCGCGCGCGGATTTTCCGGGGTGCGCGCAGAGCTGATCGAGGCACTGATCAAGCTGGTCAACGCCGGCGTCTTCCCGGCGATTCCGGAAAAGGGTTCCGTGGGCGCCTCCGGCGACCTGGCGCCGCTGGCGCATATGAGCGTGGTGCTGCTGGGCGAGGGCGAGGTGTTTGTCGACGGCGAGCGCAAACCGGCCAAAGAAGGACTGGAAGCGGCCGGCCTGGAGCCGCTGACCCTGGCACCCAAGGAGGGCTTGGCACTGCTCAACGGCACTCAGGCCTCCGCCGCCTTCGCGCTGCTCGGCCTCTTCGCCGCCGAGGACCTGTTCGCAGGGGGCCTGGTAGCTGGTTCCCTGGCGCTGGAGGCGGCGAAAGGTTCGCGCCGCCCCTTCGACGACCGCATCCACGCGGCGCGCGGACAGCGGGCCCAGCGACAGGTGGCGGCCGCCTACCGCGAGCTGCTCGGCGGTAGCAGCGAAATCAGCGAGTCACATCGAGGCTGCGAGAAGGTGCAGGACCCCTATTCCCTGCGCTGCCAGCCCCAAGTGATGGGCGCCTGCCTGCAGCAGATCCGCTTTGCCGCGGAAGTCCTGCTGGCCGAGGCCAACGGTGTGTCCGACAACCCTTTGGTATTTACCGACGAGGAAAACCCGGAAAATTCCGACATTATTTCCGGTGGCAACTTCCACGCCGAACCGGTGGCCATGGTGGCCGACAACCTGGCCCTGGCACTGGCGGAAATCGGTGCCCTGTCCGAACGGCGCACGGCGCTGCTGATCGACACCAACCTGTCGGGCCTGCCGCCCTTCCTGGTGGACAACGGCGGGGTCAACTCCGGCTTTATGATCGCCCAGGTCACCGCAGCGGCGCTGGCCAGCGAAAACAAATCCCTGGCCCACCCGGCCAGCGTGGATTCCCTACCCACCTCCGCCAACCAGGAGGACCACGTGTCCATGGCCACTTTCGCCGGCCGTCGCCTGCGGGAGATGGCCGACAACACTTGCGGCATTCTCGCGGTGGAACTGCTGGCCGCCTGCCAGGGCCTGGATTTCCGCGCCCCGCTGAAAACCTCGGCCAAGCTGGAGGCCGCCAAAACCAAGCTGCGCGAGCGGGTCTCCTTCTATGACAGGGACCGCTATTTCGCCCCGGATATCGCCGAGGGCAAGGCGCTGCTGGCCAGTGCTATCTACCGCGATTTCGTCGACGCGGAACTGCTGCCCAGCAGTTGATCCTTGGGGCGAACCCTGTGTTCGCCCTCTCTTGCCAAAAAATAAATGAAATTCGCGCCAATGCTGCTAGGCTGAAAATTAGACGATTTACCCGCCAATCGGCGCGGAGGTCTAAATGAAGCCCCAGCCCAGCAGGCGACTGCTCACCGGAGCCGGCTGCGTCCTGGCCGCCGCCACACTGCCGGCCTGTACCGATACCGGCTACGTGGGTGGAGGCACCAGCAGGCCTCACTACGAGGTCCGCGGCCCCTACTACCACTGCCATCCCAACGGCGTCTGTCACAGTGTGCGCCACCCCAACTACTACCGGCATGGCGGCTTCGACCAGCCCATACCGCACCGTCGCTATCGTCCCTACTACTACGGACCCCTACCCCCGCGGGCGAGACCACTCTAGCCCATTCAGCGAATCCCAAGGCGAGCGACATCCCAGTGTCGCAGGGAAGCCGTAACCAACGGGTTTTCCCCACTTCGGAGTTTGCACTATGAATAGACTATTGAAGACAAGCCTGATCGCCATCACTGTCAGTACCGGCCTCGGTCTGAGTGCCTGCGTGGCCGACGGTTACTACGGCGGCAGTTCCTATTACTCCTATCCCTATGCGCGCCCCTATGTGTACCCATCCTCCGGGGCCTATTTCTTCTATTCGTCGCCGCGCTATTACCGCTACCGTTACCAACCGCGCTATCGTTTCTATCAAGGCCGGTCCTATTACCGCTACGGCCGGTCCTATTACCGCTACGGCCGCCCCTACTATCGCGGCTATCGCGGGCACCACTACTACCGGGGAGACCGCTTCTACCGGGGACATCGTCTCCACCGGGGAGACCGCATCTACCGGGGACACCGCATCCATCGGGGCCATCACGGTATCTACAGAGGGCACCACTAGGCCCCGTTGAACTCCTCCTACCTCGGTCATACAGACCCGCGCTCCCGCCGCTGTTAGCATTTTCAAAGGAATGAGCTAACAGCCGTGGGAGTTTTCTGTGGAAACAAAAGCCGCCCGTATTGATCGCCGGTTCCATCAACGGCATCGACCTGTCCATTGCCCGCGGATTCGTCCGCGGCGGCCACCCGGTGATGCTGCACGGCTATATTGCATACCTGAACAGCATTGCCGCCTGTCGCAGCTTTATACAAAATGGCGTCAAAAATCTCACCCTGACAGATGCTTCCTCTAGGCTCAGTAAAGGAGCGGAGTGAATTCGCGCCCACCCGAAAAGCTGTGAGGTATCCGCGGTGCAGAAGTTGCGTTGTATTCTGCTTGCAGCGGCCATGGCGACAGGAGTTGCCGGTTGTGCCACAACCGAGCCCAAGGGAGCCCCCGACACACTGACCGTAAACGGCCAGCAATTTCACTGTATGGAGCAGGAACTGGAGAGCAAGGTACTGGTGCGCTGCGTGCGGCCATGAGCCCCCTTTCAGACCGATCTCCGCAAGAAGCTCAGCCGGGCTTCACATTCCAGCGCTTGCGGGCCTTGTAATAGGCACTGGCATCCCGGAAGCCGAGCAGGTCGCACAACTGCACCACCGACCGGTGCCGGTGGCGGGCAAACAGCTGCCGACGCTCCTCATCCAGCAGCCGGGAGAAGCTGGTTTTCGCCTCCTTTAGCTTGCGGTACAGGGTCACCCGGCTCATACAGAGGGCCTGCGCCAGGCTGTCTATGCTGTTGTAAGCGGCCAGGTTTTCCCTCAGCAACTGGCGAACCCGTTTCTCGACGGACTGTCCTTTCCCCACGAAGTCCAGTCTCGAAATCCTCTGTTCCAATATGCCTTTAAGATGACGGTTGCGCTGTCGCAACGGCAGGGAGAGAGCTTCCTCGGGAAAAACAAACGCGTTTCTATCGCTATCGAAGCGAAGCTCGTAGGGTAACAGCAGCTGCAGCAAATCGACGTACCGTGGCTCTGGGAAACTAAATTCAGCCCAGCAAGTGGGGATCCTCTGTCCGAACAGGTGTTCAGCCCAGTGACACAGGGAAACCATCTTGTACACCACAGCACAGCGCGGGTAGGGTTTCCCTGAAGCAAAACGAAAAGCCAGTTGGATATAGTTATTCGTCCGGGTAACCTGCCAGGATTCAGATGGGTTATCCAAGTCGGTATTCGCGAGATAGGTTTCCAGTGCCTCCTCCAGGTTTTCGCAATGCTGGACCAGGCTGATGAGCAGCCCTTGAGCTTCCGGCAAAACGATAGCAGCACCCATACGAGCGCCGATATCTACTGCAAGGGGGTTGGCATCCACAAGCTGCCACAGAGTGATCATCCAGGATTCCGGATAGCGCTCTTCCATCAACTCCGAGATATCCCGCCCTTCCTCCAACTCGATAACGCGGTCCGCAAGCCTGTGGTCTATAGCCTGTATCTGTGCGAAATCGACGACCGAGTGACGTTTGAGTTCCCTGGCCAGGTAGACAACGTCAATGGCACTAACATGATGCTCCTCCATCGAAGTGGGAAAACGGGGGTGATGTTGCTGTGGCGCCTTGCAACTATTTTCCATAGGTTTGAAACAAAATTCGATTATTTTTTTCCAGGACTTTAAGGCACTTTATCCGGACGTGAAACCTTTGAGGGCGACGTCGGGACCAGGTTTTATCAAGTACATTTGCAGTCAGTTGGCAAAGGCCCGGATGAGAGCCTATGAACAATTACTAACCAAGTGAGGCAAACCACGCCAACTGCCCAACGAGCAATGGCGCCTGATCCATTTTATGGCGCCCAATTTCTCAGGATCGAATATGGGTCTTTCAGGATCATCACGGCCATTTTTTTCAGCTCAATGCAGGTATTCTACGGGGATGGGAGACTGAAGATGGTACTGTTTTAGTGCTTTGCAATTATTTTCCACAAATATGAAACCAAATTCCGCATCTGATTCCACATGGATCACAGACCCTTAAAGTAAAAAAGGATAAATGAATCAGACACACGCATGATAAACCCGGCATGCGCTCAGCCAAGCTGTGCATTCCAGCGCTTGCGGGAGATGAAATTTCTTACCGTCTCCACAAAAACTTTTGACGCGGGCTCGCGGCCGAGCAACAGATGTCCGTCGCTCTCCAGCTCCACGAATTCAGCGTTGGGAATGGAGGCGGCTATATCGCGCGCGATCTCGACCGGAATGCGCTGATCTTCCAGCGAATGAATCACCAAGGTCGGCACCGTCACTTGGGCAAGCCGGTCGCGCACGTCAATATCAGCGAATACGGATAAAAACCGGACGGCGTTCTCGGGCGAAGTCGTCAAACGCTGGAATTCATTGAACCAAGTAAGCTCGTCCGCGGTGGCGCTGGGCATAAAAGTGGATGAGAATATCTGGCGGTACGCCGGGTTGTCCTTCCCCCATCCTGTTTCGGTCAGCGTCATCACAGCCTCACGTTCCCTGGCCACTGCGTCAGTTGCGCCAATTCGCCAGCCTGCCGCATAGCTGCCGAAGAGAATAAGATGTGTCACCCGCTCAGGGTGCCTCACTGCGTATTCTATGGATACGGCGGCGCCCTGAGATATGCCAAGCAGGGCAAATTTATCCAGCCCCGTGGCAGCTACCACCGCTTCAAGGTCGGTCACAAAGGCGTCAAAAGAAATATTAGCGACGTTCCAGTCGGACAGGCCATTGCCCCGTTCATCGTAGCGAACAAAACGATGGTCAGCGGCGAGATTGCGAAACAGAGGGCTCCAGATTGGTGCCTCCCAGTCGTGCTCAATATGGGTGAGCCAGTTGGCGGCCTTGATGATGGGCGGACCCTCGCCCACAGATGCATAGGCGATGCGCACGCCGTCGTTTGCGGTGCAAAACTGGACTTTTTGCCGGGCTAGTAATTCCCGCTCTGTGGGACGCTCCTTGACACCGGCGGAGATCCGGCTGCCTTGGCTGCGCATATCTGGAGGCCACGCAATCCCAGCCTTTCGGAAACGCCTAGCCAGTTCGTGCGACAAAGTGTTCAATTCCAAAGTGTGATCAAGCAGCTCCAGCAGGGTCAACAATTGAGTGGCCGCGTGGGGACTGAACGGTTCCAGAGCCTGCCACTGGCGGGCCCAGCTCAATCGTTCCTGGGGGGCAATGTCAGAGTGAGTGGTTAAACGGGCCAGCACTTTTCCACGCAAGCGACTCATCTCCTGTCGTTCGGCGGCCAGCCATTGCTGGAAGAGCTCCTGGTCAGGCAGATCGATACCGTCCAGAAAGGTTTTTTGTAGTTGGCCTGCCATGTCGGTTAATACCGAGGAGGGCAAATCGGGGGATGTTAACTTTTCTGTCAGCGTATTGATGTCAATTTCGATATCCGGGGCATTGACGGTTACGCGTTCCCGATCTGCCAATAGCCGCTCTGTTGATGCATCGTTAATCAAGGGGCGAATCTTGCTTAATGACCAGCGCAATGCCCCGCGAGGATCATTCGGACTTTCGAAAAACACTTCACATAAACGTTCGCGTCGATGGGGCCGGGCGGTCCTCGCAAGGTAGGACAGCAACGCACGTGTCCGTTTGGAGGCTGGCAAGATTACAGACTTACCGTCGTGAAAGATGCTTAACTCCCCGAGCATCTCCAGCGAAACTCTCATTGTTTTGATCACCAAGTGCTGCTTATTTCACGGGTAGGTACTGTCGCCGGGTGTGCTGGGCGCAGAGAAGGCGGCCGCTCCGGTGCTGGCGGCGATCATACGGGCCTGTCTCATTGTCCTCTACTTCCAAGCCCCACCAAATGGCGCTGAATGCATTAATATTGTCTCTCCGTGCAGAGCTTGCTTGGGAGGTGCGGTTGGCCCGGACGGCTAGCTCCCGCGCGTCCGAAGCAACCATTCCGAAAAAGTCTTCGGCGGCGAGGGCTCCGGCGTATGCCCGCTAAGTCCGGCGGCGCGGGCCTCTGTGGGGCTGAAACCATATTCGGCGCGAAACTGGCGACTGAACAGTGCCTGGTTTGTGAAGCCGTAGCTGTAAGCGATGGTATTGATAAGCCTGTGATCCATCGGGTCCGCAATCGCCTTGCAGCAAGCCGCAAGCCGCCGTTGCCTGATGAATTTTTCGACACCGCCATGCCTCTCAAAGAGGTAGTAGAGCTGCCGGCGCGAAATCCCCAGTGCCCGGCAGATCGAATTCGCTCCCAGGTCTGGCGATGCCAAATACCGCTGAATGTATTTTCGCGCAAGGTTGAAGCGGCCTGCGGCAATCGACATGTCGGCCGCGCCAATGTCATTTGCAACAGGCTTGAGCGCCGCGGAGAGCAGAAAAGTGAGTGACTCTACTACGAGGGATATTTCGGAAACTGTCAGTGTTTTGATGTAATTTTCAAGAGTAAAAATGTATTCCTTAAGTACTTCCACCAGACTGCCTGTGACTTCCATATGATGCACAGCATCGAGCATATCGGAAATGTCCGGGAAACTATCCCTGCTGAGGAAGAGGCAGGTACTGCTGGTACCGTCGGAACGTCCGACGAATGGATAAGCGAAAGATCTGACTTGAAGGGAACCGGGCGAACTCATCAGCACCCGGTCGCCGGCACGGCTGATTTCATTTCCGCGTTTGAGAATAGTAAGACACCAATGGTCGATGCCGGAGACACGAACATGATTCTCGGTATGCCGGTATTGCATCGGATCCATGCTGTAGGATGCGAAGTGCAGGGACCCGAGATCATATCCCCTTGCGCTGGCGTAATAGCCACCTTTCACGGCTTCATCGCGATCCACATCGACCAGAGGGGCGACCAATTCCTTCCAGTATGCGAATTGATGGCTCCGCTCCCGCGTAAGCGTGGTGAAACGGTCAGCACGGATGCGACTGCTGCTATCGACAGTTGCCCGGCCGGTTATTCCCAAGATGTGATTGCCCCGATAAGTGGTGCATAATGGGCAGATGTCTGCCTTTTTATTGGCGATTCAGCCATTCAATATAGTTCGAGCGCTTCGGCACCGATCCGACCGCTTCACGTGCTTCGCTGGGACGGCCACCGAACTGGGCGCGGAACTGCCGGCTGAAACCCGCCACGTCTTTGAAACCGTACCTTTCAGCAATCTGGCTGATGGTGCAACGCATTTCGGAATCCTGGAGTTCACGGAGGCAGGCACTGAGCCGTCTTGAACGTATATACCGCTCGACGCCTCCCAGATTTTCAAAAATCTTGTACACCTGTCGGCGAGACACGCACAGCACGGCGCGAACGCTTTCCACCGTCAGGTCAGGCCGCCCGAGATTGCACTCGATGAATTTTCTCGCGACCTCAAGCTGAGTCGCCAGGATAGGGGTTTGCGCAGCGGCTATCGATTCCGGCGACCGCGCAACGCTGGCCCGGATCATGGCCCGGGTGGTTTCGGCGGCAATCAGAGATTCCGCTGGCGTCATGGTTGAGAGCCTGGCCCCTAGTGCCATCAGATAGTGCCCGAGCAGCGGATGCAGGCGTTTGGATTTTTCGCTGACGGAAATGCGGTCGAGTATTCCTTCCAATCCCGTCAAGGTTTTCCTGGGCAGGAAAAAATACAGGGATTCGTGGGCGGAGAGGTGTGCGCTGAATGGCTCCCCCGTATTTCGCAGCTCCAGGTGACTTCCCTGGAAGCGTACGGTATTCCCGTCCACATTGGCGTCTACATGGCCTTTTGTTCTTACGGCCACTACCCAATCATCCATATCATAAGATTTGACATCCTGCGGGGATCTATAAAAGGAAAACCCATCGGATCTGGATGAGACTGCACGGATGTCACCCAGGTTGAAGCCTTTGGTGTCAACGAAGAATTTTTCCGAAATTCCCTTTCCATCCGAGCGTTCAATATGTCCGGGAAGCTCATCCCGATATCTATCGAACTGCTCGTTTAAGGGGATCTGCGATGTTTCAAAGCTGTATGACGGTTTGATAAAACCGGATTTAATGCCGGAGGCTTCGTTCGTGTCGGGGGGCGGTCTGCCACTTTGATCATTCATATTTGGTAAAAGTACCACGCAAATGCCACAGTTATTCAAACGCTCGCTCAGAAAGTTGGAAACTAATCTTCGCGCGCTCTTTTTTTACCCCCGGCAACCCGAGAAGAAGTCCTATCTTGGGGCTATGGCTTACGGAGCCTGCGATATGCAGGTAATTTTACCTGCGGGTACACATTAAATGAATATCACCATGAATGAAATCAGCTTTGTAGAGTACGTCTGGATAGATGACCGAGACCAACACAACAAATCCGGTCAAAATCGCGAATTGTCGACATGCCAAACCTGCCGCTTGTGACCAACTCGTCTTCATAAAGCTTTGATGGTTCCTCGACGGCCAGGCAGACGGCCAGGATTCCGATTGCAACCTCATCCCCCGTGCGGGTCTACTGCGACCCATTTCGCGGCGAAAGTGACTGTGGCTATATCGTGCTGTGTGAGATCGGTGATGCGGATGGCTAGGGCCCCCATCGAACCAGCGCGCGAATGCGCATCCATACGGCACAAGCGCGAGGTCGTGCACAAGCAGCTGGACACCCCAAAACCGGTCCGGAAAAAGCCGCTTGATGCGGTTTCCAGAAGTTTAAGCAAGGCCTTCTCCGCGCGCCTCGGATGAGACGCCACCCAATTTCCATCAATTCTCACGACTGCTCCGGGGAAATATCATGCCCATTCAAACGGTGGTTCACACGCTTGCCGGCTATCCTGTCGTCCATAACCAGGCTGGAGATTCAGGAGAAACCGGCTATGTTGATGGGAAAACAATTTGGCACCACCTGCTGGAAAATTAACTCTACGAAAGTTCAAGCAAGCGGCAGACTGAATACGGTACGCTTTTTGTAACTTGAAATTATTTTCCCTGCATTTGAAACTAAATTCCACGCATATTTTTCCGGTTCGGATTTAGTATGACAACAGACCCACCAGAAAAATAACAGGGTCGGGTTCGGATTATGTATGAACCTGGCCGCATAAAGGGGGGGATATGAGTGACATTTCAGTATTGTTTGTAGTTGTGTTTTCTCCGCTGTTATCGCTGGCCGTATGGTCGGGAATATCCAGACCGGCCCTTCCTCTCTTAGATACGCCTCCGGGTTGCCATAAATACTCCAAGCACATACCCGCCACTGATAAGACGTGGAGAAAGGTCTTCTTTCTTTCTGCGTGGAGAAAGCAATGACAGCTCCAAGACGCGCCGCTGGTTTTACGCTCGTAGAGCTGATGTGTGTGATAGCCATCCTGGCTATCGTCATCGCCATAGGTGTTCCGTCCTTCAGTACCATGATTAAGGACAACCGGGCGGTGACAGCCATCAACGACCTCAATGCAACCCTGCAATACGCCCGCGCCGAGGCTGTGCGCCGCGGCGGAAGAGTCGGAGTCGGTGCTATCGACAGTGATGTGAACAACGGCCTGCGGGTCTGGGCCGACGACGGCAACGGCAACTTCGAGGACGATGAAGAGGTATTGAGAGTATTCACCATCGACTCGGGGAATATCACCCTGGCTGCCGCCGTTGGTGGCGCCGACAACCAGGATATCGGTTTCACCTTCAATGCCCGCGGCCTCGTCTCGGGGCTGACCGATATGACGACTTTTGCGTTGTGCGACGATCGCACAGGCAATTACGGCCGCCGGCTCACCCTGCTCACCTCCGGCGTAGTGCGCTTGACTACCAATATCGCCTGTACCGGCAGCCAGGAGAAATGAAATGCTTAGGCAACGCGGCGCTACCCTGATCGAAGTGCTGGTCTCCGTGCTGGTGCTGGCGGTGGGCCTGCTCGGGCTCGCGGCCACCCAAATGATGAGTATGAAGAACGGCAACAGTGCCCAGCAGCGCTATATGGCCACCCTGGTGGCCCACGATATGGCCGAGCGTATGCGGGCCAACCTCGAAGGCGTGGAGACAGGCAGCTACGACGGCGCAGTGGATGGCTCGGAAGCGGGGAGCAGCGACTGCAGCGGGGGCTGTTCTGCCGCGGAACTCGCCGCCATGGACAAGCGCGAGTGGGGCCAGCTGATCAAAACGAATCTGCCCTCGGGCAGCGGCGAAGTCTCCCGCAAGAGCGGCGAGGTTACAGTGACGGTCAAATGGAAGGAGCAGCACACCGGGGAAAACTACGGCGGCGCCGCCGGCGCTCCGGAAGATGCCGAGTTTGAAATGACAGTGGAGCTCTGATCATGCGAATGAATTCCCGGCAGCGCGGCCTCTCCCTGATCGAATTGATGATCGGCATACTGCTCAGCTCCCTGCTGCTTCTCGGGGTGTTGCAAGTCTTCGACAGCAACCGTGACACCATGCGCATGCAGATGGCCTATTCCCGGGCGCAGGAGAGCGGCCGCTTTGCCATAGATTTTCTGACCAGGGAAATCCGCATGGCGGATTACTGGGGCTGCGCGCCGGACAAGGACAGCATCCAGAACCATCTCGATGAGAGCGATAGCGATTACAAAGCCGCTGTCCACGGCGAGTTTGGAGCAAATGGTGTCCGCGGAAAGAACAACGTAGCCAGCGGAACCGAAGGCGGAAAGTCCGTACGGGCAAACACGGACACACTGACCTTGAGTGGTGCGGAAAACGCCTGCGGCGGCACCGGCAGGATGGTCACCGGCGAAGCTTTGCATGTATCTCCCGCTTGCGATATTCAGCCGGGGCAGATAGTGCTGATCTCCAACTGTAAAGCCGGCGAACTGATGACCATTACCAATGTGCAGGCGAGCCAGGCAACCGGCGAGTCGGGCAAGAGAACTCTCGTACATGCAGGTGGACGGGATGGTCGCGATGACAAAGATGAGGGCTGGATCAAAAACCTGAACCCTTCCCCTGCCTTGCAAGAGGACTACGGCACGGATTCGACAATACTGCGACCCTATTCCCGCACCTTCTTTATTGCCGACAGCGAAGTTACCAACACCCCCTCCCTCTTTATGAGCGAGGACGGCCGCCCGGCCCAGGAACTGATACCGGGTATCGAGGATATGCAGGTGCGCTACGGCCGGGACAGCACCGGCAACGGCGTGGTGGACACCTGGCAGGATGCCAGCAACAGCGCCGAGCAGATGGAGGGGGTGGCGGTAATTCGAGTACAGCTGCTGGTGGCCAGCGACGGCAGTGTCGGTGTTTCCAAGCAGGAAATCGACGGCACGGAATACACCGATGGTCGACTGAGAAAGCTCTACACAGCCACGGCAAAAATACGTAACCGGGGGATATGATGGTAATGAATCGACAGCGGGGCGCGGTACTGATTGTCAGCCTGATCATCCTGCTGGTGCTGACCATGATGGGCATCTCCGGAGCCCGCGCCGTACTGCTGGGCGAGCGCATGACCGCCGCCGCCCGCGACGCCAGGATAGCGCTGGAAGTTGCGGAGTCCATGGTGCGCCAAGCGGAAAAGCATATCGACGGCCTCGATAATACCTCCACCTTCGGCAACACCGGTTGGTGCCGAACCCAGGGGGAGGGCCCCGCGGATATTTTTGCGGAAAGCACCTGGAGCGACACCTACGCCCCCAAGCGGGACTCGACGCTCGAGGGCCCGGACGGTCTTCTGAAAGGGCGCGTCTTTATAGAAATGTTCGGCCGCGCCTCGGACGATTCCAATACCACGGATGTGGACCTCAGTGGGGACAAGCCGGCAGTTGATTTTGAGGATACCGAAGTGTTCAGGATAGTCGCCCGCGGCGAGGGGCCGGGCGGCACCAAGCGTATCCTGGTGACTCTCTACGGCAAGTCCATGTAGGGGAAGAAAAGAATGCTTATTAAAATGCAATCCGCCCGTAAATTAATATCGCCCGTACCGCTGCGCTCTCTTATCGTGGCTTTTTTCCTGGGCCTGGCCACTGCCGCTTCGGCGGCACCGGGGGATATCTCCGATGTGCCCCTCTATACTCTCGGTGGGGCCGAGCCGAATATTATGTTGATGTTTGACTCATCCGGTTCCATGAATCATATAGCGATTCCGGAGGAATATGACGAGGATGCAACCTACGGATACGCCAATTGGTGCAATAATCCTGAGGATACTGATGGACGTGTTCATGTCCGTGTTGATAAGACTACTGGAGAAGTTTGGTATAACAGGGATCGTCAAATAGATCAGAATGGAAGTCTAGTATGGAAGCAATGGAAGATTAGGCGGAATTGGTGGGATTCAAACTGTTTTGACAATAACAAAACCTACGATGCCTATCTGTGGGCCGGCGGTGATACGGCCTGTTCCGGAGAATGGTATTATGATAATCGGCAAAGGCGGTGGCGATGGCGGTGCAACAATAGTGATAGTTATTACTCCTCCGAAACCGGTCCAGGTGCGGCTAATATTCGCTACAGTGGCCATTTCCTGAATTGGTACTTTTCCCGACGTGGATGGGAGTGGTGGCAGCCAGATGTTTTTAAGGAAGGCAATGAAGTTCTTCGCAGTAAAGAAGGCACCCAGCGCCGCGTCGACGCGATGAAAAGCGCCACAGCTACCCTGATCTCAGACCTGGAAGACGTTCGCGTCGGCCTTATGCAATTCGGCGGAGATGATGGCGGCGACGGCGCCAAAATGCTGAGCGGACTGACCAGTGTTACAGATGACACAAGAGCGGGATTGCTGGGCACCGTTGACGAGCTAAATGCCAACGGCTGGACCCCTTTGGGCGAAAGCTTTGAGGATGTGGGGCGTTATTTTATTACCGGCTATGAAACCCAGGAGTTGACTTTCGAAAAAGAAAACGACGAGGACGTCGTGATAACGGAAAAAAAACAGGGGAAGAATATTTTCCAGAGCGAGCCGCAATGGGGGAATGTTTCCAAGCCCGGAACCGGTACTAACAGCGCCATTCAGTATTATTGCCAGAAGAACTTTATGGTGGCGCTGACCGATGGTGTTCCGCTCCAGGACGAGGACGTCTCCGATGATCTGGCCAATTACGATTACGCCTGCAAGGGCGAAAAGGGCTGTACTACCGGTGATAACGCATCCATGGATGATGTGATCAAGGCGCTTTACGATATGGACCTGCGCCCGGACCTGACGAAGCCCGACGGCACCCCGGTAAAGAACAATATCATCAGTTATGTGATCGGCTTCGCCGATGAACAGGTGTCTGACAGCGATTTGATGGCCAATGCTGCCGATTTGGGTAGTGGCGGCCTGGAGGATGTCTACTCTGCGAGCAACGCCGAAACCTTGTCTATCACTTTCAATCGCATTATCAACAAAGTACGGGCAATTGACGGCAGTTCCAGCTCCATCGCTTTCAATAGCGCCTCCCTGCAAGCCGGGTCTGCGCTCTACGCGGCCAGTTTCGACAGCAGCGACTGGAGCGGTGACCTCTCCGCCTTTAACCTCGGCACCGATGGCACTCTAACGGACTCCTGGAGCGCCAGCGAAAAGCTGGACGCCAGACCCCCGGGCAACCGGGTAATGATCACCTCCAAGGACGGCGCAGGTGTGGCCTTCACCCCCGCGCTGATAGACGGCGGCGACCTCGAGCGCGACCTGGAAATCAATACCTCCAGCGGTGAATCTATTGTCGATAACCTGGCTGCCGACCGAGTGGCCTACCTGCGCGGCGACCGCAGCAAGGAGGGCACAGAGAGCACGGAGTTCCGCCGGCGCGGCGGGCGCCTGGGCGATATCGTCAACTCCACGCCGGTTTATGTGGGCGTCCCCAATGCCGACTGGGGCGGGAAAGACTTCCCCGAGGCGGGAAGCTATGCCACTTTCCAGAGAAGCCAACGCGATCGAATACCGGTGGTCTACGTGGGTGCAAATGACGGCTTCCTGCACGGTTTCAACGCCGGCAGCGGCAATAGCGCCGGCGAAGAGGTAATAGCCTATACGCCGGAGGCGCTGCTCAGCACCCAGCAGAGTAGCGGCCTGCACGCCCTCAGCTCCCAGCTCTACAGCCACAGGTATTATGTGGACGGCACACCCTCGGTGACCGACGCCTATATCGGCAACAGCTGGAAAACCGTGCTGGTGGGCAACCTCGGGGGCGGCGGCAAGGGCTACTTTGCCCTGGATGTAACCAATCCAGGCAGCTTCCGCGAGAATAATGCGGATTCCATTTTTATGTGGGAATTTACCGATTCCGACAACAGCAATCTCGGCTTCAGCTTCAGCCGCGCCCAGATAGGCCGCATGGCCAATGGCAAGTGGGCGGCGGTATTCGGCAACGGCTATAACAGCGACACGGGGGACGCCGGCCTGTTTATCCGTTACCTGGATGGTTCCGGCGGCGTTTATCTCTCCACGAGCACCGCCGATGCCGATGACAAGAATGGCCTGTCTACCCCGGCGATTGTCGATGCCAATACGGACGGCACCATTGATCGGGTCTATGCCGGTGACCTGAAGGGAAATATGTGGGCCTTCGACGTTTCCGATACTTCTGCGGATAGTTGGGGGGTTGCTTACGGGGAGACCACCACCGATGACGGCGGTGTCAGTACTACCACGCCGCAGCCCCTGCTCAGTGTCGGCGAGCCGATTACCGGCGGCCCCCGGGTTGCGAGGAATACCGACTATATCGATGGCAGTTCCCCCAACCTGCTGGTCACTTTCGGTACCGGCCAGTACCTTGCCGAGACGGATACGGCCGACAATACGCCGGGTGGCTTCTATGTGGTATCGGACAACGGCACCGCCGGGTTGGGCAAGGGCAGCCTGGCGGCCCGCACTATCGGCACCCGGACAGTCGACCAAGTATCCGACACCGGTGTGGCGGATGGAACCAGCCGGGATTACCGCACCTTGAGCGGCGCGGAGCTCGACTGGAGCCAGAAATCCGGTTGGTATATCCAGTTGCTGCGCGGCAATACTCCCGCCGGTGTAGATGGCGGAGAGCGGGTGATCACCACTCCGGACCTGCTGCGCAACACCCTCTTCTTCAACACCATGATCCCCACCGGACAGGTATGCTCCGCCGGCGGCCACGGCTGGTTGATGTCAGTGGATGTGCACACCGGCCTGGCGCCGGATGACCGGGGGATCTTCGATGCCAACGGCGATGGCATGATCAACATGGCGGACCAGGGCCTGGTGGGAAGTCCGGTAACCGGTGGATCGCCGAACAGGTCGGGCTTTATTGGTGGCGGCAATGGTCCCAAACAGCTAACCCCCGATTCATCTGGAAACCTTGGCATGAGAGGAATTGATCCGGGCAGTGGCGAACGCGAGGGCCGCCTGTCCTGGGAAGAGGTCACCCCTCTGTAAGTTGGATGATTGAGTGAAAAATATGAAAATGCAGCGCGGATTTACCCTGATCGAACTGATGATCGTAGTGGCGATAGTGGGGATACTCGCCGGTATCGCCTGGCCCTCTTACCAGGAACATGTGCGCACCACTCGCAGGGCGGATGCCCAGGGGGCGCTGATGGGGCTGGCGCAGGCGATGGAGCGGCACTATACCGAGAATGGCACCTATAAGAAGGCGGCAGCAGGTGACAAGGACACCGGCGCTCCCGGAATTTTCCCAACCCAGGCCCCGCTGGATGGCGGCGCCAAGTTTTATAACCTGCGTATTACTGACGCAGATAAGACTTCCTATACTTTGCAGGCCAAACCCATCGGCGCCCAGAAAGAAAATGGCACCTTGGAATTGAACTCTGCGGGTGAAAAAAAGTGGGATCGCGATAATAGTGAGAAGTTTGATGCTTCGGAAACGTGTTGGAAGAAAACCTGCAGTTGATCAGGAACAGGAGAGATTTCCGCCACTGCGTTTTTACGCAATGCTGCCACTGTCTCTGTCGAAATAGCGGCGGCTCCGGTACCGGTATCCCTGAATTCCGGCCTGCGACGGAGCGACGAAAGCGCTCGTTATTCCACCTCGACGATGCGCAATGTATCGGTACTGCCACCAATATCCTGGTGATAGCCGCGGGACACCAGGACGAAGTCACCAGGCTTCAGCAGTTTGTGCCGCTTCAGGTCCGCGATCGCCAGCTGGTCGCGCTCCGCGCCGTCCAGTCCCTCCATTTCCATATGCACCGGGTCTACGCCGCGGTAGAGCGCTACCCGGTTGCAGGTGGAGAGGTGCCGGCAGAAGGCGTAGATGGGGATATCCGAGCGCACTCGCGACATCAACCGCGCGGTGTTGCCGGTCTCCGTCTGGCAAATGATCGCCCTGATATCCCGGCAGTGGTTGGCGATGGTCATCGCGGCCATGGCGATGCAGGCATCGCCGGCGGGGTAGTTTTCCTGCATCACCCGCGGCGGACGCCGCCGGGTGCGATGTTTTTCCGCCCCGATGATCACCTCCGCCATGTGCTTGACGGTCTCCACCGGGTAGTCGCCGGCAGCAGTTTCCGCCGATAGCATCACCGCATCGCTGCCGTCCAGTACCGCGTTGGCCACGTCGCACACTTCGGCGCGGGTGGGCACCGGGCTGGAAATCATCGACTCCATCATCTGGGTGGCTGTGATCACCACCCGGTTGAGGTGGCGCGAGCGCTTGATCAGGTGTTTCTGCACCCCCATCAGCTCCGCATCGCCGATCTCCACCGCCAGGTCCCCCCGGGCCACCATGATCACGTCGCTGGCCAGGATCAACTGGTCCAGGTGTTCCTCGTCCGCCACCGCTTCCGCGCGCTCGATCTTGGCAACGATGTGCGCCTCGCCGCCGGCGTCGCGCAGCAGTTTGCGCGCTTTTTCCACATCGGCGGCGTCGCGGGGGAAGGACACCGCGAGGTAGTCGAGTTTCAACTCCGCGGCGGTCTCGATATCCCTGCGGTCCTTGGCGGTCAGCGCCGGTGCGGTGAGGCCGCCGCCCATCTTGTTGATACCCTTGTTGTTGGACAGCCAGCCGCCCACCACCACGCGGGTGTGCAGTGTGCGGCCCTTGATCTCCCGCACTTTGAGGCGCACGCGGCCGTCGTCCAACAGCAGGATGTCTCCCCGGGTGCAATCGTCCGCCAGTTTCCCATAGTCCACCGACACTCCCAGGGAATTGCCGCCGTCGGCGGGCCAGTCCGGGGCCAGGGTGAAGTCGCTGCCCTCCTCCAGTTGCGCACGGCCCTCACTGAACCGGCCCACGCGGATCTTGGGCCCCTGCAGATCCCCCAGTATCGCCACATAGCGTCCCTGCCGGCCCGCCTCGGTGCGCACCTGTTCGGCGCGGCGGCGGTGGTCGGCAGCAACGCCGTGGGAGAAGTTCAGGCGCACCATATCCACGCCGGATTTGATCAGCCGGGCGAGGATACCTCCCTTGTCGGTGGCTGGGCCCAGGGTGGCGACAATTTTGGTTCGTCTCAGCATGGGATCTAGTGGCCGGTGTTTAGTGGTCAGTGAAATAAGAATAGCTTGTCACCAATCCCCTCTCCGCGCATGAGCGAGCAGCTAGGCTTTTTTGAGAGGCAGTCAGGGAGCGAGACACAGATGAGCAGGGCTGTACAGTTGTGGCTGGCGGGGGTGATTGTGGTTGCGGTCGGCTGTGCCGGTATGGGCACCACCGGCCCCAAGATCACCCAATCCGCCGGCGATCCCAACTCGGTTTGCGGCAATAAATGGGAACTGAAGCGACTGCGGGTCAACGGCGAGGCCATCGTCATCGAGGACAACGAGCGCTTTACCTTCCTGTGCAACCGGGACGGCAATGTGGTGGGAAAGAGCGGCATCAATACCTACCGCGGCGCCCTGCAGGTGACCGACACCGGCCTGCTGCTGTGGGACTCCGCCAGTTTCGCCTCCACCAAGAAGGCCGGGCCGGAGCCACTGATGCGGCAGGAAAACGCCTATCTTCGCGCCCTGGCCGGCACCCGCCAGGCGTTCACCAAATCCGGCGGCGAGCGCCTGATACTCCGCGATCCCCCCGGCGACATCTATATCGAATATATCAAGGTGGGACCCTGAACGGCTCCACAGACGGCGGTCTGTTTTTAGTGTTAAATGTCACAAAAACAACGAGACCCGCACCATGGTACCAGCCCGCAGACCACTGATTCCCCTCGCCGCCGTCGCACTACTCGTCCTGGGCG
Source organism: Microbulbifer sp. TB1203 (assembly GCF_030997045.1). NCBI lineage: Bacteria > Pseudomonadati > Pseudomonadota > Gammaproteobacteria > Cellvibrionales > Microbulbiferaceae > Microbulbifer > Microbulbifer sp. TB1203. The sequence continues at coordinate 4,124,862 of NZ_CP116899.1, read as the reverse complement.
GCTGCGGGCAATTGGGTGAGACAGATCTGGCGGAGAGAACCGCGGAAGACAGTTCCATCTGCGAGCATCAGTGGCTGCTGGAGAGCCTCTCGGTGGAGGGGCGCGAACACCGTTCGCACCTGCTGTGGCGGAAGCTCTGGCGGGAGCGCCCCTACTTCATCTGCGACAAACTGGGCTATGTGCGCGGCAGCGCCGGCTCCAATCCCTATCTCGGCCGCTTTTCCCTCTCCGACGGTGGCGAGCTCTCCTGGTCGCAACCGCCGACCATTTCCCGCATGAGCGATATCCGCGAGAGCAGCGAACTGGAAAAGGATTATCTCAAGGCCCTGCCGCGGACCGACAGCGCACAGGTGGAGGGGGATTCACTGATCCTGCGCAGCGACAGCGGCGAAACCCGGCTGGAGTTCCGGCGCGTGGGAAGCATCGAGTAATCAATTCGGCGAATTAAAAAAGGGCGGCCACTTGGCCGCCACAGCGATGACAATCAAGAAGATTGAGAGAAGAACAACGAAAGCCTCAAACTTTGTGAGACGAGACAAGCGTTTCGTTGTGATTGCATCCTACCGCTGCGGTGTGACAAATGGATGACAGTGGCGGTTCGGTGCAGGAGCGGCCGCTGGCCGCGATCAGTCTGTGCCGGCAACTACTCGCCCTCGGGACTCGGGGCTCAGGACTCAGGAAAAGATACCGGAACTTGATGAGAAGGCCCTGATACCGGAAGCCGTTCGAGAGACGTTTGCCGATGAGGCTGTTGAACGAACGGCTGCCGGTAGCAGGGCCGCCCAGGTCCCGGCTTAGTGCCACAGGGGTGGGTAGTTACCTATGTAGAATAGTTAAATCGATCGCGGCCATGGGCCGCTCCTACTTGCGGCGCTGGTGTTTTTCCAGGTTATCCTGCCTTTTGCGCTCGCTCTTGCGCAGCAAAATATAAGTGGCCCCCAGGCCACCGTGCTGCTTCTGCGCGCTGTGGAAGGCGAGCACCTCGTGCAGCTGCGGCAGCCAGCAGTTGACGCAGCTCTTCAGCAGCGCCGGCTGCGCGCGCCCCTCTCCCTTGCCGTGGGTAATCAGCGCGCAGCGCACATCCGCCTCCACGCAATCGCGCACAAATTCGAACACCGCCCGGCGCGCCATTTCCACCGTGTGCCGGTGCAGGTCGAGCCGCGCATCCACCCGGTATTTGCCCAGGCGCAGATTGCGATAAACGCCGTTCTGCACGCCGTCGCGCTTGAATTCCAGCGGGTCCCAGGGGTCCACCGGCTCCGCGAACTCGCCGGCGAGAGGGTTCAGTTCCGCCGCGGTTTCGCGGGTGGCCGCCTCGCGGCGCATATGGCGGTTCAACTCCGCTGCGCTGTCTTTTTTCAGCGCCACTCTCTTTTCGCGGCGCTCCCGCGGCAGTGGGCGCACGTCCCCCAGTTCGCCCAGGGCGTCCTGAAACAGATCGCTATCACTGGTCATTTCATTCCCCCCGCTTTCGCTATGGATCGAGAAACAGGTCCACGGCCAGTTCGCCGGCTTTGGCCGGGTTGTGGGCGTAGTCGGTAAAGTCGCTCACCCCGCGCTCACCCAGCAGTTCCTCGTCGATCAGCTGGCAGCCGTTGAGCGCCCCGTTTTCCGTGAGCAGGATTTCATAGGCGGCGTCCGCCATGATCGCCGGTTTGCGGCTCTGTTCGAACATCTCGCGGTTGCCCACCGCGAACTCGATCGCCGCGGTGGCCACCAGGGTGCGCGGCCACAGAGTGGCGACGCTGATCCCGGCCTCGCGCAGTTCCTCCGCCAAACCCATGCTCAGGATGGTCATGCCGAACTTTGACAGCGCATAGGGCGCACAAGGTCCCAGCCATTCGGGCTTCAGGTTGAGGGGGGGCGAGAGGCTGAGAATATGCCCATTGGGCGACTGCTTGAGATAGGGCGCAGCCAGGTGTGCGGTGAGGTAGACAGCGCGGCTGTTGACATTCTGCATCAGGTCGTAGCGCTTGGGCGGGGTGGATTCCACATTGGTGAGACTGATGGCACCGGCGTTGTTCACCACCGCGTCGATACCGCCGAACGTTTCCGCGGCCCGCGCCATGGCGTCCGCCACCTGCTTTTCCTCGCGCACATCCACCTGCAGCGGCAGCGCCGTACCACCGGCCGCCTCCACCTCGGCCGCCACCGAGTGGATGGTGCCGGGCAGCTTGGGATGCGGCTCGGCAGACTTGGCGGCGATCACAATGTTGGCGCCATCGGCGGCGCACTTGAGCGCGATGGCGCGGCCGATACCGCGACTGGCACCGGTGATAAATACTGTTCTGCCTTTGAGGGCACCGGTGTTTTCGGTCAGGGTGACAAATTCTTCACTCACGATCGGCCTCCGGGGCAATGACTGCCGGGCTGTAGATTTCCTTGAAGACTTCCGGCATCCGCCTGGGTCTGCCGCTGGACAGCTCGATGCACACCATCTGCCACTGGGCACGCAGTATCAGCGCCCGGTCACCGGCGCGGAATACCTGGAAGCGGCGGGCCATGTTCAAGCGCCCGTCGACTTTGGTGAGCCAGGTACCGAACAGCAGTTCGTCGCCCTCTCTCGCCGCCAGTATATAGTCGTACTCCGCGTGGCGGATGGCCATGCCCCGGTCGAGCTCCTGGTAACCCGAGACATCCAGCCCCAGCGCCGCGCTGTGGGCCCAGCCGGCGCGCTCGCACCAGCGCACATACTCGGCGTTGTTGGCGTGGTGCAGGCCGTCCACATGTTCCGGCTGCACCGTGACTTTCCAGACGAAGGGCTGCGGTAAATCCCACTGCATTCAGAAGCTCTTGCCGTCCACCTGCTGGATCGACAGCTTGCCGGGCTCCACACCCTCCAGGCAGCGCACATTCACCGCCGCCATCGGCTCCCCGTCCGGCATACTGCCAAAACCAAAGGGCGCGCAACCACAGTCGGGGCAAAAATGGTGTTTTATCGCGTGCTTGTTGAAGGTGTAGGTGGCCAGGTCGTCCTCTCCGGTGGCGAGGCGGAGCTGCTCCCGGGGACGGAACCACAGCAGGTAACCCTTTCTGCTGCAGTGGGAACAGTTGCATTCCATTACCTGGTCGATATCCCCTTCCACTTCGAAGGCGATGCGCCCGCAGTGACAGCTTCCCTGATGAGCCATGGCAATTCTCCACTTGTGAATATGCCCCGAGCCTATGCCAAGTCGCACTGCGCCACAAGGCAGAGCCGGGAAACGCCGGACACAAAAAAGGCCCCGAATGGGGCCTTTCTGCGCTCAGCGGGCAGGGATCAGGCGTCGGCCTGTTCCTCTTTCGCGCCTTCCGCCTGCTGCTGCGCCTGGGCCAGGGCCGCGGCGAACAGGGCGTCGAAGTTGATCGGCGGCAGCATCAGGGCCGGGAAGGAACCCTTGGTCACCACGTTGTCCACCACTTCGCGGGCGTAGGGGAAGAGAATCTGCGGGCAGGCGGTGTTCAGCGCCTGGGCCAGCTGCTGGCCCTCCAGGCCCTTGATGGCGAACAGACCGGCCTGCTTCACTTCCACCAGGAAGGCGGTCTCGTCTTCCAGCTTGATGGTGATGGTCAGGGTCAGGGAGACTTCGTACAGATCCTCGTCGATCTTGTCGGTCTTGGTGTTCAGCTCCTGGTTGACCTGGGGCTTCCACTGCTTCTTGAAGATCTCCGCGCCCATGGGGGTCTCGAAGGAGAGATCTTTGAGATAGATGCGCTGCATCGCGAACTGTACTTTTGAAGCCTCTGCGTTTGCCGCTGCGCCGTTCTGTTCTTCAGCCATGTTACTGCCTGTGCATTATATTGAGTTGATTTCTGCCTTCCGTGAGAAAGACTCCCTGTAAAGTCCTTCAAATGGGGCCCATGAACACCTTTTCAAGGCCTGAATACCATCTCAGGCGGCCAACAGCTTGTCGAGCTGGCCGCTCCGCTCCAGCGCCACCAGTTGGTCGCAACCGCCCACGTGGCGCTCACCGATCCAGATTTGCGGCACCGTGCGACTACCCGCCCTGGCGGCCATCTGCGCGCGCAGTTCGGGGTCGCCGTCCACCGGTATCTCGCGATATTCGACGCCCTTGCTGTCCAGCAGGTGCTTGGCGTGGATACAGTAGGGACAGAAGCGGGTGGTATAAATTACTACTTGGGCCATGACTGCACCGTTACTGGCGACCATATCAACCCTTCACCAGCGGCAGGTTCTGGTTGGACCACTCGACCATCCCCCCCTGCAGCCGCCGCACCTGGAACCCATCGCGCTTGAGCAGACGGCCCACGGCGCCGGCGTGCTGGCCCATCTTATCCGCCACGATCAGCGGCTTGTCCTTTACCTTGGCCAGCTCCGCAATCCGCTCCGCCACCTGGCCGTGGGGGATATGCAGGGCGTCGACGATGTGCCCGGCGCTGTACTCGCTCTTGTCGCGGATATCCAGCACCCGCGCCCCTTCGCTGTTGATCAGCCGCGTCACCTCGTGCACCGAGGCGGGCGTGCCGGCTTTATAGCGCTCGCTGAGCGCAAAGGCGTAGAGCAAAACCACCAGAAGGCTGACCAGCAGCCACTGCTCGCTCATAAAAACGAAAAAATCCACCGCTCCCCCAAGAGATTAGCCTTGTTATTGCCTTGTCGGCAGGGGCGGGAGTATACACGATTGTGGCGAAATCTTAACCAGTGATTTCGCCATCCCGCCACCGGGACACCTGACCTGGAGGGCGCAAACAGGTTAAAATCCGCCGTTGGCTCCAACCTGAATCCGTGCCTTCAGGGCGGAAGTCACAGATTCAGGTTCAACTCACATCGGTATAGGAATTTTCCGCTATGGCATCTGCGCAGTCCCCGCACCATACCTCTCCGCGCCCCCTCGTCCTGCTGATTCTGGACGGCTTCGGCCACAGCGACAATCCCGAGCACAACGCCATCCACGCGGCCAAAACACCGGTGTGGGACGACCTCTGGGCCAACCGCCCGAAGACCCTGATCCAGACCTCCGGCATGGCTGTGGGCCTGCCGGAGGGGCAGATGGGCAATTCGGAAGTGGGGCATATGACCCTGGGCGCCGGCCGCGTGGTGTACCAGAACTTCACCCGCATCAACAAGGCGATCGAGGACGGCGACTTCTTCCGCAACCCCGCCTACACCCGCGCGGTGGACAGGGCCGTGGCCAACAACGGCGCGGTGCATATCATGGGCCTGCTGTCCGAAGGCGGGGTGCACAGCCACGAGGACCATATCATCGCCATGGCCACCCTGGCCGCCCAGCGCGGCGCGCAGAAGATCTACCTGCACGCCTTCCTGGACGGCCGCGACACCCCCCCGCGCAGTGCCGAATCCTCACTGGCGCGCCTGCAACAGGTATGCGACTCCCTGGGCACCGCGCGCATCGCCAGCCTCGCCGGCCGCTACTACGCCATGGACCGGGACCAGCGCTGGGACAGGACCCGCGCCGTGTACGATCTGATCACCCAGGGCAAGGCCGGGCACCGGGTCGACGATGCCCTGGCGGGCCTGAACGCCGCCTATGAGCGCGGCGAGAACGACGAGTTCGTGGCCCCCACCCTGGTGGGCGAACCGGCGCCGATCGCCGACGGCGATGCGCTCATTTATATGAACTTCCGCCCGGACCGCGCGCGCCAGTTGACCCGCGCCTTTACCGAAAGTGACTTCGACGGCTTCGAACGCGAGGCTGCGCCCAAGCTGGCGGACTTCGTGATGACCACCGAATACGCCGCCGATATCCAGGCCAGCTGTGCCTTCCCGCCGGAGGAGATGACCAACTCCCTCGGCGAATACCTCGCCGGACTGGGCAAGACCCAGCTGCGCATCGCCGAGACCGAAAAGTACGCCCACGTCACCTTCTTCTTCAGCGGCGGCCGCGAAACCCCCTATTCCGGCGAGACCCGCGAGCTGATCAAATCCCCGAACGTGGCTACCTACGACCTGCAGCCGGAGATGAACGCGCCGGAGGTAACCGACAAACTGGTGAAGGCCATCGGCAGCGGCGACTTCGACACCATTATCTGCAACTATGCCAACGGCGACATGGTCGGGCACACCGGGGTGTTCGAGGCGGCGGTGAAGGCGGTGGAAGCCCTGGACGCCTGCGTCAGCCGCGTGGTGGACGCCGCGCTGTCCGCCGGCGGCGAAGTGCTGATCACCGCGGACCACGGTAACGTGGAAGAGATGTACGATCCCGAATCCGGCCAGGTGAGCACCCAGCACTCCACCCTGCCGGTGCCCTTCGTCTACGTCGGCGAGCGCAAACTCCACCTGCGCGACGGCGGCAGCCTGGCGGACGTGGCTCCCACCATGCTGGAGCTGATGGGCCTGCCGCAACCGGAGGAGATGACTGGCGAAAGCCTGGTGCAATTCGAGCAATGAAAATATTGACCGCTGTTCTCGCCGCGTTGCTGGTCCTGCCCGCCTGGGCGGAGGAGGACCAGCAGGCGCGCCTGCGGGAAATCAAGCAGCGCATCGAATCGCTGCAACAGGAACTCAACCAGGTGCGGAGCCAGCGCGACCAGCTGCTCAAGGACCTGGAGGAGAATGAAAAGGATATCTCCGAGCTGCACAGGCGTGTCGACCAGATCAAAAACGATATGCGCAGCCGCACCGACAAGCTGCGGGAGCTGAAACAGGAGCAACAGCAACTGGAGGAATCGCGGCGAAGTATGCAGCGGCGGGTCGAGCAGGAGATCGCCGCCGCTTACCGACTGGGAAGACAGGAGCAGATCAAGCTGCTCCTCAACCAACAAGATCCGCAACACATCGCCCGCCAGCTCCGCTACCACGAATACTTCCTCCAAGAACGCAGCCGCGTTATCGACGACTACCTCGACACCCTCGCTGGCCTGGAAGCCGTCAGCGGCAACATCCGCCGCGAGCGCGACACCCTGGACGCCGAGCGCCGCCAGTTGCAAGAGCGGGAGAACCAGTTGCAGGTCGCGCGCCGCGCGCGCCAGTCCACCCTGGACAAACTGGCCGCGCGCCTCGCCGACAAGAGCGGCGAATTGCAGCAGCTGCAGGGCGACCGCTCGCGCCTGCAGAGGCTGGTGGACGAAGTGGGCCGGGCCATCGCCTCGCTGGTGAGCCCGCAGGACCAGCAGCCCTTCGCCAAACACCGCGGGCGCATGCAGTGGCCGGCGAAGGGCCGCCGCGCCAACGCCTACGGCCAGCGCCGCGCCAACGGCATCACCTGGACCGGGGTCACCATCCGCGCCCCCGAGGGCGAACCGGTGCGCGCCATCCACCGCGGCCGGGTGGTATTCTCCGACTATCTGCGCGGCCAGGGCATGTTGCTGATCCTCGATCACGGCGACGGCTATATGAGCCTCTACGGCCACAACCAATCGCTCACCCGCAGCCTTGGGGAATGGGTGGAGCGCGGCGATACCATCGCCCGGGTCGGCGACAGCGGCGGCCTCAGCCAGAGCGGCCTCTACTTCGAGATCCGCCACCGGGGCAAGCCGCAGGACCCCACGATATGGTGCCGCTCCTGAATATCCGCCCCTACCAAACAGGCGCCGGAAAGGCAGTCCGCTTTTCACATGGTGAAAATGTCCGCCAACTTGAAAACTCTGCCAGCCGCCGCGGTCTACACTTTCGCAAAGAAGCGAAGATATAAGGCAGAGGTTTCCACAGTATGTTCACTCCCAAAGCGCTGACCACTTTCATCGGCGCAGCCGCCCTAACCGCACTGCCGCTGATGGGTCTCAGCGAAGGGGAAACTCCGGCGATAACCGTCCCCGATGCCGAGATGCGCCTGCCGCTGGAAGATCTGCGCAACTTCGCCAAAGTGTTCGAACAGATCCGCCAGGGGTATATCGAGGAAGTCGATGACAGCACCCTGCTGGAGTACGCCATCAAGGGCATGCTGCAGGGGTTGGACCCCCACTCCTCCTACCTGGACCGGGAATCCTTCGACGACCTGCAGGCCAACACCACCGGCGAATTCGCCGGCCTGGGGATCGAAGTGGGCATCCAGGACGAACACATCACCGTGGTCACCCCCATGGACGACACCCCCGCCGCCCGCGCCGGGCTCAAGGCCGGCGACGTGATCCTGCGCCTGTCCGGCAAATCCATGAAGGGCGTCAGCCTGGATGAAGCGGTGGAGCGCATGCGCGGGCCCAAGGGCAGCAGTGTAACCATGACCATCGCGCGCAAGGGCTACAAGGAGCCTTTCCAGGTCACCATCAAGCGGGACACCGTGCGCGTGCGCAGTGTGCGCAGCGAGCTGTTGGAGAAAGGCTACGGTTACCTGCGCATCAGCCAGTTCCAGCTGGATACCGGCGGCGACATGGCGCGGGAGATCAAAAAGCTGCAGAAAAAGGGCGAGTTGAAAGGGCTGGTGATCGACCTGCGCAACAACCCCGGCGGTGTGCTGCAGTCTTCAGTGGAAGTGGCGGACGCCTTCCTGGATGAAGGCCTGGTGGTCTACACCGAGGGCCGCAACGAATCCGCCAACCTGAAGTACTCCGCCGAACCCGGCGACCTCACCGACGGCGCGCCGCTGGTGGTGCTGATCAACGAGGGCTCCGCCTCCGCCGCAGAAATCGTCGCCGGCGCCCTGCAGGACCACCGCCGCGCGGTGGTGATGGGCACCGGCAGCTTCGGCAAGGGCTCGGTGCAGACGGTGATCCCCATCAACAACGAACGCGCCATCAAACTGACCACCGCGCTCTATTTCACCCCCAAGGGCCGCTCCATCCAGGCCCAGGGCATCACCCCGGATATCGTGGTGGAGCGGGTAAAAGTCACCCGCGTCAAACCCGGCTCGCGCACCACCGAGGCGGACCTGGCCGGCCACCTGGGCAACGGCAATGGCGGCGAGGAGCGCAATGCCGAGGACCGCAAGCGGGAGAAGGAGAGCCGCGAGGACTGGCTCGACCGGGACAACCAGATTTTCGAAGCGCTCAATGTGTTGAAGGGCCTGAATCTCTACGCCCAGCGAGACAGGGAAGCTCCCGCGCGCTTCGCCCGCGCGGATTAACCCCTGTTCATCCGGAGGGGCGAACCTTGCGTGCGCCCTGAACAGCAGCACCCGCAGGAACCGGCCATGCAGCAGTACCGCACCGGCGAGAAAGGCACAACCATCCCTCCGCGCTCCGCGCGCTATTACAAACTGGAAAACGACTGGTACTTCCAGGTCCGCGGCGGCGCCAGCTTCGGTCCCTACCGCTGCTGCGACGAAGCCAGGGGCGCCGTCCGACAGCTCTTTCACCTCGAAGACAATGTAGTGCGGCCGTTTGGCAGTCTGAGCACCAAACCCCGGCGCAATGGGCAGACCCGCTGACCTTGTAGGGCCTACAAACGCACTGTCGTCGTTCCGGCGCAGGCCGGAACCCAGTGCCACTAAACTGGATTAGATGGCGCTCCTGCGCCATGCCCTGCGGGCCACGCGCTTTGCGCGTGCTCGCTTCGACATCCATGTCTCCGCAGTCCGACCTGCGTCGGTATGACGATTCCGTGAACGGTTGACTTGAAGCAGAGTATTTACAGACGCATCTCGATACCGGCCTGCTGCATAAACTCCTTGGCCTCGGCAACGGTGTATTCGCCGAAGTGAAAAATACTCGCCGCCAGCACCGCGTCGGCACCGCCTTGCAATACCCCGTCCACCAAGTGCTGCAGATTGCCCACGCCGCCGGAGGCGATCACAGGCACCGGCACCGCATCCGCCACCGCGCGGGTCAGGGCCAGGTCGAAGCCATTCTTGGTACCGTCGCGGTCCATGCTGGTGAGCAGGATTTCCCCGGCGCCCAGGTCGGCCATTTGTCTCGCCCACTGCACTGCATCGATGCCGGTGGGCTTGCGCCCGCCGTGGGTGAAGATTTCCCATCGCCCCTCACCCACCTGCTTGGCATCGATGGCGACGACGATGCACTGGCTGCCGAAGCGCTCGGCGGCCTCGCGCACGAATTCGGGATTTTTCACCGCGGCGGAGTTGATCGCGGTCTTGTCCGCACCGGCGTTGAGCAGGTTGCGGATATCTTCGAGAGTGCGCACGCCACCGCCAACGGTCAGCGGAATAAACACTTCCGAGGCCATTTTCTCCACCGTATGCAGGGTGGTGTCCCGCTCCTCATGGGTGGCGGTGATATCCAGGAAGGTGATTTCGTCCGCACCCGCCTCGTTGTAGCGGCGGGCGATTTCCACCGGGTCGCCGGCATCGCGGATATCGACGAAATTCACCCCCTTGACCACCCGGCCGGCGTCCACGTCCAGGCAGGGAATGATGCGTTTGGCGAGACTCATTTTATTTTTCCCAGTCGTCGCAGAGCTGCTGCGCGGCGCGCAGGTCCAGCTTGTCTTCGTAAATCGCGCGGCCGGAAATCGCTCCATAGATTTCTCCGGCCTCCAATAACTTCTGGATATCCTCGATACTGCTGACGCCGCCGGAGGCGATAATGGGAATCTGCACCGCGCGGGCCATTTCCAGGGTGGCCGGGATATTCACTCCCTGCATCATGCCGTCGCGGGCGATGTCCGTGTATACGATGGCACTCACACCGCAGTCGGCAAAGCGTTTGGCCAGTTCGGTGGCCTGAACGTCCGACACCTCGGCCCAGCCCTCGGTGGCCACCAGGCCGTCTTTGGCATCCAGGCCGACGATAATATGCCCCTCGAATTCCCGGCAGGCCTCTTTTACCAGCTGCGGATTCTTAACCGCGGCGGTGCCGATAATCGCCCAGGTGACACCCGCATCCAGATATTTTTCAACGGTATCCAGATCGCGGATACCACCGCCGATCTGCACCGGCAGTTGGGGAAACTGTTTCGCGATAGCGGTGACCGCCTCGCCGTTGACCGGGTTCCCGGCGAAGGCGCCGTTCAGGTCCACCAGGTGCAGGCGCCGCGCGCCCTCGTCGACCCAGTGCTGCGCGGTGGCCAGGGGATCGTCGGAAAATACCGTGGCGTCGTCCATCTCACCCTGGCGCAGGCGGACGCACTGGCCGTCTTTTAAATCAATTGCGGGGATTACAATCATATTCAGTCTTCAGCGGTAGATAGAATTCTGTAGGAGCGGCCCATGGCCGCGATCGGTGGTTGTAAGTATCTGATAGCCCGATCGCGGCCATGGGCGGATGGCCGCCCCGCCGCTCCTACAAGGTAATACTCAAACTTTGCCGTTCCAGGCGACAAAATTTTTCAGCAGCTGCAGGCCGGCATCGGCGCTTTTCTCCGGGTGAAACTGGGTGGCGAAAATATTTTCCCTCGCCACCGCGGCGGCGAGGGAGACGCCGTACTCGGCCTGCCCGGCAATATCCTCGTTGCCCCCGGCGGGCACATAGTAGCTGTGCACGAAATAGAAGCGGCTGCCGTTTTCGATATTGTGCCACAGGGGGTGATCGCGCTTCTGCTCTACCCGGTTCCAGCCCATATGCGGCACTTTCAAACGCTCATTGTTCTCGCGCAGCTCCCTGCCGAAAAATTTCACCGGCTGCGGGAAAATATCCAGGCAGTCCACGCCGTTGTTCTCCTCACTGCGGCGCATCATGATCTGCATGCCGACGCAGATGCCCAGCACCGGCAGGCCAGATTCGACGGCGATGCGCAACAGCGGCGCGAAGCCGGGGCGGACAAAGCCCTCCATACAGTCGCGGATCGCGCCCACACCCGGCACCAGCAGGCGGTCGGCCCCCTCGGCCTGTTGCGGTTCGGTGGCCAGCACCACCTGCTCGTCCGGGGCGACTTTCTGCAGCGCACTGGCCACCGAGTGCAGGTTGCCCATGCCGTAGTCGAGTACTGCGATTTTCTGCATGGTTTACCTCCAAGGTCCGCCTAAACTTCCCCTCTCCCGCTTGCGGGAGAGGGTGGCCCGAAGGGCCGGGAGAGGGGCGCGCGCAGCGCGCATACTGAGCTTTTGCGCCTGCACCAGCCTGCCCTCTCCCCCGGCCCCTCTCCCATAAATGGGAGAGGGGAGCAAAGCCGCCATTACAGCACTCCCTTGGTGGAGGGCATGGTGCCGGCCATGCGCGGGTCCGGGGTCAGCGCCATGCGCAGGGCGCGGCCGAAGGCCTTGAACACCGTCTCAACCTGGTGGTGGGCGTTGTGGCCACGCAGGCAGTCGATATGCAGCGAGACCAGGGCGTGGTTGACGAAGCCCTGGAAGAATTCATAGAAGAGTTCGGTATCGAACTGGCCGATGCGCTTCTGGGTAAACGGCACGTTCATCACCAGCCCCGGGCGGCCGGAAAAATCCACCACCACCCGCGAGAGCGCCTCGTCCAGGGGCACGTAGCTGTGGCCGTAGCGGGTGATGCCCTTCTTGTCCCCCAGTGCCTCGGTGATCGCTTTGCCCAGGGTGATGCCGATGTCCTCCACCGTGTGGTGGTCGTCGATATGCACATCGCCCTTGCAGGTGATATCCAGGTCGATCATGCCGTGGCGGGCGATCTGGTCCAGCATATGCTCCAGGAAGGGCACGCCGGTATCGAAACGGCCGTGGCCGTCCCCGTCCAGATTGACGCTGACTTTGATTTTGGTCTCCAGAGTGTCGCGGCTGACGCTGGCACTGCGCATGGTCTTTCTCTGTTTGCGGCGGAAGCCGCGAATTATAAGACGAAAGACCCGGCCTGTGGCCCGGTAGTGACAGATGAAACTTGATTCCCGGCCACCGACATCTATCATAGGCGCCATGGTTAAGTACCCCCGCCATCAATCCCGCTTTTGGGCCAGCCTGTTGCTGCTGCTTGCACTGCTCGCAGCACAGCCGTTGTGGGCGGAGCATATCCACCTGAACGACGGCCAGGTGGAGCTGTGCGACCTGTGCTTCAACCATATGCCCGCCGCCCACGGCAGCGCCCTGCAGCTCTCGCAGCCGGTGCCGGCGGTGCTCTACACCACTCAGGGCGCGCCGGCCCCCCGCGACTGCCAGCCGGAACGCCAGAGCGCCCGCGCGCCGCCCGTCTCCCTGTCACACCTCTAAAAACCACAACACCAATAGTTTTCGAATTCCGGTGGCGGCTTTCGCCCGCCGCCCTGTGTGACAGGTATAAAAACCGATGAACAAGACCAGCAAACTGGCCCTGGCGATTGCCGGCGCCCTGACCGTACCCACTGTTTACGCCGCCGAAACCCTGGAAGAGATCAATGTCACCGTCTCCCCGCTGGACAAGCCCGCGGACGCAGTGGCCGCGCCGGTGTCAGTACTGTCCGGCGACGAACTGCGCAGCGCCGCCTCCGCCACCCTGGGGCAGACGCTGCAGAACGAATTGGGCGTGGCCAACGCCTCCTTCGGCAGCGGCGTGGGCCTGCCGGTGATCCGCGGCCAGAGCGCCAACCGGGTCAAGGTACTGAACGACAACCTGGACGTGGGCGACGCCTCCAACACCAGCTCCGACCACGCCGCCACGGTGGAGTCGCTGCTGGCCGAGCGAATCGAAATCCTGCGCGGCCCCGCGGCACTGCGCTACGGCAGCGGCGCCATCGGCGGGGTGGTGAACGTGATCGACGGGCGCATTCCCACGGCGATTCCCGAGGAACTTGAGGGCGCCCTGGAAATGCGCCACAACACCGGCAACAGCCAGGATGCCGGCGTCTTCCGCCTGTCCGGCGGCGCCGGCCAGGTGGCCTGGTACCTGGACGGTGTCTATCGCGACAGCGACAACACCGAAATCCCCGGCCTCGCGATCATCCACCACGAGGAAGAGGAGCACGCGGAGGAAGAGGGGGAAGAGCACGAAGAGGAGTTCAACACCGACGGCTTCGTGGCCAACAGCAACGCCCGCGCCCACAGCTACAGCGGCGGTGCCTCCTGGATCACCGACAGCGGCTACCTGGGCTTCTCCATCAATCGCCTGGAGAACAACTACGGTATCCCCCTGGGTGCCCACGCGCACCACGAAGAAGAGGGGGCAGAAGAGGAACACGAGGAGCACGGCGAAGAACCGGAAATCGTGCGCATCGACCAGGAGCAAACCCGCTACGACCTCAAGGGCGAACACCGCTTCGGCGGCGAGTACTGGGACAAGCTGCTGTTCCGCCTGGGCTACAACGACTATGAGCACGTGGAACTGGAAGGGGGCGAGCCGGGCACTCGCTTTACCAACGAGGCCTGGGAGAGCCGCATCGAAGTGACCCACGACGGCGGCGGCGAGTGGCGGGGCGCCTACGGCCTGCAGCTGTCGGACAAGGACTTCGCGGCCATCGGCGAGGAGGCCTTCATACAGCCCTCCAACACCCAGAGCACCGGCGCCTTTGTAATGAAAGAGCGCACCTGGGGTGACTGGCACCTGGACCTGGGCGGCCGCCTGGAACGGGTCAGCGTGGATCCGCAAAACGGCTCGGGCGAAGACTACAATCTGGTCGGCGCCAGCGCCGCGCTGCAGTACTTTCTCGCCGAACACCAGCACCTCAGCCTGGGCCTGACCAGCGCCGAGCGCGCACCGGTGGCCGAGGAACTGTTCGCCGACGGCGCCCACGTGGCCGAGGCACGCTATCTGATCGGCAACGCCGATCTGGACAAGGAGAACTCCGCCAACCTGGAACTGGGCTACCACCACCACAACCAGGAGGCCAGCGGCTGGCACGCCGTGCGAATCGAGGCGAGCATCTTCTACAACCGGGTGGGCGACTATATCTACGCCCGCAACACCGGCCTGGAGGACGCGGAGAGCGAATTCCCCGTATATACCTACGGCAACCGCGACGCCACCTTCTACGGCGCCGAGGCCTCGGTGAAGGTCCCGCTGCACCAGTTCCTCCACCTGACCCTGTTCGGCGACACGGTGCGCGCCCGATTCGACGATAGCATCGACGGAGAGAGCCGCGACGTTCCGCGCATGCCGCCGCTGCGCGTCGGCCTGGCCCTGGGCGGCGACTACAATCAGTGGAGCTGGGAATGGCGCACCACCCGGGCCGACGAGCAGGACAGGCCTGGCGCCTTCGAGGAGCCCACCGACAGCTACACGCGCATGGACCTCACCGCCCGCTACAATCTCGAGTTGGGCGACACCGACGCGGTGCTCTTTGTCAGCGGCCGCAACCTGCTGGACGAGGAGATCCGCAACTCCACCTCCCTGCTGCGGGACTACGCCCCGGAGATGGGCCGGAGCGTTGAAGCGGGCGTGAGGTTTATTTTCTAGCCCGCAACTGCTTCAATTGGGGCCATGCCCCCGATCAACACTGTTTTGTAGGAGCGGCCCATGGCCGCGATCGATCTGGGATTACGCTGCCATCGATCGCGGCCATGGGCCGCTCCTACATATAAAGACAAGGAACCCCCGCACCATGGCCTGGATCACACGCGGTCTGATCTTTCTGCTCGTCCTCATCCTGCTTCTCGCCGGCGCCGTCACCTGGCTGCTGGTCGGCATGGACGTCAACCAGTACAAGCCCCAGCTGGAACAACTGGCCGCCAAACAGGGGGTGGCGCTGAAGCTGGATGGTGATATCGGCTGGCAGCTCTGGCCGAATATCGCCCTCAAGCTCGAGGGCGTACAACTGGCGCCCCTGCCTCTGCCGGAGCAGCCGCTGGTGCGCGCGGACGCCATTTCCATCGGCGTGGCGCTAATGCCGCTGCTGAAGAAGCGCATCGAGGCCCGGGAAGTGGTCCTGATGGCTCCGCAGATCGACCTGAGCGTGGACGAGAAGGGGCAGGGCAACTGGGAACTGATCACCGAGGCGATAGAGGCCAAACAGAAACAACAGGCGGAGCAGCCTCCAAAACTGGACGTCCCCGCAGACGGGGACAGGGAAGGCCTGCACTTCGCCCTGGAAAAACTGCGTATCGAAGACGGCCGCGTCCGCTATCGCGACGCCCGCAGTGAGAGCGAATACATCGTGGAAAAACTGCGCGTGAGCGCCGACAACCTGGTACCCGGCGGCGAGCCCGGGCAAGTACAGGCGAGCGCGGAAGTGGGCGGCAACGCACTCGAGCAGCCGGTGGAGCTGAAGCTCAACAGCTCCCTGGCCCTGGACAAGGGCCTGAACGGCCTGCGCCTGCAACCCCTGACCATCGAAGCGGAGAGCGGCGAGGCCGCGGCGCAGATCAACCTGCGCGGCTTCCTGCGTCGCAGCGCCGCCGACCAGCCCTGGCAGATCCAGCTGAACCTCAGCGCGGAAGCCGAACCCCTGCGCCCCTGGCTGACGCTCACCGGCACCGAACTGGCGACCCAGAGCGGCGCGGTACTGAAAAGGTTCAGCCTGGAAACCAACATCCAGGGCACCGACAAAAAACTCGACCTGACCCCGCTGCAGCTGCAACTGGACGATACCGTCTTCGCCGGCAGCGCCCAGTTTCGCAACGACAATATCCCCGGCCTGGACCTGACCCTGCGCGGCGGCAAGCTGGTGCTGGACGACTACCTGCCACCGCCGTCCCCCGCCGAGGAGGAAGAGCAGGCCGCACCCGCGGCAACCACCGAACCCACCCCGCTGCCGCTCACCGCCATGCGCGGCTTCACCGCCAAGCTGAATTTGTCTTTGGAACAGCTGAACGCAGTGGACCTGCAGGTAGACCGGCCACAACTGCAACTCACCGTGGACAACGGCCTCTACCGGCTGCAAAAACTCTCCGCCGGCCTCTACGGTGGCCAATTGAACAGCAGCGGCCAGTTCAACGCCCGCGGCCAGTCCGCCCAGGCGGATTTGAGTGGCGGACTCACCGGAGTGGAAATCTTCGAGGTGCAGAAGGCCCTGTTCCCCAACGAGCGGGTGCAACTGTCCGGCAAGGCCGATATCAACTGGACCGCGCAGACCTCCGGCAAAGACACCGAACAGTTGCAGAAACAGCTTCGCGCCGCGGTGCAGCTTTCCAGCGAACAACTGGCGATCACTCCCTTCAACCTGGAAAAGGGCATGTGCCAGCTGGTGAGCTACGCGGAAAAGACCCCGCTGCCGGAGCGGGAGTGGCCCGCCCGCACCCGCCTGCAAGACCTGCGCGCCAATATCGTTGTAGAGGGGGACAAGGTTCGTGTGCAGGAAATACTCGCCGGGGTGGAAAATATCGCCCTCACCGGCGACGGCGAAGTGGACCTGGAACAGCAGGAATTCGACTTCGCCCTGGGCCTGTCCCTGACGGGCAATAAAACCTCCGCCGACGGCTGCACCGTGCAAAACGAGCGCTGGCGCAACCGCCCGCTGCCCCTGCGCTGCAAAGACAGCTTCGACGACGCCGGTGCCGGCAGCTGCAAACCCGACAGCCGCCGCCTGGACGACCTGCTCCGCGAGGAACTCAGATACAAGGCCGAAAAGAAATACGGCGAAAAAGTGGAGGAAAAAGTCGAAGAACTCAAAGACAGACTCAAGGGCCTGTTCAACCGCTAACGCCGGGAGCGCCGAGCCCCAGCTCGGCAAGCGGCCGTAAGGCCGCCACACCACCAAACCAGCAGCAACCCCATGACCCCAAACCAATTCCAACAAGCCGTCCTAACCTGGTTCGACCACCACGGCCGCAAAGACCTCCCCTGGCAGCAGAACATCACCCCCTACCGGGTCTGGGTATCGGAAATCATGCTGCAACAAACCCAGGTCAGCGCAGTAATCCCCTACTTCCAGCGCTTTATGGCCAGCTTCCCCACCCTGGCGGATCTCGCCGGGGCACCGCTGGACCAGGTACTCGCTCACTGGAGTGGCCTCGGCTACTACGCCCGCGCGCGCAACCTGCACAAGTGTGCCAAGGCGGTAATGGAAAAACACGGCGGCGAATTCCCACCGGATATAGACGCCCTGACGGAACTGCCCGGCATCGGCCGCTCCACCGCCGGCGCCATCGCCAGCATCAGTATGGGCCTGCGCGCGCCGATCCTCGACGGCAACGTCAAACGGGTGCTGGCCCGCCTGCACGCAGTGGACGGCTGGCCCGGGCAGAGCGCCGTGGCCAACCGGCTGTGGCAACTGGCAGAGCGCTACACGCCACAGGAGCGCTGCAACCACTACACCCAGGCGATGATGGATCTGGGCGCCACCCTGTGCACCCGCAGCAAACCCCGCTGCGGCGACTGCCCGCTGGTGAGTGCCTGCACCGCCAGTGCCCAGGGCAACCCCCGGGACTATCCGGGTAAAAAGCCCCGCGCGGAAAAGCCAGTGCGCGAGTCGACCATGCTGCTGATCGAACACGGGGAACAGATTTACCTGGAACAGCGCCCGCCCAGCGGCATCTGGGGCGGCCTCTGGTGCCCGCCGCAGGCGGAGAAGCCGGGGCAATGGCTGGCGGAACGCGGATGGCGCACTGCGGAAACACAAACACTGCCGCCGCTGCGCCACACCTTCACCCACTTCCACCTGGACATCACCCCGGTGTGGGTCCGATTGGAGAAAATGCCCGCGCAGGTGGCAGAGGCGGGCGGCGGCTGGTATAAACTGCGCCAACTCAACCGCCCCCGGGCGGCGCAACAACTGGGCCTGCCGGCCCCGATCCTCAAGCTGGCAAAACAACTGCTGGCCCTGCAGGCCCCATTGCTCGCCAATTCGCCGGCCCCTTCCCTGTAGGAGCGGGCCATGCCCGCGATCAGGGGTGGTTGAATCCACAGGCCGATCGCGGGCACGGCCCGCTCCTACAGGGTGCAAAGACCCGAACCAAAAACGGAGAACCCCATGCCAAGAACCGTATTCTGCCGCAAATACCAACAGGAAATGGAAGGCCTGGACGCGCCTCCCTTCCCCGGCCCCAAGGGCCAGGACGTCTTCGAGAACATCTCCAAAAAGGCCTGGAAGGAGTGGCTCGCCCACCAGACCTTGCTGATCAACGAAAAGCGCCTGAACATGATGGAACCCTCCAGCCGCGCCTACCTGGCGGAGCAGATGGCCAAGTTTCTCAGCGGCGAGCACTACGACGAGGCCGAAGGTTACGTGCCTCCGGAAGAGGGCGGCAAGAGCGGGTAAGGAAGCGCTCACTTCCAAGAAAACTATTTAGCAATCAAGGGCTTGACTCGGCCCCGGGGAGCGGGTTTAATACGCGCCTCGCGACACCGGGGCAGCCCGGAAACAGCGCAAGGCCCAGATAGCTCAGTCGGTAGAGCAGGGGATTGAAAATCCCCGTGTCGGTGGTTCGATTCCGCCTCTGGGCACCATCTCCAAACCCGCGTCAGCACTAGCTTTCGCGGGTTTTTTATGCCGATTTTCCCGACCGCGTTTTGACTGCACTGTCTACAAATTGACTACAGCTTAACCCCCCCCTCAAACACTACCAGCGTGCAACTTTAGGAAGGACTAGACAATGTTAGGCATCCGTTATGACGGGCGCTCTGTCCCTCCAGGTTGACGCCAGCTCCAATCATGAATAACTTTAAGCCGTGAGTAGCGGCAGTCGGCAACCCTTTGAGGTAGCTCTCATGACACCAGCCTCCGCTGGGTTCCACCAAAGCGTGGTCATAACCAAGACGTCCGACATTGAATTGAAAGCCCCGGCCTTCCGGGGTTTTTACTTTCACATCTCCATTTATGGAAGATGAACTTATCACGATATAAAAATAAGGTTACAGGATGACCAAAACTGTAGTTAACCTAATAGGCTTTGACCTAACCTTTTCCAATGGGATATCAATCGATGATTTTTTTCATTGGATGGTTTCCGCAGAAAATAAACCAATTACTGCCAACGGGTACACCAACTATATTTTTACGGATATTGTAGAAAAATTTATTGTTGGGTTAATAATTTGCTACAAGGGCGACAAAAAACTTTTAGCTACGCGCAAAGAAAAAAACTCTCTAGAAATCGATAAAATTGAATTGAAATCCAATCAGGAAAGCACCCAAGCATCGATATTTTGCTTGGACCCTACTTCCAAGTGCGGAATGTTTTATTCATACCATGGCGGAGTTTCAAAAGTAAATATAGCCAATGTATTCCAAAGAATACACAACAGCATCAAAGAATCAAAAATAAAAGAAAAAACTCGAGAGCTAAGCAGGCTTGCAAAAGCCACCAAAAGAAACAAAGAGAAGGCCAGGGAAATATATTCTGGGAACTTCAATTTTAACATAAAGGTAAGAAACCTTGATATCGATAAACTACTCGATGAATTTTCGGAATACAAAGAATTAGAAATAACTCTGAGCCCAGCCGTTGAGCCAGCTCCTGCTTTCCGCCCATTAAAAGCTATGACCAGTTCATTCAGGACTCTCATCAGACTCGACGGATCAAGTAATAACTCAAGAAAAAGAGACGCCATAAAAAATTTGTGGAATAACCACAAACAAGGCGACACAATTAAGGCTTTAAGAATTGCAGGGAAAGCCATGCATGGTGTTGCACACGATGCAAAGATTGGAGAGAACCTAGAGCATTATGACCAATTATTTCTTGATGACTTTATAGATATTCTTCCAGACAAGAAGTGGGAGGACTATAAAGACTCCGAGGCTGTTAAACGAGCGATAAGGAAAATTAGAAGCAACCCTTTAATCGTCCCTCCCCCCAAGGCAGTTTCAACTTGGAAGAAACTGATAAATAAAAAAGATGTAGATGTAAAAAAGGGGAGCATTAAAGAGCCGCAAACTGAAGAGGCCTAGCGATGTCAATCGTTGAATACCACGTAGCCTTTAGAACTGCACTTTTTCTATCTAGCCTTACGCTTGGAACATTTTTGTTTACAATGAAAACCTTTATTATTCAGACAATAAAAAAGGAAATATACGACCACGAGAGACATAAAGCATTGGCAAGGAATGTTGCCAGTGATTCGGGCAACAACCCAATGTACTACAGAGGGCTAAGAAATTTATCCCGCCTTATTTTTTGGTCAATAGCCATCGCTCTTCTAAATGCCTTTTTCCAGATATCCATTGGGTATATTGAGCATCCGGCCGCATCTATATTTTGCTTGTTAACATCCGCCGCTTCTTGGGCGCTACTTGCATTCGTGTTATATGAGGTAGGTGGAAACATGACCTCTATGATTGATTACGCGGAAGAAGACGCACAAGAGGAAGAAGTGGAAGACCCCGAATCTATTAGATAAAGCTATGGCTATATGCCAACTCCGAAGAGAGGGCTTCTTTGCGGCACATCAGAAAGATGGTCCGGCGCAAAATGCGCATAGCGCATGGTCATAGTTAAACTCGAATGCCCCAAAATTTTCTGTAGTGTCAAAATATCTCCGCCATTCATCAGGTAGTGGCTCGCGAAGGTATGCCGGCACACATGGGTCAATTGCCCTGGCGGCAACTCGATGCCGGCTCTCTCGATAGCCTTTCTGAAAGCTCCGGTACATGGCGAAAATAGTTTGCCGCTCCTCCCCGAAACATAATCATCTATCACCTGGTCACGGTAGGGCACCGACCGAACCTTTCCACTCTTGGTCTTGCTGAAAGTGATTTTCCCATCCCGGAACTGCTGGCCGGTGAGCCTTTCAGCCTCGCCCCATCTCGCGCCGGTCGCCAGGCAGATTCTTGTGACGATCAGCGCGGAATCATTTCGGCTAACTTCTAGCTCCTGGAGCAAAACAGCGATCTCTTCTTTAGTTAGCCAAGAGAGCTCAGTTTCATCAAATTTTACCGGTTTGAGCTTTTTAAACGGGTTATCCCCTTTCCACTCTCCAGCTCGATCCAGCTCGTTGAAGACTGCCTTCAGATAGGCCAGCTCGTGATTCACCGTATTTGCTGAAACCCCATCAACATCCATTCTCAACGCTCTATAATGAGAAAAGTCCTTCGGGGTGACTTCAATGCCAAGCGGGTCTTGAAGCCTCGCGGATACCTGCAATAATTTGCTTTTCCTCCTGAATCCGTCCTTTAATGTATGTCCATGCAGATCAAACCACTTTTCGACAAGCTCGCTTAATTTACGCTTATCCGCCTCCGAAGGATTCCAATCCTTACCGGCAGCTGCTTTCGCCAGAACATATTTCTCAAACCGCTGTGCCTCAGCTTTGGTATCGAACCATTTTCTGACTCTCCGACCCTTGCGTCCCCACGGCCAAAGATCAACCTTCCACTTTTCCCCATCTTTCCTGACAGCCATAAAACCTATACATCCTCCCTGGTGAATTTTGGCTCATAACTTGTTTCTCCGACCTTCCATGCAGCTAGATTCATATGGACCTTCATTAACCAGTCAGCCTTCGCCAAATCAGGAACAACCAAGCTTCTATCTTCAATTTCCCAGTTTGTATATAGCGCAGCCATACTGCTTTCAGTTACCAGAACCCAGCCGCTTGTCTTTATTAAATCTGATCGCCCTTGCCGGATTAAGAAATCAGCGAGCTCTCTTAAAGCTAACTTTCCTCTCTTATCAGAGAAGAAATTCATTCTGGTACTTATTAGTATTGACTGTTTGGTATAGCTTCGTTGGGGTTGCTTGGTTACTAAAAGCGCATACAAGTCATTCTTTTCTTCGCTACTCTGCAAAAAAATCAACTGATCGAACCATTCAGGCCGAGTCATTACGTTCCCATAATTTATTTCGTTGTCTTCAAGCACCTCAAAAACTCTGAATGTTCCCTCAGATTCAGCTCTCCAGTTTGGACTTATATGACGGGGCGCATGTGTTTTACTGGTCATTAGCCAGAAAGAATATTGCGGCCATTTAAGCGCAATTTTTTCGAGTACGTCTCCCCTCGGTACGTTGCCTTTATTTTCTATGGCTTCGATTGTTCGCGCCGGCACCCCTGTCAGACTCGCAAATTCAGCCCGACTCAGACACTCAGCCTCTCTAATCAGGCGGATCTTCTCAAAAAGTCTTGACATGCCAAACTCTCCTATTTACAGTCGCCTCTACTGCTTTTACAGTATATACAACACCTAAAGCCGTAGGATAGCACATAGTGGCTCATAGTGGAGAAACAGGAAATGAGCGATACGGAAAAGGTTGGCCTGATGCTGCCCACCGGCCCCTACATGACCAGAGAACGGTTTTCCCAGGTAACTGGACTCCCGGAAGGGATTGTTCGCGGGATGATTGAGAAGGGGCACTTGCCTAGCACGAAAATCGGTAAGCACAGGCTTGTCAACACTGCGCTACTGACGAAAGAGGCCCTGGAACAAGCCTACGAGCTATAGGAAGGGCCTTATCAGCGCCAACTGATAAGGCCCGGTTGAAAGGGTGCGCCAACACCCTCCCAGTTTGTCCCCGGTTAAGGAACCTGCGTATGCTAGCGCATCAGACTACCGTGTCAAAAAGTTTCACGCGTGAAACTTTTTCCTCCGCCGAGACGGTGACTTCATCCACCGTCGTTCAATCGTTGCTGCCCCCTCGCCCCATCGACCCCGCCATGATGCGGATTGGCGATCTGCACCTGTGTGCCGATGATGCCACGCTTCGGGCCTACGCCGTATCCCGCGCCGCTCAATGCCGCAGTCTCGCGCAGCAGGTTTCCGATAGCGCAGCCGCTCTCTCAGCCTGTGCGGCCGTAGCCCATCAGCACGGGATAGAGCCTCCTACCTGCGGTGACACGGATGCCGATACTGATGATCTGGCCCCTGTAGTGGCACGCCTTGGCTGTGAACGCTGGTGGCGCCGCCGCCTCCGCGTTGCTCAGGCTCATCGCCTGGAGTCGGTCTGGTCAGCCTGCGGTGTTGTGAGGTCGGACCGCGACGAGTACATCAGTGCCGGCGGCCTCCGTCTCCAGAAATTCCACCGCGAGCGCCAACAGCGGCTGATGGAGCGCCTGGTGGCGATATCAGAAAGCGGCGATGTGGTACCGCTGGCCGAAATTGCTGAGCGCACTGTGGCCAACCCCCGTATCAGACGAATTGAGATGATGACGCGGGTGTCGGGCCTGGAGCGTTGGGCCATCGCACAGGGTATGGTCGTCGATTTTTATACAGTAACGGCGCCATCAGCTTTTCATCGCTGGACGACCACGCGCAGCGGAATAAAAAGGATCAACGGTCGTTTCGATCCGTCGACTACCCCGCGTGACGCGCAGGCTTGGCTGCGTCGCCGTTTTGCCAGAGTTGGTGCCGCCCTGCATCGCCGGGGCATTCAGGTTTTTGGCATGCGCGTTTGTGAACCGCATGGCTCCGGCACTCCGCATTGGCATTTGCTGTTGTGGTGCCGTCCAGAGCACCGATCTACTGTCAGAGCAATTTACCGACACTACTACCTTCAGGATGACGACGGCTCGCAGACTCGTGAGCCTGGGGCTAAGAAGCATCGTGTAAAAATCAAACCTGTTCATACCACTCCCGATCCCGACACAGGCCGTCCGCGTTCAGCGGTAGGGTATTTAGCCAAGTACGTGGGAAAGAATGTTGATGGCACATCGCTGCCAGAATCAGAGTCGCATAGTGTCGAACGTGTACGCGCCTGGGCGTCTACTTGGCGGTTTCGTCAGTTTCAGATGATCGGAGTTCGAAATTCTTCCGTTTGGCGAGAATTCCGTCGCCTTAAAGAATGTTCCGATGACCTTATGGAATCGGCACGGCATTGTGCGTCGGCCGGAGATTATGAAAATTTTCTAGCAATTGTTCTTGCATATGATGATGGAAAATTTCGGGAGAAGATAAAGATTTTGAGAAATGAAAGCCGAACTACTGTATATGGAGACCGTGCGCCAGGTCGTGTCGTCGGTGTCGTGGCGGACAACGGATCAAAAGCCATATCCCGTACACGCGAATGGAAAATTATGACCATAGATGATGCAGCAGAATTTCTGTATGAAATTATTTCCAGAGGCGGCGACGCAGAATTTTCCTCTACTAACACAGGCATTGAACAACCCCCTGATCCAATCCCGGCGCCGGTTCTAATTCCAGATCATCTGTTGTCAACCGCTGGAGCTGGTCACCAGTTCGACATGATCGCCAAAGCAATTCGTGCTCAGGCCGGCGTAGCCGGCCCTTGGACCAGTGATAAATAACTATACGCAGATTGGATTTTGTTATGGAACTGTCTGAATTTTGGTTTTACGTTGTTGAAGCACTTCTGTTTCTAGCCGGGTTCTATATTGGTTCGTTTGGCAGGCCTTCCTACTCTCTATTGGGATTTTTTCTTTTTCCTTCAAATTATAGGAATACTTCATCCATGGATAATTTAGTAGATAACGAAAAGGTCAAGTCTGTTAATCCCTTTTATAGTGGAAACGAGTACACGCCGACATACGTCGTGCCTGGATCGATCGTTTCTGTTGAGATTGAAAGTCGCGAAATGGAAGTAGCTATTATCAAAGCGTATGACTATGGAGTTGACTCTCTGAATAACGAAGGAAAGCGACAAATACAAAGATTTTTGGATGACGCTTTACTGCGTATGAAGGGAAAGCTGTAGAAACTAAAACTTTATCGAGGAAAACATCATGTTGAAAGTCAGTATTATTGAAGGTCACAACCAGCCACAAAGCCGCACCACAAAGACCGGTGTCCGCTATTACCAGAATGCCTATGCCCATTTTGGAGGCGCCTTTCCTCAAGAGATCGAGGTACCTCTACGTAGTGTGGCAGATGCATTTCCTGTCGGTGATTATGAGTTGGATATTCGCAACTTTCGCGTGGGCCGGTTCAAGAATCTCGAACTCAATCCGTTTGAGCTGACTCTCATGCCCCTGGATAAGGGGCAGAAGACTTCAGCCTCATCGGCATCTAAGGCCGCTTAGGTAGGTAAAACCCATGAGCTATTTGGCTGTATGTGCCGGCGAGATATCCAATTCAAATGGCTCTCCACAGTGTTCGACGGGATGGGAGTTTGCATCTTATTCCATCCCTTTCGATCCATCGCAGCTAGAACCAGCAATGCTAGGTGCGATGTTCGCGGCGGGCTTCGGTAGTCTCTCGGTTTGTATGGTAGTTACTTTCGCCGCTCGCCAATTATACCTTGCAGTTAAAACACTTTAGTTTTGGAGTTTATTATGGATCAAGTAACTATTGACGCGATTACCGGCGCTGTTGACTGGTCACTTATAATTGCCGCCATCGGCACTATTGCGATTGCAATGGTAGGCCTTTTGCTGGCTCGTAAGGGTGCGGGAATTCTCCTTTCCGCTATCCGCAAAGGTTCTTGAAAACATCGGGCGGGTTATCCCGCCCATTTTTTTGGTTTTAATTATGTTGCACTTATGGTACTGGACTTTTTATGTTATGGGTTTCGTTTCTGCGGTGGTTATCTGGGGTATTCTTCTTAAGTCTGATTAGCCTGCCCGCAATTTCACAGTCCTATTGGGCGAAGTATGGAGACTTCAATACTGATCTCTACGCTTCTGCTGACGCCGCTTGCTTGGCCTTAGGCTCAATGATCTATCCTGATCATTATGCACGACAGATAACGGGGGCAACTGGCATACCTGATGCAGGCCATGACTCAACTTGCTCTACCGACGTTTCTTGGTCCACTCCCGGACAACTTTATTTTTCCACAGAGGAATGTGATACCTGGAATCCAGATACATTTCAGTGTGACGCTCCTATTGAAACCTGTGAAGATGGCTTGCCTGTAAATGCTGGCGCTGATCTAGGATATGTAGACTGTGATCGGCCACCGCTGAAGAGCTGCCCCAATGGCGATATAATCCTTGCTGTTTCAATTTGCCCCCTGGACTGTTTTGACTATCAAACCTGTCTTGATTTTGCTCGTGAAAATTACTCTTGCGGCAGTGCGGAAACAGAGGCGTTTACTTACTTCAGCCCTTCCGACTATGAATATTCCTGTACGTCCATTGCTGACACCTCCCCTGACCATCCAGATAACGACGGCAACGCCGACGGTAATGAAGCCAATGACCCGAATTCCGATCCGGTTACACCAGTAGCCGATTTAGATCCAGAGTCCCTTGCAACAGCCATTGACAATAAATTGCAAGATGATTTTTCAAATGTTGAGAGAGCGATTCGCGAGAATGGCATTAAATCCGAAGAATTTTCTAATCGGGTTTCTCAGGATCTTTCTGGTATTCAATCAGAGATATCTGGTGTTCGAAACAGTGTCGACCAGGTTAATTCTACGCTGACAGGTGGATTATCCGAGATATCTGAAAAACTCTCAAACTCAAATGGTACTGGTGAGTGTGATCCAGAATCCTCTACCTATCTTGATTGTATTTCATCCGGGAGTCTTCCCGAACATACTGCCACAGAGCATGGTGATCTAGAGAGCGCAGTGGCTGGCTATTATGGCCGCCTGGAACAGATTCCCCTTGTTCAAATGTTCAGTTCCTTAGGTGAGGCATTTTCAGGAATTCCCGATAATCCTTCTTGCCCGGCGCCTACCTTTGAAATCTTCGACACCCATTTTACGATGGACTTTCACTGTAGTTTATACGAACAGGTTGCAGGCCTGCTTAGCACTCTGTTTATGATTTTTTGGACTATTGTAGGAATAAGACATTTTGCGAGTGCATGATTATGAGCGGAATTTTTGAATGGATTAAAGATGAATTGGGGGCGTTCTTTCAGTGGTGCTGGGAGAAAATCCTTAATGCTTTTGCATATCTTTTGGAACTTATTCCTGTGCCGGATTTTGCCAACAATTTAGGCTCTCTGGTCTCTCAGGTTCCAGAGTCTGTCTGGTTTTTTGCTCAAGTATCTGAGCTCAAATACGGTGCGACTGTTATTTCTCTTGCGATAGCGGGTCGCTTCATCATTCGTCGTTTGCCGGTGGTTGGTTGATATGGCTATTACCGCATTTGTTGGTTTACAAGGATCTGGGAAATCATACTCTGCTGTGAGCGAGGTTATACTCCCAGCCCTTCATGACGGACGGAAGGTCTTTACCAATATACCACTTGTTCCGGACAAATTGCCGCCTGGCACGCAGGAGTTGGCACAACAATTTGAGATGCAAGAAGTACTTGATAACCCGGATTGGTTTGATGATGTTTTCGAGCCCGGATCTATTATATTGCTCGATGAACTATGGCGCTTATGGCCTTCCGGACTTAAGGCCAACAATGCTTTAGATCAACATAAAGAATTCTTATCCATGCACCGTCATAAAGTCGGCAGCAATGGAAAATCTTCCGAGATATATTTCTTAACACAAGATTTATCTCAAATAGCAAACTTTGCCAGGGTCCTTGTAGATAAGACCTATCGGACTACTAAACTAGATTTAGTCGGCAAGTCTAATAGATACCGAGTCGACATTTTTCAAGGACCTATTACTGGGCCAAACCCGCCATTATCCAAGCGTTTGAGAGAGATATACGGAGCATATAAACCGGAAATTTATCAGTGTTATAAATCACACACCGAGTCTCAGACTGGTGAAGCGGGTGACGAATCAAGGACTGACACTAGATTCAATGTTCTCAAAGGATGGGGAGTTAAAACTTCTGTTATTGCTCTTATTGCTTCCATCATTATTGTTCCTGTTGCCGGCTCCTACATATTTGGGAAAATGTTTGGGAGAGAAGTCCATAACTCTCAAGTTTCTAGCCCACCACGCATTTCTAGCAGTCCCGAAAAACTGCAGACAGAGTCTACCCCCCAAAGGAAGGTACCAAAATATCATGGCTTGTTAGATAAGGCAGATATCTACATTTCCTTCAATAACGGTGTATTTCCTAACACCGATTTTCGTTTCAGTGTTCATAGAGGGTTAGATCAGTTTTCTATTAAACCTGCTTCCTTGATTAGTCTCGGGTATCGAGTAACTGCAATTAATAAATGCCTGGTAAGAATTGTTGGATCTGATTTTAACGGATATATCTCTTGCAGATCTGAAGACGTGAATGATTCATTGATTAACATCAAGCCCCTTACCGGTGGTTGAGTCCGAGCGTAGCGAAGACTCCACCACCGGTAAGGGGCTTGATGCCTTTCAATTTCTTCAACTCCACCGACCATTAAAAGGTTTCACGTGTGAAACTTTATCCTGCACCTCTGATATGTATGTATTGTATGTATCGTACTTACATACAATACATACATGCCATAGCCAAATTTTGTATGTAGTATGTTGTAGGCTACATACAACATATTACATACTGGTGCTTCTTCGGTTTGATTATGGAGTTTTCAATTGAGCAAGGTCATTTGGCACCCTATTACCGAATCACCAAGAGAAGGCCATACTTGCGTTGTTGAACTCAACGAGTTCGGCGTTCGTAAAATTGATACTGGTGACGTTTATGTCATAGCCGATTACCACTATTGTGATGGCACCTATCTTTGGATGACGCGGCAGGGTTATATTCCTTCCAAGTGGATTGGTAGGTGGTTTCCGATAACCTATGAGGACTAATCTACTTGCTGGCCCTGAAAAAGTTTCACGCGTGAAACCTTTTGATGTAGAATCTTTCATGCAACGACTAGCCAAGGGGTCCTTCATGTTGGCTAGACGCATCTAACAGCTCGGTGTTATTACCACCTCTGACACCATGGCAATCGATGCGTCGCCATGGCGCCTCACCAACGACCATGGCACCTGGGCCGCCTCATTCGGGGCGGCCTTATTCTTTGCCCCCCTTTGGCGTTAACTGCCGCGAAGCGTCCTTCTAGACAAAGACAGGGATCTAGGGCTTTTGCTACTGAGTGTGTGTAGGGATGGCGCAGTTAGCGTCAGGCGGTCTTCCGGCCCGTGTGGCCACCCGTCTATGAGCGGTTATAAAGCGAACCCAGTTGAAGAGGCCGCACTTTGTGGGCGGCCTTTTTATTTCATGGCTTCTAACTCTTTGATCAGTTCCGGGTGTTTACCAATCAGTTTAACCAGCGCAGCCTGGGGCCCTTTAACGCCTTCCCGTTCCCAGCGCTGGTAGGTGCGCGGATTTGCCCGAAGGGCACGGGCAAAAACCGGCTGTGACATGCGCAGCTTATTGCGTACCCGAACAACTTCCGCCGGCTTAGCTTCCACCGGCGGTAATGCCTCTATGGTGAAGGTCCGCAGTGTAGCCTTCCCCTCCCGTTCCAGGCGCAAGGATTCCATGCCTTCGACCAGTTCAGCAAATATGTCTCGCTTGGCCATAATTAGTTCCTCCTCGCCTTTAGCTCGGCTTTCAGCATCGTTTTCAGTACAGCTTTCTGTTCCGGTGTCAGGTCGGCAGCTTCGCCCTTGCTGTACACCACAAACAGCCAGAACAGTTGCTCCCGCTTGTACCAGTAGTAAATGACCCGCAGGCCTCCTCGGGTCCCCTTGCCGCGCCCCTTGTGGCGGAATCGCAGCTTCCTGAGCCCGCCAGTACCCTCAATTTCGTCCCCCGCCTCGGGATTTCGCATCAGGGTATTCTGCAACGCCCGGTACTCCTCATCATCGAGGTAGTCGGCCCTGTGGCGCTGAAACGGGGGCATTTCTACGAAGGTGGCATCCATGGCGGAAGTATGCGCATTATGCGTATACCTGTCAACTGGCGTGGCCTCCTCCTGGTCAACTGCCGCGAAGCGTCAGCGTAGACCTTGTGTCGGAGCTCCAGCGCGTCGCGCTGGCGGGGGTATTGGGGGGCGGAGCCCCCTGATGTCCACACTGCCAAGCTTGTAGGGCACCCAGATCGTAGCCTCGAGCGGTGGCCGTGGCACTGTCTACATTCTGACTACATAGCAGTGGCGTAAAGCGGGACTAAGTGGTGGAAAGAATCTATAACTTATTGATTTATAAGACATTGTGGGATACTGTGGACGAATGAGGCTCCTTGAGATGGATTGAAAATCCCCGTGTCGGTGGTTCGATTCCGCCTCTGGGCACCATTTTCAAACCCGCGTCAGCGTATGCTTTCGCGGGTTTTTTTAATGCCCTCGCAAAGACACTAATTTCCCGCCAAGTGTCAACGCAAAATACCCAGCCCTGAAATTGGCAACCGCCGCAGATCCACAGGGCTCCGGTTCAAATCGTTGATTTAATATCGCAATTATCTCGTCTTAATCAGCCTGGCATTGAAGACCATCGCACACAAAGTTCTGAAAGCTGATCTTTCAAGCAGGGGAGTGGAAATTCCCGCGTCGGTGGTTCACATTTTTTAAGCGGTAATTTTCTATAGGTACCCCACAGCCCGTTCCTGTCGGCAATTTGCGACATTGTCCCGGACTACCTTGTTCGAGAATAGAGATACCCCTAGGGGATTGAATGTTTATAGCTTTGTGAACAGGTTCCTGATCTGACCGACAAGTCATTGACTTTTAAAGGGTTTTGACGATAAATAGCTGCCGCACAGCCCATTTCGAAGAACTGCAACGTCGCGTCTCAGCGGTATGATTCCGCCTCTGGGCACCATTTCCTGAAGAGCCTCGGTTATCGTCGGGGCTTTTTTATTTATGCTGGGATCAGCCAGAAGGAATAGAAAAAATGAAGAAAGCGATTCTATGCTCGGCCATTGTCCTTACCTCGGCAGCCGACGCATCGGTGCTGGAACCCAAATGGTATGCAAAAGCCGGCTATGGAATGGTTGATCCGGATGCGGTTGTGGTCGAAGAATTCGTCGCCGGTGCGATCGAAGAAGAGCTGGGTACCGACGCAGAAGTCTCTCTTGAGGTCCCAAGGGGGCAAACTGTCAGCCTGGGCTACCGGCTGAATCACTATATCGCCTTCGAAGCAGGCTACAGCAACTTCGGCAAAAGCAAAGACAAACACGAATACATCATGGAAGCGAATGGCTCCGAATCGAAAACCTACCGCACGGAGGTCTCCGGCTCCACCGGAACCCTGGCCGCGGTGCTGAGCACCGACTCCAGCAAGCCGTATTCCGGCGGCATTCGGCTCGGCTACCACAAGTGGAAAACGAAAGCCCAGGTGGATTATATCCACGTGATCTCGGGAACCATCGCAGACGATTCCGCACAGCTGCTGTCCACGAACGAAGACGGGCAGGATGCTTTTTACGGAGCCTTTATCAACTGGCGGATCGACCAGTGGACCTACTCCCTGGAGCACACCCTGTACCCCACCGACAATGCGGATATCACCATGTCCACGCTCTCCCTGAGCATGGATTTCTAATCCCGCTCCGCGGCCGCCGGCAGCGGCGGCCACACCCGTCTGTCAGCGTTCCAGACTCTTTTCATATCCGCGAGGAGAGCAACGTAGATGCCGTGGCAGAACTCCGAGGCCGCGTCTTGAACGAATCGTTAGGCCACGAATCGGGTAACTGCGCCAATCAGCGCTGCGGCCAAAAGAACGAATGTAGGGATAACTGTCAGAAGGAAGCCGAGGCCGCGTTGTGCAGGGTCCGAAATATACAACTGCCGATAAAGAAATCGGCCAACCAGATAGACCACCCCGATGCTGGCTATTATCGCGTTCGGCCAATATAGGCCGGCAATGAGCAAGGCGGGAAGAAAACCGATTAGTTGCTCTAGCGTATTCATTTGTACGCGAAAAGCACGCTCAAAGTGGACGTTGCCGGAAGTGTCAGGAGCCTTAATTCCATACGCTGCCCTGGCGCGTCCAACCAGAATACCGAACAGAAAGAACTGAAGGACTGCTAGCACTGCAACGATGTGTACGTAGTTCATTGAAACTCCTTTGTGGGTAACTTGGAGACATAATGCCTGAGCGGCTGCCTACACTGCCTATGCGCGAAGCGCATAGCGTAGGGTCCGGCGCAGGCGTCAGTTGGGCATACTAGAGCGATTTTTTAGGCAGCGTGGGCAAGGACTTCAGGCACCTTTGTTCTTGTCGTCCCAGAGCATCGGTTCCCAAAGCTCAATCTTGTTTCCATCCGGGTCCATGACCCATGCGAACTTGCCGTTCTCGTGTGACTCTGGGCCACCAATGACTGCCACACCGGCCGCATCCAGTTGTGCAAGCATTTCATCGAGGTTGTCGACGCGGTAGTTGATCATGAAGGAAGAGTCGCTCGGACTGAACCATTGGCTGTCTTTATCCGCGAGATGTCACACAGTGAGGCCTCGGTCTTCAGCCTTGTCGTCCGGCCATTTGAGTATGGCGCCGCCAAAGTCTTCCAGTTGCATGCCCAAGTGCGTCTGATACCACGCTGCCAGCGTGGCGCTATCGTCCTTGGATTTTAAGAAGACTCCACCGATTCCAGTAATCTTTGCCATCGTAGCCTCCTATTCGTTGCGCCGCCTAATGTCTAAGTTAAGCCGGGCCGCGAAGCGAGTTGAATGAATTATTAGGCGACCGCTTCTACTTGAGCAAGAACGAATGCTACTCGCTCTTGTACAGATACCTTGGGGATAACGCAAGTCCTATACCCCGCATCGACATAAGCTGACACCGTTGGTTCATAAGATCGGGCTGCTCGTTCGAAGCTCGCGTGACGCTCGCGATCGCAGACGTAAATTTCTTGCCAAGGTTCCGCCAAAAGCACGGTATCGGCATAGCGACAATGAGCTGCCGCCATATGGCGGGGCGTTGCGTCCTGGCCCAATAACCGTAACCATTCCGGAATGCCGCGGTCAAAGAATACGGGCGGTTTCAAGAATTGAGCCGCTTCAAAGTCCTGGACGCTGCGAGCTAGGACTTCTTTCATGAACTTTGTTCGATCAACCGAAGGAAGGATGCTGCCGTTGCATTCCAATTGCTCCCGCATGACTGCGCGGGCTACTTCCGGGACGGTTGAATATCCAATCTCACTCAGAGCCGCTAAGAGAGTTGACTTGCCAGCTCCCGAAGCACCAGTGATGACATAGAAGTGGTGGCTTCTCAAGATGTATCCTTCCTCCGGCGCCTAATGTTCGCAATCAGACTGGGCTTACATTGTGCGCATTGCATTATAAGATCGCGGCTTCGCGCGATCTATCCTTGTCCGTTAGAGCTCTTGGGCTCTACGGTCTTTAGTCATTTCTCTCGATTTCTCGATGCGATATCTTATATTGGCCTGGGGTTCTGACTTAACCTGCGATTATCATGAGCAGTCTTCATTCCTGTGCCAAACTCTTAACTGACTGTATCGAAAGCGATTTCTTACATCCGGGCGAAAACCCGCTAGAACAGCAATACTGCAAAGTAACCGCCATGTCATAACCCAAGGTGGGCATGTGAAATAATATGCTGGGTTTAGAACTCCCTACTTGGTAATCCATAGATGAGGCTGAGATTTCATTTCCGCCACTTATCAGTGCAGTTTGAACGCGACCCGCTGAACATTCTTCAAGCTGGTCTGAAAATTCAAGTCGATATAGATAGGTATCCGAGCTTCCAGAATCCATCTTTGTCAGTTTGATAGAGAGCATCTCAGCATTTTCAGGAGTCACTTCAGTGTTCTTTGGAAGCCCAACTGCTAGAGCGCAGCTGCCAGACCCTAATAACGCAAAGCTTAGAAGGCACTTAATCATGATGCTTGTTAGCTCATAATGCCGTTCATAACCGGTACCAGTGGTGAAGCCACGTCCCTGGCTGTCCGGCGCCGCAGACACGTAGTTGATACTTCGGTTATATCTATAGATTGATTTCAAAGTACGGGCTTCCTTCAGAATCAACGATGCAGGCATAGAACTCTGTTGTAAATCGCTTCAGCTCTACTTCATCATCTTGATTGCTGAGAAAGTTACGCCATTTACTGATTTCCATACATCCTTTAATCTGAGACTTAACAGCAGCAGCACATTCTTGATCGTCTTCACACAATTTTACAAGGTCACACTCCAGAGTTTTCCTGAAGGTGAATTCCCCCACTTGCCCTTCGCTACAGGCTAAAAGGGAAAGTGAAAATAATAGAAAAACTAGGCTTCTCATAAGGTTCCTATACAGATAGTCGTGGTAGAACGCCCCGTCACCGGGACGCCCCCACACAGATCCGGACGTGCGGAATTACCGCATCCGGCTCCTCAATAGAATCATTGCCCGTGTAAAGCACAGGCCCCTCAGTACCAATCCGCCGGGACAGCGCGCTTACGCACTGTTAACGGCTGGATTCGGTAATATCTCAACATTTCCTTCAGGCCTACCCAGTTGAAACTCCGCTTTTGACTGCGTCGATTCAACCACTTATACAGGCTATGCAAAACATGCCCGTAGATACGGGATACGCTCAGACTGTTGTCCGGCAGGGCGAAGTAATTCCCGATTCCGTCAAGCTTCCTCTTCAGCATGGGCATCAGGCGATTCAGCCGTTTGTGGCGATTCTCCTTGATCCATGTGTAGAGCGCTTGCAGCAGAGATTTGTGTTTCTTCGGGGCGGTCTTCCGCCGCAGACGAGGTCCGCCACCGAAGTCAACATCCCAATAGAACCTGAAACCCAGAAATTCAAAGCTCCGCTCCTGGCCCGGATGAAAGCGGCTGAAGCGTTTGAGCGATGTTTTACCGGCCGCGACATCAAGGTTAAATTGCTTTAATCTCGATGGCAACGCTCGGTAGAAGGCGTTGGCCTCGTCGCGGTACTGAAACGCTACAACAAGTCGAGTCGCCCCGGGGACCCTCCCCCGAGGCGCTCACAGAACCGGACGTGAACGTCTCCGCTCATCCGGCTCCTCCTACCCAGCCTGTCCATGTAATAAACGCCAATGGGCAAACAACCCCGGCTGTCTGCGCGCAATACGCTCCAACCAGTGGGTTGCTCGCCTCCTGTGGCCCCGCAGTCTTTTGAACTTGCGAGTTGCCCAAATTACGAGCCTACGGTCAATCCGCCGGAGGGTTGTATACAGCGCTGACTTGTAAAATGCGCTGTAGTAATTGATCCAGCCGCGGATCACCGCGTTGAACATCCTTGCCAAGTCTTCCAGTGACTTGTCGCTGCGCAGATGCAGTTTCCAGCTGCGTACTTCCTGCCGGATTGCTTTCGCCGCTTTGTTGCTGATCGCCGGACTGAAGTTGATGAAGAACTTTCCCTTCCGATTTTTCGATCTTCTCGGGCGAAAGGTGTAACCCAGAAAATCGAAACTGGTGGCGGGATAGTCCAGACGTCGATCGTCGTCTTTGCAGTAGACAATCTTGGTCTTCTCCGGATGAAGTTCCAGTCCACAATCTGCAAAGCGCTGTTCCAGCGCATTTTTCAGATGTTCGGCCTGCTTCCGTGTGCGGCAGTGACAAACACTATCATCGGCGTACCGCTCGAAGGGAATGCTCGGATAGTGCCTTTGCATCCACGCATCGAAGGTATGGTGCAAGAACAGGTTCGCCAGCAGAGGACTGACCACACCCCCTTGCGGGGTGCCCTTGGTCCTCTCCTGTAATGCCCCACCATTCAGTTGCACCGGGGCTGTCAGCCATCGCTCGATGTAGAGCAGCACCCATTTGTCTTGGGTGTGGTGGCGCACCGCTCGCATCAAGAGTTCATGATCGATGTTATCGAAGAAACCCCTGATATCCAGATCAACGACCCAGTCGTTGCGCCAGCAGCGCTTGCGCGCCTGTCCAATCGCCTGACGGGCTGACTTGCCCGGCCGATAGCCGTAGGAGTCCGGATGAAAATGACGTTCCAGGTCCGGCTCCAGGGCTTGTTTGACTACCATTTGGGCAACCCGGTCCGCAACCGTTGGAATTCCCAGTGGACGAACACCACCGTCCGCCTTGGGAATCTCCACGCGTTTGACCGGTGGGGGTATGTAGCTACCAGACGCCAGTCGATTCCAGAGTTTATAGAGATTGCCTTCCAGCTTCTCTTCAAACATCTCCAGGGTCTGACCGTCTACGCCTTCCCCGCCCTTATTGGCCTTGACTCGTTTGTAGGCTTCCCACACCTGACGTTTAGTGATAGGAAATGACTTCGCCTGATTCAAGAGTGTCCTCCCATTGCTGGTTGCACTCTTGTCTCAGGCTGGATAGGGCAACCCCTTCGCTCCAGCTCCATTACAGAGCCTTCCTCACTACTACAGGTTGCTCCGCCCCTGTACCCCGCATTGGTACTCAGATACTCGTGGGGCTTCCACTTGCATCGCTCCCTTAGCATCGGGGTGACAGGTTCCCACGTTCCACACAAGAGCCTGAGCCGTGTTCTCGCCGCCTTTATGCCGGACGCCGCCTGGGCAGTAGACAGGTTTCTCCCAGACTTATCCCGGGTTAACGACTTCCCCCCGGTTTTGACGTCGTCCCTACGCTTTCGACACGTCATCAGCGGTTCACTTGCGTTCGACTTCACGGCCCTTACCTGACCGGTTCTTGACCGGCCTTTTCCATACTCGCTCACTACCACACCTTTTAAGTGCAGCAGCAGTAGGTGGTTTGAAGCCTCCGCCTGCACGGCGGCTCCGAGGGGCCCGCCCTCATCTCTTGTGCAGCACGGCTGCACGGAGGATTCACATCCTCCAGTGCGCCTTCGTGGCGCACAGTCGTCCGCGTAACGGATGAGCATGGCGCGCCCCCTGAGTCCGGGCTTGACCCTTTTCTCGAACCACAGGTCGAGCACGTAGTGCAAGTAGATATTGGCCAGCACCGGGCTGATCACGCCCCCTTGCGGGGTTCCGCTAAGCGGCTTGTGATAACGGCCGTCCGGCTCGATGATGCGCGCCTTCAACCATTGATTGATCAGGTTGAGTAGACGTTTGTCGTCGATGCGCTGTTCCAGCATCCGCAGCAGCCACCCGTGGTCCATGTTATCGAAGAAGCCTTTAATATCCGCTTCGACGATGTACCCGTAGCCCTTGAACTGAAGATTGAGCTGTAAGCTGTGTACGGCTTGATGCGCGCTTTTGTGCGGGCGGTAGCCGTAGCTATTGCGCAAAAAGTCTTGCTCCCAGATGCTCTGGAGTAACTCCGCAACACTTTGCTGCACCAGCTTGTCTTCTATCGTGGGCAGTCCGAGGGGACGCTCTGCGCCGTTTGCCTTGGGGATGTATACCCGCTTTACATCATTTACCCGAAAGCGGTTTGCCTTGAGATTCTGATGGATGCGGTGGATATTTTCCGGCAATCGCGCCCCGAAGTCTTCGGCTTCTACGCCGTCCACACCGGGAGCAGATCGCTTGTTGAGGTTAGCCCAGCCCCGCGTCAGCAAACCGGGATTCAGTTCTCCATATAAATTCTGAAACCGGTGCCGGGGATGGGTACGTGCTTTAAATGCTATGGCGTTTAAGGCGGTTGTCATAGTGGTTTCCAGCCCTACCCTGTCCGGACTATGTTTCTGTTAAACGCCACGATTCCATTGTCGGCCCCTTCGCCATGCAAGCGGCTTTCCCGCTTTCGGACTACTATGAACCGATCCGACTTCCAAGGGGCCTTCGTTCGCCTCGCGTTTTACTCGGCAGCCCTACCCACTTCCTGCGGGAACCTCCTTGGATCTCACAAGTTCCTGTCGCATCTCTTTACACATGCCACGGTTTGATAACTCCGCTGGCTCGCCACAACCTCGCCCTTGGCGGCTGTTTTGCATGGACTTCGACGGCGTTACAAGCCTCGTCAACCAGGATTCGCTATTTTCGGAGCGATACCAACACTTCAGGCGCACGGCACGCCCTATGGCCTATGTAATTCTCTGTCTACGCTTCACGCTGCTTGTTCGCCTTGTGCTTCCTGCCACACAAATATTCCTAATTTCCGGGTTCCGCACAGCGCGCAAGACTCGATACGGGTGGCTGGCTAGGCCTTACCCGACAGGGACTTTCACCCTGCAAGATGCGACAAGCTTTGCTTGTCGCACTAACGCCCTTGTTCAGCGGCGGCCTTGGAAGCGCGAAGCGCTGTAAAGGCTGTCCGATGGAGGCACCGAAGGTGCCGGAATGTACTGGAACAGTTTGTTAAGCATTAGCCTGGCCATGTATTTAGAACACGTTTTGCGCAAAATACTTCATGCTCATGTTGGCTGCTTTTTACTTTGTCCAAAAGGAATTCCATCGATTCTATTCCCTGCTCGTGGAGCTTCAACGCTAGCTCGTAAAATTCACGCTCGAAAGCCTGGCTATTCTGTGGGTCATAAAAATCAATTGACGACGGCCGGAAGTCAGGATGTTCTGAGCAGATCAGAAGCATACGTTCATATGCGGATTCGATCTCAACCGAATTTGCGGATACTGAGAATGCATAAGCTAAAAGTAGAAGTATTACTCGCTTCATAGTGTTCCCGCTTAACGCCCTGGTAACTCGACGGAACGGAGTAGCTTGTTTTGTGCTACTAAAGCACAAAACAAGCTGCGCAGTGGAGGTCGAGTTGACCAGTTTGTTAGCACTTTACTGTCTAGCCTCTTGCTCAAAAAATACAGTTAAATCGGATAATTTGGAATTTAGTACTCCAATTTTACCCTCAAAATACAATTTAAATGCCTGTTCTACCCATTCGGCTTGTTCAAAGACGTAGGCGCTCACCCAAAGTACTTCCTTTTCTTTTCCGAAGCCTAATAAGGTTTTTACCTTTTTAGGCTGAACTATGCCAACTAAATAGGCGTATTCATCCGAACTTCCAATGACTGAGACCCATAGATCTATGTTCGATTGTTGATTCTTTACTGAAATAGTTGGTTCGGAGCCACCATTGCTTTTCCCAACTTGGTCTTTCCATGGAAATTCACGGAATTCTTTTACAAAAATTTCGTAATTGGCATTTCCTTTTAAATCATATTGATCAAAATCGTAACCTGCATATTGGATATCATAGGTAAAGGGACTCGCCATAATTGAACTACATAAAGTTACGAGAATTAATAAAAGTGGTAGATTTTTCATATGATTGCTAACGTTGCCATCTGTGGTGGCCGGAACGTATTTAGCGCGAAGCGCGTTGTGTAGGCCGTCCGCAGCATGGCCTGGTTATTTGCTTACTTGGCAAGGGACACTCGGACTACCCTGCAAGATTTTTTCTCAATGACGGCCTCCGGTGCACCACCGCCACGTGAATATTTCCCCACTACCGCCGGGACTACAAACCAGAACTGCTTGTCTGCAGCTACCGCAAAAGGCTTGTGCTCTTTATGCTCATTCGGAAACTTACTCTTAATGGCTTTTATGCCCACCTCTTTAGCTAATTCTCGGTTACACTCGGAAGCAAACGATGGCGCCGAAACTAACAGAAGAAGTGCAATTGTTGTCGTCATGGCTCTTCGCAAACCTGGTAGCTAAGGGCCTTGCGGCCCTTCGCCCCATAAGAACTGTACGTGATAGTTTCCCATCATACAGCTCAAGCCCTTTGAAGGCCGCACAAGCGACCCACCTATTCATATCCAATATGGCCTCCATTTAGGCGGCCAGTTTCTCATACGACGAGCTGTTCAGGAACCTTCGATCCCGTCGTGCATTCACCCGCTGCTTCTTGGCTCTCGCTTCAAAGTAATCGCTGTCCTCCAGATCATATGGATTGGCATCACTGCGTATCTTGCTGTGATACCGAATCGGCAGGTCACTGGCCTTGAACAACCGTATGAGTTTTGGACCCGACGTTGTCGGATAGTAGCACCCGTACTCAATACGACCTTTGAAGCGCTCACGGTAGCGTTTTCTGATCCATGCCCACGTCTTAGATCGGTGTTCCCTTTGAAGCCACTTTTTCACCAGTGGATAGATCTTGTCGTCGACGTAACTCAGGCGTTCTTTTGCTACCACGTGTCGATACGCATAGGCCCAGCCTCTGATCACAGCGTTGAGTTTTGCCAGTAGGGCGTGAAACGGAATGCCGCGATATTGCTTCAGCACGCCTCGCACCTTCATAAGCAACTCTCGGGTTTTACCGTCTTGAGGCTGGATCAGCAAGGTTTTTCGGTACTTTTTAAAATGAAAGCCCAGAAAGTTGAAGCCTTGCTCAATATGACTGATGCGCGTTTTCTCTTCTGAGAGCTGTAATCCGCGCTCTGCCAGGAAACGTTCAACCTTTGGCCGAACCTCTTCCTCCAGAGCAGCTGGACTCTTCCCTGTAATAATGAGTCGAGTCGCCCCGGGGACCCTCCCCCCGAGGCGCTCACAGAACCGGACGTGAACGTCTCCGCTCATCCGGCTCCTCCTACCCAGCCTGTCCATGTAATAAACGCCAATGGGCAAACAACCCCGGCTGTCTGCGCGCAATACGCTCCAACCAGTGGGTTGCTCGCCTCCTGTGGCCCCGCAGTCTTTTGAACTTGCGAGTTGCCCAAATTACGAGCCTACGGTCAATCCGCCGGAGGGTTGTATACAGCGCTGACTTGTAAAATGCGCTGTAGTAATTGATCCAGCCGCGGATCACCGCGTTGAACATCCTTGCCAAGTCTTCCAGTGACTTGTCGCTGCGCAGATGCAGTTTCCAGCTGCGTACTTCCTGCCGGATTGCTTTCGCCGCTTTGTTGCTGATCGCCGGACTGAAGTTGATGAAGAACTTTCCCTTCCGATTTTTCGATCTTCTCGGGCGAAAGGTGTAACCCAGAAAATCGAAACTGGTGGCGGGATAGTCCAGACGTCGATCGTCGTCTTTGCAGTAGACAATCTTGGTCTTCTCCGGATGAAGTTCCAGTCCACAATCTGCAAAGCGCTGTTCCAGCGCATTTTTCAGATGTTCGGCCTGCTTCCGTGTGCGGCAGTGACAAACACTATCATCGGCGTACCGCTCGAAGGGAATGCTCGGATAGTGCCTTTGCATCCACGCATCGAAGGTATGGTGCAAGAACAGGTTCGCCAGCAGAGGACTGACCACACCCCCTTGCGGGGTGCCCTTGGTCCTCTCCTGTAATGCCCCACCATTCAGTTGCACCGGGGCTGTCAGCCATCGCTCGATGTAGAGCAGCACCCATTTGTCTTGGGTGTGGTGGCGCACCGCTCGCATCAAGAGTTCATGATCGATGTTATCGAAGAAACCCCTGA
Source organism: Microbulbifer sp. TB1203 (assembly GCF_030997045.1). Lineage (NCBI taxonomy): Bacteria > Pseudomonadati > Pseudomonadota > Gammaproteobacteria > Cellvibrionales > Microbulbiferaceae > Microbulbifer > Microbulbifer sp. TB1203. The sequence goes on along the minus strand of NZ_CP116899.1, from coordinate 4,083,496 downwards.
TATCCAGATCAACGACCCAGTCGTTGCGCCAGCAGCGCTTGCGCGCCTGTCCAATCGCCTGACGGGCTGACTTGCCCGGCCGATAGCCGTAGGAGTCCGGATGAAAATGACGTTCCAGGTCCGGCTCCAGGGCTTGTTTGACTACCATTTGGGCAACCCGGTCCGCAACCGTTGGAATTCCCAGTGGACGAACACCACCGTCCGCCTTGGGAATCTCCACGCGTTTGACCGGTGGGGGTATGTAGCTACCAGACGCCAGTCGATTCCAGAGTTTATAGAGATTGCCTTCCAGCTTCTCTTCAAACATCTCCAGGGTCTGACCGTCTACGCCTTCCCCGCCCTTATTGGCCTTGACTCGTTTGTAGGCTTCCCACACCTGACGTTTAGTGATAGGAAATGACTTCGCCTGATTCAAGAGTGTCCTCCCATTGCTGGTTGCACTCTTGTCTCAGGCTGGATAGGGCAACCCCTTCGCTCCAGCTCCATTACAGAGCCTTCCTCACTACTACAGGTTGCTCCGCCCCTGTACCCCGCATTGGTACTCAGATACTCGTGGGGCTTCCACTTGCATCGCTCCCTTAGCATCGGGGTGACAGGTTCCCACGTTCCACACAAGAGCCTGAGCCGTGTTCTCGCCGCCTTTATGCCGGACGCCGCCTGGGCAGTAGACAGGTTTCTCCCAGACTTATCCCGGGTTAACGACTTCCCCCCGGTTTTGACGTCGTCCCTACGCTTTCGACACGTCATCAGCGGTTCACTTGCGTTCGACTTCACGGCCCTTACCTGACCGGTTCTTGACCGGCCTTTTCCATACTCGCTCACTACCACACCTTTTAAGTGCAGCAGCAGTAGGTGGTTTGAAGCCTCCGCCTGCACGGCGGCTCCGAGGGGCCCGCCCTCATCTCTTGTGCAGCACGGCTGCACGGAGGATTCACATCCTCCAGTGCGCCTTCGTGGCGCACAGTCGTCTGCATATCGAATGACGTGCAGTTTACTGCGCCCGCGACTGCGCGAGGCAGGAACGACCAACTCTTCCAAACCGTCTAGTGCCATATTGCACAGGATCGGCGATATAATGCCACCTTGCGGGGTGCCGTCTTCCGTTTCGTAGCGTGCTTCCTTGTCCATATACCCCGCTTTAAGCCATTGCCTTAACACCCGCTTGGGCAGCGGGATATGCGTCAACAACCATTCATGACTGATGCGATCAAAGCAGGCTTTGATATCAGCTTCCAGAACCCATTGTGCTGCGGTCCTTTGGGCCAGAACAATAAAACCTTGCTTGCAGGCATCGTGCAGGCTGCGCTTCTCTCGAAATCCGTAGGAATGTTTATCTCCCGTGGTTTCCGCAATCGGCTTAAGCCCCAGCGCATAGAGCGCTTGCATTGCCCGGTCGTGAAGGGTAGGTATTCCTAAAGGGCGGCGTTTGCCGTTCTTTTTCGGAATATAGATCCTGCGCAGCGGTTGCGCTCGATAACCGGCTGTCCTTAGTTTTTGCGCCGCACGCCAGTATTGACCCGGTGACGTCCAGAGCACCCCGTCAACACCCGCTGTGCGGCTTCCTTTATTGGATATGACCCGTTTAACAGCCAATACTTTCGCTGCAAACGAGCGCGATAACAGGTGTTGCAGAGCGCGAGCTCTACCCCACCGCTGTTCGCGTATAGATTTTGCGATACGCACTTGCAGTCGATAAACGTGCTTTTCCACTTCCGGCCAGTCAATCGCCAGCCATCGTTGGGCATCGCTTGAAGGTGCACCAGCTTTTTCAGCCATCATTTGCCTTCCTTCATAAAATCCATTCTGCAAATTCTCTCGCAACAAAGCACCGAGGGGACGTCTGCTCACTTTCGTGCCGGACAAATCTTGAATCCGTATATTCTCCATTACAGAAAATCATTCGCTTTTTCCCCCATCTCATGGACGCAGAGTCTCCGGCTCCATCACTGGCTACCTTCTTCCTCCGTGAAGGCTCTACGACATTGCCATGTTCTGCATAAATACCTTAACGAGCGAGTTAGATGGAATCTGTATCCCGGCAATGCGGTGTCTACGCGCAACCCACGTTATCAAGGTTACGACCGAGATTGCTTACCGTTTTGGTGACTGCCTATCAGTGTCTTTGGCAGATCTGGCGTCTCACGGGACGTCAACGATTCTTCACATATGTTCATCATGTCACTCCATCCTAGCCCCCGACCGCCTGACACTGGCAGTTCCGATTCCCCTCACGGTTCCTCTTAACAGGGTTCATTGTCCCCAGCGCTTCATACCAAATCCGTTTCGCATGGTGGGTAGGATACTGGTGGTAGAACACCAGGTTGCGCTTTCGAAAACTTTTCTGTTGAATTCGCCAGTAGTGCACGAACTCGTCAACTGCGAAAAACCTCGAATTACAACATATATTTATGCAACTTCATGTCGCAAATAACGCCGCCAGCATGCGCGGCTTTGTAGTGGAGGCGAAGCCGCAACGAAAAAGGCGTCGCCGTGCCTGGCCTTGTTAAAGGATCAACTGCCGGGCCTGTTGGCGTTGTGCTCTGTTGGAATGTTCGAAAGAAGGTAGCTCTCCAGTGCATAAGAGAGATACCCAAAACCTTGCTCAAAACCCAACGTGATCACGTAATCCGCATTCTCAAGCTTCCAGTCGTTTGGGCGGTATTCGCCGGGGCCTGATACTCGAACATACTGGCCGAGCCTTGCACCAAGGCCATGCCCCTCATATCCTTTTTTACCTTTGCTGGCGCCTGTACCAATATAAGTAACATGGTCTCCCCGAACAAAAGCGTAGACGCCCTGTCGGTTATGGTTGGGAGCTGCGCCTTTCAAGTGCCAAGGTTCTGACCAGTTTGGAGTGGAACCAAGTTCTTCTGAATTCCAATGACGCTTAAAAAAGTCGGTCGTGAGTTTTTTGAGCCTATCTACTGAGACTGCCATTTGCTAATCCTTTAACGTTGCGCTCTGGGGCAGCCTGCTATATGCGGCTTTTTGTGTGAAAATGCGAGCGCAGCGAGCCACACAAAAAGGTGCATATAGTAGGCTGTCCCTAGCAGCGCCTGGTTATGCACCTACCCTAGTAGCCGCTGAATGGATCTAACACAAGTTCCGGATTCATAGTGTGCCACCACTTCAAAGTTTTTGACTGCTTCCCGATATGCTGGAAACTGAAAAATTGCTTTATCTTCGACCTTTTTAAAGGACACTGGTATCCAAAAACTGGCTACCTCCCCCTCAGTTAGCAGCATTGATACTAAAGGTACTCCTGATACGGAAATAGGTACCTCTACTTTGACTAGGTCCATTGCATCATGATCGCCAGCGGAGTTTGACTTCTCTTTCTCAAAGAGAATTTTCATCTCAATTTCAGCTTCTTCTTGCTCAACTGAACAACTTGCAAAAGCTAAATTGCTCAACATTAAGGCAAAAAACGTGGAGATGATCTTATTCATATGAAATTTCTTATGTGGGTGACTCGGGAGCATAACGTTGCGCTCAGACGCGGCCAGGTTTGTGCATGTTTTGTGCGATAATGGGAGCGTAGCGACCGCGCAAAACATGCATAAAGTTGGCCGTCGGCTGCAGCGCCTAGTTAGATTTTTAAACCAGGACTCTACCCAGTAAGGGTATTGAGGCCGCCGCTGCACCTAAGGCGAATACTATAATAAGCATGCTAAAAGTAAATTTTTTCCATCCTGGTAAACCTTCCCATTTAGTTGAAAGCAATGTGATTTTGTCGGATACCAAAATTTCAATAAAACCAACAATGACATATGCACTCAGCAGAAGAGCCAGTCCTCTGGTGAGACCAGAAAATAAACCTATACTCGATAGTATGTAGCAGATTACCGCACCGGGAATACCAACAAACAGCTTCTTCTTTCCCGAAGATTGAGATAGTGGCTTTCTTTCAACTTCAACAGATTCATCGGGTTGAACCGTAGGCGCTTCATATGGATTTTTACTCATATATTTCTCATTTCCAAATCTAGGGAACCTCTGAATAAGTCCCAGCCAGATGGGGTAAAATAGCATTGAGCCAACGAAAATAGCACAAGCCATGCACCAAGTCAGCTTTGCCGAAGCCGAATACCGCAACAAGCGCCGCAAGACCCGCCGCGAGAAGTTCCTAGAGCAGATGGAATCTCTGGTTCCCTGGGAGCGCCTGGAAGCGAAGATCGAGCCCTTTTATCCGAAGGCCGGGCGCGGTCGCCAACCGTACCCGCTACAGGTCATGCTGAGAATCCATTGTATGCAGCTGTCCTACAACCTCAGTGATCCCGCGATGGAGGACTCACTTTACGAGATTGAGTCCATGCGCCATTTTAGCGGATTGACACTGACAGACCGAATTCCGGATGAAACCACTATCCTTAACTTCCGCCATCTACTTGAACAGCATCAACTTGGTCGCCAGCTATTTGAGGAGATCAATAGCCATCTCAAGAGTCATGGCATGCTGTTGAGAGAAGGCAGTATCGTGGATGCCACTATTATCGCTGCGCCGAGCTCAACCAAGAACCGGGAGAAGGCTCGAGATCCAGAGATGCACCAGACCAAGAAAGGCAACCAGTGGCATTTTGGTATGAAGATGCATATTGGCGTCGATGACGTGTTGGGAATCATTCATAGCGTGGACACAACCGCCGCAAATACGCATGACATTACCGCGACTGAGCAGGTTCTCCACGGAGAAGAAAAAAGAGTTTGGGGTGATTCTGGCTACACCGGCGCAGAGAACCGGGAAGAGCTCAAATATCGGGAAGTCGAATGGCATATAGCGATTAAACCGAGCAAGCAGAAAACCCTTCCCGGACAAGACGCCGTTCGGAAAATGGAAAAGATCAAAGCTCAAATTCGGGCGAAGGTGGAGCACCCCTTCCGTTATATCAAGCGCGTGTTTGGCTACGATAAGGTACGCTATCGTGGGCTGGAGAAGAATACCGAACGCCTGTGTCTGTTGGCAGGCTTCACCAACCTGTTAATCGGGAGAAAATACCTGCCCGCCTAGGGGCAGTGCGCCTGAAATCCGCGGATAGCGGGCTTCAGGCAAGGAAAACTGGGAGAATTACGTGAAAACATCGGAAATTTGACTATAAAGCGATCGACTTTTTGACCCTCCCGGTTAATTCCCGAGGGAATGGCGAGTTGATCAGAGGTTCCCTAACGTTGCCATCTGTGGTGGCCGGAACGTATTTAGCGCGAAGCGCGTTGTGTAGGCCGTCCGCAGCATGGCCTGGTTATTTGCTTACTTGGCAAGGGACACTCGGACTACCCTGCAAGATTTTTTCTCAATGACGGCCTCCGGTGCACCACCGCCACGTGAATATTTCCCCACTACCGCCGGGACTACAAACCAGAACTGCTTGTCTGCAGCTACCGCAAAAGGCTTGTGCTCTTTATGCTCATTCGGAAACTTACTCTTAATGGCTTTTATGCCCACCTCTTTAGCTAATTCTCGGTTACACTCGGAAGCAAACGATGGCGCCGAAACTAACAGAAGAAGTGCAATTGTTGTCGTCATGGCTCTTCGCAAATAACGCCGCCAGCAGGGGCGACTTACTTTGTGCGCTTTTTGCGCAAAAATGGGAGCGAAGCGACCGCGCAAAAAGTGCACAAAGTAAGGCGTCCCGCGGAGGGCCGAAGGCCCGGAGCTTTACTGCCTGGCCTGGTTATGGCTGACGCGCTCTGAACCTCCTAAGCCACGGCTTGGCTGGCCACTGCCCGAAAACTACGAGGAAAGAATACCGCACTTTCCCCAACCGATTTTTATCTTACTGGCACTCCACGATATTACTGCGGAGTTGCTTTATTCTACCGAACCAGAGCGAACACTCTAGGAACGAAACTGCTTGAATGTGCCGTGACAAAAAGCCAAATTCTGGATGCCAAAACTGTGCGCAAGACTTGCAGCGAAAAAAATATTAATTTTTACTGACCGGCACCATAACGTTGCCAGCTGGGGTGGCCTTCGCTGCTTATGCGCGCAGCGCATAGCGTAGGCCGTCCCGCGGAGGCGCGTAGCGCCGGAGCGTACAGCCTGGCCTTGTTAGGTGAAACTACTGGCACGACGTTTCGGACTTGCTCGGGTGACTGTGCATTTTCAGAGCACCTCTTGGGTAAGTGAAGAAGGAGGCGCGTTTTTTTGTATGCAAAATAAAGTAACCCTGCTTGTCCGTATTGGCCGCTCCTAAATTTTCTGGTAAATAGAATGGGAGATAAATGTTTTTCCACGCCCCAACCTCCATGTTCTTTACGGGATTCCCTGCACAATCAAAGACATGCCCTTCATACCTCTGCGGAGAGCTACAGGCAGAGATAATAAAACTCATTAAAACTAAAGATACATTCTTAACTCTGGTGCTCATATTCACCTAACGCCTGAGCTAAGCGGCGGCCCACGCTGTTTTTGCGCGAAGCGCATAGCGTGGGCCGTCCGGCCCAGGCGCCAGCCTGGGCGTACTTAAGCGACTGGTTAGTGGCGGCGCCGCACTGAACCTGCTGCGGGCACTTTGCCCGGAGCGCAGCGGAGGGCCACCGCCGGTTTTTACGGGGAAGAATATCATGCTTGCCCCACCGATAATTTTTCTTACTGGCAACCCGCAATAATGGATTGCCATTTCCGTTACCTGCAAGCCTGAACGACGGCACCAGGAACGAAACTACTGTACTGAAATTTTGGCGCAGGCTTTGATGCTGGATTGCCTGCTACTTGCACAAAACTTTGGGTTACCAACTTTCTTTGTTTCTTGATGAACAAGCCGCACTAACATTTATATAGTGGCCTCCAAGGCCACTTTGCCCCAGGCCGATATCTCTTGGTGAAATTTCGCACAGAATGCCCGCAAAGCTCCATCAGGTCAAGGTTGTAGAACATTCTTATATGGCTCCCAACTTTGGCAAAGTGATCACCGTGCCTCCTATCCCATTTCCAGGCGAAAGCTGTAACCGTTTGTTTCTATTGTGATTTCTGGTGATTTTGGATTTTGCGCCGAGATATCGGCCTCGGTGATCATTTTTCCGTTGGCACTCGCGTTGCTAATGCTGCATATATAGACAGTATGCCCGTCATGCCCGCCGTTCTTCTCTGTCGTTCGCCGTGTAACGGCGCCTGATCGACACCGGTTGACGGAGAGGGTATTCTTCGTCGCGCCGCCTCTGGAACATTGGCAGTACTCCTCCCGCGGCGAGATATCCGATCGATCAAATAGTGCAGGAGAGCATAATGAAAAAATCGATCTTGGCTGCAGCTACCGTACTGGCTGCCAGCTCCAATGCCTTTGCAATTGAGGATACCTGGTATGCCAGGGCCAGTTACGGCGTGACGGACCTGGATACCGACCGGGCGGAAAGGGAATTGTGCAGCATCGATCTCTGTTACGAGTTCGACGACGGTAAGGGCTTCAGCCTGAATATCGGCTATCGGCTGAACCGCTATGTTGCTTTCGAGACGGGCTATACCGACCTTGGGGATACCAGCGATTCGGACAGCGTGGACCTGATCTTCGTAAGTCCGATTGACGCCCCTAGTTTCAGCCGAGTGGACGTAAAGGCCAAACTTTCCTCCAATACCAAAACTATGGCAGCACTGTTCAGCACTGACGCCGGCAAGAGCCTGTCCGCTGGGGCCAGACTGGGCTATCACTTCTGGGAATCGGAAGTCAAGACTACCGGTACCTCTGGAGCCTTCAGCTCCAGCGTCGATGAAGACGGCACCGATATTTTCTACGGCGTCTTCGCCAACTGGCGTACCGGGCGGTGGACCCTGGGCCTCGAGCACACCCTGTTCGAGAGCGAAGGGAACGACCCGACGCTGAGTGCGCTATCCCTGAGCCTGGATTTCTGATACCACTTCACGGCCGCCGACATCGGCGGCCATACGTTTTCACTAAACCGTCATAGGCTCCGCTACTTCCCGCGAGCTTTCCCTTGTAATACACAAGGTATTTTTCCAAAATCATATTGATCGAGAGCGTCAATGCTCTGGCTTCCAATCTTTGCCAGTCTGTTAGTATGCCCAGCTCCTGAGGGGCAAATTTTTGTTTCGCCTTTGCCCATGTTTCAGCTCGTCTTCGTTCAATCAGCAGCTCCGCCGCCTGTTCACTGATATACGGCTGACCGCAACTGCTCGGAAGCGGGTTCATCACCACTTCCAGCCAGTCACTCACAACTTCGCCTAAGGGAAGCGATTCTGCCCTGATAAAATTGGTCAACTCCGTAGAAATGGCTCCCGCCAGCTGGATCAGGGAGCGCATACTTTTCAACAGTTTCTCTACTTCTTCCATGGAAGGCCTCACACAGATGCCGATTTTCCTAGGGCAACGCTTAAAGACGGAAGTTGCGCCAAAGCAAGATCTGCGCAAATGTCCTTATGTTATCGCCCATCACATATATTTATTACTAAGTAATACTTAGTAAACGAACAAGCAAAATCTAAGACTATTTTAGCCTTCACTTTGGAGGCTAAATGTCTGTTATCGGAAAAAGACTAAAGGAGGCCAGGTTGCGTGCTGGGCTTGCTCAAGAACGCCTCGGCATTCTGGCCGGTATAGACGAGATGTCGGCTAGTGCGCGGATAAGCCAGTATGAGCGTGGTGTCCATACCCCAGGATATCCGCTGGCAGAGCGATTCGCCGATGTGCTGGATGTGCCGGTAGAGTACCTATATGCTAAGAATGACAGCATTGCAGAACTGCTACTACAGCTCCACAGGTTGCCGACAGAAGTAAAGCGTGAGCTATAGAAATAACGAACAATATGGGCCTTGAAAGATAAACGCTTTTGGTTACCTGAAAAGGAACCTCATGTGACTACTCCGCTGCATGTGCCAGTTAGTCGTCGCACGGGCCTTCCACAGTTGCGGTTAATCCTCTATGAATACCCGAGAAACGCCCGGGTAAATACAGAACTCAGCACCTCTGCCCGGTCAAGTGGGTTGTCCCACCAGATATCCTCACTGTTCGCCAAGAGGATAAAGCTGAGGTTCAGGGCTGGAATCTTGAGATACAGCACGGAGTAAGCGTCCTCTCACCACTCAGAGTCCCCGCGAGTATGACCTTCGTATTCCTGCGCGTACCAGCCCAAACTCGTAAGGAAGTGCCTCCCCGAGCCCTCTTGAACTTCCGAAACGCGCGCATCGAAGGTGCAATATCAACCGCGGTACGCCACCTCGATTGCAGCGATGTCGATCTTCTTCATTTGCATCATTGCATCGAAAGCGCGCTTGGCAGCAACGCGATCGGGATCGGTGACCGCCTTCGTCAGGGCGATCGGCGTAATCTGCCAGGACAATCCCCATTTGTCCTTGCACCAGCCGCACGCACTCTCTTCGCCGCCGTTGTCGATGATCGCATTCCAGTAACGATCCGTTTCGGCCTGGTCGACGGTTGCGACCTGAAATGAGAACGCCTCGCTGTGCTTGAACGCAGGTCCGCCGTTCAGCCCGAGGCAGGGAATGCCCAATACGGTAAACTCGACCGTCAACACATCCCCTTGTTTCCCGGACAGAAAATCTCCCGGTGCGCGGTGTACCGCTTGAACGGATGAATCGGGGAAGGTCTTGGCGTAAAAACGCGCCGCCTCCTCGGCGTCGCCATTGTACCAAAGGCAAATCGTGTTCTTTGCTGGCTTAGCCATACGTCACTCCTCCATGCGTAGCGCGAATATAGTTTGATTGCTACTTGCTTTACAGCTCATAGGTAAGCACATATTTATGTTTACCCTCATCTTGAATTATTTGGAATGAGCCAGATATATCTTCCAGTTCTCCCTTACCCGATCCTTCAAGAATTTTTACTTCTAGCGACTGTACCCCTGTAGACATATATCCATTGTGGACAAGAGTGAAAGAGCCAGTTTTTCCGGCTAAGGAGCCTTTGAATTCCTCGATCGCTGAGTACGCGGAAGCCCCATTCTCCGTCCGTTTACTTAACATCTGACCAATGCCAATTCCTTCAAGATCACCACTATACTTCTTATGTATGATCATTCTCCCCGCAGGAGCATCTTCATCTCTCTGTGGCTCAAGGTTTATTTCGAAGGTTCCTGACGCGGATACAATTTTACCCAATTTATTTGTTTCTACAGCTATTGAAAAACCGCTTATTGCAATCATTAAGGCCAAAAATATTTTTGAGATGACTAATTTCATGGCTATTCTCCTAAATCATGTAATACCCACAGGGGCGATCAAAACTATGCATATTTTTGCTAAATTGGGAGTACAGCGCCCAGCGCGAAATGTGTATGGCGTTGGGTGTCCCGCAGAGCCCAGAAGGGCTGAGCAAACGGCTTGCTCTTGCAATATTTCTCTACCTGCGAGAAAGCGCAGATGCTTGATCATTAATTTCAATGCTCCCCGAAGCATCAACGGAATACTGGTACGGACCAGCTACGTCGCCGCCTTCTGCAACTACCATCGCACGAATTTTCTGTTTCCTCCCCTCGGCTACACAATAGTTAAACGCCAATAGCCCCTCAGCGTTCTCGTACATAATGGGTTGAGACCTAACCGGCGGACTATTAAGAATCATTCTATGTAATTGAAGCTGTACCGGAGTTTTAGACCTTAAAAACTCACGAACGCACAACATTCCAGGAGGACAGGTATGACCTGGATCAGACCGAGACAACTCATATCGCTCAAATTCGACTGCAAGCTGTGAAGCTTGTCGCTGTGGGCCGAACTTTAGAACTCCAGAAAAGTAGCCAACGCCAACTAATGCAATCTCGACGATTATAATGGTGAAGAGCTTTTTCTGCTGGTCCGAGTTTGCGAGTTTTACCCAGCCTGCTAGTGAAAGACACGTAATTACCACCGTAAAAACAAAAGCACCAACACAAGTGTAGCCAATGATTATCTGGATAAGCTCTTGATGACCCATGGATAAGCTCTTGATGACCCATGGGTAACCTCTAAAAAAAGACGCCCGCAGCACGCGCGGCTTTGTAATGAAGGCGCAGCCGCAATGGAAAAGCCGTCGCTGTGCCTGCGTTTGTTATGCATTTTTGTCGGCGATGTGCCAAAGCGGCCCATTAGGATCGGAGATGTAAAGAACGCGAAGACCCCAAGGTTGCATCGTAGGTGGTTTAAGCATGATCCCCGGATACTTTTCTTTGAGCTTGATGCGTTCAAAATGCGCCCACCACGGATCAGCATCCTCGACCATTAGATGCATCATAAAATTCTCAGCATGCTCTTTTACATAAAAGCGCTGAACGATAAAACGAAAAGAGCCAACTTCAAATTCCGCGATTTCATCATTAGCCCAATTGAGTGTGAATCCGATATCTGAATAGAAGCGCTTGCTGAGTTCCAAATTTTTGGAAGGTACAAACGCTTTGAGGTCAAGAACTGGACTCGAGTCCATCGATTTCTCCTTATGCATAACGAAGCTGTAGAAAAACTCCGCCTTTCGTTCTGGTTATATTCCACCCAAAAAATCGCGCTCCTACGTGAATTCCGGACCTGTTTTGTATGGCGAAAAGTATTTCAGAGCACTCTCCGCACGAAAAATTTGCCACTTCAAGAAGTGCTTGAGTTTTTCTACAGCCTGAACGTTGAGTTCAGGGGGTGGCTACTATACATGCCTTTTTTGTGCAAACATGGGAGCGCAGCGACCGCACAAAAAGGCGCGTATAGTAGGCTGTCCCCTGGAACGACTCGTTAGGTTTGGGGCTCGCAGTAGGCCGGAACATGGCGCACACCCGCCACAGTTTCTATTTCTACATGCCGCTTGCCATCTATAGTCACAAATTTTGTTTCGCTGCCATCTTTGAGCCAAAGTTCATGTGATACTGTTTTTTCCAGGTTATTTCCAACGTTGAAAAATGAACCATTTTTTATAATTACACAATTCTCTGTGTATATTTTGACTGCAGATAATTGGCTCGATACCAGTATTCTACATACACAAAGACTTTACCGTCATCTGAAAGCAGCCCTTCAGAGTAACCGTTGCTTTCATATTCTCGCGACCAAGCCGGCTTTTTATCTGGTCTTGGAAAGGGATAATGAACACCTCGGTAGATCGCAACGCTCCACTCATCATCCCATGGATTCTCAGTCTTGTATTCTCGGCTGATGTGAGCGGTCCATTCTCTATTCTTTGAATAAATAGTATACGGCTGTCAGTCTGGAGGCTGATCACAATGGGCAACCAATGAGAATAGTAGTCCAAATATTAGAATCGTATATTTCATGGGTAACTTGGAAACCTAACGCCGTTCATAACCGGCGACTCCGAAGGAGGCGTCCGGCGCCGTAGGCGCGAAGTTGATGACTTGGTTATGCCACACCTTGCTGATGAATTGCAGCACTTACGCTTACCATAGGATAAGTACCCTGCATGTTTTTCCGGATTAGAGCCAGCTCCAGCGAAACTTGTTCAGCGGGGACATGTTGGTAATCGAGCTTATCACAAAGCTCAAGTAGAGATATTCGATACGAATAGTGCCATGCAGATCGTGGGCCATAGCCAAAAGCTTTATCAACAAGCAGCACCGTCCCTGGGATAGCGGCGATAATCGCTGTCATCACGACTGGAGATTTTGCGGTGGCAGCAAGAACTGAGGCGAAGCTGGCTCCAATTGCAATCCAAGCAAATATCTGTGTCATTAGAAAATACCGTTTTGCTCTGACATGATGATGCTGAATATCCTTCTCAATTACATTTCGAAGTTCAGTCATAATATGTACCCTTGAGTTGAAGAGGTGGCATAACGTCGCAATCAGCTGCGGCGAAGTTTGTGCGCTTTTTGCGCGATCATGGGAGCGCAGCGACCGCGTAAAAAATGCACAAACTTAGCTGTCGGATGCATTGCCTGGTTAAAGGGATGCCTCGCAGTGACGACAAACCTTTGGTTCTGTAAATACACCAAAACCTATTTGCTGAATAGGGGATAGTATCCGCTCATGACAGTACGGACACGTAGTTTTTTGAATTTTACGATTCGTCATAATTAGCGCGGCCACCAAGATTATTGCAACTGGCATTGTGATTAAACCTATCCCACCAGGCGGCAAGACAATAGTTGCTCCTACAACCCACAAAATAAATGCAGAGAAAATTAATCTGATACGTCTTTTGAGCTTATAAAAATCATTCTGCATCGATCGCTCCCTTTAACGAGGCTGTAGAAAAACTATTTCGGAGAATCAGCTCTTCCAGCCATATTTTGATTGATCATTGAGCCCGATTTAAACACAGTCCTTCCATATAGTCATCCAATCTGCGCAGTCAATCGAGAGGCTTCGTCAAGAGCCTTCTGGCTCAGTGAATCGCTCCATAATTCATCAGCTTTTCAATGTTATGCACCAAGCAGAACATCCTCCATTGCCCCTGGACCTTGTCCAGGCCGCGTAACGTGAATCGATTTAGGCCCTTGTTGGTGCCTGTATTGCCAAATACCGGCTCCACCACGGACATTCGGTGCCCGTAGATCACCTTTCCTTCCTGGCTGTCGACGCGTCGCTTCATCCAGTCTGTCGCAGTGTGGCCATTGGTCACTGTAATCGATACCTGGCGACCGTGCCCCTCCCTTGTGTCGGCGGCACTTGGATTGCGCATACACTGGTCTTTCAGTTGGCAGCTGCGACAGTCGGTCAGGTTACCTTCAAAGACCAGTTTTCTTTTACCTTTGACAGGTCGAGATTCACCAACGAACCAAAGAGACTTTCCGGCCGGACAGATACAGATCTTGTTCTTGGCATCGATTTGAAATTCGCTGGCCGGGATGATCTTCTTCTGGCCTTTGGCATTGTACTGATTCCGCTTACCATACTTCTTTTTCTGCTTAGAGAAAGCTTTGTCTCTGGATCGGAACTTATTGTCAGGGATGTAGGCGTTGATGTTCTCTTTGCGGAGATAATCATTATTCTCCTCACTGGAGAACCCGGTATCTGCGGTTATGATTACCTGACTTTTGAGGATATCGTCATGGATTCCGGTATCACGATACCGCTTTCTGATACCGTCCAGAATCGACTTCAACGTATGCTGTTCCTGGCCGGAGCCAAAGGCCTGGGCTTCGACAATGATCTGGTGTTCCTTATCGACGGCGGCGATACCGTTGTAGCCCTGTATTGTGCCTTTGCTGGTGGTCATTTTGGCGGATTCGTTATCGGTGATGTTGCTCTTTACTTCTTTCTGGTTCTTTCCTTGCCCCTTCCTTGGGGTTGCCGTCTTTAGGAACTGATCAATCTTGTCGAAGTGCTTTTGGAGGGTTTCAGTGGCCTGGGCGAGCTGCTTCTTTCGGTCTCGCTCTTTGGGCTTTCGCCCGTCGAGCCGTTTGTGCTCTTCGATGCAATGCCGGATCTTCTTCTGGATTTTGTCTCGCTTCTGTTCCAGTTCTTTGAAAGTGCCGGAATGCTCTTTGGAGGCGTCTGAGGGCATCTTGCAGCCGCCAATGGCAAAGAGTTCATTGCCCAGTAGGCCCTGCTGGTCGCAGACAAGCAGTACCTGCTCGAAGACAGACTCAATGGCGTCGGGGTAGCCGCTGACAAAGCTCGCGATACTGGTGAAGTGGGGGACGGCGTCGCAGGAGAGGGCTTTGAAGATGATGTTGTTTTCACATTGCCACTGGATCTCGCGGCTGGAGGTGATGCCTTTGGCGTAGGCAAACAGGATGATCTTGAGCAGAATCGCTGGATCGTAAGCGGCTCTGCCGCCCTGATCATTGCTGTATTTGTCGTAGAAGGGGGAGAGGTCGATACGCCCGTCGATCAAACGGTGGAGAGTGAACTCGAAAGTGCCAGGCTGGAGTTGGTCTTCGAAGTTAATGACGACCATGGCGTCCTGGCTGTAGCTGTATTTTCTGAAATTTGGCATATCCCCTCCCTTTGAGGGTCAAATTTTACCAAAAAACGCTGGGTTTTAAGAGTTTTTCTACAGCCTGAACGTTGCCAACTGCGGCAGCCCGAGCGTATTTTGCGCGAAGCGCTTTGCGTTGGCTGTCCGTCAGCTTGGCCTGGTTAAGAACCATCGCCACCACCGCTGGTGCTCCGCATTTCTGGTGTGTCCTTGCAGATTGCGCAATGTTGACCACGACGCGCCTGAAAGAACCGGGAAAAAATGAAGACGATGGCAGAAAGCGGCCCCCAAATTGCTGCTTGTACTAGTGAGTAGCTCAAGTCATAACCTTTGAGCATTTGTACGCCGAAAATAATAACAAATGCTCCGGCGAGAACAGTGAAAAAGCGCCTCACCCAGAATGCAGTACCCACAAATTTCTCCCTGTGTTCTTAACAGTTAATTCAAAAGACGCTGCTTTACATCTATGTGCTCACTATCTAATTAAGTACCATAGTCCCAAATACAGGCATTCGCTTTAAAAATCAATTAGTTAGAAGATTCTCCAGGCCTACCACCCCAGAAATAGATAATAGCTGCTCTATATCTCCCCAACGACTACAGCTATTGATCATATCGGTATCCCCATACAAACACTTGCGTAACCCTTCAGGTAGATAGAAGCAAGCGCTGCTGATCTCGGTAGAATTAGACGCCAGCAAAACAAACCCTGCGTTGAGACGGGTAGTCAGTAGCCACAAGGTAAAAATTGTAATGCAGCACGGCTCCGCGGGTTACAGTAGGGGTGGCGCGCTGAATGCTTATATCTGGTGGCCGTCCAACTTCTATCTTGCTACTTTGGCTGGTGATTGAACGTTATTGGCTTCGGGAGCGGTTCTTGGCTGGGACCGGCTTCGCTCATTCGCCTGCAAGCAGGCTCCTTACATCCAGGAGCCAAGCGATACCGGCTAGATGCCGATCGCGGCCAGCGGCCGCTCCTACAGGGAGGGAGTAGTTATCTCAAGGTTTAATAATGATAGCGGCAACAGGCTGGCTCCATGCATTGCGAACCAAACAATATCTACCCTCCAAATGTGTGGATCATCGACGGGCGGTGATCCGCTTCGGCATGCCTTGGCCGGAGATGCCGTTTTCTGACGCGTATGGCGATCGTCAGCCTCACGGGTGGCTTTTTTCTCCAATCACCGGCACCGCTGCCCGCGGAGCTGAAGGCAGCAGAAGCCGGACACCCACGAAATAAAAGGTATTCAGCGCTATCCTATTGCAACCCACAGAAGCGCCCAGACCGCAGATCCCAGTGATGGTTGTACGGCGCCGCCGGATGGCCGCCATTGCCTCACGCTGTTCCAACAGCCGGCGGGCTCGCTTTTAATGCTGGATGGATTCAGACTTCAGTCGATACCGTTAGTACTTGGGGAATCCACTATCCGGCAATCCTTAGCTGAGCGCGTTCATGCACATAGTCCAGATAGAGCGCCGATGTATCCAAACATTCGGCTATACCGGCTGCAATCCTATTCAATAACTCTGGCCGGGCTTCGATGCTTGGAACAATCACTCTCTGCAGCCAATCGTCTGCGTGGTGTTCATCGCACTCGGAGTGGACCGTGGTAAATTCGAGCTCGTCAGCGCTGAGCCCCATACGTTCCAGGCCCTTTTTCATGCAGATAACCCGATGCGTGCCCATTTGCTCCGTGGCAAACAGGGAGCCGACCAAGTGCCAGGGTTCAAGATAGTAGCCATAATAGAAAATAAGTGTACGGTCGTTCAGTGCGGGGTAGTCGTCGAGCCTGATTGGGTCAGCGGCCCTTTTTTTAACAGCCATCATCATTTTGCGCATCAGGTTGGCGTGTGGTTCTGGTTCAAATTCATCGTCTATATTCTCCTGAACGGCGCTTGCTGCATCGTCAGTGAACTGAACATCCAGAATTTTTTCCAGAAGCGCGATAAACTCCGGATAATACTTGTTCTCCAGCAGAAAACTGGCCATGTTGTCGATGTCGATAGTGCTGCTGATAAAATCATACCAGGGATGGGAGTGCGCCCGGTGAGCCGCAATACATTTATCCCAATGGATCGGTTTCGTAGCAAGCAATTCCTTTAGAAAAGGAGAGGGAGCCGTGAACGTTTGTTGGTGCCAATGTGACAGCATTCCTTCAAATTCTGACGGCAGTGAAGATCCCAATTGCTCGGCACAGGTTTTTAGAAGTTCAGTGGATTGCGTTATATCAATGGGAAGGTTAATGGTTTTCATTTTTGGCCTCAGGAATACTATGAACTTGGTTGAATTGAGCTGAACGCCCGTTTTTCCAACTTCTCAAAATAGCGATCACACAACCTCAGCTTTTTAGCATGGAGAATCATTGCGGTTCCAAAAAACAACTGCATGATGCTGCGGAACAGGTCTTCCCACCGATCCCTGATTTTCATCAACGGGCATACAATACATTCAACCAAGCGCCGATTTTCGGTATTTTGATTGCTGAAGACCAGACAGGGGCCGCGATTAGGGAGGGATCGGGTATGGACGATCGGACTGGAAAAACGATAATTTCGGAATAGGTGTTTAGTCAATTGCCGCATTGAAACCATCGCCAGGCCCTGCGCCGGGCAGGAGCGATTGGCCGTGACGCCAAAGGGAATAAAATTCGACTCCTTGATGGGGCATTTTCCCCACCTTTCCGGATCAAAGCGGGTCGGCTGGTCATAACCCAGCTTGTGATATTCAGGGTAGTTAAAGCAAACAACCGTATGTTTGGGTATGGTTTTACCTTTAAATTCGACGGTTTCGGTCGCAATTCGGTGAGCGATACCAAACAAGGGGTGCAGTCTCAGGCTTTCGTTGATCACGTCATCGAGATAATGATTATCCGGATTATCGCACAAACGCTCCTGACAATCCGGGTGTTGGGCGACCACAAGTGTCAGGTGGGCCATCGCCTCGGACATTTGCACAATTGCGGTATTAAAAAAAGTCCCTTGCAGATAGTGGGCTTGTTCAAGATGCGTCAGGCCATCTGGGAAAGTGTGGGGGAATTCACCCAGTGACAGCTTTTCCAGTAGAAAATTCGTCAACTGTTTGCGTCTGGACATGTTTCGTAGTTTTACGCATTTGAGCGCATTGACGACGTCCCTGGCGTGATTGACGATAAGCTTTCTTGTCTTATCATCACACTTTTCTTTAAATACGACCTGGTAAAAGAAGTCCGCCCAGAGAGACATAAATGCATCTCTCAAACGTATATGTGTCCACTTGTTTTTAGGGCCAAGACCTAGCTTTAGTGGGTCATTCCGGTACTGGTCGATCAGACTTTCAATGTCTTTCCGCGATATGGCCATGATCTTATGGCTGAAGCCCGCAAGCTGTCGGTAGCGTTCGCTCTGCTCAAGATGTTCTGGGTGCATTTCCGGTCCGGGGGACAACCAGTACCAGAAAAGATCGGACAATGCCGCACCTTTACTTCTTCCCTTCATGGCGGGATGTGCATAAAGGGCTTTGAAGTCTTCGGCGTCGAAGCCGTTACCCGGTAACTGGATGGCTTCTTCACCATTGATCCGGGTGAAAATATTCATCCTAAGTCGTATCACTAATGGCGGCAGCCAATAAGGTAGTGATAATAAGACTGCGAAGACTGCAATCAATAAGAAACTATCCATACTGTTTAGCCTCTTGGTTGTTGGGGGGTAAAGATCAGACCTGAATTGATGTCGTCACGATTTCTACAGCCACATAATCTGATGGAGGACAGCAGCTGTTTGTGTAAATGCTGAAAGACAGTCTGTACGCCTTGTTCTCCATCTACCGCCAGACCCCAGATCACAGGGCGGCCAATGGCAACGGCATTCGCGCCCAGTGCCAGTGCTTTTAGCACGTCCGAACCGGAGCGAATGCCGCCATCGACAAGTAATGGAATGCGACCATCCGCTGCCTGTGCCAGGAGGGGCAGGACGTGAATGGTGGCTGGTACGCCATCGAGTTGGCGGCCTCCATGGTTGGAAATCATGACAGACTGTAGATTGTGCTGAATCGCTAGCCTGATATCTTCAGGATGCAAAATGCCTTTCAGGATGATGGGGAGCTGCGTGTTGTCCCGGAGCCAGACAATGTCATCCCAGTTCAGCCCGGAATCGAAAGCGATGTCACGAAAGATGCCGTCTTGGTCCTTCATATTCGCACAGTACAAGCCCTCGGGAAGCTCGCTAAAGTTGTTGCGAATATCGCGCTCTCGGACGCCAAAAACTGGAGAATCCACGGTAACAACCAAACCTTTACAGTCGGATTTTTCCGCTCTACGTATCAGTCTACGGGTAAAGTCCCTGTCGGGTTGTATATAGATCTGCAACCAGATTCCGGCCCTTGGGTTAATCTCGTAAGCGGCTTCGGTGATCGTTTCAATGGCAGTATTGGAAGCCATGCTGACGATCATGAGGCTATTGCATCGTGCGATAGCTCTTGCCGTTGCCAATTCACCTTCGGGGTGTGCCAGTTTATGGAAAGCGGTAGGGGCGGCCAGTATCGGGTAATCGAGCTGGCTCCCTAGCAGGTCAATATTCAGATCTCCTTCAAAGTTGCCCCGCAACACGCGAGGCCAGAGTTGAAGGCCGTCGAACGATTGCAGGTTTGCGTTGGCGGTCACCTCCCTTTCGGAGCCACCGATGAAGTAATCGGCATGGGCTTTAGGAAGAAGCGCAAGAGCCTGTTTTTCCAGATCACTCAGGGAAATCATCGTGATACTCCCATTCAGGCTTCCGCTACTGCGGCCTGCATCGCTTCGTTGACTGCCAGGAACGTCAGGCACTGAGCCAGGTAATCCCGCAATGGAACGATATGCGATTCATAACGGTTCCATTCATTTTCCAGGTTTTCGGCCATGTGGTGGGTCGAGACATGTTCCCCACCCTGGAAGAAACGAATAACGGGATGCAGATATTGCGCATTTAATGCATTTTCGTGGTCGTCCTGGGCAACCCGGGCGATATCGATATTGAATGGATCAAATTTGTCGTGATCAGGGCCATACTCCAGCGTGATATTAAAGTAGGTGGGCATTTGCCGGGATAAAGTGTCGTGGGTATAGGCAACGGGCAGTTCTTCTATGTAGTAGCCCTGTTCCTGGTCAACGACTAACGTGTCACACAGAAAGTCAAACTGTTGCCATAGTGCCGATGTTCGGTTGACCCGATAGGCAATGTAATTGGCCAGCGCATCGGCATCCAGTGGTAGCTTATGTGTCGGTAAAGGGATGTGCTTGTTGCTAGCGCGCAGGATATGGAATAAGGATCGAACCGCATAGCGGAAACCATGCACAAAGCCGCAGGTGGATTTTTTAAAGTCGCGCTGCTGCATGATCGTACCGGCAAAATACAAGTTGGGCACATTAACCGACTCCCAACTACTGGTCATTTTCGGGAAGCGGTCATTGATGGCCAGCGCAGGGCGGCAGGATGCGTCAAATATAGTGGCGTCGAAGCGGAATCCGGTACATAGGATAACCCGGTCATAGCAGAGAAGTTTTTTGACTTCATTGGAACGGGAGAAACTAAAGGTAACCTTGTATTCATTGTCGACTTTTTCAATGTTGACCACATCTCCATCGAGCACCGCGTTTTGGGACTTAAGCTGGTAGGTATCCAGGAGGTTGTTATTCACTGCCCGCAAGTGACCCACGTAATGGGTTTGCCAGGCCAGGCGAATAGAGCTGCGGCCAGCGACGTGAATATACGCGGTTGTCTCTACCAGGTTATCGGCCGTCTCAAATGCCGAGTTGCCTTTCCCCAAAATCAGTACCCTTTGGTTAACAAAATCCATCGGGTCAATATTGGTGGTGGAATAGGGATCGCATAGCTCTATACCCGGAACGTCCGGCACGTTTTCCTTAGAAACCCCGGTAGCCACAATCAAGTGGCGACAGTGAAAGATTTCGCCGCCAATGGTGTGAATGGTAAATGTATCGTTCTTCTCGATTTTACTGACTTTTGTGTTAAAGCGAACGTTGATTTGATGTTCTTGATAATAATCTTCCAGGTAGTTAACAAAAGTGTCGGCGCTGGGGAAAAATTTATCCGAGTATTTAGTAAACAGGAGATCATCGTTACCAGACAAAAGGGAGTTCCAGTCCATTCTGAGATTGCGCTCTGAATCCGTGTCTCCCGTGTATTTTTTGTTAATGGAAATCAACTGGCGGTGGCGAGGGTATTGCTTGAAAAAGCTTCCGACACCTGATCCACCTTCAAGTATCAGATAATCTTCTTTATGTTCCTGCATGAGATGGCCTAACTGCAGCCCGGCAGGGCCGGCGCCAATGATGATATAGTCTTTAATCATTTCATACTCCAGAATCTATGATTGTACTTTCTTCCTCATGGGAGGTTGTGAAGGCCAATACCGATGCGAGCAATCCCCGGCACGGATTGGCATTGGTCATGGTGCAACGTCCCTTTCGCCACCACAGAGTGTTGGGCCGGGTGCTAAGGTGAGGTTGTGGTTGTCGATAACGCTTTTATTCTTATTGGTATTCCATTGAGAAGCCCTCCCTTTTGATGGTTACTTACCAATGGGGATACGTGACAGGCTTTTAGAAAGTTGCACCTTTCGAGAAAAAATTTATCTTTCATCATAAATACCTATTCGCTATAAAATTCGCAATTGATATTAAGTTTTGTACTAATAGCAAGTTTATCTCTAAGATCATAAAGACATTTTTTTTCAGTCTTTGATCTGATACTTCATCAGCGTCGCCGATGAGAAACTGGATAACGAGAAGCTGGACACCTTGATAATGAGAAGTTGAACACCCATCCAATAAATGACATTCAGCGCTATCCCTATTGCAGCCCGCGCAGTCGTCCTGCGTTACAATTTTTTAATTTGTGACATTGGCTGGTGATTGAACTGGGCCCGGCTTCGCTTCGTAGTGGGGGCTGATCGCGGCCATGGGCCGCTCCTACAGGGAGGGAGTAGTTATCTCAGAGTTTAATAATGGCAGCGGCCCCCGAGCAGGCTGGCTCTATGCATAGCGAATCGAGTAATACTTATCCTCCGCTCCACACGCTAAAGCGAGTCGCGGAGGATGTTTGGATTATCGACGGACCGGCGATCCGCTTTGGTATGCCGTGGCCGAAGATGCCGTTTTCGACGCGCATGACGGTGGTCAGGCTTGCGGACGGCCTTTTTCTCCATTCGCCGACACCGCTGACCGCCGAGCTGAAGGCTGAGATCGCAGCGATCGGGCCGCCCCGTTGGATTGTCGGGCCAAATCGCATCCATTATTGGTGGATTCCGGATTGGCACGCCGCTTTTCCCGAGGCTGAGGTTTACCTGGCTCCGCGCATCAGGGAACAGGCGGCCGGGCGCATCGATTTCGATGGCCGGCCGCTCGATACTAACGGCGGCTATCCGTGGGATGGGGAGATGGCGACGCTGGCGATCGCCGGGCGCTATATGACCGAGGTGGTCTTTTTCCATCGCCCGAGCCGCACACTTATCCTCACCGACCTTATCGAGAATTTCGAGCCGCACAAACTTGGGGGCCGCTTTGTGCGCTGGCTTACCCGGTGGGCTGGGGCCCTCGATCCCGACGGAGGCATGCCGCGCGATATGCGAATGACCTATTCGAAGGAGACGCTCCGGTCTGCGGTGGAGACGATGATCGGTTGGAATCCGGAGCGTATCATCCTGGCGCACGGTCGCTGGTATGAGAGGAATGGGGCTACGGAGCTCAGGCGGGCTTTTCGCTGGATGTTGCGGTAGGTCTGCCAAGGCCATTCGGCTTTGATGTGTATCGAATGCCGATCGCGCGACCAGGGGCCGCTCCTACATGGGAATCCGGAAATGATTTTACGGAGTTGGGGCCGCCGTCGGGCGGGGGGGTGTGGGGTGCGCCGTGCGCACCATCCAGGGCTGGTATGGGTCCGGTAGCCTTTGAGGTTTTTTTCGGGTGCCGATCGCGGCCAACGGCCGCTCCTACAAGGAAGGGGAATCCGGCGGTTAGAGACTGACTGCCATCGGCTCTGCCACTTCCCGCGCTTTTTCCTCTCCAAAGAGACTCGATACCAGTTGCAACGCAAACCCCATCGCTGTTCCGGGGGCCTGGCTGGTAATCAGGTTGCGGTCGCAGACCACTGGTTCGTCGCTCACGAATTTGGCCTGCTTCTGCAATTCCTCGCGGAAGCCGCTGTGGCAGGTGGCCCGGTAGTTCTTCAGCAAGCCGTGGCGGCCCAGGGCTATGGCGGGGGACGCGCAGATGGCGCCCAACAAACGGCTGCTGTTCAGTTGTTCCGCCACCAGTAGTATCAGCGCTTCACAGTCGTGGAAATGCTCCGCGCCCGGTGCGCCGCCGGGCAGGGCGATCAGGTCCCAGTCGGCTTCCGGGAGGTCGCGGAACAGGCGGTCCGCCTCGATGTGCACGCCGCGGGAAGCGCGGATGCGTTTTTCCGGCATCACCGAGGCCACGGTGACCTCGGCGCCGGCGCGGCGCAGCACGTCGATGATGGTGACGGCTTCGATTTCCTCGGAGCCCTCGGCGATGGGAACCAGTACTTTGGCCATGGTAAATTTCTCCAGATCATCAGGATTTCTTTGAAGATCGCGATTCTTTTGTAGGAGCGGGCCATGCCCGCGACAAATTTGTCGGGAACAAATTTGGACGCCGAAGGCGCCCGGAGGGTGAGCGCCAGGGATGGCGCGAATCAGCGGCCCGGCTTCGTAGAAAAGCAGATCGCGGGCATGGCCCGCTCCTACAGGGGATCGGCGTTGCCGATCATCAGATCCAGATAGACCAGAATAGCCGAATTACATTGGCGCCGAAGCTGTAAGTGGGTTCCTCTCCCGGTGTTATGTCACTGTCGCCGCCGTGTACCGTCACATCGCGGAAATTGTCGTAGTCGAACAGCATATAGTCCCAATAGAGGTTGACGGTGTTCTTGCGCTCCAGCAGCGACCAGCGGTCCGGCAGTACATAGGAGACGCCGATACCCACGGAGGTATTGCTAAAGTCGCTCAGTTCCTTGTCGCGGGCGCGGAAACTGGTGGCGTTGATATAGGGAAAGAGGTCGCTGTAAAAATCCGCTCCGGACTGTTTGTAGAAGCGCAGCTTGCCCTCCAGTATCCATTGGTCCTTTTCTTCCAGCGGATGGGTGTAGCGGAATTCAATATTGTCGGCGCGGATGCCCCAGCTGTCGACGTAGTAGCGGTACTCGCCCTTGATCGCCGCGCGGTAGGGCAGGCGGTATTTGCCGCGCAGGGCAACCGCGTCGCTGTTGCGGGTGGTGGGATAGAGTTCCGGCTGGTAGCTGAAGCCGGTGCCGGATTCCGGGTCCTGGTAGCGCACGCTGCGGTAGGGATTGTTGAGGAAGCCCTCGTCGGAGACGGTTTCCACACTCAGTTCGGCAATCAGCTTTTGGGTGAGTATCTGGTTCCAGTTCAGGGAGTAGCGCCGGTGTTCCGCCTGTGCGGCGAAATTGTCGTCGCCGTTGCGGAAGACGTCGTCGCTGCCATAGCTGACCCGCAGGCCCAGGGTACTGAGGTCACCGAAGAAACCCTGGCTGATGCCGAAGGATACCGTCTCCGCCTGGTAGTCGTTTTCCGAGCTGTTGGTGTAACCCAGGCTCAGGGTGGTTTTGTCCACCAGGTAATCTGCGCCCAGGGAGTATTCGTCCCGCTGTTCGGAGTAGCGGCTGGCGGTGGCCTCCACGTCGATGGAGGCACCGGAAATCATATCCACATAGTAATTGGCGGAGAGGGAGAGGGAATTGCCGACGTTCTTGCGCACCAGCACTGAAGGGCCGTCGATGGTTACCCCGCCGCCGCTGTAGGAGTGGTACATGGTGTCGGCGCGCTCTTCCGGCAGTACTGCGGCGCCGGCGGCGAGGGGGAAGAACACCCAGGCCCACAGTAACCATGTAGGAGCGGGCCATGCCCGCGACAAATTTGTCGGGAACAAATTTGGACGCCGAAGGCGCCCGAAGGGTGAGCGCCAGGGATGGCGCGAATCAGCGGCCCGGCTTCGTAGAAAAGCTGATCGCGGGCATGGCCCGCTCCTACAAGGGAGGAAGTTCCATCGAAATTGATCAGTTACAGCCACAACCGCCTCCACTGCCACCCTCGGCGCCGCGGGCCGCCTCGCGGGCCTCGTACACATGGTTCATATAGCCGGCGGCCACCGGGTCCCGCTCGAAGCCCATGATCGGGTCGGCCAGGTAGTGCCGTTCGTAGGGTTGCACCCAGGGCGTCACGGTGCAGCCCTGCAGGAACAGCAGGCCGGCGGCGACGGATAGCAGCAGTAGTGGACGGGACATGGCTCTACTCCCGGATCAGTTCCTTGATAACTTTCTTGTAGGCGGCCTCGTCGCCGTCGCGGAATCCGCGGTGCACATGGCGGATCTTGCCGTCGCGGTCGATAAATACCGAGCTGGGCATGGCGTCCACGCCGAACAGCTTACTCACCTCACCTTTGCTATCGAACAGAACCGGAAAGTCCACCGGAATCTTGCCCAGCATCTGCTCTGCGTCTGCGCGCTTGGAATCCACGTTCACGCCCCAGACCTGGAAACCGGCGGCTTCGTAGCGCGCGTTCAGTTCGTCCAGCAGCGGCATTTCCTGGCGGCAGGGGCCGCACCAGGAGGCCCAGAAATTCAGCATGATCACTTTTCCGCGCTGTTCCGCCAGGCGCAGGTTATCGCCCTTGTTGGAGGCCAGGGTGAAATCCGGGGAGGGCTCGGCGGCTGCGGCCAGTTGTGTGGAAAGCGCCAGAAAAATGGTGGTCAATAAACGGATCATGGAAAAAAATCCCTCTCATTAAAAGTAAATGGAAATGCCGAGTTGGGCGGACAGATTGTTGGTGCTCTGCGCCTCGCCGAAAATCTCGTGCTCGAAAATATGGTCGCGGACATCCAGGCGCAACGCCAGCCAGTCTTTGGTCAACACCCGCACGCCGGCACCGATGTTGTAAGTAAAGTGCTCTTCGTCGGCAAAGGAAGTGCTGCCGATACCGCCGATCAGGTACAGGCTGCTGTTCAGCGCCCAGCGGTCGAACAGGAAGTATTCACCGGGAAACAGATTCCAGGCCAGCGACAGGTCGTAATAACTGAGTTCCCGCTGCTCGTCGGTGAGCAGCGGCGCCGAGCCGCTGAGGCGCTCGAAACTGGATTCCCCCAGCTCCGTCTGCCCGTAAGCGGCCTCCATAAAAACGTCCTCGTTGATATGGTAGGCAAGGGCGGCGCCGTACAGCGGGTTGGAGCCGAAATCCTCCACATTCATGACACCGCCGGCATAGACGGTGATCTCGAAATTCTCGCTGTCGATCTGCGCCTCGCGGATTTCCCGCCGCTCCAGATCCGGGGAGATAATTTCGCCGAGGATATCGTCATCCTCCTGCGCCCAGGCGGCGGAAGCCAGCAGGGACGCGGCAATGATTACAGATAAACGTCGAAACCCAGTTTCCACTCCACTATCTCCTGATTATTTTCCCGCGAAGTGAGCAGGTAGTGATTGGCCAGCTCGGCGCGCAGTGCAAAGCGCCGGGAAAGATGCGTTTTTATTCCCACCCCGGTGAGCATCGCCGTGTCCCGCCGGTCCTCGGTGGCCACGATGGTGGCGTTAGGGGAGGTGATATTGATCCCGGTGCCCAGCATAAAGTAGGGCGACAGCCGCCAATCGGGGAACGGCTGGTGCACCACCGCCACTTGGTAGGTCTGGCTATCGGAAAACTCGCCCACCGCCTGGGTCGCGCGCAGTTCCGCGGAGATATTCGCGGTAAAGCGGTAGCCGAGAGTCATCCCCAGGGAACTGGCGCCGTCGAAGTCGCCGTAGCTGAATCCCAGGTGGAAATCCTGGGTGCGGTAGTCGCGGTAATCCGGTACCGGCAGCACCACCTGCTCGTCGTCCGCGCCGTAGATTTCCCCCAGGTCCGCGATGCGCACCCAACCGGTGATTCCCCTGCGGGTCGACACCTTGACCCAGTCAGTGCGCCGCTTGAGCAACCAGAGGGTTTCGCCGTATTCCAGTGCGTGAAAAATCGGGTAGCCGCGACCGGGGCCGGTGTACATATTCACGTAGGGTGAGCCCACGGTGACTTTCTCGGCGTCGTCCGGCGGGGATTGTGCCGCGGCGGCACCGCACAAGAGCAGCGCCATGCAGAAAAAATAAAAATGGATGCGGGCACTCAACTGCTTACTCCACCGGACTCTATTCAGGCACAAAACAGTTCCCTCTCCCCCTGGGGAGAGGGTTAGGGAGAGGGGGCGACAGCCGAAGCCCTCTCCCCCAGCCCCTCTCCCGCAAGCGGGAGAGGGGAGTAGTTCGGGGCCGCGACCGGATTGAGCAGTTATCACGGATCAGTTTACCGGTGCAGCAAAAGGGTTGTTGTAATACTGTGCACCGATATCCAGCCATTCGGAAATCAGTCTCAGTTCCGCCGGCTCCAGGTAATCGCCGTGGCCGGCACCCGGCTCGAACATCTCGAAAAAGCGGCTGCCGTTGGCGGAATCGCCCATCACACCTTCGATATCGACGGTCACCATAACAGGAATCGGATTGCCGTCGCCATCCAGTATCAGTTCACCGTCCTCATCCGTCTCGAACAGCGGATTGCCGTTGTCGTCGGTGTCCTGCACCAGAATATTTTGCAGCGCGCCGTCCACCAGTTGCTGGGTGGGGTTGTCGAACAGCAGCTCTACATAAGAGGTGGCCCAGTCCGCGTTGGCGGGGGAGGGATCGGCCACCAGGTTGAGTTGCGCCGCCGGCACGCGCACCATGCCGTCGGCATCCCGCGCGGAGTGGCAGGCGGTACAGGTGTGATCCTCGAGGACAGTGCCGGCGCCGTCGGTAATTTCCCGCGTGCGCTCCCACAGCGGCTGGATATGTTCCGGGTAGTGAATAACGATGCGGCAGCTGCTGTCCCAGTTGTCCTGGCAGGCCAGCGACATCGGCTGTGGCGTGGCCAGTTCGCCGTAGGGAATAACGCTGCTGGGGTCCTTGGCGCGCACCGCCGGATCGGTCCACAGGTCCGCGTAGGCGATATCCCCTTCCAGCTCTGCCTCGCCGGCGATGCGCGCGAGCAACTGGGCCATGGTCTCGCCCATTTCCGCCACCAGCGCCGGCTCGGTATTGGGGAAGGGAATGCCGGAGGTAGCGGCGCCGCTCCAGGCGGGCTCGGGCTGTTTGTCGGCACGGCCGTGGGCGACTTCGCTGTCCGCGGTGTGGCAGCCGTTGCACTGGCGCACTTCGCCAGCGCGCAGTTGCAACCAACTGCGGTGACGGCCGACGATGCGCCGCCCGTCGGCGTCCACTACGGAAATCGCCAGCGGGGTATCCGCCGGCAGCACAACCCTCACCGAGCCGTCCGGCTGGATCGGCGTGTAGCCGAGGATTTCCCGCATACCGTGGGCACCGTTACGGCCAAATGCCGAGCGATCGAAATCCAGCACGTCGTCGTCGGGAATGCCCACTCCTTTGACGATGCGCAGGTAGCGCGCCGGGCGGACTTCCGCGCTGGTGATCTCCGGGTCAGCCAGCTCGGCGATGCCGGCCCCGTCTTCTCCCGCAAGAATGTCCACCCCATCGAAATCGTACACACTGCGGATATCCAGAATGCCCGCGCCCGCCTGCACCAGTTCCCGGTCCAGGTCAACGCCGGGCACCGGCTCCGGCAGAAATTCGGGCTCGATGCGCGGCTCCAGGGTGACGCCTTCGGAAATCATTTCCCCCTCTTCCGCCACCACGATCGGCCGCTGGGTGCCCTCACGATAGTCGTAGATCCACAGGCCGTAGATGGGGTCCGCCGGCACCGGTTCTTCTGTGTCCAGCCACTCGTCGGTACAGGGGCGCGGCAGCAGGGTTTCCTCATCCTCATCACCATCATCCTCCACCAGCACTCGGCACTCGCTCCAGGACACCAGCAGGCGGCTGGTGCCGTCGTGGAAAGGCCAGGCGGAGGCGAAGAGTCCGTGGGGGGAGAGGCTGCCGTCGGTGATCACCTGTTCCACGGCGATGGACGCCTGGCCCTGCAGTTCCCCCTCGCCCTCGGGCTGGCTGTAGGCCTCGGTGTAGTTGGCGCTGTCGATGGCCACCAGGTCGCCGCCGTAATTCAGCCCTTCCGGCGCGCGCAGGGTTACCAGCAGGCGGCCGTCGGGCATTTCCCGCGGCCTGACGAAGGCGGCGTCGGTCTGGTTGGTGCCGGTCTGCTGGCTGTGGTAGCCGTAGTGGAAGGAGAGGTCGGTGCCGTCCGGGCGCAGGGTGTAGAGACTGAGATTGTCCACCCCGCCCATATTGTCCCAGCGGTTGAACAGGATGCGGCCGTCGTTCAGCACCGTGGGGTGCAGGTCGTGGCTCTGGTTGTAGGAGATCTGACGGATATCGGTGCCGTCCGGTTCCATCACGTGGAGCACGAAGGCCTCGTTCTGCAGTTCCTCGGTCAGGGAGGAGAACTGCGGCTTGTCGTCATCCAGCAGCAGCGCGCGGGAGCGGCGCTGGCGGGTGGAGGTGAAGACGATGCGGCCGTCGGGGAGGAAGGCCGGGGAAATGTCCTGGCCTTCCTCGGCGATCAGGTCGGACTGGATCACCCGCCGTAAATCATTCTCTTCCAGGTCGTAGAGCCAGATATTCCAGGTGGGCTGTTCATCGTCGTCCGCGTCCTCGATTTCCGGGGCGCGCATGGCGAATACCAGGCGGTTGCCGTCGGCGGAGGTGTTCAGGTCCTTTACGTCATAGCCGCCCACGAAAGAGTCGTCTTCGAACAGGCCTTCGGTGAGCACCCGCTCCGGCGCGCTGGGTGTGGCACGGTCTTTCAGCACCAGTTGGGCACCGGGGTTGAAGGCGGCCGGGGAGTAGACGTCGTCCGGGCTCAGGCCACCGTCATCCTCGAGCGACAGGCTGCGGCGCACGAAGGCGAGCGGGTAGTCCACCACCACCGGGTCTTCCGCCTGGTCCCCGCCGCCGGAACCACCGCTCCCGCCGCCGCTGCAGGCAGCCAGCAGAAACAGCGCAGACAGCGCTCCAAAATGTTTCATTTTTGTTTTCACTATTTCCGCCGGCTCCGCGAAATCAAAGATTGTCGCAGGTCAAATTTTCACTGTTGATTCGTCGACACTTAAGATAAACCACTCTGAAACTGCCGACTGGGACACACTTCCCAGATTCCACACTGGTCAAATCACTTTTACGCCTTAGTATCGGGGGCTTACAGTTACCGCTACCACCTCCGATGAAAAATCAATCGCCCCGACAGTCTGTTGTTCAGCACCTGGCCCTGGTGGGCACCTGCCTGTGGGCCGGGTGCGTCTCCGCCGGTCCCGAGGAGCAGGCACTGCAGATTCACAGCCGCCTCACCGGAGTAAAACCCGCAGAGAGCGTATTGGTGGATATGGCCGAGGATATCGCCAACGGCGACGCCACCGCCGCCGCCTACACGGCGATGGAAAACGACGCTTTCTACAATGTCACCCTGAAAAACATCGCCACCCCCTGGACCAATCGCGACAGCAACGTATTTGCGCCGCTGAACGATTACACCGCGAGTGTAATCGGCACTGTGCGCGATGATATGGATTTCCGGGAAATTCTCTACGGCAACTTTCTCTACCTGGGGGACAGCGGCCTCGGCCTGCCCGCTTACCGCAACAGCGACAACGATCACTACGAGGCGCTGGAAGCCGGCGGTTACTCACTGAAGGACAACCTGGTGCGCAGCAGCCAGTCGTCCCTGACCGGCCTGCCGGCGGATGCCACCGCCGGGGTGATGACCAGCCGCGCCGGTGCGCGGGCTTTCCTGATCGCCGGCACCAACCGCGCGATGTTCCGCTTCACTCTGCTCAACCACCTGTGCCGGGATATGGAGCAGGTACACGATACCAGCCGCCCGCCGGACCGCATCCGCCAGGACGTGAGCCGCAGCCCCGGCGGCGACAGCCGGGTGTTCCAGAATAACTGCGTCGGCTGTCACAGCGGCATGGACCCCATGGCCCAGGCGTTCGCCTATTACGATTTCGTCTACGACGCGGACAACGACCCGGAGGGGGAGAACGGCAGCCTGGACTACAACAGCGCCGGAGACACCGATCCGCAAACCGGCACCCGGGTAAAGGCGAAAAATCATATTAACAGCGCCAACTTCCCCTACGGCTTTGTGGTACCGGACGACCGCTGGGATAACTACTGGCGGCAGGGCCCGAACATGTACCTGGGATGGAGTGAGTCCCTGCCCGGCAGCGGCAACGGCGCCAAGTCACTGGGCCGGGAACTGGCCAACAGCCGCGCCTTCGCCCAGTGCCAGGTCACCAAGGTGTTCGAGCAGGTCTGCCTGCGCGCACCGGAGGACGCCGCGGACCGCACGCGGATAGACACCATTGCCGACAGCTTTTCTGCCGGCGGTTACCGCCTCAAGCAGGTGTACGCCGACACCGCTGTTTATTGCGCGGGGGATTGATTGACATGAAAATTAAAAATACCCCGGCTGTAAAAAACCGTGAACTCAATGCTAAGGCCCTGATGCCGGAAGTTGTTTGCGAGACTGTTGGCGAGAGGGACCTCGCCAACAAGCCTACAGGGAGGTATTCACGGCGTGTCTCGCAAACAACTTCCGGCAGCAGGGCCGCCACTACGGTCCATTCAACGCCATTTGCCTGGGGCCTTTTTCTGGCTGCGACAATCCTGACGGGCTGCAGCGGCGGCAGCGGCCAGGACACAGAAGAACAACCCGATACCAATCCCGGCGGTGGCGGCACCAGCTATTCCGGCCCACCTCCGGAAACCGACGACGTACAACAGTACAAGCGCTATATCTGGGACAACCTGGCGGCGCAGAACCGCTGCGGCAGCTGCCATGTCGAGGGCAACCAGAGCCCGCATTTCGTGCGCGGCGACGATATCAACGCGGCCTACGGCGACGGGCGCGGCCTGGTGGACCTGTCCCGTCCGGCGGAATCCCGCCTGGTGACCAAGGTCGGCGGTGGCCATAACTGCTGGCTGTCCAGCGCCGATGCCTGTGCGGAAATCATCACCAACTATATCGAGGACTGGGCCAGGGAGAGCGGCAGCTTGGTGAACAGCATCACCCTCACCCCACCGGTTGAGCGCACCGTGGGTGCCAGCAAAAGCTTCCCCGCCTCCAGTTCCGGCTTTTCCAATACCGTCTACCCGCTGCTGCGCACCTACTGCGCGGGCTGTCACAGCGAGGACGCCGGCACCGCGCAGCAGCCGTATTTTGCCAGCGCCGACGTGGACAAGGCCTACGAGGCCGCGAAAAGCAAAATGAACCTGGACAACCCGGCGGACTCGCGCTTCTCCGTGCGCCTGGGTAGCGAGTTCCACAACTGCTGGGACGACTGCGCGGACAACGAAGCGGAGATGACCGCGGCCATCCAGGCCTTCGCCGACGGCATCTCCCTCGCCGAGGTGAACCCCGACTGGGTGATCAGCAAGGCGCTGCTGCTCACCGACGGCATCGTGGCCAGCAGCGGCGGGCGAGTGGAGAGCAACGCGATCGCGCTCTACGAGTTCAAAACCGGTTCCGGCACCACCGCTTTCGATACCTCCGGGGTCAACCCGGCCATCGACCTGAACCTGTCCGGCGATGTGGAGTGGCTCGGCTCCTGGGGCATCCAGCTGAAGGGCGGCAAGGCCCAGGGGGCCACCGCCACCAGCCGCAAGCTGTACGACACTTTGATAGCAACCGGCGAATACACCATCGAGGCCTGGGTGGCCCCGGCCAATGTCACCCAGGAGGGGCCGGCGCGCATCGTTACCTACTCCGGCGGCAACGATATCCGCAACTTCACCCTCGGCCAGGCCATGTACAACTACGTGTTCCAGAACCGCAGCGAGAGCACCGACGCCGACGGTATGCCGGCGCTGGTGACCGACGACATGGCCGAGCGCGTCCAGGCCACACTGCAGCATGTGGTAGCCACCTACGATTCGGTCGAGGGGCGCAAGCTGTACGTCAACGGCGAATTTACCGGCGACGTCGATCCGGCCGAGGTGGACACCCTCAGTACCTGGGACGACACCTTCGCCCTGGCCCTGGGAAGCGAAGTGTCCAACGACAACGTCTGGCAGGGCGCGGTGCGCTTGCTGGCGATTCACTCCCGCGCGCTGTCCGCGGAGGATATCGCCACCAACTACGAAGTGGGCGTGGGGCAGAAATTCCTGCTGCTGTTCAAGATAGAAGAACACACCGGCATTCCCGACAGCTACGTGATGTTCGAGGTGCAGCAGTTCGACAACTACGGCTATCTGTTCAACCGGCCGACATTTATCAGCCTGGATGACAGCGCCGACCCGGACGGCATCGCCCTCGAAGGTATGCGCATCGGCATCAACGGCCGCGAGGCGGAAACCGGCCAGGCCTGGGCCAACCTCTCCCTCACCCTGAACTCGGGCAGCTATACCCCGGCAGAGGGCCAGTTGCTCTCGCCGCTGGGCACGATTATCTCGCTGGAGAAAGGGCCGGAGTTCGACGAATTCTTCCTCACCTTCGAGCGTCTGGGCAGCGAGACCTTTGCGCGCGTAGAGCCCACCCCCGCGCCCCCGGCGGCGCCCGCGGATCTGCCGCCGCAACCGAGAATCGGCCTGCGCCGCTTCGAGCAGATACACGCGGCCCTCTCCGCCGCCACCGGCATTCCCCGCACCCATCCGGATGTGGTGGAGACCTGGGAAAAAGTGAAACAGCAGCTTCCGGTGGGCAGCGATATCCGCGGCTTCCTCGCCGCGCAGCAGATGGGGATTACCCAGTTGGCGGTGAAGTACTGCAATACCCTGGTGGAATCGTCGACCCGGAGCAGTTATTTCCCCGGTTTCAATTTCAGTGCACCGGCAAATACCGCCTTCAACGACAAGTCGCTGGTGATAGACCCGCTGATCGAACACCTGCTGGGGCACGACATAACCTGGCACGACAACACCGTTTCGCAGCTGGCCACCGCCCCGGTGCGGGCGGAAGTGGAAGGTGAGCTCTCGGACCTGATCGACAAGATGACTGCCTGCGGCACCGGCTGCGAAGCGGACCGCACCGAGACCACGGTGAAGGCGGCCTGCGCGGCGGCCATGGGCAGTGCGATGATTTTGATTCATTAAGAACCCGAAGCGGCGCACGATGCGCAATGCGAAGGGCCTGATGCCGGGGGCTTTTTGCGGGACTGTCTGCGAGAGGGACCTCGCGGACAAGCCTACAGGGACGTATTCACGGCGTGTCCCGCAAAAAGCCCCGGTAGCAGGCCCGCCACAGACCCGACCAAAACCCGCGGAATACCGAAATCGGACAAAACGATGCGCAAGAAGAAAAGTTTCCAACTGGATGAACCCCTGCGCCACCCGGACCACCACCGCCCGGTGAGCCGCCGGGATTTTCTCGGCCAGGGATTCCGCACCGGGCTGGCCACGGTGCTGGGTGGCTCCTTGTTCAGCCTGTTCGCCGATCCCCGCCGCGCCCACGCCGCGCTGTCGTCGGACCTGGAAGCCCTGCGGGGGCCCTGCGGGGTCAGCGCCGCAGGCGGCGCCGGCAAGATTCCGTTTATCTGTTTCGACCTGGCCGGTGGAGCCAATATCGCCGGCTCCAACGTGCTGGTCGGCCAGCGCGGCGGCCAGCTGGATTTCCTCAGCACCGCCGGCTACGGCAAGCAGGGGCTGCCCGGGGATATGGTGCCGTCCATCACCGATGCCGCCGGCAGCCCCTTTATCAACACCGACCTGGGCCTCGCCTTCCACAGCGACAGCGGTATGCTGCGCGGCATCCTCGACAAGATCGCCGCCGGCACCGCCTCCGCCACCAACGGCGCGGTGATTCCCGCGCGCTCGGAAAACGACACCGGCAACAACCCCCACAATCCCATGTACGGCATCAACCGCGCCGGCGCCAACGGCGAACTGCTGGCGCTGATCGGCTCCAACCCCAGCGAGTCCGGCGGCAACTCCCTGGCGCCCATGGCGATGATCGATCCGGAGGCGCGCCCCACCAAAGTGGACAGACCCAGCGACGTCACCGGGCTGGTGGACTCGGGGGATCTGGTGGGCCTGCTCAGCCAGCAGGACACAGTGGCGGTGATGGAATCCATATTCCGCATCTCCAACGCCAAACTGGGCAGGGTGGATACGAAAGTCACCGCGGACGCGGTAATCAAGGACCTGGTGAAGTGCGGCTATATGAAAAGCGCCGATCTCGCCGACCGCTTTGGCGATCCCTCTCAGCTTGACCCGATCGCCGACCCGGATATCGTCGGTCCCTCCGGCATCTTCACCAGTGCCGAGTTCAACAACGATCGCGAATTCCAGAAAACCGCCTCCACAATGAAGCTGGTAGTCAACGGCTACGCTGGCGCCGGCACCATCACCATGGGCGGCTACGACTACCACACCGGCGACCGCGCCACCGGCGAGATCCGCGACCTGCGCGCCGGGCGCTGCATCGGCGCCTGCCTGGAGTACGCCGCGCGGGTGGGCCAACCGCTGATGATCTACGTGTTCAGCGACGGCTCGGTATTCAGCAACGGTATGATCGACGACTCCGTGGACGGCCGCGGCAAAGGCGTGTGGACCGGCGACAACCAGCAGACCGCCGCCTCCTTCTTCCTGGTATACAATCCCGCCGGGCGGCCGCAACTGCTCGGCGGCAGCGCCGACCAACAGGCTCTGCACCAGCAGCTCGGCTATATGCGCGCCTCCGGCGACGTGGAGACCACCTCCAGTCCGGCGGCCAACAACGTCAACCTACTGGTGGAAACCGTGGTGCTCAACTATATGGCGCTGCACGGCGAACAGGGCAATTTTGCCAACCTGTTTCCCAACCACGGGCTGGGCAACAGCGCACTGATGGACAGCATGACCGCATTTGCACCGATTGTTTAATGATAACTGCCGATTTCCGTAGGGTGCGCCGCGCGCACCGTTTTTCGTCCGCCAATATTTTCGGTGCGCGCGGCGCACCCTACCTGTTTGTGTGGCTGTTGTTACTCGCCTCCACTGCCAGCGCCGAATGGCACTACGAAAAACAGGCCATTATGGGCACCGAAGTCTCAGTGCAGCTGTGGCACGAGGATGAAAAAAGGGCGCAGGAGCTAATCGGACAGGTGATGGCGGAATTCCACCGCCTGGACGGAGAACTGTCGCCCTTCAAGGAAGACAGCGAGCTCTCCAGGGTCAACCGCAGCGCCGGCAAACAGACCGTGGAGATTTCCAGCGAACTCTCCGCGCTGATCGACAAATCCCTCTGGTACAGCGAACAGACCGGCGGCGCCTTCGATATCACCTTCGCCAGCCTGGGCAAACACTACGATTTCCGCAAACACCAGCGGGCGGACAACCAACTTACCAAAAAACTGCTCCCGGCCATCGATTACCACCACCTGCAGTTCAACAAAGCGAAAAACACCCTGCACTTCGCCCACCCGGACACCAGCATCGATCTGGGCGGCATCGCCAAGGGCTATTCTGTAGACCGCGCGATCCATATCCTGCACAAAGCCGGCGTCTGCTGCGCCAGCGTCAGCGCCGGCGGCGACGCGCGCATGCTCGGCGACAAGCGCGGCCAGCCCTGGCTGGTGGGCATCCGCCACCCCCGCGACAGAGGCAAAAACGCCGTGGTGATTCCGCTGGAAAACACCGCCATCTCCACCTCCGGCGACTACGAACGCTACTTTATCGGCGAGGGCGAAGCCCGCGTACACCATATCTTCAACCCGACTACCGGCATGCCCACGGATACCAACGCCACCGATAGCGACAAACTGATCAGCGTAAGTATTATCGGCCCCCGGGGTTTTGACACCGATCCGCTGTCCACCAGCGTGTTCGTTCTGGGCAAGGAGAAGGGACTGGCCCTGATCGACCGCCTGCCCGGCTTCGAGGCGGTGGTGATCGACAGCCAGAAACGGCTGTTTTTCAGCCGCGGATTGGATATGCCCCGCCATTCGTCGACTGAACAACCATCGGCGACACAAACTGCCAACCAGATCACGCCGGAAACATGATCCCTTGAGATAATTCGTCGTTCCGACCCGTAGGCAAAGCCCGCGCAGCGGGTGTGCCCATCAGGAGTGCGACATGATGGGCATGTCGCTTCGCTCCTTTGCCCATCCTACGGCGAGTTCCGCAAAATCGAAAAACAAGAAGGCACCTCCCAGATGCAACGCTGTATGCAGCTCCTGATCCTCTCCCTCGCCGCTTTCGCGGGGCTGGCGACAGCCGGCGACGGGGACTTTCCCGCGGAAAAACTCGAGTCGCTCAAGAGCGAAGTGCTGAAGCTCAACCGCGACCTGCTAATCCTGGAAGAGGACCTGCTCTACCCGGCGCAGAGCCAAATCGCCGTCTATGTGTCCATGGACGTGGGCGAATATTTCCAGCTGGACGCGGTAAAACTGCATATCGACAACAATCTCGCCGCCAGTCACCTGTACACGGACCATCAGCGGCACGCGCTGATCCGCGGCGGCATCCAGCCGCTGTTCAAGGGCAACCTTAAATCCGGCAATTACAGCATTTCCGCCTTTTTCACCGGCATTGGCCCCCAGGGCCGCGAATACAAGCGCGCGGCCAACCTGGAGCTGGAAAAAACCGATGAACCGGCAGTGATCGAACTGCGCATCGCGGATTCGGAAGGCAAGCAGCAGCCGGAATTCCAGCTGGTGCAGTGGCCAGCGCCCTAGATCGCTATGCGGTACAAACCCCTCTCCCATTTTTTCCTGTCTGCGACGTTGATCTGCGCCGCCGCACCCGCGCTCGCCTCGGAAAAATATCAACAGGCCCAGGATATGCGCTACGGCGCCGGCCTGTACGAGTATTTCCAGGGCAACTATTTCGACGCACTCAGCACCCTGATGGTGGCGGAGCACCGCGGCGGCATCCGCGCGCACGCGGACAATGCGGCGCTGATTGAGGGCGGTATCAGCCTGGGTTTCGGCCTGCAGCAGCGGGCGGCAGAACTCTTCGAGCAGCAGCTGGAAAAAAACGGCGGTGAAACCCCGGCCAGGTACCGGCGTCTGGCCTGGTTGAAACTGGCGGAACTGAACTACCTGAAAGAAGACTGGCCCCAGAGCGCGCAACAACTGGAGAAATCCGGCGCGAGCGAAACCGACCTGGCCTTAAACCTGGCACTGCGCACCGGCGATCTGCAGCGCGCGCAGCAGCTGCTCGCCGGCGATACCCTGCCGCTCAAATACCGCGTGCTCGGCCATACCAACCTCGGCGCCGCGCTGGCCCGCGAACAGCGCTACGCCGAGGCCATCGATCACTACCACCGCGCCAGCGCCCTGGTGCTGGATGTCGATGAACCCCCGCGGGAACTGAGCATTCTCAAGGACAAGGCGCATATTGCCGCCGGCTACGCCTACGGCCTGCAGCAGCGCCACACGCAGGCCGCGGAGGAATTCCGCCAAGTGCGCCTGCGCACCCCCTGGGCTGACCGGGCGCTGCTTGGGCTGGGATGGTCCTCGATCAACAGCGGCCAGTACCAATCCGCCATCGACGCCCTCCAATTCCTGGCCGCGCGCGAGCCGCTGTCCACCGAGGTGCAGGAAGCCCTGGCCGCATTGCCCTACAGCTACGAAAAACTCGAGCGGCCCCGCGCCGCCCTGACCGCCTATCAACAGGCCGAGCGGCAGTACCACTCGGCATTGGTCGAATTGCACCAGCTGCAACAATCGGTGAAATCCCTGGAATTTTCCCCCACCCCCATTATGGATAGCGGCACCGCACAGCGCTATGGCTGGCTGGAGGCGGCGGAGGCCCCACAGCTGATGCGGGAAAACCTGCGCTACCTGCGCCCCATTCTGCAGCGCGACGATTTTCAGCTGCGCCTGTCGGAACTGCGCGACTTGCGACAACTGGCAGGAGTGATCGACAACTGGCAACAGCGCCTGCCGCTGTTCGACCAGTTGATCGTCGAACGTGAGCGTCGGCGCGTCGCCATCGTGGACAGCTATACCAGTGCCCAGTTCGACCAGCAGGTGGATATCGCCCGGCAGCAGTATCGCCAACTGGAGGCCTCGCTGGCGCGCATCGAAAGAGACAGCGACGCGCTCGCATTGGTGGATAAGGAAAATGGAGAGCGTGGAGAATTTCTCGCACTGACAGAGGAAGCGAAAGACCGCTACCGCAAACTGGCCGCCCTCGGCAAGGCGCGCCCGCAGCAGGCGCAGACCCTGCAGCGCGCCCGCGGCCTGCTGCTGTGGCAGGCGGGCCAGGAGTATCACCACAACCTCTGGCAAAAGCGCAGGGAGCTGCAAAAACTGGGCGAACAACTGGAAAATGCCGACCGCCGGCGGCGAAGCGCAGACCGGATCGCCCAGCGGGCGCCGCAACTCAACCAGCTGCAGGAAAAAGTCGACGCGGCCCGCCCGCAGCTGCGCGCGCAGCGACGGGAGATCGACGCCGCCAGCCGCAGCATCGAGGCATCCATACGTCGCGACGTGATTACCGAGCTGGCGCGGCAGCGGCAGCAGATACAGCAGTATCTCGCCCATACCCGCCTGGCCATCGCGCGCCTGCAGGACGCGGCTGTTCAATCCGGAGAGCAACCAGGTACCGGAGGCGGTGCCGGTGAATAAGAAAATTCTCGCCCTCGCCATCGGCTGCACCCTGCTCTCCGCCTGCGGCAACCAGCCGTCGGAAACCCTTGCGGACCTGCCCTCGGCAACCATACCGCAGGAACCGGCGATCGAGATTCCCCAGCCGGATATCGCCACACTGCAGCGCAGTTACGAACAGGCCCTGGCCAGCAACACCGATTCCCACACCCGGCGGCAGATCCGCCTGCGCCTGGCAGACCTGGAAATGGAGCGCCTGGAACAGCGGCAGGCGGACAATCCCGAGACCGCCGTCTCCTACCGCAGCGCGGTACAGCAATACGAGGCGCTGGCCGCGGAGACCCCGGGGGACGACTATATCCTCTACCGCTTGGCCCGGGCGCGGGCGCTGGATGGCGAAATGGGGGAATCCCTGCAGGCGCTGGAAAAAATCGCCGCGGCGACCCCGGAATCCCCGTTTATCGCCGAGGTGCTCTTCCGCCGCGGCGAGGCCGCCTTCAACCGGCGGGACTATCCCGCCGCGGCGCGGGACTTCCGCGCGCTGCTGCAGCAGGGAGAAACCCCTTTCGCCGACAACCCCTTCACCGACAATGCCCGCTACATGCTCGGCTGGTCCGAATTCAAGTCCTCCGAATACCGTCGCTCCGCGGAAACCTTTTTGCAGCTGCTGGACCAGCTCCACGGGCGCGCTCCCTTCGACGAACTGCCCGCGGGCCAGCGCCGCCTGGCGGAGGACAGCCTGCGCGGCCTGGCCCTGGGATTCAGCTACCAGGGCGGCGCCGAGGCGATCGAATCCTTCAGCCCCGCCGGGGAAAACCGGCCCTACCAGCACCACCTGTACCGCGCGCTGGGGGAATGGTACGGGGAAAAGGAGCGTTACCGCGAGAGCGCCAATACCTACCTGGCCTTTGTGGAAAACCATCCGCAGAGCCCGGAAGCCCCGGCGCTGCACCTGCGCGCCATCGAGACACTGCAGAACGCCCGACTGCCCGGAGAAGTACTGCCGGCAAAGCGGGAGTTCGTACAGCGCTACGGCATCCGCAGCGACTACTGGCAGCAGTCGGACAATGCCCAACGGGAAAAACTGGCCGACTGGCTGCGCCCCTGGCTGGCGGAACTGGCAAAGTACGACCACGCCCGGGCCCAAGCGTTAGCGACACAAAAGACGCTAGCGACACAAAACGGCAAGTCTGTACAAAGTGCGGCAAAAATTGCCCGCGAATCGCACGCCGCCTACCTGGCCGCGGCGAACCTCTATCAGCAGTACGCGGAAACCTTTCCCGAAGACAGCGACACCCCGGAAATGGTCTTCCTGATGGCGGAATGCCTGGAACACGCCGGCGACGACCCGGGTGCCTGGAGCGCTTACAGCACCGTGGCCTGGGAATACCGCGACCCGCAGCGGGGCGCCGAGGCGGGTTACGGGGCCATTCTCGCCGCGAGCAGGATGCAGCAGCGCACTGAAGGCGAACAGCAAACCCTGTGGCTGGACCGCAAGACCGAAGCCAGCCTGAAATTCGCCGACGCCTGGCCCGGAGACAGACGCGCGCTGCCAGTTCTCCTGGACGCCGCCGACAATCTGTTCCGTCAGGCCCGCTATCCCGAGGCCATCGCCGCGGCGCAACGCGCCAGTGAATGGCAGCCGCCACCGGACCGCCGCCAGAGACAGAACCTCTATTTAGTGCTCGGGCACAGCTATTTCGAACTGCAGGACTATCCCCAGGCGGAGCTGGCCTACACCTCGGTGCTACAGGGGGCGGCGCCGGAGGAGAGCGCGTACAAAACCGCGCAACAGCGTTTGCAGGCGGCCATCTACCGCCAGGCGGAGCTGGCGATGGCAGAGGGGCCCAACGAAGAAGGGCTGCGCCATCTGCTGCGTATCCGCGACAGCGGGCGCACGGATATCGCCGCCACCGCCCAGTACGACGCGATCAATTATTTAATCGACATGCAGGACTGGCAGCGGGCCAGCGCGGAGCTGGCGGATTTCCGCCAGTACTACCCCGCCCACCGACTGGCGCCGACCCTGGCCGCCAAGGCGGTAGTGATTTTCCAGGCGCTGGGACTGCCGGGCGCCGCCGCAGGCGAACTGCTGCGGCTGGCGCAGACCGATCCGGACGCGGAAGTGCGCCGCCAATCGCTGTTTATGGCCGCGGAACAATTCCAGCAGGCGGGGGAAACGGACAAGGCCATCGCCGCCTACCGACAGTACAGCGAACAGTGGCAGCAACCCGCGGAACAGCGGCTGGAGGCCCAGTACCAGTTGATCCAGCTCCACGACAAATCCCAGCGGCAACAGCGCAACCCTTGGCTGCAAAGCCTGGCATACAACAAAGTCGAATCCCCGCGGGGCCGCTACCTGGCCGCTTACGCCCAGAGCGAACTGGCGGAGCAGAGCTTCCAGTCCTTCGCACGCCTGCCCCTGCGGCTGCCGCTGAAAGCCAGCCTGGCGGACAAGAAGCGCGCCCTGGACACCACCGTGGCCGACTACCGCAAGGTGCTGAAATTCAATATCGCCGAATTCACCACCCAGGCGAACTTCCGCCTGGCGGAAGTCTACCGCCAGCTGAGCCGCGACCTGATGGAATCCCAGCGGCCCAACGGCCTCGATGCGCTGGAGCTGGAGCAGTACGAAATCCTGCTGGAGGAACAGGCCTATCCCTTCGAGGAAAAAGCCATTGAACTGCACGAAGCCAATATTCAGCGCACCACCGACGGCCTCTACGACGACTGGGTAAAACGCAGCTTCGACTCCCTCGGCAAACTGCTGCCGGCCCGCTACCAGAAACCGGAAAAAACCCTGGGGTGGAGCAATGCACTGCACTGAACGTCAAATCACTTACCGGCTACGCACGGCTGTGGCGATTTTTGTAGGATGGGCAAAGCGAAGCGCGCCCATCAACGCCGCGGAAGATGGGCACGCTTCGCTTTGCCCATCCTACAAGCACTCCGCAACGTTTATCTGCCGGCTGTTCGCTGCACTCTCCTTGGCAGCGCTGGTCGCCTGCACACCCGCCCTCGGACCACAGGAAAGTACCGGAGAAACCGGCGGCGAAAGCCAGCGAACCCCAAATCCCTACCTGGCCCAGGCGGATCGCGCCCCGCAAGCTGCGCGGGACGGAATGGAAATTGCACGGCAGGCCTTTGAGCGCGGCGACCTGGCCGCGGCGGAAGCCGAATTAACAAAACTGACAGAAAGCTGGCCCAAACTCTCCGGCCCCTGGCTCAACCTGGGCTTAGTGCAGAGAAAACTGGACAAACCCGAGGCCGCGGAACAGAGCCTGCGCCAGGCTATCGCCGCCAACGGCAACAACGTATTCGCCTGGAACGAACTGGCGGCCCTGCTGCGCGACGCCGGCCGCTTCGAAGAAGCGGAACAGAACTACCGGGAGGCGCTGAAACGCTGGCCGGACTACGCGGACGCCCACATAAACCTGGGCATACTGTTCGACCTCTACCTGCACAAACCGGAAGAGGCGCTGCAACACTACCGCGCCGCCCAGGCGCTGCAGGAAGAAGAGGACCGCCAGCTGGCCGGCTGGATAGTGGATCTGGAGCGGAGGCTGTAAATGAAAAAGCTGCTGCAATATGGCGCCCTGCTCGCGGCACTGTCGGGCGGCGCGGGCGGCGCGGCCGCCGAGGACGTGATCGAACTGGAATCCACCGTGATCGGCAACCAGGAGCAACCGAAGGTGCTGTATATCATCCCCTGGAAACAGGCCGACAGCCTCGCGCGCCTGGATGGCGGCCTGCCGCAGACCATCGGCGATGTATTTGCGCACCGGGATTACTCGGAGTTCCAGCGGGAGATCAAATTGCTGCAGTCCAATGAAAAAGAGGCTGATTAAAGGAGCATTTCCTGTAGGAGCCTGCTTGCAGGCGAACGGCTACGGAGCTCCGTTCTTGTTCGCCTGCAAGCAGGCTCCTACAGGGGGAAATAGTCCGTAGGGCGGATAAAAATCAAGCATATCCGCCTACGATTTTTCCGAGTTCAGAGCCCCGGCAAGTGGGCAGTTACATAATTTTTTATTTTAGCGGAGATTTTGACCATGGAATTCACCCAGGCGCTGCTGCGCTTCTTTCAAAACGGTGGCCCTTTCATGTACCCCATTGCACTGGTACTGGTAATCGGCCTGGTGATGGTGGTGGAGCGCTGGATATTCCTCTCCCTCGCCAAGACTTCCAACCGCCGCGCCTACCAGCAGGTGTTGCCGATGCTGCAAAAACGCAACTACAACGGCGTGCTGCAGCTGGCGCGGGAAAACAAGGCGGCCATCGGGCGTATCGCCGCCGCCGGCATCGGCACCATGCAGTACGCCAAGCGGGATGAAAATATCGCCCTGGCAATCGAAGAGGGCATCCTGGAAGCGGTGCCACGCCTGGAAAAGCGCACCAGCTACCTGGCCACCCTGGCCAATATCGCCACCCTGCTCGGCCTGCTGGGCACCATTATGGGCTTGATCGCCGCCTTTACCGCGGTGGCCAACGCCGACCCGTCGGAAAAGG
This sequence comes from Microbulbifer sp. TB1203, assembly GCF_030997045.1. NCBI lineage: Bacteria > Pseudomonadati > Pseudomonadota > Gammaproteobacteria > Cellvibrionales > Microbulbiferaceae > Microbulbifer > Microbulbifer sp. TB1203. The sequence continues at coordinate 4,039,673 of NZ_CP116899.1, read as the reverse complement.
CCTCCATGCTCTCCTCCAGTATTTCCGTGGCCATGAACACCACCGCCTTCGGCCTGATCTCCGCCATCCCGCTGCTGCTCTTCTACTCCATGCTGCAGAATAAGACCAACGAGATCATCGACAGCCTGCAGATGGCCGGGGTCAAGTACCTGAACCTGCTCACCATGGGCCGCGCACAGATGGCAGAGCAGCGGGCCGCGAAGGGCTGACGGAAAGCGATCATGCTCAAACTCAATATACGCCGCCGCACCACACAGGAGGGGGAACTGGACATCACCTCCTTTATGAGCCTGATGACCATCCTGGTACCGGTGCTGCTGCTCAATATGGTGTTCTCGCACATCTCAGTGCTCAAGCTGAACCTGCCCGGCCTGAGTGACGGCAGCGCCAGCGGCGAGGAAAACCGGCAGCTGGAAGTGGTGCTGCGCCAATCCCATATCGATATCAACTATCCGGCCGGCATGCGGGTCAAGCGCATACCGCACCGGGACGGCGAGCCGGATTTTGACACTGTGTCGGATGTGCTGCAGGAAGTGAAACGGCAGCTGCGCGAAAAATCCATCGACAAGAAAGACTTGGTGATTCTCTCCGAAGTGAACACCCCCTACAAAACCCTGGTGGCCGCCATGGACACCGCGCGCAGCTATCGCGCGGTGGTGGCCGCGTCGGTGGTGGACGCGGAACTCTTCCCGCAGGTATCCCTGGGCGATGCGCCCCGGGCTCAAGCGCAATCCCTGGAAACCGCAGCGGGGCAATAAGATGAATTTGAATGTGGCCGCCAAGCTGCAAGAGCGCAAACAGCGGCAGAAAAAACAGCAGTCGAAACTCAACCTGGTTTCGCTGATGGATATCTTCACCATCCTGGTGTTTTTCCTGCTGGTGAACTCCTCGGATGTGGAAGTGCTGCAGACCGACAAGACGATCAAACTGCCGGACTCCACCTCTAACCAGAAACCCGAATTGACCACCCTGGTGCGCGTCAACGGCGAACAGCTGTTCGTGGGCGAGCGCCTGGTCGCGCGCGTCGGCGAGATCGACGGCAGTGCCGAACAGATAGCTCCGCTGCTGGCGGAACTGAAATACCACGCCGAACGCGCGGGGCCCCTGCCGGAGGAAAAGAAGGAAGCAGGCCGTGCGGTGACCATCATGGGGGACGAAAAAGTGCCCTACCAACTGCTGAAACAGATTATGCAAACCTGCGCGGCGGCGGATTTCCGCGATATGTCTTTCGCCGTCAACCAGACAACGCCAGAAGACCCACCGGAGACGGGGGTCGGCAGCTGATATGGCAAGTGCAATCAATCCCCAATACGCCCCCTGGCTGTTCCAGGGAACGGTACTGCCCTGGTCCGCCAGCGAGGAAGAGGACAAACGATTCGTCCGCTTTCTCAAGCACGGCCTGATCGCGTTTCTCCTGTTGGGCATCGTCGTGGCGCTGATCCCGGTGCCGGAACTCACCCGCGAACAGGCCGAGCGGATTCCGCCGCAACTGGCCAAGGTGATCCTGGAAAAGAAAACCCTGCCCAAGCCGGAACCGAAACCCAAGCCAAAGCCGGTGGAGAAAAAGCAGCCGGAGAAAAAAGCACCGGAACCGAAAAAGCCCGAACCGAAGCCAGAACCCAAAATCCAGGAAAAGCCCCCCGCGGCGAAAGTGGAGCTCGCACGCAAGAAAGCCGCCAACAGCGGACTGCTGCAGATGCAGGATGACCTGCTGGCGATGCGCGAGAGCGTCGATATCGCGGAAGTCAGCAGCGGTCAGTTGGCAGCGGGCGCCGCCACCAGCGCGAAAACCGTAGACCGCTCACTGATCTCCGACCGCTCCAAGACCGCCAGCGGCGGCGTCAACACCGGCAAATTGAGCCGCGACACCGGCGGCAGAGCCCTGGCCGCGCGGGAGACCACCGTGGTCGAAAACGCCCAGGCCAGCGGCGCCGCCCGGGAAGCGGGCCAGAAAGCGCGCCGCGAAAAATCCGCCCGCGCCGAGGAATCCATCCGCAGCGTAATGGAAGCCAACAAGAGCGCCATCTACGCCATCTACAACCGCGCCCTGCGCCGCGACCCCACACTACAAGGCAAGGTCACTGTGCAGCTGATCATCGAGCCCAATGGCAGTGTTTCGGGAATAAAACTGGTCAGCAGCGAATTGAACAGCCCGGACCTGGAGCGGAAACTCCTGGCCAGAATCCGCCTGATCAACTTTGGAGCGGCCAACGTGGATCGGGCCACGCTGAATTACTCGATTGACTTCCTGCCGTCCTGATCTAGGTGATTTTATGTAGGATGGGCAAAGCGGAGCGTGCCCATCTTCGACGACCCTGATGGGCACGCTCCGCTTTGCCCATCCTACGAAAAACAATTACCTAACCGCTGTCGTTTAAGCTCTAGTATTCGCCTGCACGCGGGCTCCTACAAAAGCCAGCGCCATTCGGCGAGCCGTTAGTTGAGATCCACCGCATACCGCCGCAACACCGTCAGCGGCACTATTTCCAAAGCCTTCACATGCGTGCGCTGCAAATAGACCCGCGGTGCCATGTCATGCTTTTGGGCCTCTAGCCAGCGGGCGGCGCAGAGGCACCAGCGGTCGCCGGGCTCCAGGCCGGGGAAGCCGAATTCTTCCATGGGGGTGCTGAGGTCGTTGCCCCGGGCGCGGGAGAAATTCAGGAATTCCTCGGAGACTTCCACGCACACCGTGTGCGAGCCGACGTCCTGCTCGTTGGTGTTGCAGCAGCCGTCGCGAAAAAAGCCGGTGAGCGGGTTCGTGCTGCAGGGCAGCAGGGGATCACCGAATACGTTGAGGGAGTCTTCCATTTTCATATCAAATTCCGGTCCACTTTAATTCTTCTTTCCGGTCCAGCAGGGCGATATCCACCAGCCGCCAGTGCAGTCCCTGGCGCTGCAGTATCAGGCGCAGCTGCGCGCCGTTGTCGTCGCCGCAGTCGGCGGCGACGCGGTTGATGTCCAGGAAACGCCAGCTCAGCAGCCGCCAGTCGCCCTCGCGATCTATTGGGTCGGGCTCCGGAGAATCCCCGTTCGGCAGCGAATCCCGGTACAGCTCCCGCTCGAACTCGCGCAGGTTTTTGCCGCCGCGCAGCAGGTCACCGATGCCCTCCGGGGTTACCAGCTGGTTCAGGAGGGGCATGATAAACAGGTTGGCACCAGCGGTGAGCAGCTCGCTCAGCTCCTCCGGCACCGACTCGCCCATGGATTCGCGCAGCCGCCGCTGCAAGCGCTGTTTGAGGTTTTCGCGCAGGGTGGGAAAGTCTATGTAGCCCCGCAGCCGCTCGATGTCCTCCGCCTCCGCGGCCCGCACTATCTGCTCCGCAGTGTACCAGGGCAGGGCGGCATAGCCGCCGGCGAACAGTGCCAGCAGCAGTGCTGAAATCAGCAGTCCTTTCTTCATGATTCGCGCTCTCTCTTTTCCCGCCGCCGATCTTATCGCCTGCCGCACCGATCGCCTAATCCTACTGTGGGATTGTCGCAGGGGGTGCGGCTGTGAGATATTGGTCGGATGGGCTCTGTGACTCTGGACAAAAAAGAATCGAGACAGGATATCAAAACAATGAGTGACATCTATAAAGCCCCGGAATCGGAGCTGACCGCGGGGGAAGAGAGCGGGGACTACGGCTCTCTGGAAAAAGGACTGGCAGGGGACTACGCGATTTCCGTTGGCGAAATCATCAGCGAGGCCTGGGGCCGCATCAAGGGCCACAAGGGCACTGTGTGGCTGGGCATTCTGCTCTACGTGATCGCCGCGGGGGTTATTACCTTTATCTCCGGCCTGATCACCGGCTACCCCGCTTTCGATCCAGAGGAGGCCGCGAACGCCTCCGTCACTTCCTCGCTGCTGCACCAGCTGATCGTCACCGCCGCCGCGGCGCCGATAGTCGCCGGGATGCTGATGATCGGCATCAAGATCGCCCGCGATGAAAAGGTATCCGGCACCGAGGTCTTCTCCCACTTCGACAAGATAGTGCCTCTGGTTGTGTGCAATATTCTGATGTCGATTTTGATCGTTATCGGCTTCGCGCTGCTGATTATTCCCGGTATCTACCTGGCGGTGGCCTATATCCTGGCAATCCCGTTGATCGTGGACAAGGGCCTGGGTCCCTGGCAGGCGCTGGAGACATCACGCAAGGCGATCACCAAGCACTGGTTTCCCATGTTCGGCTTCCTGCTGCTGTGCCTACTGATCTACGTGGTGGGCGGCCTGGCGCTGCTGATCGGCCTGATCTGGGCGATCCCCACCGTGGCCGTGGCCTATGGCGTTGTGTACCGCAAAGTCTTCGGTGCCGGTCCGGAAAACGCTTAATTTGCGGGGGATGGTGGTTTGTTGGACACCGCCTACAGTATCGAGACCCCCGAGGGCATCGACCTGAAAGCACAGGCCGCCGGGCCTGTGCCGCGCATCCTCGCCTATGCGGTGGATGTCTTCTACCGTTCGCTGATCCTCGCCGCGCTCGGCATTGCGCTGGCGTTCGCCGATCGCGCGGGTATGGGGATATGGCTGCTGTGCTCCTTCCTGCTGGAGTGGTTCTATCCGGTATTTTTTGAAGTGGTGCGCAACGGCCAGACCCCGGGCAAGAAAGCCTTCGGCCTGATCGTGGTCAACGACAATCTCACCCCCGTGTCCTGGGGCGCTTCCCTGCTGCGCAACCTGTTGCGCTTCGCCGACTTCCTGCCGTTCGGCTACGCCGCCGGCACTTTGTCCATGGTCCTGAACAAAAACTTCCAGCGCCTGGGGGACATGGCCGCGGGCACCCTGGTGGTCTACCGGCAGACCGGCGGGCAGCGACCGGAGCTGCCCAAGGTCGCGCCGCTGGCGCCGCCCCGCGACCTGCAACTGCAGGACCAGTTGGCGGTAATCAGCCTGGCGGAGCGCCACGGCGAACTCAGCGAGGCGCGACAACGGGAGCTGGCCGGGCTGCTGGAGCCGGTGACCGGCAAATCCGGTGAAACCGGTTTGCAGTACCTGCGCGCCGTGGGCTGCTGGCTGCTCGGTTCCAGATAAATGAAACAGAACGATTTCGAGAACAAGTACGGCGAGAGCTGGCAGCAGTTGGAGCAATGGCTCAAGCGCGGCGGCGATGCCGGCCTGGACCTGCCGGCGGCCTATCGCAGCCTGTGCCAGCAGCTGGCGGTGGCAGTGGAGCGCCAGTACACCAACCGCCTGATCGACCGCCTCAACCAGTTGGTGATGGCCGCGCACCACCGGGTCTACCAGCAGCAAACCCTGCGCAAAAACACCTGGCTGTGGTATCTCTCCGCCGGCTTTCCCCGGGCAATCCGCGAGCAGGCCCGCTACGTCTGGCTGGCCACCGCGCTCTTCGTGCTGCCGGCGCTGGTGCTGGGGCTCGGCAGCTACTGGAACGATGCGCTGATCTACGCGGTGATGACCCCGGAGCAGGTGATGCAGTTCGAATCCATGTACGACCCTGCCAACCGGGTGCTGGGCCGCGAGCGCGGCTCCGATTCCGACCTGATGATGTTCGGTTTCTATATCAAGAACAATATCGGCATCGCCTTCCGCACCTTTGCGGGGGGCATCCTCTTCGGCCTGGGGTCGATTTTTTTCCTGGTGTTCAACGGCGTCTACCTGGGCGCGGTGTTCGGGCATATCAGCCGGGTGGGCTTCGTATCCACCTTTTATCCTTTCGTGATCGGCCACGGCGCCTTCGAACTGACCGCCATCGTCTTCGCCGGCGCCGCCGGCCTGCGCCTGGGCCAGTCGCTGATCGATCCCGGCCGCCACCGTCGCCTGGTGGCACTGCGCCTGGCCAGTGTCGAGGCGATGAAAATCATGTACGGCACCTTCGCGATGCTGGTGATCGCCGCCTTCCTGGAGGCCTTCTGGTCCTCCAGCACCCAACTGGGGATTGGAATAAAACTGGGCGTGGGCGCGGCGCTTTGGTTGCTGGTGATCGCTTACTTCGCCCTCGCCGGGCGCGGGGAGGCGAACCGTGGACCTTAACCGGCTGGCGGTGCGCGCGCGGCTGCGCTCGCCCTGGGAATCCATCGACCTGGGCGTGGCATTGGCGCGGCGACTGTGGTGGCCGCTGTTTGTCGTGTGGCTGCTGCCGGCGGCGCTGGTGTTCGGGATCGTAGCGCTGCTGCTGCGCGACTCCCCGGGGTGGGCGTTCTTCCTGGTCTGGTGGCTGAAGCCGGTGTACGACCGCCTGCCGCTGCTGATCGCCAGCCGCGCGCTGTTCGGTGAGAGGATGTCCGCCGGCGCCGCGCTAAAGCAGTTCTTTTCCGTCAACCGCCGCGACTGGCTGGCGTGGCTCAGCTGGCGGCGCCTCAGCCCCACACGCTCCTTCGATATGCCAGTGACCCTGCTGGAGCAGAGCAGCGGCGCGGCGCGGGGGGCGCGCATCGGCGTGCTGCACCGCAAGCACGCCAGCGCCGCCACCTGGTTGACGCTCACCGGGTACCACCTGGAAATAATCCTTTTCCTGGCATTGGCAGCACTGATCTACCTGCTGATACCGGAGCAGGTGGAGATCGACTGGATGCCCTTTCTGATCAGCGGGCAAACCTGGCTGGTGTGGGCACTGAACTGCCTCTACCTGCTGGTGATGGCCGCGGTCGCGCCCTTTTATATCGTCTGCGGTTTCTCCCTGTATATCGGCCGGCGCATCGAACTGGAGGCCTGGGATATCGAGATACAGTTCCGCAACCTGGTGGAACGCCAGCGGCGCAGCGAAAAGACCGCCCCCCTCGCGGCGCAGCTGATGCTGCTGTGCGCCCTGGGCATTTTTGCCGCGGCGCCGGCACTGCAGGCCCGCGCCGATGCCGGGGGCACTCCGGAGCAGGCGCGGGAACAGATCGACGAAATCCTTGCGGGCGAGGACTTCCACCGGATGGAGACCGTCAAGAGCTGGCGCCTGAAAGAAATCGACTGGCAGAGCGAGGCCTTCCCCGAATGGGTGATCGCCCTTCTCGAGTGGCTGGAGAGCCTGTCCGCGGATGAGCCTCCGGACAGCGGAACCAGTTGGGGCCCGCTTGTTGCCGGATTGCTGGAAGTACTGCTGTGGATCGGTGCCATCGGCCTGACGGCCTACCTGCTCTGGCACTACCGCGAACAGCTCGGCCGGGCACTTAAATTCCACAGAAAGCCCCCGCGAGAAAAAAAGGCCGTGCCGGAGACCCTGTTCGGCCTGGACGTGCGCCAGTCCAGCCTGCCGGCGGATGTCTGTGCCGAGGTGCTGCGCCTGTGGCAACAGGGCGAGCAGCGGGCCGGACTGGGGCTGCTGTATCGCGCCACCCTGTCACACCTGATCGAGGACTACCTCTTTGAGTTCGGCGATCACCTCACAGAGCGCGAGTGCGCGCGGCTGGTAGAGCACCGCCGGGGAGGGAATCAAGAACAGCCGCCGGTGAGTTCGGCGCTGAGCGGCTTCGTACAGCAGCTGACTGCGGTCTGGCAACAGCTCGCCTACGCCCACCGCGCGCCGGAAATGGCGCGGGTGCAGACCCTGTGCGGACAGTGGCAAGAGGTGTTTGCCCGTGACTAGGTTTCTTCTCGCCGTATCACTGCTGCTCACCGCCGCCACCACCGCGGCCTTCCTGTATTTCTTCGAGCGCTACAGCGAGGAACTGGACCTCGGCTGGGGGCCGGAGGCCCGGCGCAACCCCTACCTGGCCGCGGAGCAGTTCCTCGCCGCCGACGGCCTGCAAACCCGGCGCGCAGACAATATCTCCGTACTGAATACTCTCGCCCCCGACGACACCCTCTATCTGGCCAGCTCCAGCCAGGCGTATAACCTCAAGCGCGCGGACGAACTGCTCGGCTGGGTGGAGAGCGGCGGCCACGCCATTGTGGTAGCCCATATCGCGGGCGAGGGCGAGCGGGACTGGCTGCTGGACCGGTTGGAGGTCTCCCTGGAGGAGCGGGACGGAATCGACTTCGAGCACCCCTTCCGCGAACTCCTCGGCGAAGAGGCGGAGGAATTCGAGGGCAAGAGCGCCAGCGAAATACTCCGCGAACACAACCGCCGCCTGCGCGAGGGCGAACCGGAGGAGAAGGAGGAGTCCGCCGAAGAGGAAAAACCGCCGCGCAATCCGGATGTGGACCCGGAGGACCTGGTCACCCTGGCCACCGAAGATGGCGGCGAGTACCGGTTGCATTTCACCGGCCGCCACCAGCTTCAACACCCGGCACTGGAGGAAGAAGAGGCCAGCGACGGGCCCGTATTCTGGGCCAAAATTCACCGCGACGACACCGGCGTGCCCTTTATGCAGTTCGAGCGCGGCGACGGGCTGATCACCATTGTCGCGGACGGCGGCCTCTGGCGATCGGACCGCATCGGCCATTTCGACCACGCCTACCTGCTGCGCCTGCTCGCCTCCGACGGCAACTTCGTCTTTCTCACCCGCCCGCGTTTCGACTCGCTGGGAGAGCTGGCGCGGCGCTACGCCGGGGAGTTCTTCCTCGCCGGCGCCCTGGCCCTGCTCGCCTGGCTGCTGTACCGCTCGCGCCGCTTCGGCCCCCGCGCGCCGGAACCGGAGACCGCGCGGCGCTCGCTGCTGGAACATATCTCCGCCTGCGGCCACTACTACTGGCGCGCCGGGCACTGCGAAAACCTGGTGCGCCAGCAGCGGGACGCGCTGCTGCGACGGCTGGGCGGGGAGCGCGCCAGCCCGCCGATCCGGCGCAAACTCTGCACACAACTGGCCGCACAGACCGGGCTGGACGAATCCTCCATCGCCGCGACCCTCTGGGGCGACCCGCCCCGGAGCGAAGAGACCTTTACCGAACAGATGCGCAAACTGCAGCAAATCGAGGCCGCACTATGAGCGAAACCCTGAATACCCCCACAGAACAATCCGCGGAAACTGAACAATGGCAGGCCGCCGGCGCCCAGCTGACACTGCTGCGCAATACCATCAACCGGCTGCTGATCGGCCAGGAGGAAGTGGTGGAGCAGGTGCTGATCGCGCTGCTCGCCTCCGGCCACGTACTGCTCGAGGGGGTGCCTGGCCTGGGCAAGACCCTGCTGGTGCGCTCCCTGGCCAACTGTTTCGGCGGCCGCTTCCGGCGCATCCAGTTCACCCCGGACCTGATGCCTGCGGACGTCACCGGCCACGCCATCTACCACATGGGCGAGAGCCGCTTCGAGGTGCGCCGCGGACCGGTGTTCACCAACCTGTTGCTGGCGGACGAAATCAACCGCGCTCCTGCGAAAACCCAGGCGGCGCTGCTGGAAGTGATGCAGGAGAAGCAGGTCACCATCGACGGCGAAGCCCTGCCCACCCCGAGCCCGTTTATGGTGCTGGCCACCCAGAACCCCATCGAGCAGGAGGGCACCTATCCGCTGCCGGAGGCGGAGCTGGACCGCTTTCTGCTCAAGGTGCTGATCGATTTCCCCAGCCTGGAGGCGGAATTGAAACTGGCCGCGGCGGCGAGCAGCGGGCGCATCGAACAGCAGCTGCAACAGCCGGTCGGCCTGCTCACCGTCGAACAGCTGCAACAGTTGCAGGCCCTGGTGCCCAAAGTCGCGGTAGATCAGCAGGTGCTGCACTACGCAGTGCGCCTGGTGCGCGCCACCCGCGAAAGCGCGCAGCTGCGCCGCAGCGCCGGCCCCCGCGCCAGTATCGGCCTGTTGCAGGCGGCCCGCGCCCAGGCGCTGCTCCAGGGCCGCGAGTTCGTACTGCCGGATGACGTCAAGGCCATGGCTATCCCGGTAATGCGCCACCGCGTGGGCCTGTCGCCGGATATGGAGATCGACGGCGAGACCGCGGACTCGGTACTGGCACAGATCATCGAAACAGTGGAAGCGCCCCGGCTGTGAGACCGAGCCGCCGCCTGGTAAAACTGCTCGGCTACTGGTGCCTGGCGGCGCTGGTGGTCAGCGCCGCGCGCATCTGGCTGCCCCGCGCCGCCGACGGGCTCGCCACCGCCTGGTGGTGCACCGGCGCCCTGCTGCTGGGGGCGGCACTGCTGGACTGGCTGGTGGGGCGCAAAGTGCGGGGAGCGGAGGGCGAACGGCAACTCCCCGGGAACCTGGCCCTTGGAGTTGAGAACCGGGTGCGGCTCACCCTGCGCAATTTCGGACCGCGCCCGCTGGCGCTGCTGGTGAGCGACCAGCTTCCCGACCAATTGCGCAGCCGCGCACTGCCGCGCCGCGCGCAGCTGGATTGCAACCAGGAAGTGGAGATCGACTACCCCGTGGTACCACACCATCGCGGCCGCGCCGACTTCGGCCGCATCGAAGTGCTGGCGGACGCCCCCTGGGGACTTTGGCAGAAAAAAGTGCTGCTGGGCGAGCCGCAGACGGTGAAGGTCTACCCCAATTTCCTCGGCATCTCCTCGCTGCAGGCGCTCAGCACCGAGCAGAGCCTGCGCTACCTGGGCCTGCACCAGCAGCAGCGCCGCGGCGAAGGCATGGACTTCCGCCAGTTGCGCGAATACCGTCGCGGCGACAGCCAGCGGCAGGTGGACTGGCGGGCCAGCGCGCGCATGCGCAAACTGATCAGCCGCGAGTACCAGGACGAGCGCGACCAGGAAATCGTCTACATGCTGGATTGCGGCCGCCGCATGCGCACCAAGGACGGCGAACTCAGCCACTTCGACCACGCCCTCAACGCGCTGCTGCTGTCCGCCTACGTGGCGATCAAGCAGGGGGACGCGGTGGGTCTGCACGCCTTCGCCACCGGCGGCGGCGACAGCGAGCTGCCGCCGGTAAAGGGGGAGGGGAGTATCAACCTGCTGCTCAACCACGTCTACGACCTGCACTCCGGCACGGCCCACAGCGACTTCAGCGGCGCCGCGCAGCAGCTGCTGGCCCGGCACCAGCGCCGCGCCCTGGTCATTCTGGTGACCAACCTGCGCGACGAGGACAGCGACGAACTGCTGGCCGCGGTGCAGCTGCTGAGCCGCCGGCACCTGGTGATGGTGGCCAGCCTGCGGGAGACCGCGCTGGATAACCTGGTGCACGAACCGGTGCGCGACTTCGACAGCGCCATCGACTGGACCGCCGCGCGGGATTTCCTGCACCGCCGCGCACGCCTGCTGCAACAACTGCGCGCGCGCAACGTACTGGTGGTGGACTCGGAGCCGGCGCAGCTGCATATGGCGCTGGTGGAGAGTTACTGGCGCCTTAAGCGCAGCGGTAGAATCTGAGCCCGTGGTTATCCTGAAACTTTGATCGCGGCCAACGGCCGCTCCTACAGTGAAAAGAATCTTTGTTAGGAGCGGCCGCTGGCCGCGATCGATCCCGCTGCCGAAGCCGGACCCGACAAAAACGATGGCACAGCGCAGACCCTTCAATTTACACCGCTGGCAGGCCGTACTGCTGCTGGCGGTATTCCTCGCGGTGCGCGGCCTGGTGCCCGCGGGCTTTATGCCCGCGCCGCTGGCCGGCGGCGCTCCCTACGGATACTGCCACGGCGACAGCCGCAGCGCGCTGCTACTCGAACTGCTCGCCCCGCGCCACAACGGCCATCACCATCCGGCCGGCCACCAGCACGACGCGCCCACGGCGCAGAGTTTTGCCGACAATCACTGCAGCTTTTCCACCGTCGCCACCGCGGCGGTCACCGGCACTGCGGAAGTTTTCGCGGGTATCGCGGGGATTTCCCCCTCCTTTGCCAATCCCACAAAAAATAGCGCTCAAAGGCACCGCTATTTTCTGCCGCCCGAGCGCGCCCCTCCCAATTTCCTGTATCTCTAGAAAGAAAAAACGTAACTACTCCCCCTGTAGGAGCGGCGGGGCGGCCATCCGACATGCCCGCGAACAGAGGCCGATCGCGGGCACCCAACGCACATTCCCTGCGAGTGAGCAGTTACGAAAAAACTTTTTAATTTGCGCACTGCAAAGCGTTTGCGGTGCGCGGAAATATTGCAGGAGAAAATCCGTGAAACAAATTAATTCCGTTCTGCTGGCCGCCACGGCCGGCCTCATCACGCAAACCGCTTTCGCCCACGGGGACAGGGCGCCGATCTTTCTACCCGAGGGCCACGCTCCCGCCGGGGTGATGGCCGATCACCTGCACGCGAAAGGTGAGTGGATGTTCGGCTACCGCGCCGTGCGCGACGAATATTCCGGGGTCTATCGCGGTTCGGACGAGGTGGACGCGGCGGACCTGGCCGCAGCCGGCTATTCGATGATGCCCGCCGGTATGACCATGGAAATGCATATGCTGGACATCATGTATGCGGTGTCCGACGACCTGACCCTGATGCTGATGCCCCAGACAATGTCCATGGAAATGGATATGGCGATGACCGGCGGCGGCCACGGCGATACGCACGGCGGCCACGAGATGGGCAGCCACAGGGGCCGGGTTTCCGGCACCGGCGACACGGTGGTAGGCGGACTCTTCCGCCTGGCGGACGCCGGCGCCCAGCGGCTGCACGCAACCCTGGCGGTGAGCGCGCCCACCGGTTCGGTGGACGAGAAAAATGCCGACGGCACCTTCGTCCACTACGGTATGCAGCTGGGCACCGGCACCTGGGACCTGCTGCCCTCCGTCACCTACACGGGCGCACGGGACAGACTGAGCTGGGGAGCCCAGCTCTCCGCGCGCCTGCCGATGGAGAGCGAAAACGATTCCGGCTTCGCCTTTGGCGAGCGCTACGGCGCCACTGCCTGGAGTGCCTACCGCGTGGCCGACTGGTTGAGCCTGTCGGCGCGATTGCAGTACTCAAAAGAGGGGGATATCGACGGTCACTACAAGGGTTCGCACAATCACTCGAGCCCGGCGGATCTGCAGGGCAATTACGGCGGTGAATTGCTGGACCTGGGGCTGGGCCTCAACCTGGTGGCGCAGGACGGCGCGCTGGACGGCGTACGCCTTGGGCTGGAGTGGGTGGGGGATATTTCCGCGCACTACAACGGCTACCAGTTGGCGCGGGAGAGTGGGGTGAATATGAGTCTTTCCTACGCTTTTAAATAACCTGGAAACCTGATCGCGGCCAGCGGCCGCTCCTACAAGGAGGAATTACTCTTGTAGGAGCGGTTGCACCTAGAAACGATAACTTAAATTGAGCGTCCACGTACGCAGGTGCCCCAGGTCAACTCCCGCCACCCGATCGATATCGTTGTAGTTGTACTCCAACGACGTATCCAGGTCGTCCGTCCAGTTGTAGCGGTAGCCGACCCCGGCGTTCCAGTAGCTCTGCTCGTCGTGGTCGTCCACCAGGAATACAAAGCCGTGCTGCTCCACAGTGTCCACGTCGAACTCGCCGTAGTTCCAGCCCGCCATCCAGTAGAGGCACTGCACGTCGCAGGCGAGACTGAAATCCACCTTGAAGTTGATGCCGTACTGGTCGACGGTAACACCGCTACCGTCGAAATGGGAGTAGCGCAGCTCCACCTGCCAAACTCCCACCGTGGGCGTGATGCCGATACTGGCGAGGCCGAAAAAATCCTGGTCGTTCTCGATCTGCAGATCGCCCTGCCCCGAACCAAGAGTGGTAATCACCCGGTATTCGCCGGCGCAGATACCTTCGATGGGGTTGTTCCACCCTATCGCGCCGGCTGTAGATGAGGTGAGAAAAGCGAGGACAAACAGGATTTTTTTCATCACAACCTTCCTTGGTGCAAACGATTTACCGATAGATATTCAGGGTTCGGCGCTGGGAGACGAGTGGGAATGTGCCACGTCGATAATGGCCCAGATGCCGCCGGCAAAAGCCGGGTTGTTGCGCAGGGTTTCTATATTGCCCGGCGTGGGCGGCGCCTTTCCAACGGCACGCACTTCTTCCAGGCGCTGCAAAATGGTTTCCGCCATTTTCTGCAGCGTGGCATCGAGGGTGTCGGCGTGGCAATGGCAATGGGGCAGGTCCGGCGCTATGGCGCCGAAGCCGGCGTATTCAATATTGTGAACCACAACCGGATAACGCATCGGACGTTACTCTTATTACATTAACGTACCAAGCGTAGACGGCTTTCAGTTTTCCGTGGCAAATTTGCGCGCGAAAAAACTCCGGGCCTGGGAGTTTTCCCAAAATAAAATTGCGCGCCTTTCCAAGGCCTTTGAAAAAATTTCCGCCTCAGCGGGGAATGCGGCCGAGCAGCGCGCGACGGGAGAAGATCATCTCCCGGTAGGTCTGCAGCAGGGAGATATCCAGGTCGGTCTCCGCACCCTGCAGCTCCTCCAGTTGCCGGTTCAGCCAGGTGATTTCCACTTCCAGCTGCTGGCGCAGCTTGCGGGTCTCGCTCTCGCTGATGTTGACGTGAGCGCTGCGGGGGCGGGTCATGGCTCTACCTCTACCAATACAGACAGCCGGGCGAACCTGGTCGCCCGAAAACTTGGCTTACAGTAAAGCTTAGTTGAAATTGGTTACTTTGTGAGCAATTCTCGCCAGGGAAACCCGGAGTCGCCGATGACATAGAAGTGGGGATTGAGCAGGGAATCCTTGGTGTTGTAGCGCAACAGCCGGAACTTGTCGTCCACCACCACGCCTCCCGCGGCCTCCACTACCGCCTGGGCCGCGGCGGTATCCCACTCGCAGGTGGGCGCCAGGCGCGGGTAGAGGTCCGCAGCGCCCTCGGCCACCAGGCACAGCTTGAGCGAACTGCCCATATTCTTGCAGGCCACACTGCCCAGATCGGATTCGATGCGTTCCACCAGACGGTCCACGGCGCCGGCGCCGTGGCTGCGGCTGGCCACCAGTTCCACCGGCTCGCCGGCCTCAAGGCGCGGCGCCAGGCTGCGCACGCGAATCGACTGTTCGGTCCCGGCGCTGCGTTTGAAGGCGCCGTTGTTTTTGCAGCCGGCGTAGGTGATATCCAGCACCGGTACGTGCACCACCCCCAGCACCGGCTCGCCGTCCTCGATCAGCGCCACGTTCACGGTGAACTCGCCGGTGCGGCGGATAAATTCCTTGGTGCCGTCCAGCGGGTCGACGATCCAGTAGCGCTTCCACTGTCGGCGCTCACTATAGGGCAGGGTTTCCTGTTCCTCGGAGAGCACCGGCACACCTTCGATCAGCGCCGCCAGCGCCGGCTCCAGCAACCGGTGGGCGGCCAGGTCTGCGGCGGTGACCGGGGAATCGTCCGCCTTGGTATCCACTTCCAGCTCGGCGCTGCTGTTGTACACCTCGAGGATCGCCTCGCCCGCGCGGGCGCAGATGTCGATCACCTGCTCCACCAATACCTTCATATCCAGCGCCTTGTCCATAATCACTCCTGCTTGTATGAGCGGGGCATTATACGCATCGGCTCCGGCGATCTCACCGGTAGCCGACAGTAGGGTGCGCCGTGCGCACCGGGGCTCGGCTCTGCAGTGGTGCGCGCGGCGCACCCTACGGCTCAACTTGAACAATTTTTCAGGCGGGAAAGAGGCCCTCGATAGACAGGTACCGCTCGCCGGTGTCGTAGCTGAATATCAGCACCCGGCTGCCGGCAGGGAGCTGGTCCTGGCGCTGTTTTACCGCCGCCAGGGTGGCGCCGGAGGAGATGCCGACGAAGATCCCCTCCCTCAGGGCACACTGTTGGGCCATCTCGAAGCTGTCCTCCTCGCTGACCAGGATAACGTCGTCGAGGACGTCGGTATTGAGGATCTTCGGTATAAAGCCCGCGCCGATTCCCTGCAGCCGGTGCAGGCCCTTCTCGCCGCCGGTGATCACCGGTGATTTCTCCGGCTCCACCGCGAAGGTCTTCAGTTTGGGGAAATGCTCTTTCAGCACTTCGCTGCAACCGGTGATATGGCCGCCGGTGCCGACGCCGGTGATCAGGTAGTCCAGCCCCTCGGGAAAATCCGCGAGGATTTCCTGTGCGGTCTTCTCCCGGTGCGCCTTGACGTTGGCGGGGTTGTTGAACTGCTGCGGCATCCAGCTGTTGGCGTTCTCCTCCAGCAGTTCCTGGGCCCGCTCGATGGCGCCGCCCATGCCGCGCTCCCTGGGGGTCAGCACGATTTCCGCACCCATCGCCTTCATGATCTTGCGCCGCTCCACCGACATGGATTCCGGCATGGTGAGAATCAGCCGGTAGCCGCGCACCGCGGCCACCATCGCCAGGCCGACGCCGGTGTTGCCGGAAGTGGGCTCGACAATCACTCCGCCGGGTTTGAGTTCGCCGCTGGCCTCCGCCTGCTCCACCATCGACAGTGCGATGCGGTCCTTGATACTGCTGCCGGGATTGAAGCGCTCCACCTTCATCCACACCTCGATATCCGGGCGAAACAGGTGATTGATGCGGACGTGGGGTGTGTTGCCGATGGTTTCGAGAATATTGGCTGCCTTCATGCGCGACGCTCTCCTGATTTGCCTGTCGAATATTCTTGCCAAATACTGCCCCACACAAATACAAGAAAAACGCGAGAAAAGCCATGACTGAGTCCCCCGCAACCGTCGCGAGTCCGCTGTCACGGTCCCTGTCGCGCCCGCTCCTGGCCTTCACGGCGTGTGCGGCGATTTATATGGTGCTCGATGCCTACGGCCTGCGCGGCCCCTGGATGGCGTCGATGAAAATTGTGCCCATCGCCATACTCGCGCTGCTCGCCCTGCGCAGCCTGGGAGGCTTCACCCGCACCCTGACCCTCTGCGCACTGACTTTCTCCGCGCTGGGAGACCTGTTGCTGGCCCTGGAGTTCTCCAATGGCTTTGTCTATGGCCTTGGCGCCTTCCTGCTCGCGCAGCTGATCTACGCCGGCAACTTCCTGCGCGCGGCGGACTTCCGCAGCCGGCGCACCGCGCTGCGCGGCGTACCGGTGCTGATCACCGCCCTGCTGCTGGCGCGAGTGCTGCTGCCGGCGGCGGAGGAACTGGCACCAGCAGTGCTGGTCTACCTGCTGGCGATCGTGATCATGGCCCTCTGCGCCGCCGCCCACCGGGGCGACTCTGCGCTGCTGTTCGCCGGCGCTGTCACCTTTATGGTTTCCGATACCCTGATCGCGCTGAATAAATTCGTGATCCCGCTGCCAATGGCCGGCACCGCGATCATGGTCACCTACTACGGGGCGCAGCTGGCGCTGCTGTACGGGCTGGCTCGCGCGCGGGCATAATGGGAATTCATAAGGGCGACAAGAACATGGCCTATGCTCTGCTCCATCGCCCTTAAACGAGAGGTAAACTGAATCCCATGCTCGACTGGCAAAACGTCGACACGGTGCTGTTGGATATGGACGGCACCCTGCTCGACCTGCACTACGATAACCACTTCTGGCTCACCCACCTGCCCAGGCGCTACGCGGAGATCCACGATATCCCGCTGGCACAGGCGGAAGAGCAGTTGGGCGCGCAGATCGATGCCCGCCGCGGCACCCTGGAGTGGTACTGCCTGAACTTCTGGTCCCGGGAACTGAAACTGGATATCGCCGCCATCCTGCGCGAGATTGAGGACCGCATTGCCCTGCGCCCGCAGACAGAATCCTTTCTCGAGGGGTTGCGCCGGTTGGACAAGCAGGTACAACTGGTCACCAACGCCCATCCGGCCGGCCTCGCCCACAAGCTGGAAATCACCGGCATAGACCGCTGGCTGGACGGCATCGTCTCCTCCCACGACCTGGGCCACGCCAAGGAGAGCGAACACTTCTGGCCGGCGCTGCGGGAACATATCGACTTCGAGCCCTCCCGCACCCTGTTCGTGGACGACAACGAGAGCGTACTAGCCGCCGCCCGCGCCTACGGCATCGGCCGGTTGCTGTGCATCCGCCAGCCGGACAGCCGCGGCCCCATGCGGGAGATCGCGGATTTCCCGGCGATTCACCAGTTCGATGAGATAATGACTATTTGAAACGAGCCGCGGCTAGTTCTCGCTGTAGGAGCGGCGGGGCGGCCATCCGCCATGCCCGCGACCGGCGGTGGTTGAATCCCGGATCGATCGCGGGCATGGCCCGCTCCTACAGGCGCAAACCCTTTCAATTGAGTAATCAAATTCACACCTCAATGGACAAAGTACGCATCGACAAGTGGCTCTGGGCCGCGCGCTTCTACAAGACCCGCAGCATCGCCAAGCAGGCCATCGAGGGCGGCAAGGTGCACGCCGACGGCCAGCGGATCAAAGCCAGCAAGGAGATCACCACCGGCATCACCCTGGGCATCCGCCAGGGATGGGATCTGGTGGAAGTGGAGGTGCTGGCCCTGTCCGACCAGCGCCGCGGCGCCGACGTCGCCCGCACCCTGTACCGGGAAACCGAAGCCAGTATCGCCAGGCGCGAGCAGGCTAGCGCCGAGCGACGGGCCGGCAACGCTGGCGTCCACAGCGAGCGCCCCAACAAGAAACAGCGCCGGCAGATTCACCGCTTCCTGCGCGAACAGGACTAGGGAATTTTCGCCCGCAGACAGACTCCTACAGGAGTACTGCACCAACTGCTACACTCGCCACACTAAGCAATAATTTCGCCGCCCATGATGAAACGACTAGCCCCCCTCGCCCTCCTGCTGCTGATATTCACCCAGCCCGCCGCCGCCGACAGCCGCGAACGGGAGCAGCTCAAGCGCTCCATTATCAAGATCTACACTACCGCCGCAGCGCCGGACTACTTCAATCCCTGGGCGCTGCTCAACGCCCAGCAACTGTCCGGCTCCGGCGCGGTGATCGATGGCAAGCGCATACTCACCAACGCGCATGTAATAGCCAACGGCAGCTTTATCCAGGTACAGCGCCACGGTGACGCGGAGAAATTCCGCGCCCGGGTGCAGTTCGTATCCCACGATGCGGACCTGGCCCTGCTCACCGTGGAGGACGACAGCTTCTTCGAGGGCACCCGCCCCCTGGCCATGGGCGAATTGCCGGACCTGCAGGAGGAAGTCACGGTGTATGGCTACCCCATCGGCGGCAAGTCCCTGTCCATCACCCGCGGCGTGCTCTCGCGGGTTGAGCACCAGTACTACGCCCACGCCGAGAGCTACCTGATGGCCGGGCAGATAGATGCCGCCATCAACCCCGGCAATAGCGGCGGACCGGTGATTTCCAACGGCCGTATCGTCGGCGTGGCCATGCAGACCAACCAGAGCCAGGGCGCCGAGAACCTGGGCTATTTCGTCCCCCCCAGCGTGATCCAGCATGTGCTCGAGGATGCCGAAGACGGCGTGCACCAGGGCTTCCCCGAACTGGGCGCGGTCACCCAGAGCATGGAGAGCCCGGCCATGAAGCAGGCTGCCGACCTCGACGACGGTCAGGAGGGCGCGCTGATCGTGAAGGTCTTCGAGGATTCGCCCGCAGCCCAGGTACTGCGCCCGGGCGACGTGCTGCTGGAGGTGGACGGCTACGCGGTGGCCGCGGACCGCACCGTGGAGTGGAGCGAAAACCAGCGCACCAACTACCACTACGCAGTGGATCAGTACCATGTGGGCGACAAACTGCCGGTGCGCTTCTCCCGCAACGGCGAGGTGCACAGCGCGAAGATCGAACTGGCGGCGGCGCCGCTGTCACGCTCGCTGGTATTGAGCGAACAGTACGACCAGCGTCCCCGCTATTACATCTACGGCGGCGTGGTGTTCGTGCCGCTGAACATGAACCTGATCAAGCGCTGGGGGAACAATTGGCACTCCAAGGCGCCTATCGATTATCTCCATGCGCGCAACCAGTGGGGGGACGCCCAACGCCGCGAACTGGTGGTGGCGCTGAAGGTGCTGCCGGCGGCGGTGAACCTGGGCTACCACGACTGGAAAAACTGGATTATCGATTCGGTCAACGGCTCGCCGGTGGCGGACTTCGAGGAATTCGCCCAGTTGATGGAAAGCAACGAACAGCCCTTCGTCGAGTTGCGCGACCAGGGCGGTTATCGCATGGTGCTGGACGCCGCCGCCGCGCGCGAGCAACAACCCTTCATACTGCAGACCTACCACATCCCCAACCGCCACTCACAGGGGCTGTTCAGCACCCTGGCGCAGGAGGAAGGTGGCGAGTGATCGGCGGCCGGTGATCAGAGGAGAAGAAGTCGTGATAAGAGCAGGGATTGGAATTATCGCATTGTCGCTGTCGGCCGCCGCAGCCACCGCCGAAGAGGTCTATCGCTGGGTCGATGAAGAGGGCAAGGTCCACTTCGGCGACCGCCCGCCGGTGCAAGCCGCGGCGAAGAATATCGAAGGCGAACTGCGCCCCATCAATAGCGCCGATGGCGGCACCGCGGGAAATGCCTCCCGACAGCAGGCCAAGCTGCAACAGGAGTACGAAAGCCGCCGACAGCGGGACGCGCAGCAGCGCCAGCAACAGATGGCCCGAGCCTGCCACAACGCACGCAGGCAACTGCGCATTCTCCAGGGTCGTGTAACCTTCGTGGGCGGGGACGGCAAAGAAGTGAAAATGACCGAGCGCGAGCGGCAGCGACAGGCGGAGCAGCTGAACCGGGAGATCAGCCGCGTTTGCGGGTGAAGCGGCACCCCCCTAAAATCCCGCGTTTTTTTGCCGAGGCAATCCGTTCATGTCAGATCAGCTGGAACGCTTTATCTTTTCCCGCCACGATATCCGCGGCCAGGTGGTAACTCTCACCAAAGCCTACCGCGCCGTACTGGAGAACAACCGGTTGCCGCAACCGGTCGCCCAACTGCTGGGGGAATTCCTCGCCGCCGCCTGCCTGCTCTCCACCACCCTCAAGTTCGAGGGCCTGCTGATATTGCAGGCCCGCGGCGAGGGCGACGTACCGCTGATCCTCGCCGAGTGCACCCACCACAGCGACCTGCGCGGTATCGCCCGCGTGGCCGAGGGCGCGGAGGTCGCCGGGGGCAGCACCCTGCGCGAGTTGATCGGCCGCCGGGGCGTGTTGTCGATCACCCTGGACCCCCGGAAAGGCGAGCGCTATCAGGGCATAGTGCCTCTGGAAAAGGACACCCTGGCGGAGTGCCTGGAGGACTACTTCACCCAGTCGGAGCAGCTGGCCACCCGCTTCTGGATCGAATCCAGCCCCGAAACCGTGGGCGGCATCATGCTGCAGGTGCTGCCGGGCAACAACGCCGCCGACGAGTCGGAAAATCACGACGCCTGGGAGACCGCCCAGCACCTTGCGGAAACTGTCACCGCGGAGGAAATGCACAGCCTGCCGCACGACCAGCTGCTGCACCGCCTGTTCCACCAGTTGGCGCCGGTGCATCTCGGCACCGCCAATATCCGCTTCAAATGCAGCTGCTCCCGCGAGCGCAGCGCCCGCGCACTGGTTGCCCTGGGGCCGGAGGAGGTCTACAAGCTGCTGGAAGAGCAGGGTGGAGAGATCGCCGCCGACTGCCAGTTCTGCAACAGGCAGTACCGCTTCGACCGGGAGGAGATAGAGGCCCTGTTCAACGCCCCGCCGCATACAGTGCACTGACGCCGACGAGCGGACAAACATTCATTAAATCTATACCATTAAAAATAGGAATAAATTTAACGGATAAAACAGCGCAAAATTTTCTCTGATAGCGCTAACAATGCTCATAAAATGACCAGACTTGCTATCCGGGTAATTTGAAGTTTGCCATAATGCGCCCCCGAATTTGCCCGGTCGCCGCTTTCTGCGCCGGCCCGACTATTTTCTTTAGATACAACTGACGGGTAATCGACGAATGGCACAGATCGACGACACGGCGCAGGTTTTCAGGAACCTGGCGCCAGCGCAATTGGTGGAACAGGCGCTGGCGCGCGGCGAGGGCAGACTCTCCGAAACCGGCGCGCTGGTGACGGAAACCGGCGCCCGCACCGGCCGCTCCCCGGCGGACCGCTTTATCGTGGAAGAGCCCTCCACTGCCGACAGCATCGACTGGGGCAGCGTCAACCGCCCCTTCCCGCAGGACAGGTTCGACGCCCTGTGGAAGCGGGTGGAAGAGTTCGTCGCCGGCGGCGACAGC
Organism: Microbulbifer sp. TB1203; assembly: GCF_030997045.1. Classification (NCBI taxonomy): domain Bacteria; kingdom Pseudomonadati; phylum Pseudomonadota; class Gammaproteobacteria; order Cellvibrionales; family Microbulbiferaceae; genus Microbulbifer; species Microbulbifer sp. TB1203. The sequence continues at coordinate 4,017,967 of NZ_CP116899.1, read as the reverse complement.
TTCGTGCAATTGCTGCACGTGGGCCAGGACGAGGACCACTACCTGCCCGTCGTCGTGACCGCGCAGACCGCCTGGCACAGCCTGTTCGCGCACAACATGTTCATCCGCACCGACAAGTACAACCCCAAGGGCAAGGAGGAGTGGCGCATATTGCACGCGGCCAATTTCGTCTGCGAGCCGGAGCGCGACGGCACCAACTCCGACGGCTGCGTGATTATCAACTTCGCCGCGCGCAAGGTGCTGCTGGCGGGCATGCGCTACGCCGGAGAGATGAAAAAGGCCATGTTCTCCGTGCAGAATTTCCTGCTGCCGGAAAAAGACGTGATGTCGATGCACTGCGCCGCCAACGTGGGCAGAGACGGCGATACCTGCCTGTTCTTCGGCCTCTCCGGCACCGGCAAGACCACCCTGTCCGCCGACCCGGAGCGCTACCTGATCGGCGACGACGAGCACGGCTGGGCCAAGGGCGCGGTGTTCAATATCGAGGGCGGCTGCTACGCCAAGACCATCAACCTGAGCCGCGAGAACGAGCCGGTGATCTGGGATGCCATCCGCTTCGGCGCCATCGTCGAGAACGTGGTCACCGACGAGAGCGGCGTGCCGGACTACGACGACACCAGCCTGTCCGAAAACGGCCGCTGCTCCTATCCGCTGGAGCACGTGGAGATGCGCCAGCCGGAAAACCGCGCGGGCGAACCGAAGAACGTGATCTTCCTGACCTGCGACGTGTCCGGCGTACTGCCGCCGGTGTCCATCCTGTCCAAGGAGGCCGCCGCCTACCACTTCCTGTCCGGCTACACCGCCCGCGTGGGCTCCACCGAACTGGGCGCGGAGGCGGGCATCCACCCCACTTTCTCCACCTGCTTCGGGGCACCCTTTATGCCGCGTCCGCCGCGGGAGTACGCCGACCTGCTGATGAAACGCATCGAGGACTTCGGCTCCAGGGTCTACCTGGTCAACACCGGCTGGACCGGCGGCGCCGGTGGCTCTTCTCAAAACCAGGGCAAGCGCTTCCCGATCCCGGTGACCCGCGCGGTGGTCGCCGCCATCCAGAGCGGCGCGCTGGAAGATGCCGAGACCGAGCACCTGGATATCCTCAACCTGGATATCCCGCTGGAGGTGCCGGGCGTGGACAAGAACTTCCTGAACCCGCGCAGCGCCTGGGCCGACACCGCCGCCTACGACCAGCAGGCGCGCAAACTGGCCGGACTCTTCGCCGAGAACATCGAAAAGTTCCAGGTAAGTGACGGGGTCAGGGCCGCGGGTCCACAAGCTTACTAATAAGGCGGAAGGGAGAGGAGTATCCTTTCCTTCCGACCCGGTAGTAAGTCCTGGAACCCGGGAATCCCCAAACGGGACCCGGGTTCGCCCAACCGAACTCCCTCGGTGTTCCTGTCCGCCTTGACTTTCATATAACAGGTTGGCCGGCGACAGGCGCCGGCCCGGTTCGACCATGATCGACTCATCGCCCCTCTACGCCATTCCCGGCACCATGTGCGACCAGCAGCTGTGGCAGTTTCTGGGTCCGCAGTTGGAGCAGCCGCTCGTTCACATCCCGATTCCCAATGCGGACTCGGTGCCCGGCCTGGTGCGGGCGCTGTTGGCACAATTGCCCGACACGCCGGTGGATCTGCTGGGTTTTTCCCTGGGCGGTTATCTTGCCGCGGCCCTGGTAGTGGCGGCGCCGGACCGCTTCGCGCGGGTCATGGTCTGCGCCAACAGTTCCTGCGCCCTGCCCGCCGATGAAGTGAAGCAACGGCGCCAACTTTTGGCCTGGGTTCAACGTCAGGGGTACGGCGGCCTGAGCGACCGCAAGATCGCCCAGATGGTGGCGCCGGCCAATCTGGCCAATCACACCATCACCGGCTGCATGAAGGCCATGGACCAGCGTATGGGACAGGCCGTCCTGGTGTCCCAGTTGTCGGCCACCAGCGATCGGCGGGACCTGTACATGCCGCTGGCGGCGCTGGGCGCAAAGGTGACTTACTGCTACGGCGAGCTGGACCGGCTGGTGAACCGCGACTGGATGGCCGCCATCGGCCGCCACGCCCCCGTATGCGAGCTGCCCGGAGCGGGCCATATGTTGCCGCTGGAGGCCCCGGCGCTGCTGGCACGGGAAATCAATCACTGGCGGACCGCGTCCATCGCCCCCCAGACCTGAGCCCAGACCAGCCTCTAATTAACCCGGCAACCTATTTGGTTGCCGGGTTAATAGTAAAGCCGCCGCAGAGCAATCTGCGGCGGCTTTTTGTTGTTGGTAGCTATAGTGAGTGAAGAAATATCGCGATACACCGGGCTCATGCCACTACACCCATGCCACTACCAATCAACCCTATAACGCCGCTGCTCTCCCGCTTCCGCCGGCTGTCCCGGGGGGAGAAGACCAACTGGGGAGTACTGTTTGCGCTTATGGCGCTGCTGCTGTTTGTGCTCGTGGCCCTGTGGCTGTACGTCCACCTGAAATCCCTGGAAAGACCCTATTACGAACTCAAAGGCTACCGCGTGGCCGACCAGCGCAGCCTCAGGGCCTTCCTGCGCCGGGAGGAAAACCGCACGCAGCTGGCCCAGCTCGCGGACTTCCTCAAGCGCGCTGGAGTGGGCGACGTGACCCCGGCGGCAAACCTGCTGCGCCAGGGCCCCGACTGGCTGGATATCGAGGAACCGCCGTTTGCCCTTCCACCCCAGGACCAGTGGCGCAATATGGTTGCCACCCTGGCCATGGTACGCGACCGGGTGCAGCCGGCTGTGGGCCCGGTGGAGATCGTCTCCGCCTATCGCAGCGACAGCTACAACCACAAGGCCGGCGGTGCCAACGGGCGGGCACACCGAAGCTTTTGCGCCCTGGACCTGGTGCCCCAATCCAATATCAGCCGCAAGGAACTGGTAGAGGAGCTGCGCAGCCTGCACGCGCGCCTGGACCCCGAAAGTAATTTCGGCCTGGGAGTCTACAGCGATGTGCGCTTCCACGTGGACACCTGCGGCTACCGGAGCTGGTGAGTGATGGGTTCTCCTTATGGACATACATGAGAGGAAAGACGAAGAGTACGTCGACATCCATATCGAGCGCCGCCGGTTTATCTGGATCAGTGTACTGGTGCTTATCGGTCTGCTCACACTGGTGGTGCTCACCGTGAACAAAATTCGGGATCTGGCCGAACGCGTCGTCACCCCGGAGGAGTACAGACACATCCCGGATGTCTACGACATCCAGGGCTATCCCGCCGCCTCGGAAAAACTCTTCGAAGAATTCCTGGGCCGCGGCGACAACCGCTTGCGCTTCGCCTTGCTGGAAAAGTTTCTGCAGTTCCACAGGGTGGACAAGGTGGTGCCCCCCTACGAATTGCTGCGCCAGGGCAGCGACTGGCTGCTGGTAGGCGAGCCCCCCTTCGCCATTCCGCCCATGGAACAATGGGGGACCATGGTGGACACCCTGCGCGTGATACAGCGGGAAATCATTCCCCGCATCGGCCCGGTCGTGGTGCTCTCCGGCTGGCGCACCCCCCACTACAACGGCAAGGCCGGCGGCGCCAATGCCAGCAAGCACCTGCATTTCTGCGGCGTGGACCTGGTGCCCCAGCACAGATTCACCCGCAAACAGCTGCTGCCCATACTGCGCGATATCCATAAGAAATCCGGCAAGCAGTGGAACATGGGGCTGGGCATCTACAGCGGCATCCGCTTTCATGTGGACACCTGCGGCTACCGACGCTGGTAAAAACTGCGCCGATCTGCTTTCATTGGCCCGCAATTAAGCCCGCAGAACGCATTCAGCGCTTTGAAATAGCGTCGACACATAAAAACCACCGAGGGGAAACTCAAGTGCAGGAAAAGCTGGAACGGCGCTCGTTTTTATTTGCCTTGCTGCTGGTCACCCTGGCCTTCGCGCTGCTGCTCAAGCCATTCTTCACTCCGATATTCTGGGCCTGCGCCATCACCCTGATTTTTTATCCAGTCTACCGCCGACTGCTGAGGCGTTATCCAAACTGGCGCAATGCGATGGCGCTGCTCACCCTGTTGCTGTGCGTCGTAGCGGTGGTGATCCCGGTGCTGGCGGTGGCCAGCTCCTTTATCAACGAAGGGGTCAATCTGTACCAGAAAATTCAGAGTGGGGAGATAGACCTGTCCCAGCAACTGGAGAAGATGCACAGCGCCTTTCCCGGCATCAACCTCCTGCTGGAGCGGATCGGCATAGACCTGGACCAGTTGAAAGAGCGCCTGCTGAGCGGGGTGATGAGCGCCGGCGGGTTCCTGGCCAAAAACGCCCTCGCCCTGGGGCAGAACACCCTCAACTTTTTCATAATGCTGGGGCTGATGCTCTACCTCACTTTTTTCCTGCTCCGCGACGGCGACAAGCTGGTGGCCCTGCTGATCCGCGCCCTGCCCCTGGGGGATGAACGCGAACATCTGCTGCTGGCCAAGTTCGCCGAGGTCACCCGCGCCACCATCAAAGGCAACCTGGTGGTCGCAGTCACCCAGGGCACCCTGGGCGGACTGATCTTCTGGATCCTGGGGCTGCCGGCACCGCTGTTGTGGGGCGTAGTCATGACCCTGCTGTCGCTGCTGCCGGCAGTGGGCGCGGCGCTGATCTGGTTTCCCGCCGCCCTCTACCTCTATGCCACCGGCGAGCCGGTCAAGGCCACGGTGCTGATCGTCTACGGCATCACGGTGGTCGGGCTGGTGGACAATGTGCTGCGCCCCATCCTGGTCGGCCGCGACACCAAACTGCCGGACTATATCGTGCTCTTCTCCACCGTGGGCGGGCTGATGATGTTCGGCATCAGCGGCTTCGCCATAGGGCCGCTGCTGGCAGCGCTGTTTATGGCATTCTGGGAAATCTTTATCCGCGAATTCGTCAGCCCCTCCGACAGCACCCCATCGAGCACCGGTCCAGAACAAAGCGACGTTCCGGACCAGTAGCCCACCGGCACCAAAATCCAGCGAAACCGCCCGCAGCGAATCCAGGCTCCGGGCGGGAACCCCGTCGTGACTTGCAGGCAAAGAGCGCCCCGCCTCCACCCGCCATCCTCCTCCCCAGCTTTCTATCCGGTCCCCCGGTCTAAACTTAGGGACAGCAAAACACCTTGAGGGGAAGCTGTGCCAATGAGTGCAACCCAGCGAAAGCAGTACTTCATGCAGCACGAGCAAATGGACTTCGAAACCCAGGCCCTCCTCGGCGGCTGTTACTATGGCGCGGCGGACGCGGGAGAGATCCTCTCGACAATAGAACGCATTCCGTCCGGCGATTTTGAGCAATGGTATCGGGAGTGGCGTGCGCTCGCGGAGCGGATACAGAAAATTGCGGAAGACTGCGCCGCGACCGGCAACCCGGTGAGTGCGCGGCGGGCCTTTCTCCGTGCCGCCGGCTATTTCTCCGCTTCCGCCATTTTTATCGACGGCACCGCAGATCCGTCCCGAGGCGTACCCGCCTGGAAACGGCACCTGGACTGCTGGGAGCAGTTCTGCGCCGGACTGAGCCCGCCGGCGGAAAAAGTGTACATTCTCTACGAAGGGGCCTCGTTGCCCGGCTATTTCTTCCGCCCCGACAGCAGCGGCGGTCGCAGGGCTACGATTATTTTCAACAACGGCAGCGACGGCGCCACCAGTGCCATGTGGCAATTCGGAGTGGCGGCGGCGCTGGAGCGGGGCTACGCCGCGCTGGTGTTCGACGGCCCCGGCCAGAATGCGATGCTGTGGCTGCACGGCATACCCTTCCGCCACGACTGGGAAAAAGTCATCACGCCGGTGGTGGATTTCCTGGAAGAACGGCCGGACGTGGACCCGAGGCGGATCGCCCTCTCCGGTTTGAGCCAGGGAGGCTATTGGATACTGCGCGCGTTGGCATTCGAACACCGGATCGCCGCAGGTATTGCCGATCCGGGTGTGATGGATGTGTTCACGCCCTTTTTCCGCTATACACCGTCGGAAATGATCAAACTTCTCGACACGGAAAGGGAAAAAGATTTCAACGAGGCCATGGACACCGGACTCGAAGAGGAAGGCGCGGATTTGCGTCAAAACCTCCTCTGGCGAATGAAGCCCTACGGCGTGCAGAATTACTATCAACTGTACAGGGCGGTGCGCCAGTACAGCGTCCGCGACGTGATCGAGCGGATTCAGTGCCCGATGTTTGTCGCCGATCCGGAGGACGAACAGTTCTGGCCCGGGCAGCCTGAGGACGTCTACAACGCACTCACCTGCCCGAAAACCATCGCCAAATTCACCGCCGCGGAAGGCGCCAACTGGCACTGCGAGCCCAAGGCCCGCGGCCTCTACGACCAGCGCATGTTCGACTGGCTCTCGGGGGTGATGCCGGCGTGAGGGAAGTGACTGCGGTGAATGTGACTGTGCTGTTGCTGGCGGTCTGCTTCGTGTGGATGGGCGTTGCCCGGGAAAGCGGCCTGGCGACTTGAACTCCCGCCCGTCAAATTGACAATTTGTCCGGCGCCCCGTAGATTGCGCGCACGATATCAGGTGCCTGCTGCATGGCCCGTCTTTAATGGCGGTGTTATAGCTGAGTAGGTTAAACGGGAAGTCCGGAAATCCGGCGCTGCCCCCGCAACGGTGATCAGCCCTCCCACAAGGTGCTGTCAGCCCGATACCGGCCCGATATCAAACCGTGATGGAGCGGAGGGCTACCATCTGGCAATACGAATCACCGCGCCCGGCGTCCGCATTGCTATTCCTCCCTCGATCCCAAGCTCTCCTAACTTAGGGATTGAACCTTGAAAAAATCCATTCTCACTGCGGCAGTGGCTGCCGTTTCCAGTGCGCCTGTTGCGGCGCAGACGATCGATAATGCCCAGCTCGTGCAAAGCCTGGAAACCCCAAACCTGGAAACCGTCGTGGTGGTCAGCTCCCGCCGGGAGATGCCGTTGCGCCAGGTGGCCACCTCTGTGGCGGCGATGGATGAAGCGCAGATCGAGGCGCGCGGCTTTACCGCCCTGGCGGATGTGCTGCGGGCCATGCCCTCCGTCTCCGTGAGCAACTCCGGTGGCATGGGCAAGGCCAGCTCCCTGCGAGTGCGGGGCGAGGCCGGCTTCCGCACCCTGGTGCGAATTGACGGTGTGGACGTCTCCGATCCCACGGGCCTCCAGGCCAGCGCGCCCATCCAGCATATTCTGAGCAGCAATGTGTCGCGGGTGGAGCTGTTGCGCGGCCCGCAGGGCATGATGTACGGCGCCGATGCCGGAGGTGTGCTCAATATCAGCACCCGCAGCACCGGGGAGGATACGGAAGTCAAGATTGCCACCGAGGGCGGCAGTTTCGGCTCGCAGCGTTACAGCGCCAGCCTTGGCGGTGGCCATGAAACCGTTGATTATTTTGTTTCCGCCACCCGCGCCGACACCGATGGCTTTAATACCAGCCTGGGCGATAAAGAACTGCGTGATGACGACGGTTACAAAAATACCACCCTGCATGCGCGCGGCGGCTGGAACATCAGCGACTCGCTGCGCCTGGAAGCAGTGGCGCGGGATACCGAGGCCTCCAACGAGTTCGATCGCTGCGGCTTCCCCGTGAAGGTGGATGACTGCACCGGCGATTTCGACCAGACCAACGCCCGCGTAAGCATGACCCACAAAACCGGGATACTGGAAAACCAACTGGCCTACTCGCGCACGGAAATTGCCCGCAAAAACTTCGCCGGGGGCGCCGTCTCCTACGATACCGAAGGCGAGATTGAAAAGCTCAACCTCACCGGCCGCGCCGACCTGAGTGATGTGCATGCCCTGGTGTATGGCCTGGAGCAGCGCGAGGACTCGGTAGGAGAACTGGAGCGGGACCAGTGGGCCCTTTACGCCGAATACCAGGGCAACTACGCCGATACTTTTTATCTCACCGCCGGCGTACGCCGGGATGATAACGACGATTTCGGTCATCACGACAGCCTGCGCCTCAGCGGCGCCTACCTGATCGACGCCGTTGCCGCCGGTTCACTCAAATTGAAAACCAGCTATGGCACGGGTTTCCGCGCGCCGAGCCTGTTTGAAATAGACTACAACCGCCAACAGCGGAATCCGGACCTGGCCGCCCTCTCGCCGGAAGAAAGCGAAGGCATCGATGTGGGCGTGGAATATTTTGGTAACAGCGGCCTGCACCTGGAGGCCGTGTTGTTCGATCAGAGAGTTGACCATGAGATCGGTTTTGACCTGGTGAACTGGACCTATATCCAGAGTGAGGGCGAAAGCCGCTCGCGCGGGGTAGAACTGATTGCCGATACGCCCCTGACCGACACCCTGGTACTGAACACCAACTACACCTACACCGATGCCGAGGATGCCGCCGACTCGCCGCGCGCGCGCATGCCCGAGCACATGGCCAACATCGGCTTCACCTATGTACCGGTAGATGCGCTCAGTGCCTCCCTGAACCTGCGCGCTGCGCGGGGTGCCGTGGATACCAGCGGCGAGGCACAGGACAACTACCAGGTACTGGATGCCAGCCTGCGATATACACTGAACCCCTCGGTAACGGTATACCTGCGCGGTGAAAACCTCACTGACAAGTCCTATGTGGAAGTGTCGGGCTTCCGCACCGCCGGTGCTTCCGGTTACGCGGGCGTCGAGGTCACTTTTTAAACTACAGAAAGAGCGCTCGCGATGCGGGCGCCCATCGAGGCGACTATGAGCGAGCAGGACAAAAAAAAGAACGAGCGCCACAAGGCGGCGATGGAAAAGCAGAAAGCCAAGGTGGATGCCGGCATCGCCGCCGCGAATATCGAACGGGGCGTGGCCGTTTTGCTCACCGGTAACGGCAAGGGAAAATCCAGCTCTGCTTTCGGTATGGTGATGCGCGCCCTGGGCTACGGCCAGAAGGTGGGCGTGGTGCAGTTTATCAAGGGCGCGCAGCTCTCCGGTGAGGAGCTTTACCTTAAGAACCACTGCCCGCAAGTGTATCTCTATCAAATGGGCACCGGCTTTACCTGGAATACCCAGGACCGCAGCGGCGATATCCGCGAGGCGGAAAAAACCTGGGCCGAGGCGGAAAGACTGCTCGCCGACGACAGCGTCGACCTGGTAGTGCTGGATGAATTGACTTATATGATCGCCTACAAGTATCTGGATGAAACCCGGGTACTGCAAGCCATTGCCGGCCGCCCCGGCGAGCAGAGCGTGGTGATCACCGGCCGCGGTGGCGGCAGCGCGCTGCAGGAACTGGTCGATACCGTCTCGGAGATCAAGGATATAAAGCACGCCTATAAAGCCGGCGTCAAAGCCAGAAAGGGCGTAGATTATTAACAGGGCCCGCACAGCATGAACTGCCTGATGGTACAGGGCACAACCTCGGATGCCGGTAAAAGTACACTGGTGGCTGGGTTGGCGCGGCTGCTGAAAAAACGCGGTGTCAAGGTCGCCCCCTTCAAACCCCAGAACATGGCACTCAACAGTGCCGTGACCGTCGATGGCGGCGAGATAGGCCGCTCCCAGGCCCTGCAGGCACAGGCCTGCGGCCTCGATTCGCATACCGATATGAACCCGGTACTGCTAAAGCCCGCTTCCGATACCGGCGCCCAGGTGATTATTCACGGCAGAGCCATGGGCAATATGCAGGCGCTGGATTATCACGCCTACAAGGCCACAGCGAAAAACGCAGTGCTGGCATCCTTCGATCGCCTTCGCCAGCAGTACGATTGCATACTGGTGGAAGGCGCGGGCAGCCCCGCCGAAATCAACCTGCGCGAAAACGATATCGCCAATATGGGTTTTGCCGAGGCGGTGGACTGCCCGGTCATACTAGTAGCCGATATCGACCGGGGCGGCGTCTTCGCCCACCTGGTAGGCACACTGGAACTGCTGTCACCCAGCGAACGGGCGCGGGTGAAAGGCTTCGTCATCAACCGCTTTCGCGGAGATCTCTCACTCCTGCAGCCGGGATTGGACTGGCTGGAACAAAAAACCGGCAAACCGGTACTGGGCGTGCTGCCCTACCTCACCGATTTCTTCCTGGACGCGGAAGATGCCATTCACAACGCCCAGCGGCAGGGCGGGGCACAGCGGCTAAAGGTTATCGTGCCGGTATTGCCGCGCATCAGCAACCACACGGATTTCGACCCGTTGAGGCTGCACCCGCAAGTGGATTTCCAGTATCTGTCCGCGGCGGATGAACTGCCGCCCTGTGATCTGGTGATACTGCCCGGCAGCAAGAACGTGCGCGCGGATTTACAGCACCTGCTCGCCAACGGCTGGCGGCACAAGCTCGACCGACACCTGCGCTACGGCGGCAAAATCCTGGGTATCTGTGGCGGCCTGCAGATGCTGGGTGAGTTTATTGACGATCCCAATGGCATGGAAGGTACTCCCGGGCACATCACCGGTCTGGGCTATCTGAATTATTCCACCGAACTCCTGGAAGAAAAAAAACTCCACAATCGGCACGGGCGACTCACCCTAAATAATCTCAGCGTGCCCTTCACCGGTTACGAAATTCATTGCGGCGTAACCAATGGCCCCGCCATGGCCTCGGGTGTTTTCAAAGTGCATGGAGAAGAGGGGGAAACCACTGATGGTTCCCTGAGCGAAGACGGCAATATTCTCGCCACCTATATGCACGGTCTCTTCGATCACCCCGAGGCACTGGAACAGTTGTTGCTCTGGGCCGGCTTTGCATCCCAATCCCCGGCACAGTTCGACCTGAACGCCCACCGCGAGGCGCAGCTGGAACGCCTGGCGGAAGTGTTCGAACAGCATTTGGATGAAAGCTGGCTCGCCAGCCTGGCCGCCCAATGAACCTTGCCGCCAACCGCATACAGCGCCGCCTGTGGACGTCCATCGTGCTGATGACATTGCTGGCCACAAGCCTGGTGGTCGCCATAGCCCTGGGCTCGGTGGCTCTGCCCTTTGCCGACGTATTGCGAGCCCTGGCCGGCGGTGAACTGCAGGGATTTGGCGGCGATATCGTGCGAGCCATTCGCCTGCCGCGGGCGTTGTTGGCGGCTTCCGTGGGCGCCGTGCTGGCGGTGTGTGGCGCTTACCTGCAGGGTATGTTTCGCAATCCACTGGCGGACCCCTCGCTGATCGGTGTAACCGCCGGTGCCTCCGTGGGTGCCAGTGCGGCGATAATGTTCGGCGGCGCTATGCTGGGTGCAGTATCCCTGGGTGCCTTTGCCGGCGGCCTGGTTGCCGTGTGGCTGGTGTACCGGGTTGCCACGGGCGTACAGGGCACCTCGGTGGCCACCATGCTGCTGATGGGCATCGCCGTTACGGCGATGGCCGCCAGCCTGACCGGATTGATGGATTACTTCGCCGATAGCGCCAACCTGCGGCGCATGAGCCTGTGGCGCATGGGTGGGCTGGATGGTGCCACCGGTGCGCGGGCTCTGCTGGTGCTGGCGACACTGGCTGTGCTTTTGCTCAGTATGAAATCCACGGTGCGCGGGCTGAATACCCTGCTGCTGGGCGAATCCCAGGCGCGGCACCTGGGGGTGGATGTGGAGCGGTTGAAATCCCACTTGATCGTGCTGGTGGCACTGGGGGTGGGCGTATCCGTCGCGGTAGCGGGGAGTATTGCCTTCGTCGGGCTGGTGGTGCCCCATATGATTCGCCTGTGCGTGGGGCCGGATCACCGCATGCTGGTGCCGCTGTCGGCGCTGGGTGGCGCCAGCCTGTTGTTGCTGGCCGATACCCTTGCCCGCACGGTGGTAGCGCCCACCGAACTGCCGGTGGGGCTGGTGACAGCCCTGATTGGCGCGCCCTTTTTTGTCTTTCTGCTGGTTCGCCACCGGGAGCTGATCCGGTGAGTTCGCTGAAGTTACTGAAAGTTTCGGGGGTTTCCGTGGATGTGGCGGGCAAGCGCCTGGTGCATGCCGCCGAACTGTCCGTGAGTGCCGGTGAGGTGGTATCGGTTATCGGCCCCAATGGCGCGGGTAAAACCACCTTGCTGCGCGCCATTGCCAATGACCTGCAGCCGGCCAGCGGTGTGATAGAACTCGGCGGCCGGGCCATCGCCGGCATAGACGCGCGCGAGCGCGCGCGACAGGTGGCGGTGCTCACCCAGCACAATTCGCTGGAGTTTGCCTTTACCGGCCTGGAGGTGGTGTCACTGGCGCGGGGCCCGCACAGCACCGGCGCGGCCCTGGATCTGCGCATCTGTCGCGAAGCCATGGAGGCGATGGATGTGGGGCACCTGGCCGGGCGGCTGTATCCAACGCTTTCCGGCGGCGAGCAGCAGCGCCTGCAACTGGCGCGGGTACTGGCGCAAATCTGGCGGGCGGAGGATGCCGGGAGCCTCGGCCAGTACCGCCTGCTGTTGCTGGACGAGCCGGCGACCAGCCTGGATATAGGCCACCAGCACCAGCTGATGCGCGCGGTGCGGGAATTTGCCGCAACCGGGGTGGGAGTCCTGATGACCGTGCACGATATCACCCTCGCCGCCAGCTACAGCGACCGGCTGGCGCTGATAAAAAATGGCCACTGCGTCGCCCAGGGTGAACCGGAAACCGTATTGACGGATACCCTGGTGAGCGATGTGTTCGATACACAGGTACTGATTATCCCGCACCCGGAATCGGGCAAGCCGGTTGTTGTTGGAGTGTGAGATGCAATTGATTTTGGGCGGTGCCAGAAGTGGCAAAAGCCGCTACGCACAGGAGCGCGTTGAAGCTCTGGGGGCAGAGGGCGATAAAAAACTGATTTTTCTCGCCACTGCGGAAGCCCGTGATGGCGAGATGCAGAAGCGTATAGTCAAACACCGCGGCGACCGCGGTCAGCGCTGGCAAACCTGCGAAGAGCCCCTCCATCTCGCGCGGACATTGGCGCGGATCAGCGCGCCGGATACTTGGGTGCTGGTGGATTGCCTGACCCTGTGGATCAGCAATTGCCTGCACGCCGACTGCTGGGAAAGGGAGCGCGGGCAATTGCTGGCGGAAGTGGACCGGCGCCTGGCAACCGGCACTGCTCCTAACTGGCTGTTCGTGAGCAACGAGGTCGGCTCGGGCGTCGTGCCGCTGGGGCAGCTGTCCCGGGAATTCGTGGATGCCAGCGGCTGGCTGCACCAGGCGCTGGCCGAACGCTGTGATCAGGTGACACTGGTGGTAGCTGGCCTGCCACTGCAACTGAAAGGTAAGTGCTAGGCTGGTGGCGGGCCTGCTACCGGGGGTGCTTTGCGAGACACGCCGTGAACCCATCCATGGGGGCTTGTCGGCCGGGCTACCCGGCCGCTTCAACGCGGCGCCTTCGGCCCCTCCGGCCGACAGTCTCGCAAAGCACCCCCGGTATCAGGCCCTTCGCATCGGCCTTATCGCTCTACTCAGCATAACTGTTAAAGGTTAATTATGGATCTGGACTGGTTGACGGTACCCGCCCGGGTACCGGACGAAACATTTATCCAGGCGGCACTCGCGCGCCAGCAAAATCTGACCAAACCGCCGGGCTCCCTGGGGCAGCTCGAAAGCCTGGCGGTGCGTTTTGCCGGGTTGCAACAAACCGCCGAGCCGCAGCTCGAGCGCATTGTCATTCGCGTTTTTGCCGCCGATCACGGTGTGGCCGCACAGGGTGTGTCGGCATTTCCCCAGTCGGTAACCGCGCAAATGGTGGCGAATTTCTGTCGCGGCGGTGCGGCGATTTGTGTGCTGGCAAGGAAACTGGAGGCGGATTTCAAGGTGGTCAACCTCGGTTGTACGGGCGAGACACCCGAGCATCCCGACCTGATCGACGCGCGCATCGCGCCTGCATCCGGCGATTTTACCCGGGGGCCTGCCATGAGCAGAGAGCAGCTGGCAATGGCACTCAATACCGGCCGCGATCAGGTCTCCGGGGCGGATGTGTTCCTCGGTGGTGAAATGGGAATCGGCAACACCACCGCGGCCGCCGCAATATTGGCCGCGCTGTATCAGCTGCCTGTGGCAGCCATCACCGGCCGCGGCACCGGCATTGATGACCGGGCCCTGGAACACAAAATAGCGGTGATCGAAAAAGCGCTGGTCCTGCACAATCCCAAACGCCAGAGCCCGTTGCACCTGCTGCAGACCCTGGGCGGTTTTGAGATTGCCGCCCTGGTGGGCGCCTATATCAGCTGCGCCCAGCGAGGCGTGCCTGTACTGGTGGACGGGTTTATCACCACCGCCGCTGCCGCCGTTGCCCTGGCAATCAATCCTGGCATAGAGCCCTGGTTGGTGTACTCCCATTTATCCAATGAATCCGGGCACAAGCTGGCGCTGGACAAATTGCGGGCAGAACCGCTGTTATCCCTCGATATGCGCCTGGGCGAGGGCAGCGGTGCGGCCATGGCGGCGGGTGTGATTCGCCAGGCCCTGGCGCTGCACAACCAAATGGCCACTTTTGCCGAGGCCGGAGTGGCCAGTGCAGATTGATCTGTTGCGGCACGGAGCCTGCGAGGGTGGGCATATCTTTCGCGGGGATACCGATGTGCCTTTGACGGAAGAGGGGTGGCGGCAGATGCGCGAAGGCCTGGCACAGCTCGCCGGACCCTGGGCGCACATTGTCAGCTCGCCGCTGCAGCGGTGCCGCACCTTCGCCGAGCAGCAGGCGAAAAAGTTGAATCTGCCCCTGAGTATAGAACCGGGTGTCAGGGAATTCGGTTTCGGTCTGTGGGAAGGCCAGAGCATCGAGAAAATCTGGCGGGAGCACAAAAACCACTGCCTGGCCTGGTCGCGCGCACCGGACAAAGTGGGCCCACCCGGCGGTGAGCCCTATGGGGATTTTCGCCAGCGGGTATTGGCGGCGGTGGAGAAGATAGCGTGCGCAGGGGCTGGTGACAGGACACTGCTGGTTACCCATGGCGGTGTGATCAGGCTGCTGCTCTCGGTGGCGCGCGGGATGCCACCGTCGGACATGATGCAGTTGACGGTCGGGTACGGTTTTGCCGCTTCGCTGAATTTCGATAGCCGCAATCTGAATATTCTCTACCCGCAGGAATCCGCCTATGTATATCAAGGATAAACTGCATATCGGGGACAAACCTTACGTGAGGGATCAACTGCGCCGGGGTACCGAGGCATTTTTCTATGCACTGATGTTTCTCACCCGCCTGCCGGTGGAGAGGTTTGTGCGGAGTGCAGATACCGAAGTCGCCGCCAGGGCCGTGTATTTCTATCCATTGGTGGGAGCGCTGATGGGAAGCCTGCTGTTGCTCTCCGCCATTATCCTTGCACCCCTGGGCACCTGGCTGGCGGCGGCGCTGATGGTGACCCTGTGGGTTCTCCTCACTGGCGCCCTGCATCTCGATGGCCTGGCGGATTGCATGGACGGCTACTACGCCGGCCACAAGATGGCCGACAAATCGGCAAGGCGCGAACGCATTCTGCAGGTGATGCATGATCCCGCCTGCGGCGCCGCAGCGCTGGTGGCGCTGTTGTTGGTGCTGCTGCTCAAGGTGGTGGCTGTGGCCAGCCTGTGGGAGCAGGGCGTATCGCTGCCGGCGGTATTGCTGGCTCCGCTGCTCGCGCGCACGGTGATACTGCCTTTTATGGCCCTGGCCGACTACGCCCGCAGCGAGGGTGTGGTGGCACCTGCGCAAACGGCTGGTGTGCAGACACTCTGGCTGGTGGCGCTGGTCACCTGTGCCCTGGTCAGTTTACTGCTCGGCCCCCTGGTCGCCGGCGTGTTATTTTCGGCGCTGGCGCTGCTGGTACTCTATTGGTGGCGCTTCTGGCACGAACAGATCGGCGGTTACACCGGGGATTGCCTGGGTGCGCTGGTGGAGCTGAGTGAGTTGCTGGTCCTGATTCTCCTGGTGGCGCTGTGGTAATCGCTGCCGCGTTGCTGCTCGGGATGCTGCTCGACAGGTTGCTGGGTGAGCCCCGGCACCTTCACCCGCTGGTGGGGTTCGGGCGGCTGGCCAGCGGGCTCGAGCGCAAGCTCAATCGCACCGATGCCAAATACCCAAAGGTGTACGGCATACTGGCCGTGGCACTGCTGCTGGTGCCGGTGTGGTTGGCCGGCAGCCTGCTCTGGGACCGGGCGCTGCAGGTGCAGGGGCCCTGGGCACTGATTCTCGGAGCGGGTTCCGTCTATTTTGCGGTTGGCTGGAAGGCTTTGAATGACCACATAGCACCCATTGCCCGGGCATTGGAGCGGGGAGATCTGGCCGGTGCGCGCACTGTGGTGGGGCGCATTGTCAGCCGCGACTGCGATAACCTGGACGAAGCGCAAACGGCGCGTGCGGCTATAGAATCCCTACTGGAAAATACCTCCGATGCGGTAGTAGCCCCACTCTTCTGGTTTGCCATTGCCGGCCTGCCCGGAGTGCTGATTTACCGTTTGAGCAATACCCTGGATGCCATGTGGGGTTATCGCAACCGTCGCTATCGCGCCTTCGGCTGGGCCGCCGCGCGCCTCGACGATCTGCTCAATTTTATTCCCGCACGTATCACCGCCACCGCCTTCACCTTGTTTGGAAACAGACCGGAAGCGCTCCAGCAGTGGCGCAGCTGTGCGGGCCACTGGGCCAGCCCCAATGCCGGCCCGGTTATTGCCGCCGGCGCCGGGGCACTCGAACTTCGCCTCGGCGGCGGTGCCAGTTATCACGGCCAGTGGCAGGAAAAGCCGGCTACTGCCGGCCGAGTGGCAACGGCGGCGGATATTCCCCGCGCGCAGGCTCTGGCCGCCCGTGCAGTTGCCGCAACACTGGTGTTGCTGATGCTTCTTGGTTTCTCTTTGGGAGTCGCAATTGAGTAAGACATTTCACGGCGGGAACCTCGCCCATGCCACGGAATTGTTCGGCGAACCGGATGGCGGCTGGCAGGACCTGTCCACGGGCGTCAGCCCCTGGAGCTACCCGCTGGGAGAGGTTCCCGAATACGTCTGGCGCTCGCTGCCCGCCGATCAGTCTCCGCTGATGGATACAGCCAGTGAATACTACGGCGCGGGCCGGGAACACCTGTTGCCTGTGCCCGGCAGCCAATATGCGATATCGCGATTCCCGGGCCTGGTAGATGGCGCAGCGGTGGCAGTGCCTGCGCCAGGGTATGCGGAGCACGCCCGCTGCTGGAAAAACGCGGGGCACCAGCTTGTGCACTACCGCTCCCGTGAGGAGTTGTCCGAGCTGATTCTCTCCGGGCGCGTGCGGCACGCGGTGGTTATCAATCCGAACAATCCCACCGGTGAACGCATCGCTCCGCAAACGCTGCTCGACCTTTATCGGGAACTCCCGGGCATCATGCTGGTTGATGAAGCCTTTGCCGATGTGAATCCCGAGCTCTCGCTGGCGGGAAGGGTGGCGGAAAACCCCCGACTCTACGTCCTGCGCTCGCTGGGCAAGTTTTTTGGCCTGGCGGGAGTGCGTTTGGGTTTTCTGCTGGGCTCAGGTTCCTGTGTCCAGCAACTGCGGGATGCCATGGACCCCTGGGCAGTGAGCGCCCCCGCGCTCTGGGCTGCTACCCGCGCGCTTGCGGATTCCGCCTGGCACGGGATGCAGCGACGACGCATCGCGGATACCAGTCAGCGCCTTATGGAATTGCTCGAAGGGTGTCTGCCTGAGGCTGCCGTTGCCACGAATGCCGGATTGTTTATTTCGCTTCATGGCGAACCGCGAGGATTGTATAGCTTGTACCAGCGCCTTGGCCGAGCCGGTGTTTATTCACGCTGGGGTTATAAAGTGCCCGGGGATGAACAACAGGCCTGGTTGCGCCTGGGGCTGGCGGATGATGGTGGTCAACGTCTGGGTTTGGCTCTGGGCAATGCTTGCGAAGTAAAAGGCTAGGTGACGATGAGGGTTTTGTTTCTCACACTCTTATGTACTCTGCTCCCGGCAGCGGCCGGAGCGGCGCCTATTGAAGTGTCCGACGCGCGAGGCGAGATAATTCGCCTGCAGGAGCCGGCCAGCCGGATTGTGGCTCTGGCACCGCATATTGTGGAAAACGTCTACTCCGCCGGCGCTGGCGATAAACTGGTAGCGGCGGTCAGCTACAGCGACTACCCACCTGAGGCTGCGGAGCTGCCCCAGGTGGGCAGCTACAAGCTGGTCAACTACGAAACCGTGCTCGCGCTCAAGCCCGATCTGGTACTCGCCTGGTCTTCGGGCAACGGCCCGGAAGTGGCGCGCCAGCTTGAGCGGCTGGGGCTCACGGTGTATGTGGACGAGCTGCGCAGCCTCGAAGATATTGTTGGTGAAGTGCGTACCCTCGGGTTACTCGCCGGCACCAGCGAGGTGGCCAACCGGCGAGGGGATCAGTGGCTCGCGCGCCTACGTGAACTAAAGCAGCAGTATCGGGGCGCCGCTCCGGTGAGCGTTTTCTACCAGGTATGGAACGACCCCTTGCAAACCCTGAACGGTGAGCATCTGGTGAGTGATGTGATTCGCCTGTGCGGAGGTCGCAACGCCTTCGCCGATGCCGTATCCCTGGCGCCCAAGGTTAATATCGAATCCGTCCTCGCCCGCAACCCGGACGCCATTGTTGCCAGCGGCATGGGCGAGCAGCGCCCCGAGTGGCTGGGTGATTGGCTGGAATATCCAGCGCTTACCGCGGTAAGGGAGAAGAACCTGTTTTTTGTACCTCCGGATATTATTCAGCGGCACACCATGCGCATACTCGATGGTGCCGAAATGCTTTGCGAGCAGTTGCAGCGAGTGCGCCGCCGGTAGATGCCTGGCGCATTGTTACGAATCCTCGCCATGAATCCTCGTTGCAATCTATGGGGTCATACTCTAATACCGCTACCTTAAGCCGAAAATCGGCATATTTGTAGGATGGGCAAAGCGTAGCGTGCCCATCAAGGCCCCGGAAGATGGGCACGTCGCTACGCTCCTTTGCCCATCCTACGGCCGAAACAACGCTTAAGGTAGCGGTATTAGGGTCATACTCGAATGGCACTAAGTTAAGCTCCGAGCTGCCCCTGCCCCTGCCCCTGCCCCTGCCCCTGCCCCTGCCCCTGAGGATTGCGCTGTAGGAGCCTGCTTGCAGGCGAATATTCCCGGTGCTTTGCCACGACCTCAATTCGCCTGCGAGCAGGCTCCTACAGGGGGATTCCGCTTAACTTACTACCATTCGAATCTGACCTGCGGACCAAGAGGAGTTCCTCGTTCACTACAATCCTGTGGGTCATGCAGAGTCAATCGTGAAGCCGGGCTTTTCGGTAGTTTATCCACTGGGATACTGATGGGCGCGGGTATTGTCGTCGCCGCTTTGTACGGAATGCTGATGTGGCTGGGCCTTGCTGAATTTGACCCGCGTTGGATCAGTTGACTTGATTCAGCCCTGAAATCGGTGGACTATGCCCTTTTATTTTGGATGCCGATAATCAAATACTACTGAAGGATAATCTGGCATAGAAAAGGAGCTGTCCGTGCAAAAGTTAACGGGGAAATGCCTCTGCGAGGCCATCGAATACGAAATCACCGGTGAGCTGGGACCCATATTCAATTGCCACTGTTCCAAGTGCCGTCGTTGGCACGGCGCCGCCTTCCGCACCCGAGCGACTATCAAAAGCAGCCAGTTCAAATGGCTGAAGGGTGAGGAACACCTGTCCCGTTACCATTCTTCGGAAAACACCGTAAAAAACTTCTGCTCCATCTGCGGTTCCAGCCTGATCAGCACCTACGACGAGAGCCCGGACAAGATAGGAATCCCCCTCGGCGGGCTGGAACAGAGCCCGAATAACAAAGTAGAGGGGCACTTTTTCGTCACCTCAAAGTCCCCTTGGCACGAAATCAACGACGACCTGCCGCAGTACGATGAGTTTCCCGGTTCGCACGAAAAAGTGCGGGAAACGGCGGACTAAAACTGCTCAAGACCAGAGGAAACAATCTCGGCTTCGCCCTGGGGCGTGAGTACTGGGGTAGGGGACTGATGCTGCAGGCGCTACCGGCGGTGATCGAGTTCGCCTTCAACAGACTGAAGCTGCACCGCATCGGCGCCGATGCCGACCCGCGCAACGTCGCATCCATCCGCGTACTGGAAAAACTCGGCTTCCGGAGCGAGGGACTGCTGCGCGAATGCTATTTTCATATGGGCGAGGTCCAGGATGCGCTGGTGTTCGGCCTGTTGCGGAGAGACTGGGCGGAAGCCCCTATCCGGATTTCCTGAAAAGCAGAACTTTTTTTGAACCTCACTGCCCGCCGCTGCGACTACCTCAACGGAAACGCTGTTTACCCAAGCAACCGAAGAGGCAATCACCATGGGCCAACTACTGTTCGCCAAACCCAAAACCTACCTGAAGACGTTATCTTTCGCGCTGTTGACCACCACCCTGTTCGCCTGTGGTGGCAACGGCGGCAGCTCCTTACCGGATAGCGACAACGACGATATTGATCCGCCACCGGCCAGCGTCGATCTCAGCTTTGTGGTGCAAACCCACGACGGCGCCCGGTTATCCGGTGTGTCGGTCACCCTCGATGAATCGACCATCCAGAGCGATGAAACCGGTTGGGCTCATTTCAGCCTGCCGGACCAGGAGTCCTATGTCGTACGCGCCGAAGCGGAGGGCTTTGTCCCCCAGGCACTGAAAGTCGACGGCGAGGATGAGAGCATCACCCCCATCCGGCTGACACCGGTAAAGCAGACCCTCAGCCTGGACGATATCGAATCCGCCCGGACCCTGAGCGCGGCGGACCTGGGGGCGCGGATTACCTTTCCCGCCAGTGCTTTTGTCACCCCCGATGGCGAACCGGCCACCGGCGCTGCCAGGGTTCAGATTACCCCCTGGGATATTACCAATGGCGAGCTCAATGCCATGCCCGGAAACGGCCAGGCACTGGACGCCACAGGTTCGCCAACGGAGCTGATCAGCGCCGGAATGCTTACGCTCTCCGTGCACAATGAAGCCGGTGACTACCTGCAGCTGGCTCCCGGCACCACCGCGGAAATTCAGATGGATTTGCCGCAGGGCAGTATCAACAATGCGACGCTAACTGTCGGCAGCACCGTGCCCATGTGGCACTTCGATGAAACCCAGGGCGTGTGGGTAGAGGACGATTCCACCATCGGTACCGTGGTTGCCTCGGCCACTTCCCCGGTCGGCCTGGCGGTGCACGCGGAAGTCAGCCACTTCTCCACCTGGAACTGGGATTTCAAATTCGAAAACGGGGGCAGCATCAATGTGGAGTGCCGGCTGTTCGATAACAGCCCAGTACCCTGCGGTATCAGTGCCGAGGTCACGCTGGATGACGGTTCCGTCTTTACCCGCAACGGGCAATTGCCGGAAGGCGGTTCCACCATTATCAACATGCCCACCAGCGCAACCATCGACTGGCATGCCACTTCCTTTGGCGGTTTTATGGGCGACTTGACCAGCGATATGTCCGCAGACGTGGTTATTGCACTGAACGCGCCCAGCAGTGAGAACTTTGTACGCTGCGAGCTGCCCGATGGCACTCCGGTAAGTTGCTCGGTCACCCTGACGGATGGCACCCACGATCTGACTCAAACCGTTCCGGCACAGGGCGCCACCATCTTCACCGGCTGGCCGGCCCTGGATGAGTTCACCCAGTTCAGCTGGGTGGCCGTAACCCCAAACCCGGTGGATTTCAATGGACAGCAGGTGTTGGGAGAGGGCAGCGTCAACTCCGGCATTGCCGAAGACGTGCTGCTCACACTCACCACAACACCTATTGAAGCCGTGGATGTTCAATGCCTGTCATCCATCGGGACCACCATTCCGTGCGTCGTGGAACTGGTGGCCTCGCTGCCCGACGGCGAGCAATTTACACAGCCCGAGGTGTCGATCACTGACAGCCTCAGCATCAACGTTCCCTCGGAGGCCACCCTGATTCAATGGTCCGCCACCTCCAACGGCGCCTACAGCCAGAACGGCCAGTTTGTCGAACTGTCCGGCACCCAGGAAACCGGCCTGGTCAGCAGCGTGGCAATAATCCTGGATGAGGAATCCGTGCAGGGCCCCGCGGCGCAGAGCATTCAACTCTACTGCAGCAATAGTCAGGACACCGCGGCCACTACCTGCGATATCGAGATCAACCGGGAAGGCAATGGGGCCGGCTATGGGCCAGTGGACAGCTTTGACAACGTGCCCGTGGGCGATGCGGTCACCCTGGAGTTTCCGGATGGTATGGCCGCTCAAAACGACTGGGTGCAGGTCATGGCCACCGGGGACGATGGTTCTGTCGCCTACAGCTTCTCTGCCTACGGGTCATTGAACGATGGTGAAAGTGTTGAGCTGGAACTGCAGTGTTCGGATGCGAACGGCGGCAGTGCCTGCCCCTAGTCACATCAGTGATTGACTGCCAGAGCCGGCTCCCAGTAGCCGGCTTTTTTAATGCATTGGGTTAAGGGAATCACCCTGTAGGAGCGGCGGGGCGGCCATCCGACATGCCCGCGATCGGCCTCTGTTCGCGGGCATGTCGGATGGCCGCCCCGCCGCTCCTACAGGGGTGCGCAGTTACAATAATTAGCAGGAGCAAAAATCTGTCAGGCGATTGGGGTACGGCGACACCCGCTTCGTAGGGTGCGCCGTGCGCACCGATACTGCCAGGAGCCCGCACCAGGGCTGGCTCCCGGAGACTGGGAAAAACTCCGAAGCTTGCTGCGAAGGCCCTGATGCCGGGGGCTGTTTGCGGGACCTTCTGCGGCCATGGATGGCCGTGGAGAGCGTACAGGGATGTATTCACGGGGGGGCGCCTAGCCCGTGTCCCGCAAACAGCCACCGGTAGCAGGGCCGCCACCGGCTCCGATTCAATGCTGTTGGGGTCAGTAGTTACTTCTCAAGTTGCGGAGTTCAAGGCTCCAGGAATTAAACCTTGAACTCGCGTAGATGCAACTGGAGAGAATCGGGGAGGGCCGACTTATCGACACCCTCCCGCCACTTGCACCAATCCCCAACCAAAACGATCGTCACGCCCTTCGGGGCCCAGATCTTTCACCGTCCCGGTCAGGTCCACACCCCGGTGATCCGCCAACAGCAACGCGGCGGTCACAAAAGGCGCGGCGAAGGATGTCCCGGTGTGGTAGCGGCCCGGAGCCTCGCCGTCGGCCGCCCAGATATCCACACCCGGCGCCGCCAGGTCGATGTAGTCGCCCCGATTGGCGTCCGGGTACAGTCGCTCCACGGCGTCCACCGCGGTGACCGCGATTACTCCCGGCTGCGCCGCGGGAAACACCGGTGGTGCATCCGGCCCGCGATTGCCGGCCGCCGCCACCAGCCGGATGTCGCGCTCGAGCAGTCGCTCCAGTGCCAGTTCAAACACCCGGTTGTGCTCCCCGCCCAGACTCAGGTTAATGGCCTGCACGTCCCGGCCGGCCAGCCAGTCCAGGGCGGCCAGCAGGGTATCCGTGGTGGTGTCGGTGGCCTCACCCCGCTGGCGGAAGACTTCCGCCGCGAACAGCTGACTGCCCGGCAGCAGGCCCGGTGCCGGCGAGCCCGGCTCTCCGATCAACAGACTGGCCACCGCGGTCCCGTGTACCGGAGAAGCCGCTTCGCCGCGCACAAAGTTGCGTCGCACCAGCGCCGCATTGACCAGCGCGGGATGCCTGTCCGCCACCGGGGTATCCAACATGCCGATGCGGAAGTCGCGATGGCAGGAGCCGATGGGGTCGGGCCAGGCAATCAACCGATAGGCGTATCGCCGCCGGGCACTGAGCGCCTGATAGCGCTGGTTGGTATCCAGGTTCAGGTCCGGTAGTTCCGTGCGCAGGCGGGCCATCAGGGCGGGCGCACTGTCCGCCGGGGGCAGGCGGAAGACACTGAGTACCAAACCCAGATTGCCAAGACGCTGCCGGGACTTCACTCGCAGCTGATAAGCCTGAAGCTGGCGGGCCGCCGATTGCGCTTCGGCCATATCGGCACTCACCAGTAATATTTCACCCGGTTCGTAATTCTGTGCATCCCGGTCGGGCGCCGGGTCGGCGGCCGCGGTTTGCCGCGGTGGCGGTACCGGCGGAGGCGGCGGGGCCGAGCGCCCCAGCAGGCTGCCGCCGCGCTGAATCGGCGGGCGGGTCGGCGCGGGGGCAGCGGATACCGGTTCGACCTCTTCCGGCGTTTTCGTTTCAGCGGCGTCCGCTGCGCTCGGCTCGGGTTTGGGTTCGGGCTCGGGTTTGGGTTCGGGCTCGTGTTGGGGTTCGCGTTCGGGCTCAGGCTCGGGCTTGGGTTCGGGTTCGGGTTCGCGCTGGGGCTCGGGCTTCTGATCGACAACCGCTGCAGGTCGCGATTCCGCCTCGCCCGGTTGAGCCGGAGGGGAGTCCCGCTCCTCTTCTCGCTCGCGCGTCGGCCGGCGCGGCTGTTCGGTTCCGGCATCCGCTGGTTCGGTCCCGGTTTCCCGCGAGCTGACCGCCGACTCCGCCCTTTCACGCTCCGCGAGGTCCACATCCCGGCGCGCTTCAGTGGCCGGATCTTCCTCCGTCGTTTGCGCCATCGGGAGACCCGACCAAATCGACCACAGCGAGATCGACAGGAGTAAAATCCACCGCCCGCCAGCCCTCGGCATCACGGTGCGATAACCTCATCCACAAACTCAAACGCCTGCAGGGTCTCCACCGCCGCCTCGGTGGAAACTTCTTCCGGTAGCCCCAACCGAAAGACGCCCAGGGCGCTGGGTCCGGCGACGATGCTGCCGTTCACACTCAGCACGGCCGCCTGAATATCCGCCGCGGTCGCCTCGGGAGCGAAGACGATTTGCAGCCGCGGTCCCGCCGCTACGCTCTCTCCTGACGCCGGGCCCACATCGACCGCTGTACCTCCCTCCCAGGGCGTCGGTCCCAGCAGCAGTGCCGCCTGGACCGCCACCATCAGGCAGGCCGCAATCGCCACGGGTTTCCAGAAATTTTTACGGGGCGGCACCTCGAAGGTTTTTTTCCGTTCCTCTTCCCGCTCCTCGCGCATCGCTTTCTGTAAACGGGCCAGGCCGAGTTCTCCCGGCGGCGTCACCGGTTCATTCTGAACTGTCTGCCGAAGCGCCTTTAAAAATTCAGCTTCCCGGGCCAGGGCCGGGTCCTCGGCCATTTTTTTCTCGAGCGCCTGGCGCTCCGCTTCCGGCAATCTGCCGTTGGCCCACAGATTCAATTGCTCATCAATTTTGTTCATGACGACCTCATGGCTCTGGCCAGTTGTTTCTTCAACAGGTTTTTGGCGTGATACACCCGGGATTTCACCGTGCCTTCGGGAATTTGCAGAATACTGGCAATTTCCGCGTAATCCAGCTCTTCGAAAAACACCAGGTGCAGGATTTCGCGGTGGGGTGGCGACAGGGTTTGCATACAGGCGCGCAATACCTGGCCGTCTTTCACCGCGGCCAGTGTCTGTTCCAGATCCGCGGCCGGCGTATCGTCGGTCAGGTTGTCGTCCAGGTCCGTAAACTCGCGCGCGCCCTGCTTGCGCCAGTGGGTCATCACTTTATTGTGCGCAATTCCGAGCATCCAGGTGGTGACTTTGGCGCGCCCGGCAAACCGGGCTGCCGAACGCCAGACCTCGAGCATCACTTCATTCAATAGGTCGGCGGCGGTGAATGAATCGTTCAACCTGGACAACAGATAACGATAAACACGCGCTTCGTGCCGGCGATAAAACGCGGTCATCGCCTCCGTATCGCCGACCGCCATGGTGCGCAACAACTGTTCGTCGCTATCCTGTACTGAATATTCCATAGATTGGCCCGGCTTACTCCTCGGTGCGAATCGACTGAATCGGACTGGCGGCCACAATGGCTCCCTCGGCATTCACCGCGCTCACTCGCCAGTAATAAATTCGCCCGGGCAGCAACCGGTGTAACACGGTGGGAGATAACCGGGTGCGGTCCGTATTGCCCTGCAGCAGAATACCCGTAGTGGGTGCCGCGGTCATTTCCGCCGGGACGGTGCCGGGTTCGGACGAGGTGACCGACTCCGCTGCCGACGGGGGCTGGTCGTACAGTTCCAATTGATAGGCCCGTGTACCGGCCACCGGCCGCCAGCGAAATTCCGTCGCGGCGTCGAGAGCCGTTCCCGCCCGCGGACTGTTCACGGGCAACACCGGCACGAACGCCGGCGCCGCCGGCTTGCCGCTTACCTGATAGCGCAATTCGATACTGTCACTCTCAAGTGAAGGCTGGAGCAGGCGCAACCGCAGCAAATACAGCCCCGCTTCATCGGTCGGTAACACCGGGCTTTGCAGGGAAGCCTCCTGGCCGCCCCCCAGATACTGGCGCACGGTGTCCAGCCGGCGGAATACCGGTTGGCCGCGGGTGGTCGCCGGCGTCGCCACCTCCCACACCGCCTCCAGCAAACCGGCGCGGTCGTAACGGATGGCGGCCAACGCCCGCAGCCGCGTGCTGCGCCCCACCGACGCCACGGCGGCACCGTCGTCAAACCGCAGTGCCACCCGCCGGACGATCAGGCCACTGGCGGTCACCGCCTGCCCTTCGCGCAGGGAGCGCGCCGCATTGGGCAATGAAGCGGACAGCCGAATGGTTTGCACACCGGTGACCGACATGCCGTTGATACTGAACTGGCGAACGTATAACAGCTGGCGGGCGCCCAGAGCGGCTGCGCGTTGGCCCACCTCCGCGGGAACCGTCAGGGTTTCGTTGAGGGTGAAACTCACTAACTGGCCATCTGCCGACCCGGCCAGCCGGCCCATCAGGGGGCGACGCACAACGCCCAGTCGCTCTCCCGAAGCCGTCTCGTCGAGGGTAAAAAAGCCCACATCAGAGGCAATGTCACCGGCGATATAAGTCCTGCCCCTCCAGACAATGGGCAGGGTGGTTTCCACCCCCACCGTGACCGGGCGGGGCGCCGGGCAGGGCTGCATGGAGGAGCAGAGTTCCAGCTCCTGGGCGGATGCGGGAAGGGCGAACCCGAGCGCAAGAATGATAACAATGGCAAGACGACAGAAGCTCATGGCCGCACCCCCGGATACGCTACCGGCAGACTGGAGCGCAGTTCAATAAATGCCTGATAACCATCGTCCGGCGAACCGACCGACGAATCGACCGCAAACAATCGATCCCGGTAGTCGTTGCGGGTGATGGATACAATCAGCTCCAGACCCGAACTCAGGGGGGCTGGCTCCCGGATCCGCCAGTTCAGCTGGGCACTGATATAGGTGGTTTCATCCCATTGGGCGAAGAAAGGGTCGTCTCTCGCACTGGTCTGATTCAGGCCCATATTGAGACCGCCCGTTAACCGTTCGGGGATAAATTCCGCCTTCGCATCCACAGAGTAAATATGCCGATCGGTACTGACGCCCTGATCGGGATAGGTGGTGTGCTGCAGTTCCCAGCCGACAAAGAGGCTGTACCGGCCACTCGGATACCAGCCCGCATCCAGCCGGGTTGCCTGGGTGCGGGTTTCCGGTTGCCAGCCGGTGGCATCCTCCAGGCTGTCGTAGTGGTAACCCGCCGACCACTGCAGCCGCTCCCGGGTAAAGGCCGCGGTCAGCGCGTAGCGCCTGGTCTCCAGATCGTTCGCCAGGTATCCCTGCGGTGTGTATCGGTCCCGCAACCTGGCGCCCTCCACCGACAGGGTGTAACTCGGCTGCCCCAAAGCCACAAGCAGCGACCACGCGGGGAGATCGTAATCCATATAGCGGGTATTGATATGCCATTGCCGGGTTCTGGATATGGCGTAGTCGGCGTGCTCGGAGAGGTTGTTGTCCTCTACGGCGTAGCCGCCGTCCCAGGTCCATTTATCCCTGGTGATATCGAAGAAAACCCGCTCCATTTGCTTGTCGGCGGGCGCGTACCGGTTCGCCAGACTCCGATACCAGGTGCCCAGTTTTTTTGATTCCAGGCCGAGGCGCCAGTCGAGTTCACCCCCCGGCGTGGGGTTCAATACCAGCAGCGCGGACCAGGCGTTATCCCGCTCGGATTCAAAGCCGATATCGACACCGTCAAAGTCATACTCACTCCCGGCTTTCTCCAACCGCACACGCAGTTGCCGCTGAAAAAATTGGCCATCCATTACCAGGTTCCAGGCATCACCTTCGTGCACCACCGGGTCGGTGTCCGGGCCGTCCTGCGGGTAGGGAGTGGGGTAGAGAGTGGCGTAGTCCGGCTCGCCGACGCGACCGGACAGGCGCCCTCCCGCCACCATAAGTTGCGCGCCGTCCCCGCGCAGGGGCCAGAACTCCAGGCGACCGCCACTCAGGCGATTGTCGGCATCATCAGTGCCCAGCCCTGCATCCACGCCCACCTGCTGCTGGCTGCCGGCCCGATACAGCGACAGAGTGCCGTCCCAAAGGGGCAGCCGGGCACCGGTCGACACGCCGCGCCGTTCGAAGCCATCCTGGATCAGGCTCGCGGAGGCCAACTGCTGGTCACCGAGGGCCAGCCGATAGCGGCCGTACTCACCGCGCAGGTTGAAACGTGCCAGGTCCACTTCCCGCCCGGCAATGGCCAGATCCTTATTGTTCACCGCGATCAAGTCCAGGCTGCTATCCAACCGCCAGTTGTCGCCACTCAGGCCGGACTCCAGATTGCCGCCCCCTTGAAGGTTGCTTCCCCCGCTCCGGTCGCGCTCGGTGACACGCTGACTGAAAGCCAGATTCAACTGGCCATTGGCCTGAAGCTCCCGCAGTGTCGCCGAGTGACGAACCTCAAAGGTCCAGTAGCCCAGTTCCTGAACGCGGCCGCGCTCGCCGTAAAACATCACCCTCAATTCATGGGCGCCGGGTGTAAGCGGCCGCACCGGCACGTAAACCAGCTCCGCGCCGCGCCACTGAACCAGTGCCGAAACATCCATGCCATCCAGTTCCAGGCTTAGTTGCCCGGGGCCATCGGCTCCCATATCGCCGGGCAGGGAAAGGCGCAGTCTTTCTCGCGGCCGATAAAAATCGTCGACCTCCGGAGCGCTCAGCTGCGCTTCCGGCTGCGCGAGTACCACAGGCACAGACAGTGCCGGCCAACTGCTGATCAGCAGCGGCAACGCCAGTGTTTTCGGTAGTCGAAATGGGGACACAGCCATCCAGCGGTCACTCTGCAAGAACCTCTGTCACCGATGAGTCGCAACCGATTCGGTGTGGGTTCAATGTTTTTATCAAATTTTCTGCAAAGGGGGGGATGCGCAGTGCAGCTCGCTCCGCTGCTTGTTATCTGTAATTTCCGGTTCTATGACAGCTTTCCATCTGCCGGTAGCCACCCAAACGGCGTCATTCTACAATATTTCGAGCTGCAATAAGATAGGGATATAAACAACTATAAAACCTGCGTCAAACCGCTCGTTGACAAGAATTTTTGCCCCGGAATTCAAGTGTCAACCTAAGCATATCTCTGTGCTGAATCCCATTTTCAACAATTGGTTCTGGATAGTTCTTCAAGAAGAAATTCTTGTCAATGCGTTCAACCCTAAAGCCCTGCCGCTGGTAGATGGTCAACTGGTAACCGAAAGTGCCAGTACCAACTTCCAGGCGCTGCATACCGGATTCCTTCGTTTTTTCGATAACTACGCGGTCACCCGGCTTCGGGCTTCGGGCTTCCCAACGCGCGCAGGTGCTCGCCCAGCCTGACAGAGCAGTGCTCTTCCGACGCCAACTCCTGCCAGGGCAATTTCGATCAGCGTGCGTTCGACTGAGTGCACCCGTACGACGGAATATCCCTCGACATGCCGTTGAGCTCCCCCCAAATTTCATGTAAAAATGCAGTTGAACTTTGTTTTTACATGTATAGAGGGGCTAATGATTGCCAGACAAATCGGTGTGGAACTGCGCAGATTACTGGCGGAATACCCAGTGGTCACACTACTAGGCCCCCGACAGGCGGGCAAGACCACCCTCGCCAGAGGGCTGCTGGACGACTATGAATACAGCAACCTGGAAAACCCTGAAACCCGCCAACTGGCCGAGGACGACCCCAAGGCATTTCTGACCAGATTCAAAGGAAAGGTCATTCTTGACGAGATACAGAGGGTGCCGGAGCTGCTCAGCTATATCCAGGTCATTGTCGACGAGAAGCCGGGCAATGGGCAGTTCCTGCTTACCGGTTCGCATCAACTGGAATTAAGGCAGGCCATTACCCAGTCCCTGGCCGGTCGCACCAGTATTCTGAATCTGTATCCGTTTTCAATCGAAGAGCTCGCAAAGGCGAAGATTACCTTCGACAAACCTGAAGAGTACATTTTCAACGGCTTTCTGCCGAGAATTTACGATCAGGGGCAAAGACCAACTCCGGCCTACTCCAACTATTACCAGACCTATGTAGAGCGGGATGTCAGGCAGCTTATCCACCTGAAAGATGTTTCTCATTTCGAAAAATTCATAAAACTGCTGGCCGGCAGAACCGGCCAGTTGATGGACTACAGTTCGCTCGCCAATGACGTAGGGGTCAGCGCAAACACCGTCAAGCACTGGCTTTCCATATTGGAAGCCTCTTTTATCGTTTACAAACTGCCACCCTATTTTGAGAATTTCGGCAAACGCGTAGTAAAGTCTCCAAAGTACTATTTCATGGATACCGGTCTGCTCGCCTTCCTGTTGGGTATCGAAAGACCCGAGCAGGTTACACGAGATCCACTGGTCGGCCAGATGTTTGAAAACCTGGTGGTTATGGAGTGCCTGAAATACAGAACCAACCAGGGCAAGATCCCGAACTTGTACTTCTTTCGGGACAGCACCGGCAATGAAGTAGATCTTATTTGCCAACAGGGCAGAGAGCTTGTGGCGATCGAAATAAAGTCCAGCACCACCTATCGCGCCGAACTACTCAAAGGCTTGAAACGCATCAATGCTATTGCGCCCAGGGTTTCAGCCTCCCACCTCATTTATGCAGGGGAAAGATTCGAATTCAGCAACGGCATTAATGCGCTGAATTATCGGGAAATAAGCACAATATTTTAATGCTCTTCCTCTCCGTTCATTCCCAACTCTTTTAATTTCCCTGGTCAGGGTATTTCGGCCCCAGCCCAGTAGCTCCGCCGCATCCCTTTTCCGCTCCGCGGTATGCTTGAGGGCAATTTCGATCAGCGCCTTTTCGAATGCCGGCACCGCCTCGCTGAGAATTTCCCGGCGGCTGGTGGCCAGGGCGCGGTCGGCCCAGAGGCATAACGGTTAGAGAAACCCGCGATGGTAGCCCGACTTCACTAAAAAGTCACCGTCGCAGTAATCGTATCCTGGTAGCTGCCCTCCGGCTTGGGTCCCTAGGCCGGCACACGGCCGAATACCGGGATGGACTGGGCCGCACCGCTCGGTACCGGTGCCGCCAGCCGTGGTGCCCGCAGTGTCGCCCCAGACCTGGGTCCGCGCGGCATCGCTGTAGAGCTGGTAGTCGATGGTGTCGGTTCCCAACTGCATTTTGCTCCTGGCTCCAGGCAAAAACGCGCACCTGCGCCGACAGGGGGCTGTCGCCGGTATTGGACAGGCGCAGCCGCGAGGCGCTGTCTCCCGGCCCTATCTGCAGCAGTATCGGCCCCGCCTGCAGCTGGCCCTTGGCGCAGAGCGAAGCGCTGAACAGCGCTAGGGCAAACAAAAGCACGCAATATATTAGCTTCATGTCAGAAAGTGATTGTTGCGGTAATCGTGGAACTGTAGGTACCGATCGGCTTGGGATTCTGCCCGGGATCGGTCTGGCCGAAGACCATAAACTGATCGTTGCCGCCGGTACTGGTGAAATCGATGGTAAAGGTACCGCCGCTGCCATCGCCGAGGATCTCGGTGTGGGCGGAATCGCGGTAGATGTTGTAGTTGATGGTATTGGCGCCGTTGGCCATCTGTCGGGTAGCGAAGGTGCTGCTGCCCCCGGTACCGGCATTGAAGGAAATACTCACCGGCACTATTGCGGAGCAGGTCACGAAGCCGTTGGTGGCACCCGCTATGGATTGGTCCAGATCATCGACCGCACCGAAATTGAGATTGTTGGCGGTGATGAGACAGTCGCTCTCCACAGTGATCGAGACTGTAAAAGTGGTACTGGAGGTTTGCGCCAGCAGCGGCGTGGGGAAGAGCAAAAAGAGAGATACGGCCTGTGCCAATCCTTTGCACACTCACCTCGACTTGTTATGGAATCAGTCGCCGGTAAATTACCCGACTTTGCGTAAATCTAGTCCAATTTCACAGCCACTTGAGGAAGACCCATGGAAATGGCGCTATAAATCACTCCCCTTTGCCAGCACTGTCAATATCGGACGCGAGACTGCGTAATGATTAACCACTCTCCTCCTCCCCGTTCATCCCCAACTCCTTCAGCTTCCGCGTCAGGGTGTTTCGGCCCCAGCCCAACAGTTCCGCCGCATCCCTTTTCCGCCCCGCGGTGTGCTTGAGGGCAATTTCGATCAGCGCCTTTTCGAATGCCGGCACCGCCTCGCTGAGAATTTCCCGGCGGCCGGTGGCCAGGGCGCGGTCGGCCCAGAGGCGCAGCGCTTTTTGCCAGTCCTGCGATGTCTCGCCGGCGGCTGTCTGCTGGTGCAGTTCCTGGGGCAGGTCCTCCACGTGCACTTCGCGGCCGGAGGCCATCACGGTGATCCAGCGGCAGGTGTTTTCCAGCTGGCGCACGTTGCCGGGCCAGTCCAGGCCGGCGAGGTATTCCTCGGTCTCGCGGGTGAGAATTTTCGGCTCCACCCCCAAGTCCTTGGCGGCGCTGTTGAAGAAGAAGCGGACCAGGCGCGGGATATCCTCGCGGCGGTCGGCCAGGCGCGGGATATGGATGCGGATGACGTTGAGGCGGTGGAACAGGTCCTCGCGGAATTTGTGCTCTTCCACCAGTCTTTCCAGGTCCTGGTGCGTCGCGGCGATAATGCGCACGTCCACTTTCACCGGGGTGTGGCCGCCGACGCGATAGAATTCGCCGTCCGCCAGTACCCGCAGCAGGCGGGTCTGGGTCTCCGCGGGCATATCGCCGATCTCGTCCAGGAACAGGGTGCCGCCGTCCGCCTGTTCGAAGCGCCCGGTGCGCTGGGCGCTGGCGCCGGTGAAAGCACCCTTTTCGTGGCCGAACAATTCGGATTCCATCAGGTCCCGGGGAATCGCGGCCATATTCAGGGCGATAAACGGGCGGCTTTTGCGCGGGCTGTGGTTGTGCAGCGCCTGGGCCACCAGTTCCTTGCCGGTGCCGGATTCGCCGTTGATCAGCACGGTGATATTGGAGTGGGACAGGCGGCCGATCGCGCGGAACACCTCCTGCATGGCCGGCGCCTCGCCGATAATTTCCTTGCTGCCGTTGCCGCTCTCCAGGGCAACCTGTCCGGCACTCTGTTGCTCGCTGGCGTGGGCCAGGGCGCGGCGGGTGACAGCCACCGCTTCGTCCACGTCGAAGGGTTTGGGCAGATACTCGAAGGCGCCGCCCTGGTAGGCGGCCACGGCGCTGTCCAGGTCCGAGTGGGCGGTCATGATGATAATCGGCAGCGCGGGCCGCTCCGCCTGGAAGCGCTGCAATAGTTTGAAACCATCGGCGCCGGGCATGCGGATATCGCTGATCACCACATCCGGCGAGTCGCTGTAGAAATCGTCCAGGGCGCGGTCGCCGTTCTCAAAGCACTTGGTCTCGATACCGGCCCGGGTCAGGGCGCGCTCCAGTACCCAGCGGATCGATCGGTCGTCATCAATAATCCAAACGCGATTGCTCATACTCACATTTCCGGTAATCGATTATTCGTTGGCTCTCTATTCGCCAGCTAAGGGCAGGTAGATCTGGAAGACGCTCTGCCCGGGGCGGCTGTCGCATTTGATCAGCCCCCGATGCTGGTTGATGATGTTCTGCGAGATGGACAGCCCCAGCCCGGAGCCCTCGGCGCGCCCGGAAATCATCGGGTAGAAAATCCGCTCGCGGATTTCCTCGGCGATGCCCGGGCCGTTGTCCTCGATCTCGATGCGGCACACCAGCGGGCAGTGGCGCCGGCCGATGGTGAACTGGCGCTGGATGCGGGTGCGCAGCACGATTTCCCCGGCCGCGAGGCCGATGCTCTCGTCGATGGCCTGCATGGCGTTGCGGGCGATATTCAGCAGTGCCTGGATCAGCTGTCCACTGTCCGCGGGAATGTCCGGGATCGAGGGGTCGTAGTCGCGGCGGATGTCCAGTGTGCCGTCGCACTCGGCGTCGATCAGTTGGGCCACCCGCTCGAGAATTTCGTGCACGTTGACCGGCTTCAGCTGCGCCGGCCTGCGCGGGCCCAGCAGCCGGTCGACCAGATCCCGCAGACGATCCGCCTCGTCGATGATGATCTGCGTGTACTCGGCCAGGTCCCGGTCCGGCAGTTCGCGCTGCAACAACTGCGCGGCGCCGCGGATACCCCCGAGGGGATTTTTCACCTCGTGGGCCAGGCCGCGCACCAGGTTGCGGGTGGTCTCCTGGGCCGAGATCAGCGCGTCCTCCCGGGCGATGCGCAACAGGCGGTCCATGGACTGCACTTCCATCAGCAGCAGGCCCAACTCGGGCACCGGGCTCACCGAATAGTCCACCGTGCGCTGTTCCAGGTTGTGCAGCCGCCAGTTGGCGCGGCGCACCGTGTATTTCTGGCCGCTGGCCAGGGCCTCGCGCATGGCCCGCTGGGAGGCGGCGGATTCGCGCACTATTTCTTCCAGCGGCAGCCCGCTGACCCGCGCGCTGGAAGCGGCGAGCAGGTCCTCGGCGGCGGAGTTGAGATAGCAGAGCAACAGGCTGCCATCCAGCACCACCACCGCGGAAGTCAGGTTGTCCAACAGCTGGCGCAACTGGCGATCGTTGAGCATGTAAAAAACTTTCCCGTCTCCACTGTCTACGACAGTGCAAAAAGCAAACCAAAATGGCGCAGGGGGGCAAAGGCTGGGGCCAGAGCGAATCTGCACGCAGGCGAATGCACCATTATTGTGCATTGATTAAAAAATAGCCAGAACTGGTGCTACAGAAGAGGGCGGAGGGGAAGAGGCGGAGTCCTTTTGCGTCCCTGTAGGAGCGGCCCATGGCCGCGATCGATACAGCTACAAAGCAAGATCGATCGCGGCCATGGGCGGATGGCCGCCCCGCCGCTCCTACAGGCAGAGGTCAGGGGGTGGGGGCGGGCTGGGCCCTGGGGGCCCGGGGTGCCTGGGGCGCGGGGTTGTCGGGCACGTCCAGGCTGGCGCGTTTGACGTAGAGGGTTATGGTCTGCGACTGGGCCAGGGGATTGCCGCTGAGGTCGGTGAGCACCGCCTGGATATGGTGGGTACCCCGCTCCAGGGCGGAAAGGTCCAGACTGGTGCCGGAGGAGCTGCCCACCCAGGGCTGGCCGTCCACCACCGCGAAGAACCGGTAGCCGTCCCGTGGCACCGGGTTCACCGCCACTTCCAGCACGATAAAGCGCTGCCCGGGGGTGATGGTGGTGCCGTTCTGTGGGCTGACGATGGCGAAATTGATCGGCCCCTGGTCGTCCTGCCGGTCGCGGTCCCTGGGCGACAGTTTGCGGGTCGGCAGCGGGCGGGGCGCGACGATGGGCTGCACGTTGGTGGGGCCCACCTCCACCCTTTCCGCCTTGCTGCCCGCCGGCGGGGTGTCGCTGAAGATTACCTGGCCGTCGGGGCCGACAGTTTTGTAGATGGTGTTGCCGGGGGTGGGGTCGTCGGTGCCGTCGTCGCCGGCGAGCGCCAGTAGCGGGGTGACCAGAAGTAGTGCCAGGAACAGGGAAAATTTTTTCATAGCGATATCGATCGCGGCCATGGGCCGCTCCTACAAGGGTTGCCCCGGGAGTCCCGATATAAAGAAGGCTAGTTTACCCCATAAAAAAAAGCCCGCGCCGGAACGGCGCGGGCTTTTTTCGGCAGTGTGATGCCTTCGAGCTTATACGGAGTAGTACAGCTCGAACTCGACCGGGTGAGTGGTCATCTGCAGGCGCTCCACCTCTTCACGCTTCAACGCGATGTAGGCGTCGATGGCGTCGTCGGAGAAGACTCCACCCTCGGTGAGGTAGGCGCGGTCCTGGTCCAGGGCATCCAGGGCCATTTCCAGGCTGGAGGCCACGGTGGGGAACTCGGCCACTTCGTGCGGCGGCAGGTCGTACAGATCCTTGTCCGCCGGGTCGCCGGGGTGGATCTTGTTCTTGATGCCGTCGAGACCCGCCATCAGCATGGCCGCGAAGGCCAGGTAGGGGTTGGCGGTCGGGTCAGGGAAGCGCGCTTCGATGCGCTTGCCTTTCGGGCTGGGCACATACGGAATGCGGATGGACGCGGAGCGGTTGCGCGCGGAGTAAGCCAGGATTACCGGCGCCTCGAAGCCCGGTACCAGACGCTTGTAGGAGTTGGTGGAAGCGTTGGTGAAGGCGTTCAGCGAACGGGCGTGCTTGATGATACCGCCGATGTAGTACAGGGCAGTCTCGGACAGGCCCGCGTAGGCGTCGCCGGCGAACTGGTTGACGCCGTCCTTGCTGAAGGACTGGTGTACGTGCATGCCGGAACCGTTGTCGCCCACCAGCGGCTTGGGCATGAAAGTGGCGGTCTTGCCGTAGGCGTGGGCCACGTTGTGCACCGCGTACTTGAGGATCTGCACCTCGTCCGCTTTCTTGGTCAGGGTGTTGGCGGCCACGCCGATCTCACACTGGCCGGCGGTGCCCACTTCGTGGTGGTGCACTTCCACTCTCAGGCCCATCTGCTCCATGGCGGAGCACATGGCGGCGCGCACGTCGTGCAGGGAGTCCACCGGCGGAACCGGGAAGTAACCGCCCTTCACGCCCGGGCGGTGGCCGATGTTGCCTTCCGGGTAGGACTGGCCGGAAGACCAGGCGGCCTCCTCGGAGTTGATCTTGTAGAAGGCGCCGCCCATTTCCGCGCCCCAGGTGATGTCGTCGAACACGAAGAACTCGGGCTCCGGTCCGAACAGCACGGTGTCGCCCAGGCCGGTGGACTTGAGGTATTCCTCGGCGCGCAGCGCGATGGAGCGCGGATCGCGCTCGTAGCCCTGGCCGGTGGACGGCTCGACGATGTTGCAACGGATGATTACGGTGCTCTCGTCGGTGAAGGGGTCGAGGAAAGCGGTCTCGTCGTCCGGCATCAGGATCATGTCGGATTCGTTGATGCCCTTCCAGCCGGCGATGGAGGAACCATCGAACATCTTGCCTTCTTCGAAGAACTCGCCGTCAATTTCCGACGTCGGAATGGATACGTGTTGTTCTTTCCCCTTGGAATCGGTGAAGCGCAGGTCTACCCATTTGGCCTCACTCTCTTGAATCAAACCGAGCGTTTTCGCTGACATTACAGTCCTCCAGGTCTTGAAAAGTTATTTGTCGCTATAGCCCTTCTTGTGGCATCAAGGGAAGCAAGGAGTGTGCCAAATTGGGGCAATGGCGTCGCAGCTGACGCCGCCACGGCCGCGGCCGTGCGCGCGGGACCAACCTGAGCAGAATAGATGCAAAGCGTTCGGGCGGCCACCGAGCGACGCACCAAACTGGCGCATAACTGCCGCATTCTGCACATTTATGGTGCGCACCATCAGGAGCCCACCTGGTCTATAATGCCCGGCTTTCATCCAACTGCGGTACCCGGCCGGATCTCCATGCACTTCGTCGTCAAGTTCTTTCCCGAAATCACCATCAAGAGCAACCCGGTGCGCAAGCGCATGTCGCGCCAGCTCAGGGACAACCTGCAGCGCCAGCTGAAACCGCTGGACGACCGCATCCGCGTGCGCCAGGACTGGGAGAAGATCGATGTGATCGCCCCGGACGCGGTGGCCCACCTGGCCGGCCGCATCCATGAAGTGCTGGCCCATACCCCCGGGATCGCCAACTTCTCCAGCGTGCGCCAGTTCCCCCTGGGCGACCTGCACGACATCTATGAAAAGACCCTGTCGGTGTGGGGCAACAAGCTGTCCGGCAAGACCTTCTGCGTGCGCGCCAAGCGCACCGGCAACCACGACTTCAAGTCCCTGGACGTGGAGCAGTATGTGGGCGGCGGCCTGAACCAGCACACCGGCGCCGCCGGGGTAAAGCTGAAGGACCCGGATATCACCGTGAAGCTGGAGATCCGCCACGACAAACTCAATGTGGTGGAAGCGCAGACCCCGGGGCTCGGCGGCTTTCCCCTGGGGACCCAGGACCCGGTGCTGTCCCTGGTGTCCGGCGGCTTCGACTCCACCGTGGCCAGCTACCTGACCATCAAGCGCGGTATCCGCACCCACTTTCTGTTCTTCAACCTGGGCGGGCGCCAGCACGAGCTGGGCGTGAAGGAGGTGGCCTTCTATCTATGGAACAAGTACGGCTCCTCCCACCGGGTGCGCTTTATCACCGTGCCCTTCGACGAGGTGGTGGCGGAGATCCTGGAGAGGGTGGACGACTCCTATATGGGGGTGATCCTCAAGCGCATGATGCTGCGCGCCGCCAGCACCGTCGCCGAAGAACTGGAAGTGGACGCGCTGGTTACCGGCGAGGCCATCGCCCAGGTCTCCAGCCAAACCCTGAGGAACCTCTCGGTGATCGACAGCGTCACCGACACCCTGGTGCTGCGCCCGCTGATCGCCAGCGACAAGAACGACATCATCCGCACCGCGCGGGAGATCGGCACCGAGGAATTCGCGGCGAATATGCCCGAGTACTGCGGGGTCATCTCGGTAAAACCCACCACCCGTGCAAAAAGGGACAAGGTGGAAAAAGAAGAGGCCCGATTCGACTTCTCCATCCTCGACCGCGCCGTCGCCAGCCGCACGATACAGAACATCGACCGGGTGATGGAGGACCTGCAGGGTGAAACCCCGCCGGTGGAGATTGCCACTGAGCCCGGCGACGCGGTGGTGATCGATATCCGCCACCCCACCGAGGAGGAGATGGACCCGCTGGAAGTGCCCGGCACCCAGGTGGACACCATTCCCTTCTACCGCCTGAGCAGCGCCTTCGGGAACCTGGACCGGGACCGCCACTACCTCCTCTACTGCGCCCGCGGGGTAATGAGCCAGCTGCACGCCGCGCACCTGATGGACGAGGGCTATCGCAATGTGGGTGTTTTCCGGCCGGAAAGACCCGCGGCAGACAAGTAGCCCTCCAGCAGTTCCAGGCCGGTTCTGGTACCAAAGCCAGACATTCCGATAGAATCACCGGCCAATAAGAATATTTTTCACAGGGGAAAGGATGACCAAGCTGTATCTGGGGATCGATCTCGGCACCACCAATTCTGCCGCCGCGGTTTTTGATGGCGAACAAACTGAAGTCATACCAAACAAGCGCGGCCAGGCAAATACTCCCTCCGTGGTGCGCATCGCTGGCGACAAAGTGACGGTCGGCGACCGCGCCCGCAAGTTCCTCGAAAGCGATGCGGCCAATACCCATCGCGAATTCAAGCGCCTGATGGGTACCGGCAAACTGACGGCGCCGGACAGCGCCGGCAAGCAGTGGTCACCGGAGCAGCTGTCCGCCGAAGTGCTCAAGACATTGCTGGATGATACCGAAGCCGCTACCGGCACACGCCCTTCCCAAGCGGTCATTACCGTACCCGCACTGTTTGAACTCCCGCAAAGCAAAGCCACATCTGAAGCCGCACATCTGGCCGGCCTTGAGAAAATCGAACTGCTGCCGGAACCGGTAGCATCCGCATTTTCCGCCGGCTGGTCGGAAGATTCGGTGGGGCAGTCCTGGCTTGTATTCGATCTCGGCGGCGGCACCTTCGATGCCTCACTGGTGGAAGCGCGGGACGGCCTTTTACGCGTGATAGGCCACGACGGCGACAACTTCCTGGGCGGCCGCGATATCGATCGACTGCTGGTGGACTGGGTGGTGCGGCAACTGGAAACCAACCATCAGGTTCAGATCCCCATTGACGACCCGACTCACAAGTCGCTGGCCGCCAAACTGTACAGCGAAGCCGAGCAGGCCAAGATCCGCCTTTCCACGCAAACCACGACAATGTTGGAAATCGATCTCGAGCTGGACGGCGAGGACATCGTCGATGAACTGCCAATCAACCGCGAGGAACTGGAGCTACTGTGCGAGCCGGTAATCAGCCGCGCCCTGGAAATTTGCCGCCGCCTGCTGGCCGAACACGGTCTGAACGAAGGGGGCCTGGATCGCACCGTGCTGGTTGGCGGGCCGGCCCATATGCCGGTTATCCGCAACCGTATAACCGCGGAGCTCGCACCACTTGTCGCCGAAGACAGGAACCCAATGACCCTGGTTGCCGAAGGCGCGGCCCTGTATGCCGTGTCGATCGGGCTTGTCAGCGAAAACGAGAAAGCCGCCCAGCCCGCATCCAGCGGCTGCAAATTCTGGCTGCAATACCCGAACGTTTGCTCCGAACTGGACCCCACCGTGATGGGACGCTTGGTCAGCGCAGAGGGCAGCTCCCCCGCCGCCATTCAATTTGTTCGCGATGGCTGGGAAGGCGAGAAAGTCTCCCTGAACCAGGAAAACGCTTTCCTGACCTCGGTCAGCATACAGCCCTCCAAAGCCACCCGCTTTGCAATGCGCTGCTTCGACGCCAATGACAAGCAGATACCCGCGCACCCGGAAACCGTTTCCATCATGCATGGGCTCACCTTGTCTGATCCACCGCTGTCCCGCTCCATCGGCGTGGCCCTGGCCAATGGTTACGTCAAGACCTTCCTGGAGCGGGGCACTCCATTACCGGCG
Organism: Microbulbifer sp. TB1203; assembly: GCF_030997045.1. Taxonomy (NCBI): domain Bacteria; kingdom Pseudomonadati; phylum Pseudomonadota; class Gammaproteobacteria; order Cellvibrionales; family Microbulbiferaceae; genus Microbulbifer; species Microbulbifer sp. TB1203. The sequence goes on along the minus strand of NZ_CP116899.1, from coordinate 3,977,673 downwards.
CGGCGGACTTTTTCCCAATCCACCATCGACACACTCATGCCAGGCACAGAGGGGGAATTGAACATTCCCATTGTGCAGGGGGAACGCGCCAAAGCCCGTTACTGCCGCCGGGTGGGCAACCTGGTCATCCGCGCCCGCGATTTGAAAAAGCCGCTGTATGCCGGTTCCAAAGTGGAAATCTCGCTGGAAGTGGACCGCGGTGGCAATATGGAGTCGCAAGCCACGCTGCCCGACCAGAACCTGCTTATCAAGGGGGTGGCCGAGCTGGTGATCCCCAGCGCCGATCCGCAGGCCATGCGCGCCATGTGGCAATCGCTCCAACAACGCGGCTCAATCCTGCAACAGGATGCCTTCAGGGAGCGCAATGAAAGCATGGTGCGCCAGCTGGAACGTCAGCAGCAGCATCTTGGCGAAATCGGCGTACAACTGGCCGGCGCCATGGAAGACGAAGACACTCGCCAGCGGCTGTACCGCAACCTGCTTGAACTTGAGGCAGAAGTGGAAGAACTGGAACAGCGGGGGCAAATCGACGAACTGCGTGACCAGTGTGAGACCGAATATCTGAACGCGCAATATAGCGTCATGCAATGGGGAAGCGATACGGACAAGCGCCTGTTCGCCGACCTGGAAAAGAAAATGGCAACGGCACTGGAAAGAGGGCGGGTTACCGAACTGGAAAGAATCATTGAACAAATGGAGCGAATCAACCACGCCGCTTACCGCAAGAGCCCGGAGTACTGGGCCGACCAGTTCCACCATGCGGCATCGCGCCTGCATGAAGCGCGCGACATGAAACGGGCCAAACGCCTGGTCGAGCAGGGGCACAGCCTGCTGGAACAGGACAAGCCAGATGAGCTGCGCGGTATCACCCAGTCCCTGTGGGCGCTGCTGCCCGACCGTATTCGCGCTGCAGAGGATACCCATGACTCCGGCGTTTTCTGACAACCCCGTCCTGTCCGCCTGGCCATTCTGGGTACTGGAACTGACTCCGTCAGCCAGCCTGAACGAGGTAAACAAGTCCGCCCGCGACCTCGCCGGCAAACTGGCACTGAAAATGGCCGGGGCCACCGAATACCCCACGCCGGCCGGTGTCATGCAACGCGATGAGTTTCTCGTTCGGGAAGCGCGGGCCGTCCTGATCGACCCGGATCGCCGCCTGTTGGCTGAATTCTGGTATGTCCCGCCGGCGATCACCGGGCAGGAAGAAAACAATAAAACCATTACCGCCGAGCGGTGGCGCGAGTATTTTGGGGTAGCCTGATGGCCGGCGCGGTAGTAATAATCATCTGGATCATCTTCTTCGCCCTCAGGGGAAGCAACAGCGACCAGAGCACTGCAAAAAAAACCACTACCTGGCCGCGGGTTCTCGGCCTCGTTGTCTGGCTTATTGCAATCGTCGCATTAATTATTTCCTCTCCCTATGACACTCCCGCCAGTGCGGCCATACTCATCGCTGTCCTGCTGGCGATGTTCCCGTCGGTCTGGATACGCCTGCCCATCAAGATCGGTTGGATTGCCCCGAGCTATTACCTGAGCTTTCTCATCCTCAGGGTCAACGGCCATGCGCTCCGTGCCGGCGCGGCCTTCAATGCTTACCGGGCGCTACTCAACAAACGCAACGCCTCCGAAGAGTTCCGCCGGAAAACCATCCGCTGGCTACACAGTCAAGTCATGCGAAACAAAGGCAAAATCAGCAGTGGAGATATGCTGCTTTGCGTTTTGCTGGACGCAGAGAAGAACGACACCGACACCATACGCCAGCTGGAAATCCTGTACTTTCTCAGAAAGAAAAGCGTGCCCCTCCCCATGATTCGTTTTGCGTTTGCCCGGCTGACGGCAGGCTTGCTGGCCAACGAAGACTGGAAAAGAATTGCAATCACCAGCAACAAATGGCGCAGCAAATGGAGCTTGCCGCTGGCTTCATTGATTGAATACTGTTACCACCGGCGCATGAAAACGCGATACGTAGACCCCGCAAGTTATTTTTTCCTTTGGCTGCGCTGCGGCTGCCCCCGATGGTTGTCACAACTGCCCCTCGACAAGGCAGCAGAGCAAAGTGCAGACCTGGATGACTGTGATCCCGCGCAGCTGAAACAGCGGCTTGTCCAATGTGCGTTATCCAGCAAGCCGATTGATCGAGACAAGCTTTCACATGAGCACTTATTGCCTGCCGGACAACTCGCTGTTTGGAAAGAACGTGCGCAGGCATTGCATTGCCGGGAGCCGGAAGCTGCCGTCGCAGGCATCGAGCGCTCACTGGCAACAATATCGGGCAATGCTGCCACCGACCAACCCATGACAAACGCATCCGGGCAGGATACTGAGGAAGCTCTGACCCGGCTGCGCTTTCACGCGGAATCCATCCACCGCCGCCAGACAGGCGGCCACTTGCAGGCCGGCTCGGTAGAGTTCCAGGAGTGGCTTAACTTTATTGCCGTCTACGAGCAACTCGCCAACGACAGCAATGACCGTTACGAGGCGTATTCACTGGTAGAGGTTATCGTGTGGAACTGGATGGCGGATTTATGGAACATCAAAAAGGAGCGCCATCTGGCCTTTATGATGTGCGGCTATATGAATCCCCATGCACGGGAGTTCGGCTCCGAGGCCAGCAGGGTTTATGAACAGGTATTGGCAGGCAAGGTGGGATAACACCAGCCTTCCCCCAGAATAGACACCTTAATCGCGCGGCCCCGACCATCGACTTCGCGCAGCTCACCGACTTCTTCAGATGGCCATCAGCGCGGTTTCGGGATCCCGCCACACCTTCACCGCACCGCCCTCGATCCGGTAGGTGAGATAGCAATGGGGGCGCGGGTTGCTCAGTACGCGCGGCGTGAAGACCGCCGCGTTGGTGCCGTCGCAGCGGGCGGAAGGCGCCCAGAGGCCGGGGTGGCCCTCGCGGTGGACCCGCTCGCCCAGCGACTGGCAGGGGGCGTAATCGTCGGCCCGCAGTTCGGGCCATTCGGCGGCCTTCGGGAGCAGGTTGATCAGGGCACTGCGGCAGTGCACCAGATGAACTCTGCGCTCGATTGAAACCCCCTCGCGGTTCTCCAGGCCGGCGTCCGCCAGCAAGCCGTTGCGCCAGTGGTAGGCCGTCTCGAAGATAGTGGTTTCCAGTTCGGGGCTGCCGTACCAGACGCCGAACTGGCCGCGGCTGAAGCGGCTCTGCGACCAGTTGTCGAACGGAAAGCGCACCGCGGAGATAAACTCCGCATCCTCGAACGGGCGATCGATCACCGGCTGGCGGGACTCGTACTGGAGAGGCTTACAGGCCGCCTCCAGCTCAATGGCCGCCTGCCAATCCGCGGGATCATCGCTCAGGTCGTCGAAGAGGTCCTGGGATACCCGCAGTGACACGATGTTGCGGTAGAGGTCCCCGTCCACCTCCAGCAGGGCCAGCCCGCCCAGCGATCCTATCGTCATATCTCAGCGGCCCCTCTGGCTGTCGAGGTAGGCGCGCACCATGTAGATGCCGATCATGCCCTGCCGATCGATCAACTGGGTCGGGGTCAGGCCGTTGAACGCGCGGTTGGGTCGCTTCATCCAGCCGTAGGCGAGTTCGCGGTCGTGGGGGAAAAGCAGCCGCAGTGACTTGTGAATGCCGAGCAGGCTGCCGGCCCGCTCCAGCTTGTCGCGGTCGTTGGCGAGAGGCTGGCCTTTCCGGTACTTGCTCAGGGCGGCCCGGTTGTCTTTGGACAGCCCCAACAGGCTCAACTGTTCGCTGGTACTGAGCTGCCAGTGGTCGAACAGGGTCATCAGCATCTTGCCAATGCGCTTCCTGTCCTGTTCTGCCGGTGCGGCGGCAGTGTTCACAGCGCACCTCCGTAATAATTACAACAATAATAGTTGTAAATATAACACTCCCATCAGAAAGTACCAGCAGTATCGGTTACGGATGGTCCATTTTTTATCCAGTTTCGGCTCCCAATTGTCGCGCTGCGGCCCTATAATCGCCGCCTTTGGCCGGACAGCCGCTGTAAAAACCCCGCAGGCCCCCCGCTCAAACCGTTTCACGCTTAAACCCCAGAGGCCCCTAGTGATACAGAAGTTGCGCAATATCGCGATCATCGCCCACGTAGACCACGGCAAGACCACCCTGGTGGACAAGCTGCTGTCCCAGTCCGGCACCCTGGACCGCCGCGACCAGAACGCCGAGCGGGTGATGGATTCCAACGACCAGGAGCGCGAGCGCGGCATCACCATCCTGGCCAAGAACACCGCCATCCGCTGGAACGAATACCGCATCAATATCGTCGATACCCCCGGGCACGCGGACTTCGGCGGCGAGGTGGAGCGGGTACTGTCCATGGTGGACTCGGTGCTGCTGCTGGTAGACGCGGTGGACGGCCCCATGCCGCAGACCCGCTTCGTGACCCAAAAGGCCTTCGAGCAGGGCCTGAACCCGATCGTGGTGATCAACAAGATCGACCGCCCCGGCGCGCGCCCGGACTGGGTGATGGACCAGGTGTTCGACCTGTTCGACAGCCTCGGCGCCAGCGACGAGCAGTTGGATTTCCCGGTGATCTACGCCTCGGCCCTGAACGGCATCGCCGGCCTCGACGACACCGAACTGGCCGACGACATGACCCCGCTGTTCCAGATGATCGTGGACAAGGTGGCGCCGCCGCAGGTGGACCTGAACGGCCCCTTCCAGATGCAGATCTCCGCGCTGGACTACTCCAGCTACGTGGGCGTGATCGGCGTCGGCCGCATCACCCGTGGCACCCTGAAGCCCAACCAGCAGGTGGTGGTACTGGACCGTGAGGGCAAATCCCGCAAGGCCAAGGTACTCCAGGTAATGGGCTACCTGGGCCTGGAGCGGATGGAAGTGGAGCAGGCCAGTGCCGGCGATATCGTGTGCATCACCGGCATGGGCGAACTGAATATCTCCGACACCCTGTGTGATCCGGAAAAACCGGAAGCGCTGCCGGCGCTCACCGTGGACGAGCCCACCGTGAGCATGACCTTCCAGGTGAACGACTCCCCCTTCGCCGGTCAGGACGGCAAGTTCGTCACCTCGCGCAATATCAAGGAACGCCTGGAGCAGGAGCTGATCCACAATGTGGCGCTGCGGGTTGAGCAGGGGGATTCTCCGGACAAATTCAAGGTTTCCGGGCGCGGCGAGCTGCATCTCTCCGTATTGATCGAAAACATGCGCCGGGAAGGTTTCGAACTCGGTGTATCCCGTCCAGAGGTGGTGCAGAAGGAAGTCGATGGCGAAATCCACGAGCCCTACGAGCAGGTGGTCATCGACGTCGAGGAACAGCACCAGGGCGCGATCATGGAAGAGTTGGGCCTGCGCAAGGCGGACCTGACCAATATGGAACCGGACGGCAAGGGCCGCGTGCGGCTGACGTTTGTGGTGCCCTCCCGCGGCATGATCGGTTTCCGCTCCCAATTCCTGACCATGACCAGTGGCTCCGGCATCATGACCAGCATCTTCGACCACTACGGCCCGGTAAAAATGGGCGACGTGGGCAAGCGCATCAACGGCGTGCTGGTATCCATGGTCAAGGGCAAGACCCTGGCCTACGCCCTCTACGCGCTACAGGACCGCGGCCGCCTGTTCCTGGGCCACGGCGAGGATATCTACGAGGGCCAGATAGTGGGCATTCACTCCCGCGGCAACGACCTGGTGGTAAACCCCACCAAGGCCAAGCAGCTCACCAACATCCGCGCCGCCGGCACCGACGAGGCCCTCACCCTGACCCCGCCGATCCGCCATACCCTGGAGCAGGCGCTGGAGTTTATCGAGGACGATGAGCTGGTGGAGGTAACCCCGAACCATATCCGCCTGCGCAAGAAGATCCTGCAGGAGAATATGCGCAAGCGGACGAAGAAATAGACCGCTTTTCCTTTACGCAAAACGGGCCCGATTGGGCCCGTTTTTTTTACATCTTTGACACTCCACGGCCGACTGTAGAGATTCAGATTTGATCTGGCCTGACAGACTCTAAAACAGCCCCATCTGGGGCTGTTTTTCGTTTAGGCACAGGGCTGCCGCCTGCGGCACACGCTCGCTCAGCAACTCGCTCCAGAGCACAGCCAGGGAGAGGGCATCGCCTTTATCCGGCATATGCATGAAGACAAAGGGGCGTCGCCCCTCCTCGATCCAGGTGCCGACCCGCTCAACCCAGGGCGCCAGAAAGGGGCGGTTGGCCTCCAGGTCGGGATGGCCGATATAGCGGATCACCGGGGATGCGTCGACGGGGAGCAGATGTACCGGAACCCTGGGCTTTTTGCGCTGGGCGTCACGGGTTGCCTCGCTGTCCGGCGCTGCGGTGAAGAGGGCGCGGCTGTCAAAGCACACGCGGGCGATATTCCGCTGCCGCAGGCCCCGATTCAGGGCCCTCTCCGCTTCGCCTTTGCTGAAAAAGGCACTGTGACGCATCTCGACAGTGCAGGACAGGGCCGCGGGCAACGCATCGATAAATCGCCACAGGTTATCCAGATGTTGGGGCCCAAATGCCGCGGGAAGTTGCAGGAGAAAAGGGCCGAACACATCCTCGAGCGGGGCGAGAATCTCCAGAAAGGCCTGCACCTCGGAACCGGCCCCGGCCAGTAACCGATCGTGGGTGACCTGGCGCGGAAACTTGAACAGGAAGCGGAAATCGTCGGGCACCTGTGAACGCCACTGCCGGCACTGCTCGCGGCTGGGAGTGGCATAAAAGGTGGTGTTGCCCTCGACGCAGTTAAACACCTTGCTGTATCGCTCAAGTGGGCTCCGGCCAGACGGAAGCCTTGCATTCCAGGCGGGGTGTTGCCACTGCGGGCAGCCGAGGAAATAGGTTCGGGTCATTGTTTGAACATTGCGATGAGTAAGAGCCAGGGCGCCATTCTACCGAGTTGTCAGCATCGATCGACCTTGGTGACGGCGACTCAGTTGCCGTAGAAGCCGCAGCTATCCAGGGCAGAGCGGATATGGTCCACCAGCGTATTGCTGAGCTGCCGATAGTCCGGATAGGGGGTCAGCAACAGGCGTTTGTCGGGGTCGATGGAAACATCGGGGCTGCCGGCCAGCGGCTGAGCACGGTGGTGAAGGCCGTCAAAGCGCTGCAGGTTGTCCCTGCCACCGATCCAGTGCCAGGTGGAAATGCCGCTCAGCCTGGGCGCAAAGCAAAGCGCCGTCTGCCGGAACAGATCTTCATCCCGGAAGCGGCGCCAGTCATCGGCGACCGGGCTCGCGATCTTGGCCAGCAGGGTCACTATCTTGCGCCAGTGGTTGGAGTTGACGGCAATCAACGCCCGGGCGGTGGGAGCGCCCAGGAGCTGCGCCAGGCCCTCCGGGCGATGGGGGAGATACAGTATCAGTCGCGGACGGGAGGCGCCCAGGTAATCGGGACGGAGCATGGTATCGGGTACTCGCTGAGAAGGAATCAGAGAACCGGGGCCGATTTATTGTCCAGAAGTTTTGCTCCCGGGCAACCTTCCATTCAGCAAACTACCAGTGCTCTTTCAAGTTGTCTGAGCCCTTGTTGGCAACAATCGAGCCGGCGATGGAATAAATCGCCCACTCGCCCGTCGTCTCAGTGAAACCAACAAGAGGACTCAGCTATGCAACTCTATCGATCATTTCTAGAAGCAAGCCTTATCACCGCCGCCAGCCTTGTCCTGGTTGCGAACGCTTATGCACAAAGCGGAACGAGTGTCAGTGCGGAGGTCAGTGCCGACGCGCAAATGCAGTCGGAGATGTCCACGGGTACCGGGGAAGAGTCGCAGGTTCAAATGAATCAAAACTCTCAGGCCCGCGCACAGATGTCCACCGAAGCAAATGCAAATGGGCAAAGTTCGGGCGGCAACGCATCGCTGTCCAACGGCAGCTCCCTCCGCGGAAGCGGCGACTCGGCTTTCCAAATCGGCACGGGAGCCAGGAAGTCAGCCGATAACGCGGCCGGGCAGTCGGAGGAAGCGGGCAGCAAGGCACAAAGCGGTCTTCGCGCCGGAGCCAACCACGCCCATTCCACAGCGGTAGCTGTCGGCACTAAGGCGCGCGCCGGAGCGGACAGGACAAGGAACGCAGCGGGCGAGACAAAGGAAAAAGCCAACAGCAATGTCAATCTCGCCCGGGCCCGAACCGAAGGAGCAGCCGCTGCCGCGATGGACGCCTCGGCCGAGGCTGTCGGGAATCTGGCGAGCCAAATAAATACGGATATCGCCGCGGACGTTAGTGCGGCGGTTACCAGCAGCATCGACGAAACCGTGGAAGCCACTACTGCGGCGGCAGTGGACGTCGAGGTGGCCGAACAAGTGGAATCCGCGGTGGATGGGGAAATCACCGCTACCGTGCAGGAAACCGTGAATGGCAGCATCGAGGAAAGTCTGGATGCCGGTCTGCTGGGCGACCTGTAATCACCAACCCGGACGTGGGGCCGCAGTGTGGCCCCACTCCAAAGTGACCTTTTCAAGACGGCCCCAACCATTAGATAGAAGGAGCCAGAATCATGAATATTCGACTTTCAAACCCGTTGTTGGCTCTGTGCTGCTGCGCTCTCGCCACAACCGCCGCGGCCGACGATAAGGCGGACATCAATTTCGAAGCCAGCGCCGGCCTGGAATACGACAACAATCTCACGGTTCAGGAGCTGGACCGCGTGGCGAACGTCGCCGATACGGCCACCCTCCTGAACGCTCGCGTGGAAGGTCGCTTCAATCCCACGAAAAAACTTACCCTGAAAGGCGGCTATCGACACACCCGCAAAGCCTACCGGGAGTTTGACAAATTCGACCAGACAGTGGGCAACCTGTCCTTCGAGGCGAGTTACGATTTCAGCCTGTTGACCCTGGGCAGCAGTTATCACCGCGCCAACGCGGATCTGGCCGGCGAGCCTTTTCTGGAGTTGGAACAGCGCAGCCTGTATGCGGGAAAATTGCTGAACGACCGATTTTATCTGCGCGCCGCACTCAATCAGCGCGATAAAACGTTTTCCGACAACCCGGCACGCGATGCCGCCGCCGATGGCGTGGATACGGACTTGTTCGTGTTTTTTAACGAAGCCGCGAGCTTTTTCTCCCTGGGCCTGAGCTTCGAAGACGAGGACGCCGACTCAAATCTGTTCGACTACCGGGGCTTCGGTTTTCGCGGCCGTTACTCCAACCGGTTTTCCCTGTGGGGCAGGGATAACACGTTTCAACTGGCCTGGCGTCGTACGGAGCGGGATTATTCCGCGTTCAACCCGGCCATTGACGGCCCTCGCAACGACGTGCGCAGCACTCTGGAAACCCGTTGGGAGATAGAACTCAGCCCGGCAATCTCCGCGGTTGGAAAGGTGGAATATGGCAACCACGATTCCGACCTGGAAAGTGCCGACTACAGCGAAACCCTCGCCTCCCTGGTGCTGAAGGCCAGTTTTTAACCGGGGGACCCTTGGTCCGGCTGTAGGAGCGGCCCATGGCCGCGATCGATGTGTGGGGTAGCCCGAAGTCTGATCGCGGCCATGGGCCGCTCCTACAGGGGTGATTGCCGTAGGGTGCGCCGTGCGCACCGGGCAGGGCTGGCGTGAGTTTCAAACCTTTTGGTGCCCAGCGCGCAGTACTAGAGATGCCTTCTATTTAGTTACTGGAATTCACTGCAACAATCCATACCCGAACACCGGGTCCCGTCCCGGCTCGCCCAGGTCCAGCGCCCTGTTGGCCAGGCGATCGATCACCTCGTCCGCACCGCCGGGATTGTCGGCCAGTTCACAGGCCACGAATGCGGAAACCACGGGCGCGGCCATGGAAGTTCCGCTTTCACGGCCGAATTCACTGCCACTGCGCGCGGTAACCACAGACACACCGAACGCGGCAAAATCCACGTGTTCGCCACGGTTGGCCCAGCGGTAGATGCGCTGCTCACTGTCCACGGCGGTGGCGGAAATCACACCGGGGTAAGCCGCGGGATACAGCGGCGGTGCAGCCGGTCCGGCATTGCCGGCCGCGGCCACAATGGCTTTGCCGCGCCCGATCACCTGATCGACGGCTGCCGCGAGGATCCGGTTGTCCGGTCCCGACAGGCTCATATTGATCACCTCGACGTCTTTGCTCATCAACCAGTTCAGTGCCTCGACCAGGTGCATCATGGTCGCGCCCTGGGCATATTGATTGCGCGAGTAAAACACCGAGGCGTTGTACAGCGTCGCACCGGGCAGGCGCGGCGGCATTTGCTCGATGGCGCCCACGAATAAACCGGCTACCGCGGTACCGTGGGCATCGGGTTGGTCGATATCCTGTTCGAGAAAGCTTTTCTCCCGGATGCGGCTGTGACCAAAAGCGGGGTGATCCAGTTGAATGGCGGTGTCCACCATGCCGATATTCAGCGACTGCCCGCAAATCGACGACGACGCCCCCTCTGAGGCCTCCTGGGAAACCGTCTTGCCGTCGGCTTTTTGGGGGTTGTAAATTTGGGGGTTGTAAATATGGTTGCGATCGAAGCGGTCCACCAGCGCGGCCGGCAGTAGCCGCCGCAGTGCGTCGCGGGAGTCTATCTCCTTAGGCACGCGGAAGCGCAATAAACTGAGGCCCAGTCCACCGAAATCGGTTTGCTCGAGGATTTCGATATCCAGTTGGCGCAAGACAGCCAGTTCACCGGGTTCGAGCATCACCAGCCATTGGCGCTCCACCGCGCGCCAGCCGTTTTCCACCTCGACGTCGACAAAAACCGTGGCCCCGCCGGCATTGACGATTGGCAACCGCTCCGGGAGACCGGTCAATGGATCCAAAGTGGATTCGACTGCGTTTATCAATTCGCCGGCGTTCACTGCGTCTGTCAATTCGTCGACATCCAGCGCATCTGTCAATTCGTCGACGTTCACTGTGTCTATCAATTCGCCGGCGTTCACCGCGTCTGTCAATTCTCCAGTGTTCACCGCCTCTTGTGTTTCCCGCACGGCATCCGCGGCGTTGGATTCGAGGTCCTGGGTCACCCGCTCCGCTTCACCGGTCACGCTCTCCACCTGGTTCAGAATGGATCCGGAGTCCAGCACCTGGGCCCGGGCCGCAGGCGACAGACACAGGAGCAGGCCCAGACCACCCACAATCAGAGGATTTCTCTTTTTTTGCCTGTGGTATTTCATATCACCGATTCCGCTAACTATGACTCAATACTCTAATCACGTTTCTGGCTCAATAAAATTCCCCGATTTGACATAAAATCCGGGGAATAGATTCGGGGGCCCGGCCGTCTTCCGGGTGAAGATATTGTGAGACCTCAAATATGAAACAAGAGCTGACGTCTCTGGTACCCATGATACGGCGCTTTGCCTACTCGTTGACAGGCTCCATGGCGGACGCCGACGACTTGTTGCAGAGCACCGTCGAACGGGTGTTGAGCAAAAAAATTCCAAAGGACGTGGATTTGAACAAATGGGTGTTTCGCGTGTGCCGCAATCTGTGGATCGATGAGTACCGCTCGCGCAAAGTCCGCCAGGAGGCGGCCCAGCAACCGGAGTTGAGCGAAGGTCAGATAGTCGACGGAGAGCGGGCCATTGCCGGCGAGATGGAGCTGGAACGGGTAAACCGGGCCATGGATCGGCTGCCGAACGACCAGCGGTCCATTCTCGCCCTGGTCGCCCTCCAGGGCATGTCCTACAAGGAAGTGGCGGCGACTCTGGAGATTCCCATGGGCACAGTGATGAGCCGTCTGGCCCGCGCCCGCGCGGCGCTGTGTGAGATCCTGAACGCATCCCCGGCGAGGACAACATGAACAGCAGCAACGAAAACAAGCTGACCGACGAGACCCTGTCCGCCTTTCTCGACGCGGAGCTACCGGAAGCGGAGATGGAGCACGTTCGCCAGCGACTGTGCGAAGACGAGACGCTCAGCGACCGCCTCGCGGAACTGGCCAGCGTCGACCAGCTGCTGGCCGTCACCTACTCGTCCATCGACGAGCGCCCCCTGCCGGAGGCGGTGACCACCATGCTCGCCGAGGAGAGCCCGCCCCGATCGGCGCAGGTGATCCAATTCCCGCTCTGGCGGCGGGCGCACGAACAGTTGCAGCGCCACGCCGGTATCGCCGCCGCGGTTACCCTGGCCATCGGTCTGGGCGCGGGCTGGTTGCTGCCGGGCCAGCCGCAGGGCGATGACAACGGCTGGCGGCCCATCGCCGCGACCCTGGAGCACGCCCCCAGCGGCAAGACCCAGGAATTGGCCGACGGCCGCCAACTGACACCGCGGCTCACCTTCATCAGTCGACAGGGCGACTACTGTCGGCAGTATCAGGTGGTAAGCGGCGCGCAAGGGTCCGAAAACATTGCCTGTCGAAGCGGGGACGGCGAGTGGCAGCTGACCGCGTCGGTTCAACAGGATGCCGTACAGGAACCCGGCACCTACCAGACCGCCAGCGGCGGCTCGCTGCTGGACAGCACCCTGGACGCCATGGTCGCAACGGACATCGACCCGGGAGCCGAGGCAAAAATTATCGCCGAAGATTGGAATAAAACGCCGGCCCGTCCGTCAGCTCAATAAAGACGCCATTACACAAACAAACTGTTGGGGGTGACCCATGAAAATCCATGCTTTGATCGCATTTGCCATTCTCCTCGCCACCGGCTGCGCTTCCCAGTCGGCCTACAAGCCGGCCAACGGCTCCGGGTACGGCTATAAAGAGAGCCGGATTTCGGACAATCGCTACCGGGTGACCTTCAAAGCCCGGGGCGACGACCGGGACCGGGCCATGGACTACGCGCTGCTGCGCGCCGCGGAGCTGACCCTGCTCAAGGGCTATGACTGGTTCGTGGTCGTGAACCGCGAAAGTATGGTGGACCGCAAGGAAACCGAAATGCAAAGCGGGTTCAGCAGCGGCGACCGGGTGATTACCCGGGACTGCGGCCTGCTCGGCTGCACCACCAGATCCTACTCGACCCCACCCACTTATTCCGCGGGTGTCAGTGCCGGGGGGGGCAGCCGCGCGGAATCGGTTCTGGAAATCCGCATGGGCAAGGGAGTAAGGCCTTCCAGTGGGGACAGCTACGATGCGCTGAGCGTGCGCGACAGCTTGCAAAAGAAAGCCGGTTAAACCCTACAACAGACCAGCAGAAAGACGGCGCAACGGAGTGCGCCGTCTGCCCCTTCAGCCCTCACCTTCCCGGTGTTTCCGAGCCCAGGGCTCCGCGAGCGATATGGCTGCGACACACAACACCGCTCGCCATCACTCCAGTTGTCGAAATCTCCCGCGCCCGTTCGACCAGGATTGGACAATCAACCAGGCAAGTGGAGGAATCACCCCATGTCCTATATCGACGGCTTCGTACTGGCGGTACCCACCGACAACAAACAGCGCTTTATCGAGCACGCCAAAACCGCGAACAGTGCGTTTGTTGAGCAGGGCGCGCTGCGCGTGATGGAGTGCTGGGGGAACGACGTGCCCAAAGGCAAGACCAACGACTTCTACGGCGCCGTCCAGGCCAAAGACGGGGAGACAGTGGTGTTTTCCTGGATCGAATGGCCGGACAAGGCGACCCGCGATGCGGGCATGGGCAAGATGGAAGAGTTGATGAAGACGGACCCGCGCATGAATCCGGAGAAGAATCCCATGCCTTTCGACGGCATGCGCCTGATTTACGGCGGCTTTGAGCCGGTAGTGGATCTGGGCGAGAGAAAGCAGTAGGGGGCTGACATGGCAAACAGACACGGCGATTTTATCTGGTACGAGCTGATGAGCGCAGACGCCGACACGGCCCAGGCCTTTTACGGCGAACTGACGGGCTGGCGGTTTTCCGACAGCGGCCAGCCCGGCCGCGACTACCGCATCGTGAATGCGGGGGAGGAACCGGTGGGCGGGCTGCTGCAGCTCACCCGGGAACAGCGGGAGCACGGCGCGCAGCCCAACTGGATGGGCTATATCTGCGTGGACGATGTGGAGAAAAGCCTGGCGGCCATCGGCGCCGATGGGGGCACTGTGATGATGCCGGCCATGGCGATTCCCGGTGCGGGCACCCTGGCGATGGTCTGCGACCCCCAGGGCGTTCCTTTCTACATAATGCACCCCACCGGCGGGGAAGAAAGCCGGGCCTTCAGCACGGATACCTCGGCCATCGGCCACTGCGCCTGGAACCAGCTTATGACCACTGACCAGAGGGCCGCGCCGGCCTTCTATGGCAATCAATTCGGCTGGCGCAAGAGTGGCGAAATGGACATGGGGGAAATGGGCAGCTACGAATTCCTCAATCACAGGGCCGACATCGGCGCCGTCATGACCTGTCCCCCGGACGTCCGGCCGAACTGGCTCTATTTTTTCCGGGTGACGGACATAGACACAGCGGCCACAACCATCACGCGCCTGGGCGGCACCCTGACCATGCCACCCGGACAGATTCCCGAAAGCGATGAATATTACCTCATCGCCGTTGATCCTGAAGGGGCGGCTTTTGGACTGATCGGCAGTAAATAAGGGCAGGATTCACGCCGGAGGAGCGGGTTTTCTGAGCGGGCGCGGGCGCACCCAATACCAGCTTCCGAGAACAAGCAGCCCAAATGCGGTATACACAACTCTGAACACCCACTCCGGCGCCTGGTAGTACAAGAGCGTATCCAGCCAATGGGATATAAACGAACCCGTATACACCGCTTCACCGGTTTTCGTACGCAGTGCCATTTCCCAAATGGTGAACGGGCAGATAACTCCCGCCCAGGATTCCAGGACCACTATGGCGATTGCCAGCAGATGCGCCAACCTGTACCAGGGATTGCGCACCCAGGACCAGCGCAAAAATTTGCCCATAAAGATCAACGGCAAACTGAACACGACAAACGCCACAAATAGCGTGTGAAAAAGCAGGACGGCGTCCGCGGCAAGAAGATAAAGGGATCTGGATTCCATAGCTGAAGTTTAGAGCGAATCTCCGCCAACGTCCGTCTGTGATGGACCTCTGTGGCCGCCCCTCCCCGCGACCAAATGGGCTAGGCTGCTAGAAACCCTAACAGGCAGTCCAGCAAGGCATTCCCCCATGGAAGGTGCCCATGCCGCAGATCTTTCACCCCAGGATCAATGGGCTGACACGCATTCTGCTCGTCGGCGGCGCGCTGGCGCTGCTGGCCGTCGCCTGTGTCGCCTATTTCGTGGACCGCTCCCCCTATCTCACCGGCCAGGGCGCGGTACCGGAACAGCCGGTGCCTTTCAGCCATGAACATCACGTGGGCGGCCTGGGCATCGACTGCCGCTACTGCCATACCTCTGTGGACCGCTCGACCTTTGCCGGGCTGCCGGATACCTACACCTGCATGAGCTGCCACTCCCAGCTGTGGACCAATGCGCAGATGCTCGCGCCGGTGCGCGAAAGCCTGAAGCAGGACCGGCCGCTGGTGTGGGTCCGCGTGCACAAGCTGCCGGATTTTGTCTACTTTAACCATCAGGCCCATGTAACCCGCGGCATCGGCTGCGAGTCCTGCCATGGACGGGTGGACCGGATGCCGCTGATGCGACAGGCGAAGCCGATGACCATGCAGTGGTGCCTGGACTGCCACCGCCACCCCGCAATCGCACTGCGCCCGAAGGACCGGATCACCGCCATGGGCTATGCGCCCGCCGGCAACGGCGACGCCCTGCTGCACCAATACCGGATTCACACGGATCGAATGACCGAGTGCGTGATATGCCACCGCTAAAGCCTGGCGACAAAAAAGGACCCGGCGCCCCGGAAGCGTTGCGCGAGCAGCTCGCCGGCAAGCGCGGCGCCGGCTACTGGCGCAGCCTGGCGGAGCTGGCGCAGGCGGACCGGCCCCTGAGCCGCCGCGGCCTGTTGAAACTGATGGGTGCCAGCCTGGCCCTGGCCGGGCTTCCGGGCTGCAGCCGCGAGCCGCGGGAACACCTGGTGCCCTATGTGCGCATGCCGGAACACCTGGTGCCGGGGCGCCCCAACTACTACGCCAGCGCGGCGATCGTCGCCGGCTACGCCCAGGGGGTGCTGGTAGAAAGCGACTTGGGCCGGCCGATCAAACTGGAGGGCAATCCTGAGCACCCCGCGACCCTCGGCGCCTGCGACGCCATCGCCCAGGCCTCGGTGCTGTCCCTCTACGACCCGGAACGCTCCGCCTCGGTGCGCCACCGCGGCGCCATCGCCAGCTACACCGAATGCCTGCGCGCACTGCAGAAACGGCAGGCGCAGTGGAATGCGAACAGAGGGCAGGGTCTGTGCTTCGTCAGCGGCAGAATCACCTCGCCGAGCGTTCAGGCCCGCATCGACGCGCTGCGCGGGCGCTGGCCCGAAGCGCGCTGGTTCGTCCACGATCCGGTGGACCGCGACGGTGTCTACGCCGGCAGCCGCCTGCTGTTGGGCCAGGCCCTGGAGCCGCGCTACCGCTTCGACCGGGCGCAGGTGGCGCTGGCGCTGGACGCGGACTTTATGCAGTCCCAGCCCGGCTTCCTGCGCTATGCGCGGGATTTCACCGCGCGCCGCCGCCCGCGGGACGGCAATGAAAACCTCGCCCGGCTCTACGCCGTCGAATCCACCCCCAGCGTCACCGGCGCCAACGCCGACCAGCGCTACGGCCTGGCCTACCCGCAGATAGAGGACGCGGCGCGCCAGCTCGCAATCGCCCTGGGAATCCCGGTGGCGCCGCCGCGGCAAAATCCGCTCCCCGAACCCTGGATCGACGTGCTGGCGAAGGATCTGCAACGCCACCCCGGCGCGGCGCTGGTCGTCCCCGGCGACCAGCAGCCGGCCGCGGTGCACGCGCTGGCCCACGCCATCAACCACAAACTCAGCGCTTTCGGAAAAACACTGGAGTGGATACCGCCGGTGGCCTTCGACACCGGTGCGGAATCGCTTGTAGAGCTGACCGCGGCAATAAACACCGGCGCGGTGCGGGACCTGGTGGTGCTGGACAGCAACCCGGTGTACAGCGCGCCCGCCGATCTCGCCTTTGCCGAGGCCTTCCGGAAAGTGCCCTGGCGGCTGCACTGGGGCGAGTATTTTGACGAGACCGCGCGCCTCTCCCAATGGCATATCCCGGCGGCGCACCCGCTGGAAACCTGGGCCGATGCCCGCGCCTACGACGGCAGCGTCACCCTGTTGCAGCCGCTGATCCAGCCCCTGCACGGCGGCAAATCGGCCCTGCAGCTGTTCGCCGCGCTGGAGCGGGGCGTGGACGAGGAAGCGCTGAAGCCGTTACGGGAGTATTGGCAAAGCCGCCACCGGGGCGACGACTTCGAGGTTTTCTGGCGCCGCAGCCTGCACGACGGGCTGGTGCCGGAAACCGCGGCCGGAGCTGTAGCCGCCGAGCCCACCGCCGGCTGGACTGCTCGGCTCCCCGCGCCCCGGCCCGCGGCCACAGGGCTGACCTTGCAACTGCGCCCGGACCCGGCGCTGTGGGACGGCCGCTACGCCAACAACGGCTGGCTGCAGGAAATGCCCCGCCCCCTCACCACCCTGACCTGGGACAACGCGCTGCTGATCAGCCCGAAACTGGCCGCGGAGCGGGATCTGCACGACGGCGACCTGGTCGAGCTGGAGAGCGGCGGCAGAAAACTACCGGTGCCGGTGCTGGCGCTACCGGGGCAACCGGTAAACGCGGTCACCCTGTATCTCGGCTACGGGCGCACCGCCGCCGGTCGGGTCGGCGACGGCGTGGGAGTGAGCGCCTACCAGCTGCGCAGCAGCGCCAGCCCCTGGGCAATGCCGGCGACCCTGGCGCCCACCGGCAGGCGGCAAAAACTGGCGCTGATACAAATCCACGACAGGATCGAGGGGCGGGATCTGATCCGCGCAACGGACCTGGACAGCTATCGCCGCAACCCCGCCTTCGCCCGGCACCTTCCTCCGGAGCTGTCGCTCTACCCGGAGGACTGGCCAATAAAGGGAGAAGAGAGCGAGCACGCCTGGGGCATGGCCATCGACCTTTCCGCCTGCATCGGCTGCAACGCCTGCGTCACCGCCTGCCAGGCGGAGAACAATATCCCGGTGGTGGGCGCCGAGGAAGTGATCCGCGGCCACCATATGCACTGGCTGCGGGTGGACCGCTATTTTCCCGACACGGAACCGCAGCCGCGCACCACCTTCCAGCCGGTGCCCTGCATGCACTGCGAAAACGCCCCCTGCGAATACGTGTGCCCGGTGGAGGCCACACTGCACTCCGCGGACGGGCTCAACCAGATGATCTACCAGCGCTGTATCGGCACCCGCTACTGCTCCCAGAACTGCCCCTACAAAGTGCGCCGTTTCAACTGGTTCAACTACACGGACAGCAATGCCGCCTACCCGGCACAGCCGGCGCTGCAAAACCCGGATGTGACGGTGCGCGCGCGGGGAGTGATGGAGAAGTGCACCTACTGCGTACAGCGCATCGCCGCCGCGCGCTGGGACCCGGACACACCACTGCAGACCGCCTGTCAGCAGGCCTGCCCCACACAGGCGATCGTGTTCGGCGACCAGGCCCAAGCCGGCGGTGAACTCAACCGGCTGAAGGCACTTCCGCTGAACTATGCCATGCTGGAAGAGCTGAACACCCGGCCCCGCACCACCTACCTGGCGGCGGTGCACAACCCCAATCCCGAGCTGAAGGAAGACGACAATTCCGGAGATTGAATGACGCGTAGGATGGGCAAAGCGCAGCGTGCCCATCAGCATCGTCGAAGATGGGCACGCTGCGCTTTGCCCATCCTACAAAATTGCCATCTTTCACCTGGAGTCGACGCGATCATTTCAGGGACCAGGAAATGCCGCAGACAACACCGGAAACCCTGCTGCCCGAGGGCCTGACCCACACAACGATGACCGAGCGCATCGCCGGCCTGGTGCTGGAGCCGCGCGCGCGGGGCCGGTGGCGGCTGGCATTTGCGGTGTCCGCGGCGCTGGCGCTGATGTTTGTGGTGTGCCTGGGCGTGGTGTTCACCGTCGGCGTCGGGCTGTTCGGGGTCAATATCCCGGTGGCCTGGGGTTTCCCCATCGTGAACACCATCTGGTGGATCGGTATCGCCCACGCCGGCACGCTGATTTCCGCGGTGCTGCTGCTCACGCGCCAGCCGTGGCGCGCGCCGGTGGCGCGACTGGCGGAGGCGATGGCCCTGTTCGCGATCATCTGCGCCGGCATCTACGCCATCGTCCACCTGGGGCGGCCGCAGTTTATGCAGTTCCTGATCCCTTATCCCAATACCATGGACCTGTGGCCCCAGTGGCGCAGCCCACTGGTGTGGGATTTCTTCGCCATCTCCACCTATTTCGTGTTCACCCTGGGCTTTCTGTACTTCAGCCTGCTGCCGGATTTCGCCACCCTGCGCGACCGCGCGCACTCCCGCGGGCTGCAGATTTTTTACGGGGTTATGGCGCTGGGCTGGCGCGGCTCGGCGCTGCACTGGGCGCGCTACGAGCAGGTCAACCGGGTGCTGGCGGCGGTGGCGGCGCCGATCGTGGTGTCGGTGACCGGCATTATCTCCCTGGACCTGGCGGTGTCGCTGGTGCCGGGGTTCCACTTCACCATCTTCCCGCCGTATTTCGTCGCCGGAGCGCTTTTTTCCGGCTTTGCCACCGTGTCTTTCCTGGCGGTGGTCACCCGCGCGATGTTCGGCCTCAAGGACCTGATCACCCGCCGCCACCTGGATTACCTGGGGCGCATGATGCTGCTGTTCGCGCTGGTGGTGAACTACGCCTATATCCAGGAAGTTTTTACCGCCTGGTACTCCGGCGACCCGTACCAGCGCGCGGTGTACATCAACCGCTGGACCGGCCCCTACGCGCCCGCCTGGTGGGCCATGTTTGTGTGCAACTCGCTGCTGGTGCAGCTGCTGTGGTTCAGGCAGGTGCGCCGCTCGCCGGCGATGCTGCTTGCATTGGCGATCACCAGCAATATCGGCATGTGGCTTGAGCGACTCCAGATAGTGTTCACCAGCACCTATGCGAGCTATATGCCCTCCACCTGGGGCCTCTCCGGGCCCACCCTGTGGGACTTGTTGGTGGCATTGGGTTCGCTGGGACTGTTCGCATTCCTGCTGCTGGCGTTCGTGCGCCTGGCTCCGGTGGTGTCGATGCACGACATGCGGGTGTCGATCTACCGCGCGGTTCACAAGGAGAAAAGCGGTGACTGAGCAAAACCACTCCGAGCAAAACCACTATGGCCTGATCGCCCGCTTCGCCGGCCCGGAGGCGCTTGTAGCCGCCACCCTAAGCGCGCGCGAGGCCGGCTATCGGCGGCTGGAGGCCCACGCGCCTTTTCCCGTGCCGGGGCTGGCCGAGGCGCTCACCTTTCGCGAAAAGGGTATTCCGCTGATCGCGCTGTCACTGGGCGTAACCGCCGCGGCTGCGGCTTTTTTTCTGCAGTGGTACACCGCGGTGATCGACTATCCGTTTGTGGTGGGCGGCAAGCCACTCAACAGCTGGCCCGCGTTTCTGCCGGTCACCTTTCAAGTGGGCATCTTCTCCACGGTGATGGCCGCGACCATCACCATGCTGGCCAAAGACCGCCTGCCCCATTACTACCACCCGATATTCAACTGCGACGACTTTGCCCGCGCCTCCGCGGACGGATTTTTCCTGAGTGTTCGCGGCGGCGATCCCGCAGAGGTGGAGGATTTCCTGCGCGCGCAGGGGGCCGAATATGTGCGGGAGCTGACGTTGTGATGCGGCCCGGCACAGAATCCAGGGTGGTGGCGACCCAACCCGGGAACGCGGAGCTCCAGCTCCGCTTGCGGGCCGCAGGCCCGCCTCGGGAACTCGAAATAATCCTGCGTTGCGGGAACCCGCGATCAGCGCCCGCGGCCGGCGGAAAGTCCGATCGCGGCCATGGGCCGCTCCCGGCCGGACCGCTCCTACAGGAGCTTCGGAACCCGGTCCCGCACCAGGGACCTGTGCTGATCTTCGCCGCAATATTCCTGCTCTGCGCCTGCGGCCAGGATATGCGCAACCAGCCCCGCTACGATCCCTACCAGGCCGCGCCCGGCTGGCCGAACGACCAGTCCGCCCGAATGCCGGTGGAGGGCACGGTATCCCGCAACCAGGCAGTGGAGACGCGCCCGAACACCCTGCCCGAACCCCTGAGCCGCGAGCTGCTGGAACTGGGCCGCGAGCGTTTCGATATTTTTTGCAGCCCCTGCCACGGCGGTACCGGCAACGGCGACGGCGCCATCGTGCAGCGCGGTTTTCCCGCACCGCCGTCACTGCACAACGCGCGGCTGCGCAATGCGCCGCTCGGCCATTTCTACGATGTGATCAGCGACGGCTTCGGTGTGATGTATTCCTACGCCGCGCGGGTGCCGCCGGAGGAGCGCTGGGCCATTGCCGCCTATATTCGCGCGCTGCAACTCTCCCAGCACGGTTCGCTGGAGGACCTCACCCCGCAGCAGCGCCGGGAACTGGAGCGGCAAAACCAGGGGGGAAAAGCGCCGTGACTCCGCGCGCGATACTGCCCGGTGGAATTGCGCTGCTGACACTGGGCGCACTCGGCGCCGCACTCGGCGGAGTGGCATTTGCCTCCAGCTGGCTGGCGGCGGCGCTGATCTGGGGCTCGCTGCCGCTGGGCGCGCTGGCGATGTTGATGACCCACGGCCTCACCGGCGGGCGCTGGGGCGAACAGAGCCGCGCGCTGTGGCTGGCGCTGGCGGCGACCCTGCCGCTGTTCGCCGCGGCCATGCTGCCGCTGCTGTTCGGCCTGCACACGCTGTTTTCCTGGACCCTGCCCGCACAGGACCTGCCGGAAGTAGTGCGCAACAAGCTCGCCTACCTGAACCGGCCTTTTTTTGTCGTTCGCAGCCTGGTCTATTTCGCGATCTGGCTGGGGCTCGCCTGGGCGCTGGGCGTGTGGCGGCGGCGCACCGCGCCGGTACAGGCGCCGGGACTGATCCTGTGGCTGCTGGCGCTGACGTTTTTTGCCTTCGACTGGTTTATGTCCCTGGAGCCGGAGTTCTATTCGGATATCTACGGGCTGATGCTGGGTACCGGCATGGTGGCCGCAGCCATCGCCTGCGCGCTGCTGCTGGGCGCGCAGCACATGGACCCGGGCGCGCGCCGGGATATGGCCAACCTGTGGCTGGCGATACTGCTGGGCTGGGCGTTCACCGCCTTTTCCCAGTACATCGTGATCTGGTCGGCAAACCTGCCGGAGGAAATCGGCTGGTATATCCACCGCGGCCGGGGCGCCTGGGGGCCGATCAGTGTGATCTCCTTTGCGCTTTTCTTTCTGCTGCCGTTCCTGGTTCTGCTGTCCAGCGCCGCCAAGGGGCGCGCAGACTGGCTGATGTTTGCGGCGGCGTCCTGCCTGGCTGGCCACGTCCTGCAGATCTGCTGGCTGATACTGCCGGCGTTCGGCGGCTGGAGTGCGCTGCAGGTCTGGCTGGTGCCGGCGCTGGTATTGGTTGTCGGCGCCATCTACGCGGCCGGTTACAACGCCGGCCAGCGGATAAACCGCGGGGCTGAAGATGGTTAAACACGAGGCAGACCTGTCCCGGGTACGCCCGATCGTCTACGTCATGCTGTTCACCCTGGCTCTGGTGGTGCTGGGCGGCCTGGCCATGTGGCCGCTCTATCGCTACTGGCTGCCGCGTCCCCCCGCGCCGGTGTTCGAACCGCTGCCGGTGCCGCCGGGGCAGGTGCGCCTGCAGCGCAACCCTCTCGCGGATCTGGCCGGCTACCAAGAGCGAGAGCAACAGCGGCTGCACAGCGTGGGCTGGGTGGACCGGGAGGCCGGGGTGGTGCATATGCCGATCGAGCGCGCAATGGACCTGCTGCTCGAGCGCGGCCTGCCGGATGCGGAGGCGTCTCAGTGAACTGGCTCACCCGCATCTGTTCGCTGCTTCTACTGCCCGTGCTGGCGGCTGAAGCGCAGCCGACAGCGGAGAAAACCCTGGATGCGGTGGCATTCAATCAGCGCATCGGCGCGCCGCTGCCGACGACGGCGTTTCGCAATGCAAATGGTGAGGCCATGACACTCACCGCGTTGGCCGAACAGGGCCCGCTGATCCTGGTGTTGTCCTGGTTCGAGTGCCCGCACCTCTGCCCCATGGTGCTGGACCAGCTCGCCGGGGCCGCGGCCGATCTGCCGTTTGCCGCGGGGGATTACCGGGTGGCAGTGGTGAGTATCGATCCGCGGGAGACGCCGGCGCAGGCCGCGCAACTGGCGCGGCGCCTGCGCGAGCGGCACGGGCAAATCGTCTCCAGCTGGCAGCTGCTGACCGGCGGCGCCGCAGCCGTCGATACCCTGGCCGATGCGGTGGGTTTCCAATACGCCTACGACGCAGAGCGCGACAGCTACGCGCACCCGGCGGGGCTGGTGGTGGTGGCCACCGGCGGCCTGGTCAGCCGCTACCTGCTGCGCATCGAGCGCGGACAGCCGGACCTGCGCCTGGCGCTGGTGGACGCCGGCCGCGGCAAACTCGGCAGCCCGGTGGACCAGTTGCTGCTGCGCTGCTATCACTTCGATCCGGATACGGGCCGCTACAGTGTCGCGGTGATGCGCCTGCTGCAATTCGGTGGCGGACTGTCCCTGTTCGCACTGGGCGGTCTGGTCATCGGTCTGCGGAGGAGCGAGAGGTGGAGGGAGCGGCCGTGAGCGAGCAGGCGATCGAAGATCCGCAGGTCGGGCTGCAACTGATTCCCCAGCAGGGCTCCGAATACGCGGTCCAGGTGGACCACCTGTACTACGCTCTGCTGGGCATTTCCGGGCTGCTGATGGCGATCCTCGCCGGCCTGGTGGTGGTGTTCGCGGCGCGCTACCGGCGCACCCTGGGCCGCGGGCGGGGCAAACTGCTGTCCGACCGCAGCGGCCGCCGCGTGGAAATCGGCTTTGCGCTGTCGCTGTGCGCGGCCTTTATCGGGCTCTTCTTCTGGGCCAGCCAGCTGTACCTGAAACTCTACGGCGAACCGGCGACGGATATCGTCATCGACGTGGTGGCCAAACAGTGGATGTGGAAATTCCAGCACCCGGACGGCACCCGCGAGATCAATACCCTGCACCTGCCGGTGGGGGAGACGGTGCAACTGCGCATCACCTCCCAGGACGTGGTCCACAGCCTGTCGTTTCCGGCGTTCCGGCTCAAGCGCGACGCAGTGCCGGGCATGTACACCACCGCCCAGTTCACCCCGATCCGCACCGGCGAATCCCACCTGTTCTGCGCCGAGTACTGCGGCACCGACCACTCGCGCATGCGCGGCAAAGTGGTGGTGATGAACCAGACCGACTACCAGCGATGGCTGGCGGGGCAGGGCGACGCGCCCAGCCCGGCGGACGCCGGCGAGCAGTTGTTCCAGAGCTACGGCTGCAGCGGCTGCCACAAGCCCGGCGACGCCACACTGGCGCCGGAGCTGGCGGGCATTTTCGGCAAGCCAGTGCCGCTCGCCAGCGGCGAGACCGTGGTCGCGGACGAGGCCTACATCCGCGACTCCATTTTGCAGCCGCAGAAACAACTGGTGGCCGGCTACCAGCCGATCATGCCCAGCTATTCCGGGCAAATTTCCGAAGAGGAAATCCTGCAGATCATCTCCTATATCCAGTCACTCACACCCGGCGATCAAAATGACTAGCGTTGTTTACAGTGAAAGCGAAGACCGCCACGCGACGCCTCGGGACTACCTGAGCGGCGGCTGGAGCATTCGCTCCTGGCTGCTCACCGTCGATCACAAACGCATCGCCTGGCTATACGCGGTATCCATCACCGGCTTTTTCTTTTTCGGCAGCGCCGCGGCGCTACTGATCCGCCTGGAATTGATCAGCCCGGCCGGCGACCTGCTCAGCGCGGAGAGCTACAACAAGCTTTTTTCCCTGCACGGTATCGTGATGGTGTGGTTTTTCCTGATCCCCTCGATACCCGCCACCCTGGGCAATTTCCTGCTGCCGATGATGATCGGCGCGCGGGACATGGCATTTCCCAAACTGAATTTACTGTCCTGGTATATCTATACCCTCGGCGGGATCTTCACCCTCGCCGCGGTGATTGCCGGCGGCGTGGATACCGGCTGGACCTTTTACACCCCGTATTCCACCCTGTTTTCCAACTCCGCGGTGCTGGCCGCGGCCACCGGGGTTTTTATCGTCGGCTTTTCCTCGATTCTCACCGGGATCAATTTTATCGTCACCACCCACACCATGCGCGCCCCGGGGCTCAGCTGGTTGCGCCTGCCGCTGTTTGTGTGGGCCAACTATGCCACCGGCCTGGTTATGGTGCTGGCTACGCCGGTGCTGGCGATCACTCTGGTGTTGATCGCGCTGGAGCGCGCCCTGGGCATCGGTATTTTCGATCCGGCGCTGGGCGGCGATCCGCTGCTGTTCCAGCATCTGTTCTGGTTCTACTCACACCCGGCGGTTTACATCATGATCCTGCCGGCGATGGGGGTGGTGTCGGAAATCATCCCCTGCTTCTCGCGCAACCCGATCTTCGGCTATATGGGCATGGTGCTGTCGATAATGGCGATCGCACTGTTCGGCTTTGTGGTCTGGGGCCACCATATGTTCGTGTCCGGGCAGAGCATGTACGCGGGGATTTTGTTTTCTTTTTTTTCTTTCCTGGTGGCGATACCTTCGGCGATCAAAACCCTGAACTGGACCGCGACCCTGTTTCGCGGACAGATCAGTTTTTCTGTGTCGATGATCTATGCACTGTCTTTTCTCGAACTGTTTACCGTCGGCGGACTGACCGGGGTTTTCCTCGCCGCGCTGGCGCTGGATGTTCACCTGCACGATACCTATTTCATCACCGCGCACTTTCACTACATCATGGTGGGCGGCGCGGTGACCGGCTATATGGGCGGGCTGCATTTCTGGTGGCCCAAACTCACCGGGCGCATGTACTCCAGGCCCTGGGCCACAGTGGCCGCGCTGGCGTTGCTGATCGGGCTCAATCTCACTTTCTATCCGCAGTTTCTGCTCGGCTACGCGGGCATGCCGCGGCGCTACCACTCCTACCCGGAGGAGTTCGAAATACTGCACGTGCTGTCCAGCCTGGGAGCCGGGGTGCTGGCGCTGGGCTATCTGCTGCCGTTGATCTATCTGTCCTGGTCCCTGCGCCACGGCGAAAAATCCGGACCCAATCCGTGGGACGCAACAGGGCTGGAGTGGCAGACGGCATCACCGCCGCCGGTGCACAATTTTGCGGAAACGCCGGTGGTTACCGAGAAACCCTATGCCTACAAGTAGCGGACAGGCCGGCGCGCGGCCGGAGGACGAAACACCGCCGGAAACCCAGTTCGACAATATGGACCAGCAGCGCCACGCCGGGCTGCTGGGCATGTGGGTGTTCCTGCTCACCGAACTGCTGCTGTTCGGCGGGCTCTTTGCCGCCTTCGCGATTCTGCGTCTGCAATACGCGAACGTCTTTGCGGAGGCGGCGCAACACCTCGATTTGAAACTGGCCGCCATCAATACCGCGCTGCTGTTGAGCAGCGGCCTCACCATGATGCTGGCCGAGCTGGCGGCGGGCGCGCGGCTGCGAAAAGTCGCGGTGTACTGGCTGCTGGCCACCATCCTCCTCGGCCTGGCGTTCCTGGCGATCAAAGGCTTCGAGTGGTACAGCGAATTCCGCCACCAACTGATGCCGGTGCTGGGCCTGCCGTTCCGCTATCCCGGCGAGCAGCCTGCGATTGCCGAGCTGTTTTTCAACTTATATTTCATCGCTACCGGCCTGCACGCAGTGCATATGTTGGTGGGCATCGCGATACTGGTGGTGATGCTGGCGCTGGTCCGGCGCTGGCGCAGGCCGGACCGCCTGGACCGCCAGCTGCATATCGCCGGCCTCTACTGGGCCTTTATCGATGTGGTGTGGATTTTTATTTTTACCCTGTTTTATTTGCTGAGAGGCTGAATTGAACTATCGCCCCGCCGTATTCACCTGGCTGGCACTGCTCATCCTGCTCGGGATCAGCCTGCTGGCGACCGCAATGGCTTCCACAGCCTTGCGTTACACCGTGCACTTTCTTTGTGCGATCGCCATGTCCGCGCTGGTGATGGTGGTATTTATGCAACTGCGGGCCGCCAGCGGACTGCTGCGACTGTTCGCATTGGGCGGATTGCTGTGGATTGCTTTGCTGTTAATGCTGACCCTGGCGGATGTGCTGACGCGCTGAAGGCAAAACGTACGCGATGCCACTGGAAACAAGAATCACCAGCTCCCGTCAGATCTGCTAACTGGTTCGCATAACCGGATTAAATGTCTGTTGTGCAAACAGCTCGATAAAACATTCTCTGATAGAGTGTCCCCCTTCTTTTTAACCCGGTATTTGTTGGTGGACTGGTCGGCTCCATAGGCTCGCGAAGCCGGGTTCTCCGCCAAACCCAATGCGTTCAAATGCCGTTATCTTCAGGGGGGGGATTTATGCACAGGATTTTGGTGGGCAGTTTGTTGGTAATGCTATTGACGGCTTGCGGCGGAGGGGGCAGTGGGACAACCTCATCCGACAATAATAATGAGGCAACCTCGACCAACAATAATAACGGGACAGACTCATCCGGCAATAATGACAACAACAATGATACCGCCGATACGAGCGGGGATGTATCCCAGCCGGTAGAGTCACCCTTCATTCATCCCGGCCTCTTGCACACCGAGGCGGATTTCGAGCGTATGCGCACCAAGATCGCCGCAGACGAGAACCCCTGGGCCGAGACCTGGAATACTCTGATCAACTATGAAGATACCAAGTTGGATCAGAAACCCCAGGCGTTCACCCGTCTTATCAGGGGCGGGTCGGACGAAAATTACCTGACCCTGATCGAAGATCTGCGCGCTATGTATGGCCTCGCCCTGGCCTGGAATATCACCAAAGAGGATGCCTATGGCGATCTGGCCGTCACCTTCCTGAACGATTGGTCGTCCACCCTGGAAGAAGTGACCGGCAATACCGACAAATACCTTGCCGCCGGCCTTTACGGTTACCAACTTGCCAACATCGGGGAGATCATGCGCAGCTATGAGGGGTGGGCAGAGGCCGATATCGAACGCTTTCAAACCATGCTACTGCAGCTGTTCTACCCCTTAAACAGCGATTGGCTGGCCAGGCACGATGGTTCCTGCCTGTCCCACTTTTGGGCCAACTGGGACTTGGCCAACATCACCGGCATGATGGCCATCGGCATTTTTGCCGACCGCGAGGATATTTACCGGGAAGCGCTGGATTATCTCTACCACGGCCAGGGCACCGGTGCCCTGGATAATCTGGTGTACTACCTGCACGATGGCAACATGGGGCAATATCAGGAAAGCGGACGCGACCAAGGTCATTCCAACCTCGGCGTCACCCTTATGGGTGTGATTGCCAAACAGGCCTGGAATCAGGGCGACGACCTTTTTGCCTGGGAGAATTATCGTTTGCTGTCGGCGATGGAGTACATCGCCCGCTATAACGTCAATGAAGAAGTGCCTTTCACACCCTACGGACCCAACTGTGTTGACAGGTACAATGAATCTATTTCCAGCCACTCGCGCGGACACAAACGCCGCTCCTGGATGTTGCCATTGAACCATTACCGGAACCGGCTCGGTATTGCGACTCCGTGGATAGAGGCCAAACACGCGGATGTTGGCCGTGAAGTCTGGCGCTGGAGCAACGACGAATTGGGCTGGGGCTCCCTGACCGAAGCGCTGGATGAACCTGAAATTGGCGGTGCTCCGCGCGGCCTGACAGCGCGTATCGAAGGCGATGCCGTTGTCCTTTCGTGGTGGGGTGCATACGGCGCGGAGAGTTATCAATTGCAGCGCGCCGACGACGTCGACGCTGAGTTTGCCACCATTGCCACGATTTACCCCGGTGAGTACCTGACCCATACCGATACCGACGTCCAGACCGGACAGGATTACCATTACCGGGTAACCGCCCTGTCCGCCGAGGGCCTAAGCGAGCCATCCAACACCGCTCTGGCGGAAGTGGGCACACGCCTGAAAGTACATCTCACTTTTGATGAGAGCGAATCCGACACACTGAAGAACAGCGTGAATGACAGCGACATCGGCACCCTGATGAACGGCGCCGAACTGGTACCGGGAGTCACTGGCCAGGCTGTATCGCTGGATGGCGTGGATGACTTTGTCCAGCTCGATGAAGGGTTAGTTGAGGACCTGTCTGACTTCACTGTGGCTGCCTGGCTCCACCTGGACGAAGCCAAAACCAATGCGCGCCTGTTTGATTTCGGTGTCAGCGACCAGCGCTATATGACCCTGCTTCCAGTCACTGCTGAGGGCGTTGCCCGATTCGCAATCACCAAAGTCAGTTACCATGCGGATGAAGACATCACCGCAAATGATCCCCTGGAAACCGGAAACTGGGTGCACCTGGCGGTAACGCTTAAAAACGGCGTTGGGATTTTGTATGTGAACGGTGCGGAAGCCGCCCGCCATGAAACAATGGCACTGGCGCCCTTCCGATTGAACAGCACCAACCAAAACTGGTTGGGCCGCTCGCAATATTCTGCCGATGCCTTCCTGGCCGGTAAGATTGACGACTTCAGAATCTATTGCGGTGCCTTGTCCGCCAGTGAGGTTGGCGCTTTGGCGACGCCTTGACTGTTGCTGTTCGCCAACCCGCTTCGGTTGGCGAACAGCCCCGTCAACTTGTAATGGCGGCGTTTGATGAAAAAGCCCCGGCAGATCACTCTGCCGGGGCTTTGTTGGTTTTCACGTGATGCGAATTTAAAGACCCTACTTCGTTGTCAATCCCGAACACAAAGTAATCGCTGAGAGCGCTCGAAAAATATGGCTTTAACGGTGCGCCTTCAGCGATCGTTTAATCGTCAGCCCATCCGGTGGAGAGCACAAATCTTGTTGCCGGACGGGTCGCGCAGGTAAGCCAGGTAAAGCTTGCCCATAACGGCTTCGCGCACACCGGGGGGATCTTCGCACTCGGTACCGCCATTGGCCAGCCCCGCTGCGTGCCAGGCATCGGCCATCTCGGGACTCCCTGCCGCGAAGCCAATGGTGCTGCCGTTGCCGTGGCATGCCGGTTCGTTATTGATGGGTTTGGTGATTGCAAAGACGCCTTTTTTGGTGAAGTAGAAACAGCGGCCCTTCTCATCGATAACGCCCGGCTCGTGGCCTAGGGCTCCCAGGATGGCGTCATAGAATCTTTTGGATTCCTCGACGTCATTGGCGCCGATCATTATATGGCTGAACATTTTTTATCTCCTCATTTAAAGAGCTGGCAATAAATAGGGTTAGCGTGAAATTTTGACACTTGCGCGGTTCCGGGGTCAGTATACTTAATTCTCAAATTCCAGCTGCGCATTACTGATTTTTCTGCCCGCTTCAGACGCTGGTTTTTGTCGGCGCATTACGCGGCCAAATTGTCGCTCGGCTTTGGCTATGAAACGGTTCGACCCCAGCGACGACCTGTGTGTATGCCGGCGAATCTCCTCAACCCGATCACCGCCCTCCCACAACGCTCGGGCGCTGGACCATGGCCAATCCAGAGATCTACAACTCATCACAGGTCTGGCGTTTTTTAATCTAAGACTATTCCCGCTCTTCCCCAAAAAACCGCCGCTGAACCCGCCGCCATTCCCCCAGCGCCGCCGGCGTGTGCAGACACACCGCCACCCGCGCAAAATCCCTCGTTTCGACCGTTAATACCTCCAGCGCCTGGTGCGCGGCAATGGAGTGGGGAAAGCGGTTGGTGCCCGCCCCCAGGGCGGGAAAGAGCAGGCTGCCGAGACCTTTCTGCCGCGCCAGGGCGAGCACGCTCTGGTAACAGCGGCGCAGCTGCACCAGGGCCTGCACGCCCCACTGGTCGCCGCTGCTCCATTGGGGTGTCACTGTATGCAAAAGATACTTTGCCGGCAGGCCGTAGGCGCGGGTCAGGCGCGCCTCGCCCACGGCGCATTCCGGCTGCTGCGCGCAGGCCGCCACCAGTGCCTCGCCGCCGCGATCGTAGATCTGCGCCGAGAGGCCGCGCCCGGGGATCAGGTGCTTGTGCGCCGGGCACACCAGTGCGTCCGCGCTCATGGTCAGGATATCGCCACAAGTCAGCTGCAAGTTCGCCACAATCTGCCACACCGTCCTTATTTATCCTGCTGATACTATAGTCCCGCTCTTTGGCGCGAAGGCGAATCGCCATATACTAGGCGCCCCCGATCGCGGGGCCGCCTTGTTATGTGTCTTGGGGATGGCGGCGAGAAGCTGTTTTGCCATCGGCGGCCGGGAAACATCGAAGGGTTAGCGAAAGCACTCAAAGTGCCGTAGCAGTGCCGGGCTGGTGGTAGCCGGATGGGAACAGGCCCGCACAACAATAGGAACCCATGAACACCGCACATAACAATAACTACCGGGACCCGGTTCGCGAAGCGCTCCAGTTGGAGCTGCGCCGGCGCGTGCAGGCCTCCGGCTATATGCTGATTTTCTCCCTGGCGATCACCGGTGCCATGAGCGTGATCGCCCTCACCAATGGCGATCTCCTCCAGGCCTCCACCCTGTTCGGCGTGGCAACGCTGATCCTCGGGGCCTATATCACGGTCAACCTGGTAGGCCCGAGCAGCAAGACGCCGCTGCTGGTGGGCACCCTGCTGTTGGTACTGTATTTCTACCTGCTGCTCTCCGGCGGTGTGAACAACACCGGACTGATGTGGGCGGTGATGCTGGTACCCGGCTTTATCAATTTGTACGGCTACAAGGTGGGCACCGCGACCCTGGTGGCCATCGGCGGTATCACCGCGCTGGTGCTGTTCTACCCGGACTTTCCCGGCATGACCGCGGAATACGACACCGCCTACCGGGCGCGCTTTATCGCCGTGTTCGGCGCGCTCACCGCACTCACCGCGATTCTCGACAGCAGCCGCCACCAGACCCAGCAGATGCTACACACCCTGACCCAGGAACTGGAGAACCGCGCCAGCACCGACGCCCTCACCGGGCTGGCCAACCGGCACGAGGCCTATCGCGCCATGCACGAGTTGGAGCGCCGCAACCGCCACCTGTCGGGCCGCTACACAGTGCTGATCGGCGACCTGGACAACTTCAAGACCCTCAACGACAACTATGGCCACGCCTTCGGCGACCGGGTGCTGCAGGACGTGGCGGAAGTGCTGCGGGAGAACACCCGCACCGACGACATAGTGGCCCGCTGGGGTGGCGAGGAATTCCTGATTCTGCTGCCCAATACCGATCTCGACGGTGGCGGCATACTGGCGGAAAAACTGCGCGACCGGGTGGAGGCGCTCAGTCAGAAATACGATCCGCCGGTCAAGATCTCCATCAGTTTCGGCGTCGCCGAGGGCGACCCGTCCAGCGCCACTCACGGCCAGCTGCTGGCGGAGGCGGACGCGCGCATGTACCGCGCCAAAGACAGCGGGCGCAACCGGGTGGTGGCGGTTTGATTCGGGACTCGGGGAGCCCCCGATAAGCCCGAGGCAACCAGCACTGTCACAGTACTTACGGTTGCGCTCAATTCTGTACCACCACTAAGTTCATATGGTTAAATAAACGCCAATATGAAGAACTACGGGCCGCGTCCATGCACAGCCACCCGGCGGAGACCGCCGCCACACCAGACCGCTGGACTGGCTTCCTCGCGGGCCGCCAACTGCACTTCCAACTGCAGCTGACCCGCCGCAACTGCCTCTACGCGTTTCTCTATGCACTGATCTTTCTCGGCGCCTGGCTACGGGTGGACTATATCCTGCAGTTCAACCCCCTGGACCATATCTGGAGCGACCCCCAGCGCCACTGGGAGCAGGGCATCGAGGCCCTGCGCGACGACCCCATGTCGATGACCGACCCGGTGCTCTACCAGCTGTATATCGGCGCCCTGGGGAAACTCACCCTGAGCGAGCCGCTGCTGGTGGCCTTCTACACCGCGCTGCTGTCCCTGCTCACCCCCTGGTTCTGGTACCGCTTCCTGCGCGAACTGCAGCCGAGCAGGGCCATCGCGCTCGGCGGCTGGGCGGCACTGTCGCTGCTGCCGTCGTGGATCGCCATCTACGGCTATTTCATGCAGGAGACGCTGCTGCTGCCCCTGCTCGGCGCCGCGCTCTGGAGCAGTTGGCGCAGCAAGCGCAAACAGGACCTGCGAAGTTTCCTGCTGATGGCGCTGGTGTGGGCGCTGGCGGGGCTGACCCGCGGCATTGCGATACCCCTGGCCGCGGTGACCTGCACCTGGCTGTGGCTGTTGCAGGACGACAAGCTGCGCAAGGCGGTCTACTCGCTGCTGCTGCTCGCCCTGGTCCTCGGCCCGCTGGCCTACCGCGGCTACCAGAAGATGCATATTTTCGCCCCCCACGGCGTCGGCCAGCTGGTGGCGATCTACACCCGCTCCGGCAATAAGCAAATCAATATGCACTATCGCCGCGGGGGCGCCCGCTGGAACTACTGGTTCGCCTCCCCCTCCACCGGCGAAAAGCCCCTGGAGCCGCTCTCCGACTGGCAGACCGCGCGCAGCGGCACCGCCGACGTCACCATCGATATCGATAAAGGCTCTGAGGACTGGCAACGGGCACTGGCGAAATACCCGCTGACGTTTTCCAACGCCCTGTGGATCGCGAAAGAAAACCTGCTGTTCCTGTTTTTCGGCCGCTCCTGGCCGGACCAGAACCGCGACCGCCAGCTGGATCAGCTGAATATTCACGCCCGCTGGCTGTGGGCGCCGCTGACCCTGCTGTTGCTGGCGGGCACCGCCTTTTACTGGCGCCGGCTGAAGGGCGAGCGCCTGCTGCCGTCGCTGCTGTTGACCTGGATAGTGGTGCAGGGCCTGCTACCTATCGCGGTCAACGAGGGGCGCTATCGCAAACCCGGCGAGGGGTTGCTGTTCGCCCAGGCGGCCCTGCTGCTGGCCGCGCGGCGCAGAAGGGAGGAGGAAAGCGGTGGGGAGAAAAGCGAAAGGAACTCCGCGCATACACCCACCGTGGCCGCGCTGACCGCCTCCGGCCTGCTGCTGTGCTTCGGCGCCGCCTCCGCCTGGCGGCACTACACCCTGGCGGAACAGATGGCGCAGCAGGGGGAGCTTTACCTGAGCCAGTTGAGCGCGGACTACCATCGGCAGGAGTGGGGCCACATGGGCCGCGACCGCAGTGTGGAACAGCGGCCGATCCGCATCGGCGGACACCACTACGCGAAGGGGCTGGGCGTGCACGCGCGCAGCGAGACCCGCTACCGGATTCCGCCCGGGGCGAAATATTTTCACAGCTATTTCGGCCTGGACGCCGCCGGTCACCGCGGCCTGGTGGAATTCAAGGTGTTGCTCGACGGAGAGGAGGTTTTCAGCAGCGGCCCCTATAACAACCGGCGGGAGACGGGGGAAATCCTGCTGCCGCTGGAGGGCGCCTCCCGGATAACCCTGGTGGTGGACCCGCTGGGCAGCAACCGCCACGACCACGCCGACTGGGCCATGGCCCGCTTCCTGGCCAAACCTCCCGAAACCGCGCTGGCAGAGCTGCCGAAAAATGATTGATCGCCTGTTGCGCTTCGCCCTGGTGGGCGGCACCGCCACCCTGTTGCAGTTTCTGCTGCTGGCGCTGTTCGTCGAACTGCTGCATACCGCCGAAGTGGCCGCGTCCGCAGCCTCCTTTGCATTGTCGGCGGGGTTCAACTACTGGCTGAATTACCACTTCACCTTTTCCAGCCGAAAGAGTCACGCGCAGACGTTGCCCAGGTTTGTCCTGGTGGCCCTGCTCGGGCTGGGCGTCAACACCGCCAGCTTCGCCGCACTGCTGACTGCGCTGCACTACCTGGCGGCGCAGGTGGTCGCCACCGGCATCACCCTGCTGTGCAATTTCACCCTGCATCAGTACTGGATCTACCGGAGAGAATAATGCCTACAGACTCCACAAGACCCGCCCCCACCCTCGCCATCGTCGTGCCCTGCTACAACGAGGAAGAGATACTCGCGGAGAGCTGCGCGGAACTGCTGCAGCAACTGAATCGCCTGGAGCACTCCGGCAAGGTGGCGCGCGGATCGAAAATTTACCTGGTGGACGACGGCAGCAGGGACGACACCTGGCCGCTGATGCAGAAGATCGCCCGGCGGGAAAGCCAGGTGGTGTCGGTCAGGCTGTCGCGTAACAAGGGTCACCAGAATGCGCTGCACGCGGGCCTGAGCCAGACGGTGGAAGAAGCGGTGGTGAGCATCGACGCCGACCTGCAGGACGGTGCGGAAAATATCGAACCCATGGTGGACCACTACCTGCAGGGCAGCGAAGTGGTCTATGGGGTGCGCAGCGAGCGCCACACGGATACCTTTTTCAAGCGCTTTACCGCCGAGGGCTACTACCGGGTGATGCACAAGCTGGGCGTCGACCTGGTGTTCAACCACGCCGACTTCCGCCTGCTCTCCCGCCGCGCGCTGGACGCGCTGTTGGAATACCCGGAGGCCAACCTGTTCCTGCGCGGCATGGTGCGCGAACTGGGCTTCGAATCCTCCCAAGTGGAATACCGGCGGCGGGAGCGCACCGCCGGGGAGAGCAAATACCCACTGCGGCGCATGCTGTCCCTGGCCTGGCGGGGAATCACCGCCTTTTCCACCGCGCCGCTGCGGGCGATTACGGTGCTGGGGCTGGTCTCCAGCGCGCTGTCGTTTGCCGTGATCGCCTGGGTGCTGACCACGCGCCTGTTCACCGATAACGCCGTGCCCGGCTGGGCGTCCATCCTGCTGCCGCTGCTGTTTATCGGCAGTGTGCAGCTGCTGTGTCTGGGAGTGATCGGCGAGTATATCGCCAAGCTGTTCGAGGAAGTGAAGCAGCGGCCCAAGTACCATATCGACAAAGTCGTCGGTGCGGAGACTGCAGACATCGAAAAGAGAGAAAGAGAAGCGGCCGTTATCGCAGATTAAGTAGGAGCGGCCGTTGGCCGCGATCAGGCTAGCCGGGCGAAGTAGATGACCCACTATTGATCGCGGCCATGGGCCGCTCCTACAAAAACCACTGTGCCTCAGGCGGCCGACAGGTTCGCCGGGCTGTAATCCCGGCTGCTGAGAAAACTCGGGCGCGGCTTGAGACCGCCGAAGGGTGCCGCCGGTTTGTTTTCCACGCTGTTGTACACGCACATCAACACCTTGCGCGGGTCGTTGGAAATATTGTCCGGCGAACCGTGCAGCAGGTTGCACTCGTGGATCACCAGGGTGCCCGGCATACCGGTAATCGCGTGTATCTCCCGGTCCCGCAGGATCTCGCGCATGGTCTCCGGCCTGGGCACGCCCAGCACCTGCCGGCGCAGGGAGGATTTGTAATTGTCCTCGGCGGTTCTGCCGCGGCAGGAAACATAGAGCTTGTAGGAGCCGGGGATCACATACAGCGGGCCGTTGTGCTGGTGGTTCTCGCTGAGCATGATCCAGGCGGTAAGGGCGCGCATCCTGGGCATACCGTCCTCCACGTGCCAGGTCTCGAAGTCGGAGTGCCAAGCGAAGGAGCGGCCGGTGAAGGCGGGTTTGTTGTTGACCCGGGATTGCATCAGGTACACATCCGATCCCAGCAGCTGGCGCACCAGTGGCAGGATTTTCGGGTGGCGGAAAAAGCGGTCGATGTGCCCGCTGAAACCACAGGGATTGAAGATGGTGCGCAGTTCGTCGCTCTCCGGCTCACACACCAGCTCCTCGCATCCGCGCAATTTTCCGCGCAGCTGTTTTCCGTCAGTAGCGGCTCCACCATTTCCGGCATATAGCCGGGCAGAACCAGGTAGCCGTTTTTTTCGTAGTGGTCCAACTGCGCCCGTTCCAGCGACGCGCCGCTTTCCGGCGGCTCGCCGCCGTAGACCACCGGGTCCTGTCTGGGGATGATTTGTTCCCTGCCGCCCAACCGGGAAGGGTACAGATCATCTTGTGTAGGCATGATTCCTCCTCTAATTGTTGAAAATTTGTAACTACTCACCCCGACAGGTTAGGGAGAGGGGGAGCCGGTCAGCGCCCCCTCCCCCGGCCCCTCCCCCGCAAGCGGGAGAGGGGAGAGTAGTTACGGAAATTTTTAATTACTAAAACGGCAGCACAGAGCCCTACCGCCAGCTTCGCGAACGCCAGGGGCGCGAGTACTGTGTTTACCGCTGTTTGAAAGGCCGCAACCCCGACGGTCGAGGCCAATTTTTTGAACGGTGAGCGAGTCACCGGAGACAATTTGCGGCGGATGCCGCAATGAAAGATGTAAATCGCGTCAGTCAATTTACAGGCGTATTATTCCAACGCTTTCGACCCGCCGAGTCAAGCGGATCCGGGAAGAGTCACGCAGGAGAATAGATCTCGTAGTCGTCCGCATCGCCGCGGTAGCCGGGAATTTTTTGCCGTTGCAGAAAGCTGCCGGGCAACGCACTGCGGACGATGTGCTTGTTGTAGCTGCCCACGCCCTCCGCAGCCAAATATTCCTCCACCGGTATCCAGCGGGCGAGGCCGATTTCCTCTTCGTCTATTTTGATTTCCCGGGTCAGCGGCTTCAGCTTGCACACCGCGTAAATGTTCGAGGTGCCGAACTGGCCGCCGTGGTGGTGGCGGAAGCTGACCAGCCCCTCGAACTCCGTCTCTACGCCGGTCTCCTCGAATACCTCGCGGATCACCCCGTCCTCG
Source organism: Microbulbifer sp. TB1203 (assembly GCF_030997045.1). Classification (NCBI taxonomy): domain Bacteria; kingdom Pseudomonadati; phylum Pseudomonadota; class Gammaproteobacteria; order Cellvibrionales; family Microbulbiferaceae; genus Microbulbifer; species Microbulbifer sp. TB1203. The sequence continues at coordinate 3,940,321 of NZ_CP116899.1, read as the reverse complement.
ATATGCTCCCCGGGCTCCAGCATGCCGCCGGGAAATTTGAAATGGCCGGGGCGGGTCTCCAGGTCGTGGCGTTCCACCACGGTCAGTATCTTTCCCTCTGCGGAGATCACCAGCCCGCCCGCGCCGATGGTGTGAGTGGCGAACAGGGGCAGCGGGGTGTTTTCCACCAGGCGCAGGATCATCATCACTTCATCGGCTTTGCAATGGTGAAATTCAAAATCCAACTCCAGGGCCACGGGAATCAATTGCGAATGCCGCGCCGGCAGCCGCAACCACACCGCCTTGGCGCGCTCGCCGCGCCAGTGCTCCAGGGACGCGGCCAGGCGCAGTCTGAACTCTCCGGCGTCTTCCGGCAGGGCTTCCGGGTGGATGTAGAGACCGTCGTACTGATTTCTGCTCGCGGTGAGTATCATGGCAACAACTTTATTGGACGATAAAACTGGTCTGGTCGACGCCGGTATTTCCGGTTCTGGGATCGTAGGCATAGACCAGTAACTGGTAGACACCCGGTGATTTCGCCTCCAGCGGTGCGCCGAAGGTGCTGGTGTCCTGTATCTTCAGCGGCACCGTTTTGTAAAGCTCACCGTCCTTGCGCACTATCGCCGCCACCTCCATTTTGCTGCCGTCCCAGAGGCCGTCCGGGGTCAGCGCACAGCCGCACATCATCACCACATTGGCCTTGATTTCAAACGGGCTGTCCGAAGCCGGTACCGCTTGGTGGGTCTGCGGGCTGAGCAGATCCACCACCATACCGGGGACCTCGACGATCAGGCCGTCGCCGTCGATCGGCTTGCCCGGCACCAGCCAGGTCTGGGTTTGCGAGAGTACCCGCGCCTGCCGCTTGATCGCCGGCGCCACCACCTCCACGGTGAGAAACACCGGCTCGTCGATCTCCAGCGTGGCCTTGAAGGCGGCCGCGCCCTCGGCGATGGAACCGTAGCGGCTGTGGGGCTGGCGCATGATTTTATCGGTATTGCCGGTACTGCCCTCGGTCAAGCCCTCGGCGAGCAGGGCGCCGCTGTCCGCGTCGCGGATACGCACCAGCGCGCCGCCGATGGAGGAGCCGATAAACTTGGCGTCCCTGGCTTTGGCGCGCACCACAATATCGGTGGCAACCGGCTCGGCCATAGCGACCGCCGTGGAAAATTGGAAGAGTGCGATGACAATGACGATCAGCCACTTCGAACGGTTCACAGGCGGGCTCCTTGAATTTTGCAGATCGGGGGGCAGTTTACCGGTGCGGAACCGCCCTGGGCAAAAACCGGCTCACTGCCTGGAGCGACTATAGGCCTCCTGCGCATCCGCCAGCCGGTAGACACCCAGTTCTTCCAAGCGCTGCACGACCCTGCGTCCCGAGCGGCGCCAATCCGGGCCGTAGCTGGGGTAGCGGTCCACGTCGTAGCCGCCGTTCCAGTCCGCGGGATAGATGTCTGCGAAATAGGCGCGGGTGCGACGCTCCGCCTCGGCAGTGACGGGATCCAGGAGGAAATCAAGCCGCCACTGCCGGCGCAGGCCGCCGCCGCAGCTGCCGTGGAAGAGGTGTTCGTCGAACAGGATCAGGTCGCCGGGTTCCGTCTCCAGAATATGTCCCGGCAGGGACTCCGCCGCCACCCCGCTCATCGGCGCGAGGGCGCGGGCAAATTCCGGCCGGTGGGAACCGGGCAGTACCCGCAGCGCGCCGGTGTTCGCTTTAACGGGTTCCAGGTAGGCCGCAATACCGACACTCGCCAGCGGCACATCGGAATCCCCATGCCAGGGCGTGTCGCCGCTGTAGAGCACGCCCTTGGCCCGCGTGGGCAGCACCGCTCCGCCGAGTAGCTCCGTCGCCAGCGGCTCCAGGCGGTCGAGCAGCGACAGGCTCACCGGCGTCTCCGCGGTCATCATCGGCGCGTAGCGAAATCTCTCCCCACCGGAAATATCCAGCGGCGGCACCAGCCCGTCGCCCATCACCCGGTCGAGCTCCTCCGCCAGCGGGCGCGGGTCGAATGCGCTGCGGATTACCAGGAAGCCGAAGATACGGTAGTGGTCACTATCTTCGGGAGCTGGAATCAGACTGTCCGATCTGGCCATAGGAAAAAAACTCTATAACGGGGTTCCTACAAAAGCTCCATAGAGGCCAAATCCGACAAGTGCCCAAAACGCCAAACCGATGGCTATCCACAGTGGGGGAAGGCAGACACTGGACTTTTTCTGCGCACAGTGACCCTCAACTGGCCCCCTGTCAGACGAGGTTGTGTTCAAACAGTGCCAGCATCCGGCGCCAGGCGCGCTCCGCCTGGGCTTGGTTATAGACTGCGGAGTCCGGCGGGCACCAGCCGTGGTGTGCGCCTTCATAGACCTCGGTCTCGGCCGGTACGCCGGCGCTGTCAAAGGCCTTGCGCAACTCGACTTTGGCCTGGGGATCGCGTTCGTCATCGTTCTCCGCAATTGCCACCAGAAATCCGGCCTTTGTTTCCGGCACGAGGAGATGGGGGCTATCAGCCTTATCGGTCACCAGACCGCCGCCGTGGAAGGAGGCACCCGCACCGATACGCTCCGACATATCCGCCGCCAGTCTGAAGCTATAGGAGCCGGTCATGCAGTAGCCCATAATGCCGATTTTTCTCCCGGTGTCCACCGACGGCTGCTGGTCGAGAAACTCGACGAAAGCGCGGCCATCTGTCACACAGGTACCCGGCGACAGGGTCGCAGCCTGCTCCCTCGCTTTGGGGAAAATCTTCTGGCGCAGCTGTGGATCGATAACCATTGTGTCGTCGGGGATCAGCTGATCATTCATGGTTCGGTAATAGGGATCGACCACCAGAACCGAGTAGCCGGACCCGGCGAGGCGCTTGCCCATCTGGCGGAATGCCGTACGCATGCCGAAAATATCCGGCCACAGGATAACTGCAGCGTGCCGTCCTTTTGCCGGGTGTACGAAATAGCAATCGGCCTCGCCATCGGGCGTCTCCACCGCCACATTCGCTTCCACCACCTCGATACCGCCGCTGACTTTCAGTGTTTCGCCACTGCCGTGCTGCAGTAGCGGATCATAGTAATCCACGACCTTACCTCCGGTAGCTATCGATTCTGAACCGCAACTCAAAACCCAGTTTCCGGTACAGACCCTCGCCGGCGGCGGAGGCCTGCAGGGTAACAAACCGGCCCTGCCACTCCCGACAGGTGGTGAGGATATTTCGCATCAGGGTGCCGGCGATACCTTTGCCCCGATATTCCGGCGGAACCCCAACCTGATGGACGCCGATTACCGTACCTGTTTTGTAGAGCAGGGCGGTGGCCACCACTTTCTTTTCGATGCGGGCCTGCAGCAAACGCACGGCGGGGTCCTTGGCAATCCGCTGAATCACCGCAACCTCTATTGGGTAGCCAAAGGCGCGGCTGCAGACGTCGGTCCAGGATTCCACCTGCGGCAATGAAGCCACCCTGGATAGTCGCAGCTCCCCGGGGGAGGCACCGGCCCAACTGTGCAGATTTAAATGCATGGCCCTCTGCTCCAGGCAGACGGCAAATCCGTTGCTTACCAAAGCCCGCTCCAGCGGGCTGTTTCTCTCGTCCGCTGCCCAGAGCGGCACCGTGGCCTGAGGGGGCAACTGTGCCAGTAAATCGTCTTCTGGCGCAGTCGGTTCCTCGCCCCAGTCGAACCAGCAGCGATTGGGCCAGCCGGCGGAGGCATGCATCCCCGCAATGCCGGAATCAGCGCGGGTGCCCATGGCCCGCCACAGCGCGGTCAGGTTGTCGATATTCGCCTTGTCCAATGCTTTATTGTCCACGCGATCACTCCCAATTAATCAGTACTATGCCCACCACCAGCGCCGAAACGCCGAGGGCCCTGGCCGGGCTTACAGGTTTGGTGGGGAGGTCGAACCAACCGAAGTGGCTGGCGGCAACGGCAACCAGGATCTGCCCGGTGAGCGCATAGGACATCATGGACCCCACGCCCATTCTCGGAATCAGGAAATAGAACATGCCCACGCCGAAGGCACTCAGGACCCCGCCGAACCAGAGATAGAAAGGCACGGCCTGGATGGATTCCATCTGCGGGTACTGCCGGGTGGATACCACCACCGCGAGCAGTGAGAGCAGGAAGCTGGTGGCGAAGGCCACGGAGGTGCCCAGCAGCGAATTCCTGAGCAGTACACCCAGCTGCGCGTTCATGCTGGCCTGCACTGCAATGGCCGCCCCCGCCGTCAGCGCCAGTAGCGATAGATAGCCCACTAGATCACTTCGACCACATCGCGATGCTCGAAACGCACCTTTTGAAGGCCGGCGCTGACATCTTCCGGATCGCGACGACCAATGGCGCTGATCACCGAGGTGGTCAGGCCCTGTTCGGCCAGCCCCAACACCCGATCGTAGCCCTCGGCTTCAAAACCCTCCATGGGGCAGCTGTCTATCCCCATCAGCGCAGCGCAGGTCAGGAAATTTCCCAGCGCGAGATAGGTCTGCCGGTGCGCCCATTGCAGGTTCTGCTCCGGCGTCCTGGCCGCCAGCGCGCTCTTGAAGTGATCAGACATTTTCCGCAGTTCGTTCAACGGGACACCGCGCACCTGGGCAAACCGCTCCATATAGCGGTCCACCATCCGCTCGCCGAGGTCCGTCCGGGCGGCAAAGACAACCAGGTGCGAGCAGCGCACCACCTTCTCCTGCCCCATCGAATGAGATAGGAGGCGCCGGCGCATTTCCTCAGACTCCACCACGATCAGCCGATAGGGCTGCAGGCCGTAGGACGACGCGCTCATACGGGTGGCGGTCAGCAGTTGTTGCAGCTGCGCCTCGTCGATCCGTTCATCCGAAAACTGCCGGACCGCGTAACGCCAGTTCAACGCTTCCAGTACATCCATCCCCTTTCTCCTTACCTGTTCCGGTTATTGACGCTGTGATGAACAGGATAGGGAGAAGGACGGGAAGCTTCATTTACATAGGTTGAGAAACTACAGGTTTTTTCTTACGCGACTGAGCTGGGTGGGCGTGATGCCCAAGTGGGAGGCAATATGATACTGGGGCAGCCGGCCGGCCAAGGTGGGAAACTCGCGCAGGAAGCGCCGGTAGCGCTGTGCGGCGTCCTCCTGGACTATTTCCACTTCGCGGGCATCTTTGGCCAGCAACCAGTTCCTCTCCAGGTAGTGGATCTGGAACATCTTGAGGTCGTCCCGTTCCAGCAGCAATTGCCGAAACCTTTGGAAGTGGATTTCTATAATGGCTGAATCTTCCAGCGCCTCGATGGTGAATTCCGAGGGCTCCGACTTCAGCAGCGCGGTCATGGCGCCGGGAAACTTTCCCTCATCGAAAAAATTCTTGTTGTATTCGTTGCCTTTGTTATCCACGGTAAAGACGCGGAACAGTCCCGAGTAGACGAACGAGAATGTCGCGGGCACCTCGCCCGCCAGGTAGAGGATCTCGCTTTTTTGCGGCTCCCGGTATTTGCAGATCGCTTTGAAGGCCGACCAGGTTTCTTCGGACAGGGGATAGTAGGAAGACAGGGCGTTCCGCAGGGCACTGAAGGCGAGGTCCGTTTTATTCATCGGACATTCTCTAACTCTGTTTTGTAAATATCAGCCCTTTGCAAAAAAAGTCAGGCACGGTCCAGGGTTTTCTGCCAATAGCCCACATCAATCCACTGGTCGAACTTGAATCCGACCTCCCTGAAGTGGGCGACTTTTTCCATGCCGAGCTTTTCATGCAGGGCCACACTCGCCGGGTTTGGCAGAGCGACCCCACCGATAACAGAATGTAATCCCTTTTCTGCCAGTGCATCGAGCAGCGCTTGATACAGCAGGCTTCCGATGCCTTTTCCCCCAGCTCCCTGGGCAAGATAAACCGTACTCTCCACCGAGAAGCGGTAGGCACACCGCCCTTTCCACTTTGAGGCGTAGGCGTAACCTAGAACCTCCCCGGAATGTTCTGCCACCAGCCAGGGAAGGCCGGAATGCTCAATCTCAGAAATACGCTCTTCCATTTCCGGGACGGAGACTTCCGATTCTTCGAAGGTAACGATCGAGTTCAGCACATAGTGATTGTAGATTGAGCAGATTGTCGGCACATCGGATTTGACAACCTGCCTGATATTAATCTCGCTCATAACAGCACCAGGATTTATGGCATCTCTAGGAATCGTGCGTGAAAGACTTTCCCCGAAACCAGGCTATTTTTCGGCGGAGTAGGGGTCTTCCGCCAGCAGATAAGCGCGCAGGTCGGCCTTTTGCGGCTGTGCCTGTAGCCAGGTACGCAAGTCCCTGATTTCTTCGTAGACCTCTTCTCCGAACTTCTGCCGGTAGATTTCCGAGAAGGTCTCGCGGGCGCTCTCCTGCCGCACCTTATGCTGCCACTGGTGCGTGACTACGGCATTGAGGGAGCCGGCCAGGCCTTCGCTTTTCAGCAGTTCCCACTCACCCTTGTCCAGCCACAGGCCTCCGACGGCGGGACTGTAGTCCACACGGCGATCACTGCGGGAGGAGATGCGAAATTTCTGCATGATTGCACCGGAAACCGGACAAAGCAGCGCCTTCCTGGAGTCCGCCGCATCCACCTGCGCGAAATCCAGGCCACTGGGAAAGGTGTGCTGCGGGTTGTGTTCCTTCCAGGCCACATAATCCTCAATCAGAATCCAGTTGCCGCCGCAGGCGGAGCAGGTATGGGCACGGAACAGCTCATCCAGGAAATGAGGCTTCAGCACGCCATTGTTACAGCTTGTACATTTGCGCATTTTCGAATTCCTTCACTCAACATAACCGGTACTTACCGCCGGGAATTTCTGCGGCTCTCAGCGGAGCCGACCGACACGATACCAACGACTGCACTGAACAGCTGGTTGAGAATTTGCATCGTCACCTGGCGAGAGTGAGTACGATATCACACAGGAACAGAAACTCTATCGGCAGGCGATATGCGCGAAGTAAGCGCTGTTTATTGTGGCAGCGGATAATAGTGGAAGGGAGTGAGCCACAGCGGAAACCGTGGGCGGTATGGGTGTGGGTAAAAGTTTTCTTCAGGCGCATGGCCCTTGGCTGGTTTCCCTCTCCCCCTTGCCTCCCCTCTCCCGCTTGCGGGAGAGGGGAGGCAAGGGGGAGTTCTGGGTTAAGCGCTCTTAACCTCGTCCACCCAACGGGCCACCCGGCTTTCCAGCACCGGCAGGGGCAGGGCGCCGCCGCCGAGGACGGTGTCGTGGAAGCCGCGGATATCGAACTTATCGCCCAACTGCTCCTCGGCCTGCTTGCGCAGTTCCATGATTTTCAGCATGCCGATCTTGTAGGCGGTGGCCTGGCTGGGCCATACCAGGTAGCGGCGCACTTCGGAGCGCACGGCGGTTTCCGGGATGGCGGAGTTTTCCAGGAAGTACTGCACCGCCTGTTCCTCGGTCCAGCCCTTGGCGTGCAGGCCGGTGTCCACCACCAGGCGGATGGCCCGCCACATTTCCGCGGTCAGGTGGCCGAAGAGGTTGTAGGGATCTTCAAACGCGCCCATTTCCTTAGAGAGTTTTTCCGCGTAGAGCGCCCAGCCTTCCTGGTAGACGGTGAAGTGGGCCTGGGTGCGAAATTGCGGGATGCCCTCCAGTTCCTGGGCGATTGAGATCTGCATATGGTGGCCGGGGTTGCCCTCGTGGTAGGCGACGGTCTCCATATCGGTGGTGGAGTAGGCGCTCATATCGGCCAGGTGCGCGTAGTAAATACCGGGGCGCGATCCATCCGGGGTACCGGGGTAGTAGTGCTGGGCACCGCCGGGCTGCTCGCGGAAGGCTTCCACGCGCTTGACGATCAGGTCCGCCTTGGGCAGCAGGCCGAAGTAGTCCGGCAGCTTCTTGCCGATGTTGTTGAGGAAGGCCTCGGAGTCCTTCAGGTAGCCCTGGCGGCCCTCTTCGGTATTCGGGTAGTAGAACCGGTCGTCTTCACGGATGAAGGCAAAGAAGTCCTGCAGGCTGCCCTCGAACTCCACCTGCTTTTTAATGGTTTCCATCTCGCCGCGAATGCGCGCCACTTCCTGAAGACCGATCTGGTGGATCTCATCGGCGGTCAGTTCGGTGGTGGTGGTCTTGGCCAGCATCTGGTTGTAGTAGGCCTCGCCGTCGGGCAGGCTGCTGGCGCCCTGGGGCTCCTCGGAAGCCTTCTGCATATCCGCCTCCAGCCAGCCGATCAGTTCCTGATAGGCGGGCAGGAATTGGGTTTCCAGGGCCTTGCGTGCTTCTGCGGTCAAGGCGTCGGCCTGCTTCTGGTCAATCTCGCCGGCTTCCAGCAGCGCGGCGATCTGCTCCTTGGCGCCGGCCCACAGGGGCGCGTCTTCGCCGTCATTGAAGGGCGCGCCGGCGATCAGTTTGGTGGACTGGTCGATGGCGCCCTCGTAGGCGAAACGCGGCGGGCGGATACCCTCTTTGGCGCTCAACTTGGCGCGCTCCAGCAGCTGGCCGACGGCGCGGGAGATGCCGCCGATACGGGCGATATAGGCCTCCATATCGGAGGCGTTGTCCACCTTGTGGAAGTTGAGCAGGAAGTTGGGCAGCTGCGACTGGGCGCCGCCCATCTGCTCGAAGATATAGCCGTGGCGCTTGAACGGCTCGGCGGCCTTGGCCTGTTCGTACTGGTAGACCCAGATATCGTAAGAGGTTTTGCCCTCCGGGCTCAGCTTCCCGTAGTCGAAGTTCTTCTTCAGCTCTTCGACGGTCTTCGCCTGCCAGGCCAGCTTGCGCGCCTCGGCGGCCTCGCTCAAATCGTCGATCTGGTCGTACAGCTCCTTGCGGCCCAGGTAGCTGAGCTGGGTGGGGCTGAACTGCAGCTGTTCCTCATAGCGCTCGTCGAGCCACTCGGTCAGGCGCGCCGTCTCCGCAGCGGGGTCGATGGCGGCGGTGGTTTCCGTAGCGGCGTCCTGCGCCGACTGGGCACTGATATCGGCCTGGGTGCTCTCCTCGCGCTGGCATCCGCCGAGGATGGCGAGGGCCAACAGTGTGGGGATCAGGGGGCTGGTTTGCGTGATTCGCATCGTCTTGCCTCGGTTATTTTTTGCACACAGTGAAAACCGCGGTACTTTGACACGAAACGGCAGGAGAGTCGATTGCGCGGGGCCCGGCGCCCGGCGCGGTTGCGCCGAGCCGACGGAAATGGACGGCTATTGGAGTTGCCCAGAGCGGCCGATGATATGCAGTTCGCGCTGGGGGAAGGGAATACTCAGGCCCTCGGCCTCCAGCGCCGGCTTGAGCTTCTCCATCAGAGACCAGTAGACGTCCCAGTAGTCGCCGGTGTAGGTCCAGGCGCGCAGCTGCAGATTGACCGCGCTGTCCGCCAGCGCCTTCACCGCGTAGGTGGGCTCCGGGTCATCGAGAATGCGCGGCTCCTGCTCCACCAACCGGCGCAGCACACCCATACCGGTTTCGACACTGTCGCCGTAGGCGATGCTCGCCACGATTTCCATGCGGCGGGTGGTGTTGCGGCTGAAGTTGGTGAGAGTCTGGCCCCAGATAACGCTGTTGGGAGCCGAGACATACAGGCCGTCCACCGTGTCCAGCTCGGTGGTGAACAGGCCCACCTCGCGAACCGTGCCCAGGGTATCCCCGAACTGGATGGTGTCGCCCACGCGGAAGGGGCGCAGGCCCAGGATGATAAAACCGGCGGCGATATTCTGCAGGGTGTCCTTGAGGGCCAGGCCCACCGCCAGGCCAGCGGCGCCGAGCAGGGCGATCAGGCTGGTGGTGTTGGCCCCGAAGATATCCAATACCACCAGCAGGCCGACGATGTACACCGCCCACACGGCGATATTGCTGAGCACCGGGATCAGGGTGGCGTCCAGGCGGCGGGAAAGCCGCCGCACCCCTCGGCGCGCCAGTCCGGCGGCCAGTACGGTGGCCACCAGGGCGAGCAGAGCCCAAATGATTTTCAACGCTATGATACTGACCAGCGGCCAGTATTCCTCCAGCAGTGCGTTCCAATCCATTCCGGTTCCCCCTGTCGATTTCGCAGGTTTATAACAGATTTTTTGCCGCGGCCTCGTCTACACAGAGCTGATGTGCCGGGCAACTCACCAGGTGATCGTTGACCATGCCGGTGGCCTGCATATGTGCGTACATGATAGTGGAGCCGACGAAACTGAAGCCGGCCTTTTTCAGCGCCTTGCTCATGGCGTCGGACTCTGAAGTGGTGGCGGGTACCTGTTTGATGCTGCGGCGACGGTTCACCTTTACCCGGCCGTCGGTAAATTGCCACATAAATTCCGACAGGCTGCTGCCCGCATCGCGCAGGGCCAGGGTGGCGCGGGCATTTTTTACCGCCGCTTCCACCTTGAGGCGGTTGCGGATAATGCCGGGGTTCTGCAGCAGCCGCTCGATTTTCTTCGGCGTGTAGCGGGCGATTTTCTCCGGGTCGAAATTATCGAAAGCCTTGCGGTAATTTTCCCGCTTGTTGAGCACGGTGATCCAGGCGAGTCCGGCCTGGGCGCCCTCGAGGAGCAGGAATTCGAACAGGGTTTCGTCGTCGGTGACCGGGCGGCCCCATTCCTCGTCGTGGTATTGCTGGTAGAGCGGGGTGGAGAGGCACCAGCTGCAGCGTTTGTCCGTCATAAATTTTATTCACTCCCTGTAGGAGCGGCCCATGGCCGCGATAGGTATACGCTACGAAGCAAGTCTGATCGCGGCCATGGGCCGCTCCTACAAAGGCTACTGCGGGCCGGAGAGGAAGTAGTGCTGGATCAATTGCAGTACCAGCAGCACCGTCACCAGGATAAAAACGATATTTCCGCGATTCATGCCGACGCCTTCAACAGTTTTTGTTCCACCAGCCAGTCGTAACACTCCCGCAGCATGGTATCCAGGTCGGTGTCGCTTTGGTAGCCCAGTTCGCGTACCGCCTTATCACTGCTGGCTACAACGCGTTTGGTTACCATCGCGGCCTTTTCCGGGGTGATCAGCGGTTCGCGCCCGCTGGCGATCGACCAGAGGTCGGAGAGCCACCCCAGGGTATGAATTACGAACGCCGGCATGGCCCGCTTCGGTGCCGGCTTGCCCAGCAGCGCGGCGATCCTGCCGAAGAATTCCAGAAAGCTGGCGTCCCGGCCGGCGAGGATATAGTTTTCCCCGCAGCGGCCCTTGCGGAAGGCGTCGATATGCGCCCGTGCGACCGAGCCCGCATAACAGAAAGAGCCCTTACCCGGGGGCACGCCGGGCAGCTGGTCTTTTTCCATCAGGAAAAAGGTCTGCGCCCAACTGGTGGTGTCGTACTTGCCGACGATGGCGCAGGGGTTCAGGAATACCGCGTCCAGCCCCCGTTCGATTTCCGCGCGCACCGCTTCTTCGGCGCGTTTCTTGGTGTACAGGTAACCGTGGCGCGGATCGTCCGCCAACTTGGGGCTCCGCTCGTCGATGCGCCCGCTCTGGTAGCCGTAGACGGCGATGGAGCTGGTGGCGATCAGCCGGCCGGCATTTTTCTCCCGCGCCACGCGGGCGATATTGGCCGAGCCCTCCACGTTGTCCCGCCACTGCTGCACATTGCCGCCGCGCCATAAATTGGTGTTGGCGGCCAGGTGGAATACCGCATCGAGGTTTTCCGGCATCGCGTTGCGCAGGGAGTCGATATCCGCGAACGAGGCCTCCGCCAGTTCCACACCCTGTTGTTGCAGCCGCTTCGTGTCGGAACCGTGGCGGTGCATGGCAATTACCTGCCAGCCGTCGGCGAGCAGCTGTTCGATCAGGTTGGCACCGAGGAAGCCGGTACCGCCGGTGACGAATGCGCGCATGGTTCTTTCCCAATTATTGTTATTGAAATCGGAGTTTTTGTAGGAGCGGCCCATGGCCGCGATCGGTGGTGGGTATTTTCCAAACCCGATCGCGGCCATGGGCCGCTCCTACAAGGAGGCGGGCCTGCGGCCCGCTTGCGGAGCTGGAGCCTTCAGCGCTCAATAGACAACTCCGCGGTCCCGGGGGTTACTCCAGCTTCATGCCCAGGTGGTAGGCCAGGAAGCTCCACTGGTTGGTGATGTCTTCCACCTGCATCCATACCGGCTTGCCGGCGCCGTGGCCCGCGCGGGTTTCGACTGCGAGCCAGATGGGGTTGTCGCAGCCCTGGTCGCGCTGCAGCACGGCGGCGAATTTGTAGCTGTGCCAGGGGACCACGCGGTCGTCCCGGTCCGCGGTGGTGATCAGGGTGGGCGGGTAGCACTTGCCCTTTTCCGTGTTGTGCACCGGCGAGTAGGCGTAGAGAGCCTCGAACTCCTCCTTGTTTTCACTCAGGCCGTAATCGCTGGACCACTGGCGCGCGTTGGCGGAGGCGGTGTGGTAGCGCAGCATATCCAGTACGCCTACCGCGGGCAGTGCGGCGGCGAAGAGGTCCGATCGCTGGGTAATGGTGGCGCCCACCAGCAGGCCGCCGTTGGAACGGCCGCTGATCGCGAGTTTTTCCGACGAGGTGATTTTCTCCGCGATCAGCCACTCGGCGGCACTGATGAAATCGTCGAACACATTCTGCTTTTGGCCCTTGGTGCCCGCCTGGTGCCAGGCCTCACCGTACTCGCTGCCGCCGCGCAGGTTGGCCACCGCCAGGGTGCCGCCCATATCCAGCCAGCCGGCAAAGCGGGTGTAGAAGGCGGGCACTATGGCCGCGTTGAAGCCGCCGTAGCCGTACAGCAGGGTGGGATTTTTGCCGTCTTTTTTCAGGCCTTTTTTGTGCACCAGGAACAGCGGAATCCTGGTGCCGTCTTTGCTTTTGTAAAAGTGCTGGCTGACGGTGAGGTCGGCAAAATCCGCCGGGTATTCCGGGGCCTTGAACAGCTCGCTCTTCCCGGTCTGCACATTCAACCGGTAGATGCTCGGCGGGGTGATAAAGCTGCTGAAAGAGTAGAAGGTCTCCGCCTCGTCCGGCTCGCCGTAGAAGCCGGATACCGAACCCATACCCGGCAATTTCAGTTCGTACTGCTGTTTGCCGTCGGTATCGGTGACCACCACTTTCGACTTGGCGTCCTGCAGGTAGTGCAGCACAAAGCGTCCGCCGATCAACGATGCCTCCTGCAGGGCATTTTCCCGCTCCGGCACCAGGTCGCGCCAGTGTTTGCGCTGGGGCTTGCCCAGGTCGATAGCGATCACCCGGCCCAGGGGCGCGCCGGCGGTGGTCTGGAAATAGAAAGTCTCGCCGCTGTTGCCGAGATAGGTGTAGAGGCCGTCCCAGTCGTCCAGCAGCCTGACCACCTCGCCGCCTTTCTTGCGCAGATCTTTGTAGTAGATGCCGTTGGAGTCATAGCCGTCGAAGATGCTGAACACCAGGTAGTTGCCGTCGTGGCTCAGCTCCGCTTCCGGGTTACGGGTGGGGTGGTCGGTGATTTTATAGATCAGCCGGTCGCGGCTCTGGGGCTGGCCCAGTTTATGAAAATAGACCGAGACCTGCTTGCTGTCGTCGGCGCTGCCGTCTTCGTTGAACGGATAGCGGCTGTAGTAGAAGCCGGACTCGTCCTCGGCCCAACTGATGCCGCTGAACTTGATGCCGGTGAGGGTGTCTTTCAGATCCCGGCCGGTCTTCAGGTCGCGCACCTGGTAGTCGGTCCAGTCGGTGCCGCCGTCGGAGGTGCCGTAGGCCAGGTAGCGGCCCTTGGGGCTGACCCGGTAGCGCTTGGCGGCGACGGTGCCGTCCTCGCTCAGCTTGCGCGGGTCCAGCATTACCGTGCCGTCTTTTTTCAGGCTGTCGGTGCGGTAGAAGACGTTTTGATCCCAGCTGCCGTCGTTGTACTCGTAGTAGTATTTGCCGGCCTTTTTGAACGGTACTTTGTAGCGCTCGTACTGCCAGAGTTCCCCCAGGCGCTCGTTCAGCTTGTTCCAGCCGGGAAGTTTCTTCAGCCGCGGCAGCGAAATATCATTCTGCGCGGCCACCCACGCTTTCACTGCACTGGAGGTCCCCTCCTCCAGCCAGCGATAGGGATCCTCCACCTGGGTACCGAAGTAGTTGTCCCGCATTTCCAACTTGGGGGTAGCGGGATAGTCCGCGGCCAGGGTTGCGGCGGTGGCCAGTGCGCTGGCGGCCAGGATCAGAAGCTGTTTCTTCATAGTGTGTTTCGAGTTTCTCGTCATCGAACAGTCCGCTAATCTAGGCGATTTCCCAATCGGGTTCCAGAAACAGGAGGGACGTTTGCGGTGAGGGGATTGATTCAGCGCGTGAGCCACGCGCGGGTGGACGTGAACGGCGAGTCGGTCGGCTCCATCGACCGCGGCCTGTTATTGCTGCTGGGCGTGGAGGCGCGGGACGACCGCGAGAGCGCGGACAAGCTGCTGCACAAGGTGCTTCACTACCGGGTGTTCGGCGACGAGCAGGGGCGCATGAACCTGAATGTGCAGCAGGCCGGCGGCGGCCTGCTGATCGTCAGCCAGTTCACCCTGGTGGCCGACACCGCCCGGGGCCTGCGCCCCAGCTTCAGCCGCGGCGCCTCGCCGGCGCAGGCGGAGGAACTGTACGATTACTTCGTCGGGCGCGCCCGCGCTCAGTTCTCGCCGGTGGAGACCGGGATATTCGCCGCGGACATGCAGGTCTCGCTGTCGAATGACGGGCCGGTTACCTTTTTACTTGAGACGTGATCGCTGGATTCCTGATGGCGCGCCGCCAGCGCTTTCAGGCGCCGGTCGCGGGTTTTCTTGTCCTCTTTCCCTAAGCGTTCCACCGCCTGGTAGAACGCCGGCCAGGTCTCCCCGGACTCCCGGTACAGTTGCGCGAACGCCGGCACCAGGGACTGGTACTCGGACGCCAGCGCCAGGGTCGCGTTGTTGGTTTTCTCGATATAGGCGCGGTAGCGCTCGGCATTGGGCCAGTCCGCCGACATCCGGTCATAGCAGTAACGCAGCCGCTCCAGTACTTCCGCCTTGCGGGCACGCTTTTCCTCGTCGGCAAGGGGGGATTTGTAGATCGGCTCCAGCTGCTTGCGCGCGGCCATCATCAGTCGCCGGATCGCCATCGACTGGGCGCGGCGGTCCGCCGTCCTGCCGTTCAACCCCTGGCGGCGGCGCCAGTCCGGCAGGGCCAGTTCCGACACGGCGGTGGCGAAGCTCTCGTTGAAAGTGGTGTCGCCGGAGATATACACCCGGCGGTGCGCCAGCTCGTGGAACAGCAGCCCGGCGAGCCGGTCCGGCGGCCAGTTGACGAAACTGGAGAGCACCGGATCGTCGAACCAGCCCAGGGTGCTGTAGGCGGGCACCGGGCCCAGATAGATGTCATAACCCTCCGCCAACAGTGCCTTCGCCTTGGCCTCGGCATCGGCCTTGCGGAAATAGCCGCGGTAACTGGCGCAACCGATAAAGGGATAGCACCAGCGCTTGGGGGAGAGGGAAAACTCCGGCGCCGCCAGCACATTCCACACCGGGAAGTCCTCCGCCAGCTTCACATAGGAGCCGTAGGCCTTTCCCACCGGCAGTTGCAGCTCGGCGCCGGCATAGGCGCGAATATCCTGCACCAGGCGCAGCCGCTCCCGCAGTTCTTCGCCGGTGCCGGGCGCAGCGGCCACCGTCTCGATCGGTTTGCGCGCGGCCAGGAGGCGCCACTGCCCGGTCACCGCCTGGGTGTAATATCCCGCCGTTTCACAGCCGCTTAACAGAACGGCTATCAGGAGTAAGCAAATGGTTCGTCCCCGGGGCAGTCTCCGATAGCTGCTATACACTCTATTACCTGTTCCATCGATTATTGTTGAGGGTTCCGGCATGGCGCCCATGGCCGCCATACTCACCATGTTTGCGCTGACTTTCGCCGCAATCAGCTGGCTGAGCCTGCTGCACGCCTGCTTCCGCCAGGGAACGGTTACCGGTCTGCTGGCATTTTTCCTGCCGCCACTGGGGCTGCTGGTCCTGCTGCCTCGCTGGCAGGAGGAAGCCGAACCTTTTGCGACCGCTGCCGCGGCTCTGGTTTTTATCAGCATAGCCGGAATTTTTTGAGATTCCCCCTTCGTCACCTTGTGTCGTTCCCGAGGGAAATAGTACAGAGGAGGTAACTGCTCAGCCTTGTAGGAGCGGCGGGGCGGCCATCCGCCATGCCCGCGAACAGAGCCCGATCGCGGGCATGGCGGATGGCCGCCCCGCCGCTCCTACAGGGATGAGCAGTTACCAGAGGAGAAATAAGAGCCGGACTTGATTCAGATCAAAGCTCCGGCCGGGCGGGCTCCTACACTATTTGTACATAATCGGCGACAAAAAGGGAGCCAGAAATGGACGCGTTGATCGATCTGTTTACCAGTTTTTCCGGCCTGCTCAGCCTTGCGGTTATCGCTTTCGTATGCCTGATGGCGGGCTTTTTTATCCGCCTGACGCTGCGCAAGATGGAGGAAGAACGGCTGTCCGCGTGCCTGGTGGAATGCCGGGAGCAAACCCCCCGGCGGCGGAATCAGAAGCCCGGTTTCAAACGCACCGACTTCAATTCCTCCTCCAGCTTCGAGCGAAACCAGGCCGGGCCCACCCAAGAGTAGATCACCACCCCCAGCCAGGTGTAGCGCAGCAGGGTCGCCGCTTCAGAAAGGCCGCGGTCCTGCAGCAATTGGGAAGCCAGCTGAAACAGCACGTAGGCGCCGATCAGCAACAGAATGGTGCGCATGTTGCCGCCGGCAGTGAGCCAGGCGTTCATGCGGAACCACAGGCCGAAAACCGGGTTCCTGCGGATTTTGATCGAGGCGAGCAACTGGAGGGCGCCGTAGTTGTCGGCGTCCTGTTGCAATACCCAGATGGCGTGGTCGTAGGCCTCGTCGGTTTTACCGCGATACAGCAGCAGCCTGCCCTTACCGGTCAGCGCCGCCCGGTGTTGGGGTTCCAGGTTCAGGGCCTCGTCAAAAAATCGCGCAGCTTCCTCTTTTTCATTCCTGCCCAGGTGCCACTCGCCCAATTGGGCCAGGGTATCGGCACTCTCCGGGTCCAGTTGCAGGGCCTTGTCCAGATAGGCTTTCGCGGCCTTGTCACGGCCCATCAGCGCGAGGGTTTCGGCGACCGCGCGGTGATAGTCCGCGTCGGTGGGGGAGAGGGCCAGGGCCTGCTCCTGGTGTTTCAACGCCTGCTTGAACTTCAACTGCGCCTGCAGCACTTCGCCCAGGGCGAAGTGGGCAAAATGTGCCTCCGGCTCCAGTTGCACACCGATGCGCGCTTCGTGTTCCGCCGCGACCAGTCTTTTCATGTTGAGCAGGCCGACGGCGAGAAAGCTGTGCGGAAAATACTGCTGCGGATCTATGCTCAGGGCTTCGCGCAGGGATTCCATACCACCGCGAAAATCCCCGTAGCGGTACTGCTGGCCGGCGCGCTCGATCAGCCGCTGTATCTGCCCATCTAGGATATCCATTGCTGCAGCCCCGTCAGAACCTGTGTCATTACCATCTGCTCGAGTTTCGAGCCGACAAAATAGGCGAGTATCACTCCCGGAATACCGTTCATCAGCACACCGTCAAAGTACTGATAGATCTCGCAGGCCGCACTCTGCTTCAGGTAAATGTAGTAACAGGCAAACAGGCTTACCACCACCAGCGCCAGGCGAATATAAACCGGCCCCAGCTCCCGCAGCGTTTCGCTGGTCATCATTGCCGTCAGCACGGCGAAATAGCCGAGCAGGCCCAGGGAGACAGCGATGATTTCCCGGTTCCGGCTGGGGCTGCCCAGTGCAAAACTGTTGAACAGCGACCAGGCCCAGCTGATAAAGGGCCCGCCGAACATAAACGCGAACAGCGGCCACATGGGATCGACAGTAAAGCGGGACAGGCGGCCGGGCTTCGGTTCGTCGATAATCTGGTAAGCGGATGCCATGGTTATTTTCCGTGTTTTTTCAGGAAATCCAGCACCTCGGTGTACTGGCCGGAATCGTTGGCGTACTTGGCATAATTCCGTGCGGTGGACAGCCACTCCAGGGTGGTGGGGCGGACCGTTTTCACCGATTCGAACAGGTGCTCGCTGCGAATGGGCATCTCCTTCCCGGATTCGATGGATTCATCGATCGCCTCGTCCACCGCGGTCTCGACCAGGTTCACCAGGTCGGCACCGGAGTATCCGCTGGTTATTTTCGCCAGGCCGGCCACGTCCACGGATTCACCGCCGGGGCGCTCGCTGACCAGTCCGGTGAGGATATCCTGCCGCGCCTCGCGGTCCGGCGGGGGAACGAAAATGATGCGATCGAAACGCCCCGGGCGGCGGAAGGCCGGGTCCAGCGCCCAGGGCACATTGGTGGCCGCCAGCACCAGCACGCCGCCGTTGTTCTGGGAGAAGCCGTCCAGTTCGGCGAGAAACTGGCTGACCAGCTTCGATGAAGTGGCCTCGCGAGTGTGCTGCCGTTTCGCCGCCAGTGCTTCCACCTCGTCGAAGAAAATCACCGCGGGGCTCTGCGCCCGCGCCTGTTCGAAAACCGCGTGCAGCTTGCTCTCGGATTCGCCGATATACATATCGAGGATGTCCGAGATGGCCACATTGAAGAACTGGGCGTTGCACTCGCCGGCGGTGGCCCTGGCCAACAGGGTCTTGCCGCAGCCGGGCGGGCCGTACAGCAGGATGCCGCCGCCGACTTTTTTCTTGAAGCGGCTGAACAGGGACGGTTTCTGGTAGGGGAGAATGATTTTCTTGTGGATCTGCTTTTTGACGTAGGCGAGGCCGCCGACGTCCTTGAACTTCACCACTTCACTTTCCGGGTGCAGGATGCGTGTGACCTCCTCCCTGTCGGTGTTGTCGTTGGCGATCACTCGGAGTTTCGGTTTGCCTTCCTGCCCGACGGTCCTTGCCGCCAGCCGGGCCTTTAGCGCCTGGTCCTCCAGCGCCGGATTTTCCTCCACGGCGGATTCGTACAGGCGAATTGCCTCGTCGCTCTCCCCCTGATCCGCGAGGATTTTCGCCTTCAACAGACGGGCCCGGGGGTTGTCCATATCCAGGAAGGAGATACCCCGCTCGTGCCGTTCGCTTTTGTAGCAGATATCGGCAAGCAGCATCCTGTCCTCATCCTCGATATCGCCGGGCGCCAGTCCGTCGATAAACTGTTCCGCTTCCCGGTAGTCCTGCGCATTGGCGAGGGCCTTGATCAGCGCCAAGCGCAATGCGGTGTTTTCCGGGGAGGCGTCGAGCGCCGCTTTGAGGGATTGGATAATTCCGTTGTCCATTGGGCGTCGACCCTGTTTATTTTTAGAAATTAGCTGTAAGCCGAATGACACTAAGTTAAGCGGCCCCCCTGGTAGGAGCGGGCCATGCCCGCGATCGGTTTCCACTACGTAGCTGATAACGATCGCGGGCATGGCCCGCTCCTACAGTCAGCGCTATTTTTGTCAGGTGCTTTCTTTTTTGCTGTCCGATGTTATCCAGCGCCCGAAGAGGATGCCCACCTCGAACAGCAGCCACATGGGCACTGCCAGCAGGGATTGGGAGATCACATCCGGGGGAGTGAGCAGCATGCCGAACACGAAACAACCCACGATCACATAGGGGCGCTTGCTGGCCAGGACCCGGGCATCCACGGCGCCGCTCCAGATCAGCAGCACGGTGGCGATGGGGATTTCGAAGGCGAATCCGAAGGCGAAGAAAAGCTTCAGCACCAGGTCCAGGTAGCTGCGGATATCGGGCATCACCGTGATATCGGAGTGCGCCGAACCGACAAAAAAGTCGAAGATGATCGGGAAGACCACGTAGTAGGCGAACGCCATCCCCGCGTAGAAGAGCACGATGCTGCTCACCAGGATAGGGACGGCCACGCGCTTTTCGCTTTTGTACAGGCCCGGGGCGATAAAGGCCCAGGCCTGGTAGAGCACGTAGGGAACGGCGATGAAAAAAGCCAGTACGAAGGAAGTCTTGAATGGGGTCAGGAAGGGAGAGGTGACCTCGGTGGCGATCATGCCGGTGCCATCGGCGAGGCGGGCCTGCAGCGGCTCGGCAACGAAATCGTAAATTTCCGCAGCGAAGGGCACCATGGCCGCAAAGATGGCCACCACGACCACCAGTACCCGCAGCAGTCGGTCGCGCAGTTCGATCAGGTGGTCGATAAAGGGCTGGGGCTGCTCGCTCATGAACGCTCGTCTTTATCCTTCGGGGACTGTTCTTTTTTCTGGTGGTCGGGGTGATCCGGGTTCAGCTCCGGGTCGCCGTGGTCGTGCAGGTGTTCGGGATATTCCGGGTCTTCCAGGTTTTCTTCGTTTTCCTCGTCCTGTTCCGGCAGGTAGTCCTCCTCTTTGTCCCGCCGCCAGCGGGGTTTCCGCTCGTCTTTCTCGTCCTCTCCGCTGAGGGCCTGCTCCATTTCCCGGCGGCTCTCTTCCAGCTCCCGCATCACGCGCTCGTTGTGCAGTTCGCGACGGATATCGTCGGCGCCCACTTCCCGCTCCAGCTCCTCGCGGGCGTTGTGCAGAGTGCGCTTGAGGCCGGACCACCAGCGCGCGGTGGTGCGCACCGCGTCGGGCAGGCGCTCGGGGCCAATCACCAGCAGGGCAACAACCGCTATCAGTAGCAGTTCGAAGAAACCGATATCAAACACGGAGAGGCGCTCGCGTTATTTGTCCTGGGACTGTTTGTCTTTTTCCGCCTGCTCTTTGTGCTGCGGCTTTTCCGATTCCTTGCCCTCCAGGCGCCCAGGCTCTTTTTTTTCTTCCTCCTCTTCTTCCTTGTCCTCGTCTTTCATTGCCTTGCGGAAGCCCTTGAGGGCGCCGCCCAGGTCGCCGCCCAGGTTGCGCAGGCGCTTGGTGCCGAACAGCAGCAGTACGATTACCAGAATGATCAGCAGCTGCCAGATGCTTATTCCACCGAATCCCATGGTTTTCTCCAGGTTTTGTTTCGCCTGCAAGCAGGCTCCTACAGGGTTAATCTTTCGTGCGCGAGGCTTTTTCTTCCAGTCCCGAGAGGCCGAAGCGGCGCGCGAGTTCGTTCAGCACATCCTGCGAGTCTGCCCCCAGGTGCGAGAGCATCACCAGGGAATGGAACCAGAGGTCGGCGGTTTCAGCGATCATCGCCTTTTTATCGCCGCCGCGCTCGGCATCCTTGGCGGCGAGGATGACCTCGGTGGCTTCCTCGCCGACTTTTTCCAGGATCTTGTTCAGGCCCTTGCGGTGCAGGCTGGCCACATAGGAGTTCTCCGCATCGCTCTTGCGCTTGCGGCTTTCCAGCACTGCGTCCAGCTGTTTCAGCAGATCACTCATAGATGCTTTCCGGGCTCTTGATCACTGGCTGGCTCACTCGCCATTCGCCGCCCTGCAGTACCCGGTAGAAGCAGCTGGCGCGCCCGGTATGACAGGCAATGCCGCCTTTCTGTTCCACCAGCAATAATACGGCATCGGCATCGCAATCCAGACGGATTTCATGCACCTGCTGTTCGTGGCCGGAGGTTTCGCCCTTGCGCCACAGTTTGCCGCGGGAGCGCGACCAGTAGACGGCGCGCCCTTCACTGGCGGTGAGGCGCAGTGCCTCGCGGTTCATCCAGGCCATCATCAGTATGCGGCCGGTCTTGAAGTCCTGCGCTATGGCGGGGACCAGGCCGTCGCTGTTCCAGGCGACCTGTTGGGTGAAGTCGGCTTCGTTCAAGGGGCTCTCTTTACTCAATGTCCTGTAGACCTTCATATATTGTAGGTTGGGCGGGCCGGGGGCCCGCTGCCGAGCTGGAGCTCGGCGCTCCCAGCTTCCAGGCGGGCCTGCGGCCCGCGATGCGGAGCTGGAGCTCCGCGGTCCCGGGGGTTATGGCCAGAGCAGTAGCGCCAGGGCCGCGGCACCCAGGAGCCAGCTGGCTGTGGGCAGCTGGGCCAGCAGGCCCGGGGCGGCCAGCAGCAGGGCGCCCGCCGCCAATATAACCCCCGCCACCCGCCGGGCGTAGCGCTGGCGGCCGCGGCGGCGGCTCTGTTCCAGTTGCTCGCCCACCCCGCGTATCTGCGGCGCCAGCTCGCGGGCATGTTCCAGGGCGGAGAAGGCGAGATGCGGCAGCTGCGGCAACTTCTCCAGCCACTCGGGGCCGTAGCGCCGGATCTCGCCGACGATAGTCCTGGGGTGGAGGCGATCCCGCATCCAGCGCTCCAGGAATGGATGGGCAGTCTTCCACAGATCCAGTTGCGGATAAAGCTGCCGCCCCAGGCCCTCGATATTGAGCAGGGTCTTCTGCAGCAGGACCAGCTGCGGCTGCACCTCCATATCGAAGCGGCGCGCGGTCTGGAACAGGCTGATCAGCACCCGGGCGAAGGAGATCTCCCCCAGCGGCTTCTCGAAGATGGGCTCACACACCGCGCGGATGGACGCCTCGAAGTCGTTGACCGGCGTGTTCCGCCGCACCCAGCCGCTCTGCACGTGCAGTTCGGCCACCATGCGGTAGTCGCGGCGGAACATGGCCAGCAGGTTGCGCGCCAGGTAGTACTGGTCCTCCCGCGTCAGGCTGCCGACGATGGCGGTATCCACAGCGATATATTGTGGCCTCTGCGGATGCTCGCGGGACACGAAGATATTGCCCGGATGCATGTCCGCGTGGAAGAAGTTGTGCTCGAACACCTGCTTGAAGAATATCTCCACACCGCGCTCGGCGAGCAGGTGCATATCGGTGTTCTGTGCGTGCAGCTGCGCCACGTCGGTGACCGGGATGCCGTCGATGCGCTCCAGCACCAGCACGTTCACCCGGGTGTAGTCCCAATAGACTTCGGGGATATAGAGGAGGGGGGATTTGGCGAAGTTGCGCCGGAGCTGGGTGGCGTTGGCCCCCTCGCGCACCAGGTCCAGCTCCCCCTGGATGGTGAACCGGTAGTCGTCCACCACCTCCACCGGGCGCAGGCGCCGGCCCTCGGGCAGGAAACGCGCCATGCCGCGGGCGAGCAGGCCGAGCAGGCGCAGGTCCTGCTGGATGATTTTGTCGATGCCCGGACGCAGTACCTTCACCACCACGGACTCGCCACTTGGCAGCACAGCGGCGTGCACCTGGGCCACCGAGGCGGAGGCCATGGGTTTGCGCTCGAAGCTGGCGAACAGCTCGCCCACCGGGGCGCCCAGGGCCTTTTCGATCAGGGCGACGCACTGGTCCTCGGGAAAGGGGGGCACGTTGTCCTGCAGCTGGTCCAGCTCCTCGACGATATCCGGCGGCAACAGATCCGGGCGGGTGGAGAGCAGCTGGCCGAACTTCACGAAAATCGGCCCCAGTTCCTCCAGCGCCCGGCGCAGGCGCTCGCCGCGGGCCATTTTCGACCGTGGCATTATCTTCAGCGGCGCCCACAGGACCCGCAGCCACAGGGGGCGGCGGGACGCCGGCAACAGCTCGTCGAGGCGGTAGCGCAGGAAGACCCGCGCGATGGTGAGACTGCGTGCAACCGGCACCGCTATTCCGCCCCCCGATGCGCGAACTTTTCCCGCAGCAGCTGTACCCGGGCCTCCAACCGCTCGGTGGCCATCGCCAGTTCCGACAGGTCCTCGGCGAAGGCGTCGAACTGCGCCTTGGGGGGGGTGAGGCGCCACTCCTCGCTCACCGCCTCGGCGGCGGCCCCGGGCGCGACTTGCAACTGACCGCGCAGCCAGTGGCCGGCGGAGCGCAGGGCCTCGCCCAGGGTGTGCGCCGGCACGTCACCGATCAGCTGCGCCAGGGGTTCCTCCCAGTCGATGTCCAGGTCGTGCAGTATCTCCTGCAGTTCGGCGAGAAAGGTGCTGGAACCGATAACCGTCACTCCCAGGCTGGCGGGGGTGACATCGGTATCGCGCAGCAGCCGCAGGAAGGCGGTAGCGGAACCGCGGAGCTCGGTGGTGACCTCCCCCTCCCACTGGTGGCGCACGGCGACCCACTCATCCTCGATACACAGGAAGAGATTCAGGCGCGGCGCGGACAGCTCCAGGGCCAGCACCTCGCCGCTCAGTTCTGCCAGCCGGACACGGGTGCCGGGATCGTATTTCAGCGCGGTGTTGACGGCGGTTTCCAGCGCGGCTTCGAAGCCCGCGCGCAGGGTCGGGTCCATCAGGGCTTGAGACCTTTGTGCAGTGCGACTATGCCGCCGGTCATATTGTGATACTCGCAGTCCACGAAACCGGCCTCGCGCATCATGCCCAGCAAGGCCTCCTGGTCCGGGTGCATGCGGATGCTCTCCGCCAGGTAGCGGTAGCTCTCCGCATCACCGGCAATCAGGCGGCCCATGGTGGGCAGCAGGCGGAAGGAGTACTGGTCGTAGACCTTCTCCAGCAGTTTGGACTGCGGCTTGGAAAATTCCAGCACCAGCAGGCGGCCGCCGGGCTTGAGCACCCGCAGCATGGAGCGCAGCGCCAGGTCCTTATCGGTGACATTGCGCAGGCCGAAGGCGATGGTGATGCAATCGAAGGTGTTGTCGGGGAAGGGCAGGTACTGGGCGTCCGCCTGCACCGGCACCACATTGCCGGCGATGCCGCGGTCCAGCAGCCGGTCGCGGCCCACCTTGAGCATGGACTCGTTGATATCCGCCAGCACCACCTGGCCCTCGGCGCCGACGATACGCGAGAAGCGCGCGGTGAGGTCGCCGGTGCCGCCGGCAATATCCAGGATCGTCTGACCCGGGCGGGCGCCGGAAAGCTCGATGGTGAAGCGCTTCCACAGCCGGTGGACGCCGCCGGACATCAGGTCGTTCATCAGGTCGTAGCGCGACGCGACCGAGTGGAAAACCTCCGCCACGCGGCCGGCCTTCTCTTCCACCGGGACTTCCCGATAGCCGAAGTGGGTGGTTTTGCGATCCTTCATGGTGAGCCTGCTGAACCAGAAATCTGGGCCGGTATTGTACATGGGCGGCGGGAAGGGGGCACTGTTGTGGTTGCGGCTGGGGTGATAGGCCTTTTGTGTGCTGCCGACACCTCGAAGCGCTTGGGCTGGGTCATTCCGTTATGTGGGTGTACATGGTCCTGAGCCGCGGAGACCCTTCACCTTCTGACTCTATCAACTTGAAGCCGTAGTCCTGGTACAGCGCTATGAGGCGGTCATCGTCCTCGCACTCCAGGAAGATGATCCTGCCACCTATCAACGCTCTCGCCTGCGATATGACCGAATAAATCTCCTCCAGAATGTCAGCGAGGCGAATACGGTTGTTTGGGATGCCGGCATTTTTGCCGAGTTGGCCAATCAGATAGGCTCGAATGCGCTCAGCATCCCTCCTGATACCGTCCATCCTGCGAACCTCAGCTTTGGCCAGCTTCGCACCGTCCAGGATCAACTCCTTAAACGTGATCGAGAAGTAGGCGAGGATCGCACCGTCGGTATTGTCCAGAATCAGGTAAGTGCGGGCATTACCCGTCAATTCAAACCGTATGGACTTGGTGGATTGGGTGAGGAAGTTTTCTACATCGGGGTTGCGAGGGCAGGAGAAGCTGCCGAGGAGCTCGACGACTTGCGGTTCGTCGAGCTCCGTCAGCAGGTCTTTGAGTTGGACAATCGTTGTTTTAATAGTTGGATACCCCGTGCGCTCTCGGCCTTGTAGTCGCGCTTGATGATCCTGACTTGACGGGGGTGTGTCAGATCCTGGTGAATCCGGTCTATGGACTCCCTATCCGTGACCACAAAGCTCTTCTCAAAAGATGCCGTAGCCATAAGGCAGCTCCTATATCGTCGTTGCCAGGCCGAAGTATATCAGCTTCATCGAGAGGCAACAGGCGATAGAGATGACCGAATGGGCGACTGACGCCCTATTCATCAAGCTGACCTCTCAGGTGTGCAATTTGGCAGGGCCCGCCGGAGCCGCCAGCCGCAGAAGCCGAAATTTTCCGCGCCAGATGCCAAAGTTTTGGCATAATCAATGCCAAATAGTGCTCAAAAGGGAGACGTGGCCAACATGCTGGACTGGCTCAACGCACATATCGCCTACTGGCACTGGCTGGTTCTCGGCCTGCTGCTGGTCACCGCGGAAATCTTCGTTTCCGGGTTCATTCTCTTCTGGTTCGGCCTCGCCGCGCTGCTGATGGGCGCACTGCTGATCGTCGTGGATATGCCGATCACCCTGCAACTGTTGCTGTGGGCCGGCGCCTCCATCGCGCTGCTGATCGGCTGGTTAAAATTCATTCGCCCACAGTGGAAGGACCGCACCACCTCCGGCATGGCCGCGGAAGCCCTGGCCGGGCAGGTGGGGCTGGCGATCGAATCCAACACGGGCCGCAGCCGCGGCCGGCTCAAGTTCCCCGCACCGATTCTCGGCGAGGACGAGTGGCAGTTTATCTGCACAGACGAGGTGGCCATCGGCGACCGGGTGCGGGTGACCGATATCTCCGGCAATACGCTGATCGTGGCCCGTATTTGAGGAACTGCCGAGGATCGTCATTCCGGCGCAGGCCGGACTGCGGAGGCATGGATGCCGTAGCGAGCATTCGCGAAGCGAATGGCCCGAAGGGCGTGGCGCAGGAGCGCCACCTAATCCAGAAGGCCGCGAACCCCTGGACTCCGGCCTGCGCCGGAGTGACGAGATAACGTTATTCATAGATTCACAAAGCAAGAACCAACTCAATTTTTTATAGATTTTCGACCCGGGAGGGGAAAATAGCAGTGGAAGGTTTATCGGTCATTCTGGCGCTCGTAGTACTGATCATCGTCACCATCGCCATGGGCGTGCGCATAGTGCCGCAGGGCTCCAAACATATCGTCCAGCGCCTGGGCAAATTCCACAAGACACTGGCGCCGGGCATGAACGTGATCATTCCCTACGTGGACCAGGTGCCCTACAAAGTGACCACCAAGGACATCGTGCTGGACATCCCCTCCCAGGAAGTGATCACCCAGGACAACGCCACCATCATTGCCAACGCCGTGGCCTATATCAATATCGTCTCACCGGAGAAGGCCGTGTACGGTGTCGAGGACTACACGGTGGCGATCCAGAACCTGGTGCAGACCGCACTGCGCTCCATCGTCGGCGAGATGTCCCTCGACGCGGCGCTATCGTCCCGCGACCTGATCAAGGCGAAACTGAAAGAGGGCATCTCCGACGATATCGCCGACTGGGGCATCAACCTGAAGACCGTAGAGATCCAGGACATCAACCCCTCCGCCACCATGCAGAAAGCCATGGAAGAGCAGGCCGCCGCAGAACGCCAGCGCCGCGCCACCGTAACCCGCGCCGAGGGCGAGAAACAGGCCGCGATCCTCGAAGCGGACGGCCGCCTGGAAGCGTCCAAGCGCGATGCCAAAGCGCAGGTGGTACTGGCCGATGCCAGCCGCGAGGCCATCGAGCGAGTGTCCTCCGCTATCGGCGATAAGGAAATGCCGGTGATGTATCTGCTGGGCGAGCGCTATATCAGCGCGCTGTCGGAGCTGGCTCGGTCTGACAATGCCAAGAATGTGATTTTGCCGGCGGATTTGCCGCAGGCGGTTAAGGGGTTGTTGAATCGATAGGAAAATTAAGTCCGGGTTACCACGGCCGGCCCCCTGTGTCAGGATAATTGCGGTCTCTACTGGATCGAAAAAAGTAAAACAGGGGGGCGAACGTCAATATAAGCCCTCTCAAGTACTGAATTAAAGAGCCATAGGCTCCTATTTACGGACGGTATTACGTAACTTATTGATTTTCCGAAAGGTTACTTGTATTCAATTGCCGACGGTATAATCAGGCGACTTGAGTCCGAGGCTTTATAATTCCGGCCAAAATTTGATCGGCACTGGGTAAGCCCTTGAATTCTAAGAAAATTTAAATTCCTGATTTTGAAAGGGTCGGCAAATAGTAGCCAAGGAGATATAAAGCCCCAGGCTTTTGAATAAACTGTTAACTGAATATGATAGATCGAGAAAAAATCAAAGAAGTATTGCCAGTCTTTCTTGAAATGAAGGAAAGCGATGACATTGAGATCAGTGAAGCACTGAAGGATCAGGGGCTAAAACTTGAGGATGCGGAAAGAGTTTCGGCATTCATCCCTAGTGCATTTTGCCGAATTGCTCTTAGTCACAAGTTTAATCTCGGCTTTCCGGATACATATTGTATCGAAGGAAAAGAAGATGAGTTTTCATACAAGGAAGAACCAATCTATAAGCTTGGTATTGAGATGGCATCGGAAATTTACCACAATGAGCCGGAGTTAGCTGAGGTATTCAATTGCATTGTAACTCGCAGTAGTGAGTTCAATTCGGTAAACAATGCATTAAACGCTGGTGCTGATATTGAGGGAGCAAATTATTCTCCCACAAATTACTCTGGCTACAAAACACTAGGGAAAAAACGCGGCTTATTCTCTAAAGTATTCAGTTAACAAGTGCCAGCAACGGACCGCCAAAAGTGTCACTTAAATTGCTGTCGCAATTACGCGCCACATTTGTCGGCCGCTGTGGCAGGCGTTCTGTGTCAATACGAATATGAAGATATACGAGAAGGCCGACATAGATCGGGCATTTGAAAGCGTAATGAGGCTGATTGATAAGGGCGCAGATCTTCAAAGCCTCAGAACCTTTGGGGGAAGCCTATCGATTACCGTTGCGTCACGCTTGGCGCAACTTAAGAGCGGTAGTGCTAAAAGCAGGAATAGAGAGCTGGAAATAGCTAAGCTGGAAGAGGTAGTTTCTTGCCTGAATTTCAAACTGAATAGCAGTGATTTTGCAGCCATTGCTCATGATGTTTCGGAGGCGTATAAAATCTATGCAATGCAGTAGTAAGGCTTGTGTACTTCTTTCGGGGCCACAGAACAAGGCCATTAAATTCGCTCCCTACGGTCGCCGGACGCTCGCGAGCTCGCGCCGTTTATGGCGACGTTAGCAGTAAAAAAAAAGGAGAACAAAGTCATGCCAAATAACCGGGGCCACCTCTCAAGTTACCTGCAATGGATTTTCGCAACTCTGCTTGCCGTAGTTGCAACTCAAGCAGCAGCGTTGGATGAAAATGCCATGATTCAGAAAATACAGGCTCTCGACTGGCAGGTGGAACCTGGTAAATATCAATTGACTGGCTCCAATGCCTCAGTCACTACAACTTCCGAGGAGTATTTGCTCAAAGGTACAGAGGCGCATAAATACATGCGAATTTCTGAGGGGCACGATGGGTTCAAGCCTGATGCATTGATCGTTCGCGTTGATGGCCCTAGCCAAGATACACAGGTTCTTTTCACTTACCATGATATCGGCTATGTAAAAATGGATGATTGGGAGGAACATATAGACAAAGACGAATTGCTGAAAGAAATACAAAAAAGCACAGAAGCGGCAAATAAAATAAAAGAAAAAGGCTACCCGAAATTGTATGTTGATGGCTGGGCTCAAGAACCGTATCTCGATAAAGCGAACGCAATTGTATATTGGGCAATAGCTGCCCATACAAGCGAAGGCAGCTCGATTGTAAATGCAAAGGCAATGAAATTAGGCCGCAAGGGTTTTGCCGAAATAGTTTGGATGGGCAATCCCAATCAATTCGCCAATGCACAACAATCACTGTCCCCGTCTTTAGCCGCCTATCAATATGATGAAGGTTCGAAATATGCTGATTATGTGCCAGGCACAGATACAGTAGCCGCAGTTGGAGCCGGTGCTTTGGCTTACAAACTTATAACGGGTAAGGCTGCCGCAAAAACTAGTGCTGGGTTGCTGGCTCTGCTCGCTATATTTGCCAAAAAACTGTGGTTCCTCATTTTTGTACCTTTTATTTTCGTCTGGAAGTGGATCAAGGGCTTATTTACGGGGACAAAAGATAGTGCATAAACTGCTAACAAGGCGCTGCACTCGGACGGCAATTCCGCTGCGCTCCATTGCCGCCGGTGAGCTTGGTCGTTATTTGATTTCAAGGATTGAGCTATGAATGAAAATATAAAGGAAGTTGATGGGGTTAAAATTCAACCAAAACACTTAGCTACCTGTCATTGTGGCCTGGTTGAAATTGAAGTGGACTTGCCGAAAGGTTTAGTAGATGTTAGGCGCTGTGATTGTTCTTTGTGCCGCAGAAGAGGGGCAATTGCAGCATCAGCATCTTTGGATGGAATCAAGATTATAAAAGGTGAAAAATACCTTAAGTTGTACCAGTTCAATACAAATACCGCAAAACATTATTTTTGTAGCAATTGTGGGATATATACACACCACCAAAGAAGGTCAAATCCAAATCAGTTTGGTTTTAATGTGGCATGTTTGAAAGATATAAATCCACTAAAAATAGAGGGCGTTCCCACAGAAGATGGTGTCAATCATCCAGCGGATCGGAGCTCCCTCAAATAACCAGTCGACCCAAGGGACAGCCTACTATAAGCACCTTTTGCGCGGTCGCTGCGCTCCCATTTTTGCATAAAAGGCGCTTATAGTAGGCTGCCCTTGATCTCAGCGTTATGCAAATGAAGAGCATCCTCAACAATGAAGTCTAGAACGTATGGTGTAGTTGGATATGTATGTTATTTGCTCAGCTACTTGGGCCTTGTACTCATGTCTGCAAAAACTCATGGATTTAGTTTTAGTGTCGAAATAGTAATAGATATCGTGACCCTCATGCTTCTTCCTGTGGTTGTATGTGCCGCTGTTGGTAGCGTAATTTGGTATTTCAAACGAAAAAGCATCTGGGGGTACACTTTAGCATCCATAATTTTCGTTGCCCCATTGGGCGTGGCAATTAATCTATTCGCTACTTACCTGCTTTGGTGGTCCTCCAACAATGCATAACCAGGCCATTAAATACGCTCCCTTCGGTCGCCGGACGCTCGTACCTCGCGCCGTTTATGGCGGGCGTTAGGCATAAAGATGAATCCCATAGATCAAGCAAACAACTACGACAAAATCGCCGATCATTGGAACGGTTCGGAGTTCAACCGGGAAAATGGTATAGAACAACACAGGCGAGCATTGCAGCTTTCGAAAGAAACGGGAAAAGCTATAGATATAGGTTGTGGAAGTAGTGGCCGCATTATTGATCTAATGCTTGAGCATGGTTTTGAAGCTGAAGGTCTCGACTTTTCTATAGAGATGCTAAAGCATGCCAAGAAGAGACACCCAGAAGTGGTGTTCCATCATGCTGATATTTGTGAGTGGGATTTTTCTGAAAAATACGATTTCATTTCGGCGTGGTATAGCATTTGGCATGTTCCGCTGGAATATCAAGAAATAGTACTCCGTAAGCTATGTGACGCATTGACAGAGGATGGGGTTATTATCTTCACTAGCGGTGCAGTTGACGAGCCCGGGGATGGAAGTAACCCATTTCTTGGCCAAGAGCTTTATCATGCAGCGCTCGGCATTCCGGCTCTTTTGAATGTATTGAGCGACTGCGGTTGCATTTGTCGGCACCTTGAAAACGACGATTGGCCAAATCTGCACTTATATGTAATCGCGCAAAAAAATGCCTAACAAATGTAGGCTGTCGGACAAATTACTCGCTGCGCTCGCAATTTGCCGCAGCTACAGGCGTTCAGGCTGTAGAAAAACTCTTAAAACTCAGCGTTTTTTGGTAAAATTTGACCCTCAAAGGGAGGGGATATGCCAAATTTCAGAAAATACAGCTACAGCCAGGACGCCATGGTCGTCATTAACTTCGAAGACCAACTCCAGCCTGCCACTTTCGAGTTCACTCTCCACCGTTTGATCGACGGGCATATCGACCTCTCCCCCTTCTACGACAAATACAGCAATGATCAGGGCGGCAGAGCCGCTTACGATCCAGCGATTCTGCTCAAGATCATCCTGTTTGCCTACGCCAAAGGCATCACCTCCAGCCGCGAGATCCAGTGGCAATGTGAAAACAACATCATCTTCAAAGCCCTCTCCTGCGACGCCGTCCCCCACTTCACCAGTATCGCGAGCTTTGTCAGCGGCTACCCCGACGCCATTGAGTCTGTCTTCGAGCAGGTACTGCTTGTCTGCGACCAGCAGGGCCTACTGGGCAATGAACTCTTTGCCATTGACGGCTGCAAGATGCCCTCAGACGCCTCCAAAGAGCATTCCGGCACTTTCAAAGAACTGGAACAGAAGCGAGACAAAATCCAGAAGAAGATCCGGCATTGCATCGAAGAGCACAAACGGCTCGACGGGCGAAAGCCCAAAGAGCGAGACCGAAAGAAGCAGCTCGCCCAGGCCACTGAAACCCTCCAAAAGCACTTCGACAAGATTGATCAGTTCCTAAAGACGGCAACCCCAAGGAAGGGGCAAGGAAAGAACCAGAAAGAAGTAAAGAGCAACATCACCGATAACGAATCCGCCAAAATGACCACCAGCAAAGGCACAATACAGGGCTACAACGGTATCGCCGCCGTCGATAAGGAACACCAGATCATTGTCGAAGCCCAGGCCTTTGGCTCCGGCCAGGAACAGCATACGTTGAAGTCGATTCTGGACGGTATCAGAAAGCGGTATCGTGATACCGGAATCCATGACGATATCCTCAAAAGTCAGGTAATCATAACCGCAGATACCGGGTTCTCCAGTGAGGAGAATAATGATTATCTCCGCAAAGAGAACATCAACGCCTACATCCCTGACAATAAGTTCCGATCCAGAGACAAAGCTTTCTCTAAGCAGAAAAAGAAGTATGGCAAGCGAAATCAGTACAATGCCAAAGGCCAGAAGAAGATCATCCCGGCCAGCGAATTTCAAATCGATGTCAAGAACAAGATCTGTATCTGTCCGGCCGGAAAGTCTCTTTGGTTCGTTGGTGAATCTCGACCTGTCAAAGGTAAAAGAAAACTGATCTTTGAAGGTAACCTGACCGACTGTCGCAGCTGCCAACTGAAAGACCAGTGTATGCGCAATCCAAGTGCCGCCGACACAAGGGAGGGGCACGGTCGCCAGGTATCGATTACAGTGACCAATGGCCACACCGCGACAGATTGGATGAAGCGACGCATCGACAGCCAGGAAGGAAAGTTGATCTACGGGCACCGAATGTCCGTGGTGGAGCCGGTATTTGGCAATACAGGCACCAACAAGGGCCTAAATCGATTCACGTTACGCGGCCTGGACAAGGTCCAGGGGCAATGGCGGATGTTCTGTTTGGTGCATAACATTGAAAAGCTGATGAATTATGGAGCGATTCACTGAGCCAGAAGGCTCTTGACGAAGCCTCTCTATTGACTGCGCAGATTGGATGACTATGTGAAAGGACTGTGTTTTAATCGGGTTCAATGATCAATCAAAATATGGCTGGAAGAGCTGATTCTCCGAAATAGTTTTTCTACAGCCTCGTTATGTTTGAGTGAGGGCATGCAATATTCTAAAGAAGAGATAGAAGCCGCAAGAATACGCGTAAGCACTCATGCTAAAGCGGTAGTTAATGCTCTCATGGATAGATTTTCTCTTTCTCATGCAGATGCTGCTGGGCTCCTAAATACTGTCTTGAAAAGTATCGCATGGAAGAAGCGTGATCCTATAAAAGGTGATATAGAATCATTTGTCCGCTGCCAGGAAAAACCTCACGAAATAAATGAGGTGCAACTAGCAGCCTACTTGGAGGAGATGGCCATATGTCCTGCGTGGGTAGCAAACAACCTTAGAGCGGCACTAAACGACAAATTCATGAAAAACATAACTAGGCCAAGCTGACGGACAGTCTACACAATGCGCTTCGCGCAAAAAGCGTTCCGGCTGCCGCAGTTGGCAACGTTATGCCTTCCGCAAATGAATATATTAGTTACTATTTTTAGAGTTTTCTGTCTACTGGCCCTCGGCGCTCTCTCTGTAAAAATGATGTTCGGAGATCCCGTAGGCAAATCTACGGAGACCATTTTTTCTGAGGTTATCGTTTATGCCGAATGCCCAACTGGGAAATACGCCAGACCATTTATTAAAGTAAAAGGCAATGAGACTAGATTCCACGTCATAAAAGAATTTGCTTATCGTACAGGGTGCTTTGATGAACAGGAAAGCTTGTTAATTGGTGAATTAGCGTCCTTTGTTTATTTCAAAGATGCCCCTTCATCAGGCAAGGTAATTGAAATAACTGTTAGCGGTAAGAAGATTTACGAGCGAAGTGAGTTTGTGGGTAAGTCCACATCAGCAGGAGCCTTGCTATTTATGTTGGCTGTTGGCTTAGCTGCCTGGTTCTCTTTTTCAGTCAAAAGGCTTAGCAAGTCGCTCAATTAGACGCCGCGAAGCGGCGCGAATTAGCTCAGCGCTAAATCTTATACATAAATAAAAATCATATCCCATTAAAAATCAATGAGTTACAATTTTCTTTGCTCATAAAAACGAAAGGATGCAGGGAAATGCAGGATTGGATTGAAATCGGACGCTGACGGGGTCAGGCCTTACATTTGACATGGCTTATGTAAATTGTAAGACCTAACCCTCAGGGCCTGTATCGGCTTCAGTGTAAATGTTTCCATATTTGCGATCGCGCTCAGTCCTGAATTTTCGCGCTGAGGCACCGACGGGGTCAAGGCACCGACGGGGTCAGGGGTAGTGTTCAGAATTCTGTGTCATTTCTTTACCATACGCAAAAAAGAGATGACTCATGACCAAACCTACATTCGACATGGATGCCGCTGTCAAGGCGCTGCGTGAGGGCAAAGACCTCAGCGGCAAAGACGGCATCCTGACCCCACTGATCAAACAACTCACCGAAGCTGCCATGAAGGCGGAGCTGGAGGAGCACCTCGCCAGCGAGGACAAGCCCAACCGCAAGAATGGCACCACGTCCAAAACTATGAAAAGTCCCGCTGGCAGCTTCGAGCTGCAGGCGCCGCGGGATCGGGCTGGCACCTTCGAGCCGCAGATCGTCAAGAAGCACCAGACCCAGCTTACCGACGAACTAGAGCGCAAGATTATCGCCCTATTTGCTCTGGGTAACAGCTACCAGGACATCCGTACACACATTGCCGAAATCTACGGAATGGAACTCTCCAACGGCACCATCAACGCAATCACAGACAAGCTGCTGCCCGAGCTTCAGGCATGGCGTGAGCGCGATCTGGAGGCCGTCTATCCCATCGTCTGGCTGGACGCCATCCATTACAAAATCAGGGAAAATGGCCGCTATGTCAGCAAGGCCATCTACACCATTCTTGGCCTGAACATCGAAGGCAAGAAAGAGCTGCTGGGGCTCTATCTGTCCGACCAGGAGGGCGCCCATCACTGGCTGAGCGTACTTACCGACCTCCACAACCGCGGGGTCAAGGACATCCTGATTGCCTGTGTAGACGGCCTGAAGGGCTTCCCTGAAGCCATCGAGAGCATCTATCCCAACACCGAGATCCAGCACTGCATCATCCATCAGATCCGCAACTCGATGAAATACGTCGCCTCAAAAAATCAGAAGGTCTTCATGGCCGACCTCAAGTGCATTTACAAAGCGGCAACGCTCACTGCCGCCGAGAGCGCCCTGGACGAGCTGGAGGCCAAGTGGGGCGATAAGTACCCAATGGTGATCAAGTCCTGGCGCAGCAAGTGGCCGACCCTGTCGGCCTACTTCAAATACCCGGATTACGTGCGTACGGCGATTTACACCACCAACGCCGTCGAGGCTGTCCACCGCCAGTTCCGCAAGCTGACTAAGACCAAAGGCGGCTTTGCCAATGAGAACAGCTTACTCAAGCTGCTCTATGCCGGTATACTGAAAGCCTCCGAGCGATGGACGCATCCGATTCAGAACTGGAACCTGACGCTATCACAGCTGACGATCCACTTCCCGGACCGCCTGGAGAAATACATCAGCCTGTGAGACTATTTGGCTGACACAGAGTTTTGAACACCCTCGGGTCAGGCCTTACATTTGACACGACTTATGTAAATTGTAAGGCCTACCTAACCCCATAATTATTCATTGGGTTGATTTACTCAATGCCCAGAGATCGTATAACTGCTTATCGAACACTTATTTTTCATCTTCGTCGTTAGATAAATCTAAGCTATCTGGACCACCAGACATCCTTCCACTTGGCTCTTCTTCATCTACAGGAGGCACGATATTTTTTTGCTTAATTTCTTTTGCCTTCTGCTTAAGCCTTTCTAGCGCTTCAACTTGCGATGGCTCCTTCTCAGACTCATCACACATAATCACTCTCCGCCTGAATCTTGGGGATTTTTATTTATTTTCCCTTCAGGCTCATATGCGCCAACTACAGGCTTGAGCAATGCGACCCTTCTGGAATATTCTTTTATTTTTTTTACCTGAGGATCTTTTTCTACAATTTCATTTTTCTGGCTCATAAAAACAACCTCATAAAACTTTAGCTAAATAGCGCGGTTCATTCTTACTGGCACCTTGGAATAGCTCATAACCCAACTTCTTATAACTATTTACAGCACCATCAACTGGATCAATAATTCGAGCTTCCTTCGCCCCCAACGCGTACCCGTACATTTCGACTGCAGATAGCGCTATATATGCCACTCGACCCTTCAGCGGGTGCGCTGTGTCGGTTGACCCTTCGAGAACTTCCAGTCTCACATGTACGTTTTTGGCAGACATTTTCCCCAAAAGAAGTCCGCATAGAATAGAGCCGAACCATATGGCCGCCTCGAATCTTTTCGGATGTTTTCCTCTGTAATGCGCCACCCATGAATCCCAGTCCCAGCCACCATTTGGAGGAGTTCTTGAATTATTGGGCCACAACTTATACTTCTCCAAGGCTATCATATTTATAGGCGTCAATTTAACCCCGGGCATATTTATCGCCTTTGGAACTTCCGAGTAAACCACTGAGCGTAACGCACTATATTTATCTCGGTGCTCCTGAAATGATAACGCCTTATCCATATCCTCCGGCTCCCTTTCATAGCTGAAACCGGAAATATCGACCAAATCGAAAACTTACTCAAGCCTTGAGCCAACGCCAACCTCAAAGTTGTCGCAGTTTTCAACGGGAGATTGTATTCATCAGCCTGCCACTGGTTTCGGCATTGGTACCAAAGGAGGGCATAATCAACTGTCTGTGGATAAGTCACTTCACCATTAACTTAATTTATGCTCACTTACCGTGAGCCTCCTTCCATTTTTCTTCAAACTGTTGCGGCGTGATGATATGTATATCGAATTCAGGCTGCTTTGCTATTTCCGCCAGTGGTGGAACAGCGACAATTCCCAGCCTGGTAGTTTTAGATGATGCTTTTTCAGACGAAAACCCCAATGATCCATCTTTAAAAACTTCTACCTTTCTAGTTTCAAAACGGTCATTGTTGAGTTCACTGTAAAACTCAACTGGACTGTCTGCTGGGCTATTGTGCCACTTCGAATAAATGTAGGAAGGCATAGCGGCGTTTCGCTCCGAAATTAATGTCGTTTAAATATTGAACACCACAAAACGGCATTTAGGGTTGTCCGGCTCGGCGAAAGGCAATCAGGCCCAAAAGACAGTCGTTACTCATGTCGATTCGGCTGGTTCTTTTCCCACGCGGAATAGAATAATTCCTTTAAGTCATCGACCATTTCGCTCATAGCCCAGCCGTAGCGCTGGAGCTGCCAGCCGTCGGCAGACGTAAACTCTGCCTTGGACATTACCCCTACTACAGCGGACAGCATTTCCAGTCGATGACAGATGGCTTCCTGCAATACATCGACTGGTACCCCTGGCTGAAGCTGAAACACAGATCGGGTATGATCTTTCCGATCATCTAAAACCCTTGAACCGATGGCTGTCCCCTTATACTTATCCATAGCGCCTAATCTCCTCGATCAGAATATGCATTCTTATCTCTTTTCTTGGCCAATTCTCAGCCAATATTTTTAAGGCGACTGAGGTGTGCTTCTCCGGAATTGAATAAATCTTATCTGAAAATTCCTGTACTACCTCCGACACACCCTTATCCAAGCGCCCCACTTTCAACTTTAGTAGAAGCTCAGTTTTTATCCCCGCCGCCTTGGTGATTGCATTTAGGTCCTTTCCGACAGTCGGATTTATGTTCGTTGTAAAATTTGAGCCGACCTGAAGGAACTTCAGATGTCTTTGAACATCGCCCCGGATTTCCCTCGTCCCAGCTGCACCCCGATCGCATTGAAAGACCTGAATAACTCACGTAGCAGTCCATCAGACCGCTAATTGGTTGGTCAACCGAGTATAACAGCTTCATTGCCAAGTTTGTAGACTATAGTCCGTCGACCATAGTCTTCCGTCTCCGCAGACTCAGGCATCGAAGGAGAGATACCATGAAGCCTGAAGAAGCATTCGGTTATGTACTGAAGACGATCAGATCAGACCAGGGACTCACTCAAGAGCAACTGGCCTTTAAATCTAACCTGGACAGAACTTTCATATCCATGCTGGAACGAGGCCTGAGACAACCCTCTTTGACTTCCATCCTCTCTATCTCCACATCTCTCGGGATCCCCGCAGATAAACTCATAAGGAAAACAGTGGAGATTATGGATGAAGATCACCAAGCGTAATGCGTTCGGCGCTCGCCTGGTTCAAGTGGCGAATCGACGACCCCATTAGCGCGTGTTGGCTGCTGAGAAACACAGCCGCGCAATCACAAATGCCGGGCTATCTTCAGCGTGCTGTGCCACACAGGGCCCGGTATATCTTTAACGCACTTACCATCACTGAGGACTACGACGCATTGGTAACACTGCAACTTCTTTCGACGAGTTCGGAGAGGTGCGGAGCGGTTTCTTCCAGGAGAAGCTCCCAGTTGGCACCATGGTGCTTATGAGGCCGTCTTTATAATGGGATCTTCTGTACCGGCCAGTTCAAGCAGGCCAAGGACCGGTCTTGTCGGAGTCTACTTCCAGCCGGACCTATCGAACATCTTCGGCGAGGGCTCAGCGTCGTCATACTAATGGAAGGTGGACTTCTTTAGAGCTGCTCGACTTCAGCGATGGAGGGACAGTTAATCAGATCCAATATAACCATGAACTTATCAGAGAAATTGGCCAGAAACCTGAGAGCCCGCCGGAGCCAGCAAACGCAAGACGTATTCGCCCGCAAATTGGGTATTAGCAGGGCCACCCTGACCGGCCTGGAGAGCCTCTCCCAGAATATCACTCTGAAGACATTGGATCAGATCACGAAGAGTCTACGTTGTGACGTGGGGATTTGTTCAAATAAGCAGAATAGAGCCGGCCAGGTGACCCCTGTGTCCGGGCTCCTTTCCAGAGACCACGGAGGGCGAGCAGTAACAAAGTTACAGGACTATCCCACGTTTGCCTGCTAAAATCGGCGAAAAATAAACAACGGGAGATCATTGTGAAACGGATTTTTCTGGGGGTTCTTTTGCTTCTCATCGGCGCTGCGCTGCCCGTGCAGGCCAGTTTTGACAAGGCCATGGAGGCCTACAGTGCGGGAAACTACGCGGAGGCGTACCGCAGCTTTGATGCCTTGGCCGCAATTGGCGATTATAGCGCGGCGTTCAATATCGGAGTGATGTACTACCGGGGCGAGTATGTCGATCGCGACCCCGTCGAAGCCTGGGCATGGATGCAACTGGTGGCATCCCAGTCCGGAGCGGAAGACATATCGCTCACCGCCAGTAAAATCTTTTCGAAGCTCGCACCAGAGGAGCAGGACGATGCCCGGGCGCGCCTGGAGACACTGCTCCATAGCCACGGCAAGCAGAAGATTTACGAGGACCTGAGCCCGACACTCTTGTCAGACGACGAGTGCAACGTGGAACGAATTCCGGTCCATAAGGAGTCGCCTCGATATCCCCGCGTAGAGCTGGAGCGGGGCAGGTTCGGCCGGGTAGTTTTGGAATACTCGGTAATGCCTGGCGGTCATGTCAGGGACGTAACCGTTTCGCAGTCCAGCGCTCCCACCTTTTCGCGGGCGGCCGCCAGATCGGCGCTGTCCTATCGTTACGAACCGGCGGCGGTAACCGAGCCGACAAGCGGCTACAAGACCGCGGTCACATTTAACATCGCCGGCCCCGTCGACAACAAACGGAAACTGGTGGCCGAGCTGAACGAATGGAAAGACAAGGCCGAGTCTGGTGACCCCGTTGCCCAGTATGTATATGCCTTCAGGCTCGGCGTATTCCGCTCCTTCAGAAACTACATGAAGGGAGTAGACCTGGAATACCAGACCGCAAACAAATGGTACCTGGAGGCGGCGAAGAGGGGGGTACCCCAGGCCCAGTTCGAAATCGGTCGCAATATGGTTGTGGGACGGGGGTGCGAAGCGGATGCGCAAAACGGCATGAAGTGGATAAGTGCCGCGGCTGTAGCCGGCCTGCCGGAGGCGCAGAGCTATCTCGCAACCAACGCTGGCACCATTCCATATGAGGAGCGCCGGGAGCACGCCATTCGGTGGCTGAAAAACGCCTCCATGAACGGCCATTATTTTTCCGGACTTTTACTTGCCTGGGAGCTGGTGACAGGCCCCGGTCAGCCATCGGCGGAAGATCTGTTATTGGCGAAGGATCTGGCGGCTGAGGAACCAGTGGAATATTTTGATAACGTTCGCATCCTGGAGACAAAAGCAGCGGTGGCTGCGGCACAGGCTGACTTCAAGACGGCGCAGCGCCTGCAAAAGAAGGCCATTAAGTTGGCCAGACGCTTGGAGTGGGACCTCCGGGACGCCAATCACCGCTACGAAACGTACAAGCGGCGCGAAAAGTGGGTCGGTCCCTACTATTACGATATTTTGCTCGACCCTACATAAACCAGAGGGTCGTACATAAACCAGAGGGTCGGGTCTTTGATTTTTGGTTAGCAGAAAGAAATCACAGGTCAAAGAGCTGGCCCACCTTTAGTGCCTGGTGGCTCCGCCATCGCTGCCGGGCAGGTTCAGCAATTACCTTTCTTGGCCTGCCCCGGCGGGCAGTGCTTCTGCTGTCCGCCAACCACGACGCCGGGGATTCTGACCTTGGCGGGCTCCAGTTTCACACTGGGACCAACAAGTTCGCATCCGTTGAGAAAGGCTGTTGTGCAAAGAATCAGCGCGATTTTTAATTTCATTGAAATACTGCGGTAAATGGGTTTGGCGTTTAGTGTAATGTCTTGCGTGGCTGGCGGTCCATTCATCCCTCATACTTTTTGTCGAATTTGAGGGTCATTTCTCACTGCAAGTTCTCCGAAGGCGGAACAGTTCAAAGAGAGGTCTGCAGCTGTAATAGCGGGGTCCGGTGATCAACGGGTCAGACTCGGCCGATTTCTAATCTCAACCTTGTACGTGGTCGCGCAAGTCGAGAAAGAGTTTGACCGCTTCGGCCGGCACGTGGCCGCGCTCCGCAAGCAGATGAACCCACCACTGAGCCAGGAAGACTTGAGCGGACTTTGCGAGCTGGATCGTACCTATATCTCTGGCATTGAGAACGGTAAGCGCAACGTGAGCCTGACCAACATTTTTCGGCTGGCCCGGGCTTTGGGTGTAGAACCCAAGGATCTGTTGGACTACCCGAACGCTGGAGAGCCTTAGGTACTGCAGATATAGCCATGTTCACATGTGGACCATGAACTTATCAGCGAAATTGGCCAGAAACCTGAGAGTCCGCCGGGGCCAGCAAACGCAGGAGGTATTCGCCCGCAAGCTGGGTATTAGCAGGGCCACCCTGACCCGCCTGGAGAGCGCTTCCCAAAATACCACCCTGAAGACGTTGGACCAGATCACGAAAAGTCTGCACTGTGACGTGGCCGATTTGTTTAAATAAGCTGAATAGTGCCGGCCAACTTTTCGAAGGATGGGTAAAGCGAAGCGTGCTCATAAATGCCGCGGAAGATGGGCACGTCGCTGCGCTCCGCTGACTCGCGCCATCCATGGGGCTCGCCCGCTTCGCGGGCGCCTGCGGCGTCCAAATCGGCAATCCTGCCGATTTGTGCCCATCCTACAAGGAGAAGCGGCTTATGCCATTCGGGTCAGAGTCATTGGCTTTCTGCCGCGCCCCCGTTGGTGCGCGGCCGGGCGAAAAAGTGCTTAACGGGGTAACCGCGCGGTCACCTGGACTTCGAGCTTCATCGCGTCGTTCAGCAGCCGTGCTTCAAACACGGTTGCCGCCGGGCGGACTTCTCCCAGCCATTTCTGGAACACCGGCCAGCAGGGTTCGAAGTCATCCCTGTTGGGCAGGATGTAGGTTACCCGCACGACGTCGGCCACGGAAGCGCCCGCCTCATTCAGCGCCTGCTGGATATTCACGAAGCACTGCTCCGCCTGTTCGACAACATTGTCGCTGATGCTGTTGGCGGCGTAGTTGAAGCCGGTGGTGCCGGAAACGAACACATAATCACCATCTACCACCGCGCGTGAATAGCCGATCTTGCGTTCAAATTCCGAACCGCTGGAAATCAGTCTTCTGCTCACAAAATTCTCCTTGGAAATATACGGGACCGGGGGAAGCGGATGATGCCATAAAGAGAGATTTACGCCAGTAGGAATTCGGCCTGCCCTTGCCTACAATGGCCCGCTATCCCGCCAATTGAGCTCCTGTTGTGACAACACCCGATACTGACCATCCCCGCGATTTCCAGTCACTGCCGCTGCAGCAGTCCCTACTGAAAAACCTGCAGGACCTCGGCTTTGCGCGCCTGACGGAAATCCAGGCCGCCGCGCTGCCGGCGATTGTGGCGGGGAAGGATGTCATCGGGCAGGCCAAGACCGGCTCGGGCAAGACCGTGGCGTTTGGTCTGGGTGTGCTGCACAAGCTGCAGGTGGACCGGTTCCGGGTGCAAGCTCTGGTTTTGTGCCCTACCCGGGAGCTGGCGGACCAGGTAGCGCGGGAGCTGCGTAAACTGGCGCGGACAATTCACAACATCAAGATCCTGACGCTGTGCGGCGGTATGCCATTTGGACCGCAAATCGGCTCCCTCAAGCATGGCGCACATATCGTGGTGGGGACGCCCGGCCGCATTGAAGATCACCTGCGCAAGGGCAATCTGGACCTGAGCGAGGTACAGACACTGGTACTGGACGAAGCGGACCGGATGCTGGATATGGGCTTCCAGGCGGTACTGGACCGGATTCTGGCGGAGCTGCCACAGCAGCGGCAGACATTGCTGTTTTCCGCCACTTATCCCAAAACCATTAACGCACTGGCGGCCCGGGTTCTGCGCGACCCGGTCAAAGTGGAAGTGGCCTCGGCTCACACCCAGAGCACGATTGAGCAGAATTACTACCAGGTGGAAAACAATGAGCAGCGGCCCGCCGCGCTGTACCAGTTGCTGGCCAGTTATAACGTTTCATCCGCAGTGGTTTTCTGTAACACCAAGAAGGAAACCGATGAAGCGGCGCAGGCGCTGAAGAGCGCCGGCTTTGCCGCGCTCGCGCTCCACGGAGATATGGAGCAGAAGGATCGCGATCGCACGCTGGCACTATTTGCCAACGGCAGCGCGACCATTCTGGTTGCAACGGACGTGGCTGCGCGCGGGCTGGATATTGAAGAGCTGCCAATGGTGGTGAACTACCATCTCTCCCGAGACCCGGAAGTCCATGTACACCGGATTGGCCGCACCGGACGGGCGGGACAGAAGGGCGTGGCGCTGACACTGGTCAGCAAAAAAGAGATCTACAAGCTGGAGCGGCTGGAAGAGCTGATGCAGCAACCGTTAACACTACAGGAGATCCCGCCCCTGCCCAGGGGATTTGCGCCTTCCCGACCGGTGATGTCTACCTTACAGATCGATGGTGGAAAAAAACAGAAAGTGCGAGCCGGCGATATTGTCGGCGCATTGACCGGCGATGGTGGTATC
Source organism: Microbulbifer sp. TB1203 (assembly GCF_030997045.1). NCBI lineage: Bacteria > Pseudomonadati > Pseudomonadota > Gammaproteobacteria > Cellvibrionales > Microbulbiferaceae > Microbulbifer > Microbulbifer sp. TB1203. The sequence goes on along the minus strand of NZ_CP116899.1, from coordinate 3,896,998 downwards.
GAAGGCACGCAGATTGGCAAGATTCAAATTTTCGACTTCTCCACCTTTGTCGCGGTAGAGCGGGTGGCTGCCAAAAAAGCCCTGGGCAAGCTGATCAACGGAAAAATAAAAGGCCGCAAGTTCCGCGCGCGTATAGTGGGAGTCTGAGTTTTTCCGGTAACAGTGAAATTGCCTGCATTCTGGGAAAGCAATTATTGGGCCAGAGTAGAATTTTGTCGTCCGATATTACCGATGTATAAGGTGTCAGAATTTTACTCCGATCCCAATTCTTTTTTCCCGCCATAGCTGTCAAACCCGGTTACTCGCCTATAAGATTGATGGCCCTTCTGACTCCAGCACCTTTTCACAAAATTTGTACCAATTACAGCGTGAGGCGGGAGATTCATTCAGAAGGTTTGTTTCATAGAGCAAAGGAGGCGAAGGGAACGTAATGAAAACCAGATATACAATTGTTATCGGACTTCAGGGTGGCGATGAGTCCGAAGTAATTGACTCAATAGTAGGTTTGTTTTTAGGGAAAATTCACGATGAAGGCGGTCCGATATACGTGTCGGTGGCGGGATTCCCGTCAAGCAGCAACTGGAGAAATTACATCGCCACAGAGCATTCTCTTGATAGACGGGATATTCAATCCATAGTAGGTGGAGATATTGGGGTTTACATCGTCTCGCATGGATCGGGAAACAATGTGGGGGGATTGAGCGCCGCGCACTTGGCAGCCCTTATCCAGGAGCTTGGATTTACAGAAATTCGTAAACTCTGCCTGGTCGCCTGTAACACAGGCAATAGCCTGAAGAACGCAACAGAGGAAGGCGTTCAGACGGAAATCAATCAAAGTTATATCGGCACTCTCTGCCGGGCGATGTATCCAATGACGCCGATGGTCGCGGGCTACGCAGGGTTTGTTACCGTTGCCCACCCTAAGTATTCTGGAAGGATCGGTGTTCAAACATCTTCCGGAGGTTGGCAGTGGAAAAGAGATCATGGCTCTGCGGCCGCGGGCAAGAAACTAACCAAAAAAGCACACAAACAAGGGCGCATCACTGTGATGACTCCCGAGGCTAGAAACAGTATCAAGGTCATTGCACAATCACTGGACGGGCACACTGTTAACCTCGTGGGTCTCGATCAGTGGCATGATAGTTGATGGAAGTTTTAATAACCCGGAAGACTAGTAGGGTTCCGGGTGTCGGATAAAAACAATGCGTTCACCCATTAGCCGGCCCCATCTATTGGTCGCCGGCTTTATCCAGGGAGCTGGACGTCTGAATGTTACTCTGACCCAGGATACTGTTGATCATCACTGGCGAGAATTGTATAGGCAATAGACCCGCATAATTTACACCTCCGCACTGAAAAGCAAACTGCCTGCGCCGGCATCCTTCAGCTGCATCGCCAACGGTTTGGACTGCCTCACCACCAGATCGAAGACACCATTGCCAAGGCTCAGCCTACTGACTCCCAATTTCTGTAGTTTTGCCAAATCGTCTGTTTCAGGCGAGGCTAATACTCATTTATCACCGGTCGGTGATCCAGCCGCTCCCAATTAAAGGCAGCTAGGGTCAAAATAACTTTTGACACTTAATTCATTTATCCGCAGTGGAAGGACCGCACTCCGGCATGACTGCGGAGGCGCCGACCCGGCAACTGGGGCTGTCGACCGAATCCAATGTGGCGCTGACACGGCCGTCCCAAACCAGAAATATACCTGTCACTTAAATAGGGCTTATGGCGCCGTAAAGCTCCCAAGGTATTAAATACTACAAAATAACGTGATTTCTCTCTCGGAATAAATGGCCGCAGCCACTGTAGCATCCCGCCTGCTTTCGGACGGCCCAATAGGGCACCAGATCTTATGATAACTAATGGATGGTTTCACATGTTTAAAAAATTCTTACAGCAGGTTATACCTGTTTTTCTAATTAGTATTGCCGCTATTGTTTCCAACGCGGCATCAGCGATTGAACTGTTCGGCCAAACCGCCACGCACGATCCTTCCACCATCGTTGAAGATAACGGCACTTACTGGACCTTTGGCACCGGTGATGGCAATGTCGGTATGGTAAGCCGCTATTCAACTGACCTGCTCACCTGGCAGACGGGACCAACGGTATTTCAGCCGGGAACTTGGCCCAGCTGGATCAATCAACGGGTGCCGAATTTCGATGGTAACTTTTGGGCCCCGGATTTAATTGAAATGAATGGCCGTTTCTATATTTATTACTCGGCATTTTCCACCAGTAATCCCCCCACTTCCGCCATCGGCGTTGCGGTGACAGACTCGCTCAACAACCCCAATTGGCGCGATCTCGGTATGGTGGTATCTACGCAGACCGAACCTAGAACCAACGGCCAGCCGGTTAACGCCATCGACCCGGGCGTTTACCGCGATACCAACGGCGATGTGTGGATGATTTATGGTTCCCATTATTCCGGCTTGTATATTGTGCAGATCGATCCCAATACCGGCCTGCGCCTGGGGTCGGCGCGTTTTGCCGCCATTGGCAATAACGGTAATTGGAACGAGTTCGAGGGCGCACAGGTTCAGTACATCGATGGCTACTATTATGCCTTTGTTAATCGGGGCGATTGCTGTGCGGGTAGAGACAGCAATTACTACATCCTGGTGGGCCGGTCCACCAGTCCGACCGGACCATTTCTTGACATCAATGGTGTGAACCTGTGGAGCTACGGCAGCACCAACGGCAATCCAAACGCGGCCAGCACCGTCCTGGCAACCGACGGAATCTATATTGGCCCGGGGCACTTTGGTTACCTGAATAATAATGGGCAGCATCTGGCGAGTATTCACTACTACGATGGCAGGACGTCCAATGGCTGGCCTTCACGCCTGGACCTTTTGGAAATAAATATGGTTAACGGCTGGCCCACATTTACCCGCGACTTCAGCTTGGCCACGGGCAATGGTAGCTCGTCATCATCTTCTTCCAGTTCAAGTTCCAGTAGTTCCTCCTCATCCGGAAGCGCCAACATCATTGAAGACGGGCGTTACAGGATCATAGCCCGCCATAGTGGCAAGGCGATGGAGGTGGCGGGTGCCAGCAGTGCCGACGGCGCGAACCTTCAACAGTGGACCAGCAACGGCGGAACGCAACAACAGTTCGATGTGGCACGCCAGGACAGCGGCATTTACACCATTCGCCCGGCACACAGTGGCAAATCACTGGATGTGTACGACTGGAGTACTGCACCCGGTGGCAACATCGTCCAATGGGATTACTGGGGCGGTGAACCCCAGCAGTTCAACATTGTCGGGGCGGATGATGGTTATCACATGATTATTTCAGCGCTGAGCGAATTGGCTCTGGACGTGGACAGCTTCAGTGAAGCCGATGGCGCCAACATCATGCAATGGAATGTTACCGGAGACGTTAATCAGCAATGGTCTTTCCAACCGGTGGACAACAGCGGCACTTCAAGCACTTCGTCATCCAGCAGTTCGTCGTCAACTACCTCTTCGTCAAACAGCAGCTCCTCAACCTCCAGCAGCGGCGGCTCGGGGCTAAATTGTACGGTAAGCGCGGACTCCTGGGGCAGCGGATTTACCGCTAATGTCACCGTAAGCAATAGCGGCGCTACCGTGAGTGGCTGGAGTGTAAGCCTGACGTTTAACCAGAGCGTGGGTATCAGTAATGCGTGGAGTGCAAATGTCTCCACCTCCGGTAATACCGTTACCGCCACCAATGTGTCTTACAATGGTAATTTGTCGTCCGGGCAAAGTACCGGTTTCGGATTCCAAGGTACAGTTGACGGCAACTTCCAAACGCCTACCTGTACCGTAAACTAAGCGCTACTTTTATCCCTAGCGTTGTAGTGATCAACCCAGCCTGGCCAGGGCTTCAAACCTGACTGGACTGGGTTGATTGTGCAGCAGGGAGTTTTGAGAATGATGCAGGCGCTAGTCAGAGTTACTCACAAATAGTGGAACTTAGTGCGGATAAATTACTGGCCCGATCACGAATTTCATCATTGATGTGAGGCTGACTCATGGCCCCACTACACCACTGAACCGCATACCAAAGCACAGATAGATACCCGTAGATCACCCGCCAGTGATCCAGCCTCTGCCAATCGACCTGCGTTGCTGGGCGATGCAGGTATTCAGCGAGCAACCATTGCTGTTGCCGCTTTTCCAGCCGGTACTCTTCGACAATAACTGCCAGTTCGTAGAAGGGATCGCCCATCGCGGCGTACTCCCAGTCTATCGCATACAGGTTTCCGTTATCGACGGCAATCAGGTTTGCCATCAATAAATCGTTGTGACAAAGACAAATCCGGTGTTCAAGAAATCGCAATCAGGTGGTCATGGTGCACATGATCAAAGAAGCCTTTGATGTCTGCCTCCACTACCCACTCTGTCTGCTCGTTCGTAATGATTTCTGCTACCCGGGCGAGCGCCTGATGGCACTGCGACCGGGGCGGAAACCATATGAACAGTCGCGAAATTCCGGTTCCCAGATGGCTTGCAGTATCTGGCTGAGCCGGTCCTGCACCAACTGGTCCTCAAAACTGGGGATGCCCAGCGGGCGGTAGCGGCCGTCCCCTTTGGGGATATAGGCCCGTCGCGCAGGTTTGGGCCGGTAGCCCAACCGTCGTAGACGGGCCGACAGCACCGCTATCCGTCCCGTTACACCTTCGGCATAGCCCTCTTTTCTTATCCCGTCCACTCCAGGCGCCTTTCTTCCATCCTGGCGCGTGAAGCTGGCACGCAGCCCCTGCTCTTCCGACAGCAGCCCCATCAGAGCCGTAAATCGAAGCCTGGGCTCCGCGTGCGCCTTTTGTGTGAAACGTTCCAGTCGTGTTTGCACGGGTGGCTCCTCTCTGCGTAGGTCCGTGTTGCCCTTTCACGTTATCTCAAGCCGCCACCCCTTGGCTCCCCCCGCATTACCAGGGTTCTTAGCTACTATAGGTGGCTCCGACTTCCAACCATCACCGTCCGAGTCCTCACTTTCTATCGCTTGTTCGCGGGTGCGCACTTGCCTGTGCGCCGATGATTGGATCTCCCTGGTTACCGCACATTCGCAGTATCAGGCTCGACGCGGCCTCGGGCCCCGGGGAGTAGCCGCACCGCTCGCCTCATCGCGATGCCGCTTGTTGCCTGCCGGAGAGTCAAACCCGTCGGCACTCTCCAAGAAATAATTTTTCGGGGCTCTACACCTTCAGGGTCGGCTTCACCCGTTACCTTTGCACCTCGCCTGCTTTCGTGCCTACGCATCAATCAGCCCGTTACCGTGCTGACTGCAAGGCTCGATACCGGGCCCGTGGCTAGCGGCTACCCGGGCGGGATCTCCACCCGCTAGAATGTGCGGTCTTGCCAGGCCGCTGCTGACCCCAATTATTTGAACTCAATTACTTCTGGATCAGAACGCAGTTGTTGAAAATGGCGCCATAATAGAAGGCTGAATTCCGATCAGCCGAAATTATATTGCCAGCCCGATAGCTGGCAATATAGACTCTCCTTCAAATAGGGGTTCCATTCAGTGGTGTACCGGAATCCAGCTTAGAGATAATATTTATTCAAATTTTCAGCACTATTGCTGTTAGCTCGTTGGCTGGAAACCCGGATGGCATCTAAGTCATTGCTTGTGCAGGTGATAAGTGATTGTTTAAGATGCAGCCTCCCAATTGATATATGTTTAACCGTATGGAATATACCTACAGGCAGGGATTGAAATGATTAGCAGTAGCGTAGGACTAGGTGGTGCGAATCAAAAGGAAGTTGTGCTTTATATACAGAAATTGCTTAACAGGTATATCGAATCCCGAGCAATTTATGTTTTGCAGTTTCTTGAGGTAGATGGAAAGTGTGGCCCGCGCACTATTGGCTGTATTAAAGAGTTTCAGAGCCATATTGTCGGTTTGGCACACCCCGATGGGCGTATTGATTCTAACGGCGGAACAATAAAAGCATTGGAGAATTACGCATCTCCACAAAAACAGCGAGTATATGAATTTAGTCTTGGAATACACCCGTTTCTTTCGTTTACTGACCGGGCAAGTGTCTCCTCACCTAAAAAAGCTTCTGCAAACACAAATACCGCGGCCGTTGTCACTGATGATCCCAGGAAATTAATGACACGTGCAGCGGTTGCTACGGCCTATGGTTCTATTTCTGCTGAAAAAGTTTGGGCAAATAAAAGCACTTATCTGAAAATGTTTAAAATCCCAGAGTCAATCACAAAAGACAAAAATTATGCCTGGGTAAATGTATATGACCCCAAGAAACGAAACGTGAGTAGAATCTGGTGCCATAAAGCGATGCATCCCTTCCTTGACACCGCGCTTAAAAATTTGCAAAAACAGGGGTTGCTGGGAGACTTAAATGAGTTTGGTGGCTCCCACAATATTCGGGCGACAAGAGGAACCACGACTTGGTCTGCGCACTCGTGGGCTTTGGCCATTGATATAAATATGACAGGGAATGGCCTAGGCCAGACACCAACAATGTCGCAAGAATTTGTGAAATGTTTTACTGATGCTGGCTTTTTTTGGGGTGGAAACTACTCAAGAAAGGATGGGATGCACTTTACAATCGCAGGCTTTGATAAACCATCGTCTTCTTGACTGTAATTTGAGATTTCTGGAATAAATATGAAAATACTCCTAAAGACTTTGCTTGTGTTGGTAAGTTTTACTTCTGCCGCCTGCAATAGCGAAGCCGATAACAGAACCCCAAAGGATACTCTGCAAACATCTTATACTCGCATTGATTCATGTAAGGAAACTGTGCAAAACGACAACGCAGCTTTTTCCATTTTGGACTGCGGAAAGGTGGGTGAGCATGATTTGCATATTACTGTGCAGTCGCCCACTATCTTTACGGTGCGCCTCAAGAAGGATAGCGCTGAAGCAATGTCCGAGTTTGAAGAGTTAAGCGGTGATTTGCCATTGGAGACCGGGCCGGTGCTTGAATGGTATAGCGATAATCACCAACCGCGTTTTATGGTATTTCGTGTTAGCTGGGGGACCGATGATGAGCCATTCCAAATGGATGAGCGGTTGGTCATCAGCTATATTACAAAAGACCGTATATGTCCGCTTGCAACGGTGCAAGTAAAATCCAATAAAAACGCCAACGAGAAAACACGTGAATTAATCTACGATAAATTTTTATCGACGACTGAGTGCCCTAAAACAGTTTTGTCTTTTTAAGCTGGAGAATAGCAGAACTTAGTGCGAATAAATTACTGGCCCGATCACGAATTTCATCATTGATGTGAGGCTGACGCATGGCTCCACTACACCACTGAACCGCATACCAAAGCACAGATAGATACCCGTAGATCACCCGCCAGTGATCCAGCCTCTGCCAATCGATCTGCGTTGCTGGGCGGTTCAGGTATTCTGCGAGCAACCATTGCTGTTGCCGCTTTTCCAGCCGGTACTCTTCGACAATAACTGCCAGTTCGTAGAAGGGATCGCCCATCGCGGCGTACTCCCAGTCTATCGCATACAGGTTTCCGTTATCGACGGCAATCAGGTTTGCCATCAATAAATCGTTGTGACAAAGACAAACGCCGTCATTCAGTGATTTGGCGATCGCAATATGGCGCTGGAGCTTTGGGTTCAGCGCTCGCAATGCGGTATAGAAATCCGCTCCATCGTCGATGGATCGCCAATAGCTCGCCACCTTATCGTCTATTTCCAGCTGTGTATCGATGGCCGGCAATGCGTGGATGCTGCGCACCAGCTGTGCGAGTTGCTTCAGTGCGTCCGCTCCGCCCGCGCACCACGGCTCTCCCTCGATATAGCGGGTTACCAGATATTGATGGCCGGGATCGCAGTAAATCACCGGGGCACACAAGCCGGCTTTATAGGCGTGCCGAAGGGCGGCGGCCTCGGCGCTGCGGTTTAAATCCAGCGCTTCGCTGATCGCGGAGTTCTTGCGCAATACCAGCCGGTCGTTGCCGGCAATTATCAGAAAGCTTTGGTTGGTCAAGCCGCCGGTGAGCGGCTTGACGACAGAGGGTTTGGCAGTACTCCAGCGCGGCCAGTCGGGTGGGATAATGTCATTCGCAGCGGCGATCATATTGAGACTGTCACTGTGCCAGAGTCACAGGTTCGATATTTGACTGCGATGGTCCGTCGGCCAGCTTTTCCCGTTTGTAGACGGCCCGCCATTGAAAGAAGCCCACGATAACAATCACCACATAGAGCAGGAACAGCAGTGCGGTGAGGTAGAGCTCCCTGTCGAGGTAAAGATAGATGGAGACGCCGTCCACCACTATCCAGTAGAGCCAGTTTTCCAGCACCTTGCGCGTCACCATATAGGTGGTGACCACGGCGCCCCAGGTGGTGAAGGAATCCAGGTAGGGCAGGGCGGCGCTGGTGTTGGTATCCAGCAGATAGCCGAACACCAGCGTCAGCAGGCCGACGCCCGCAAAAACAAACAGGTGCGTGCGCAGCGGCCAGCGGTGGATGTGCAGATCCCGCTGTTTGTCGCGGTGGTGGCGCCACTGCCACCAGCCGTAGACGGCCATCAGCAGGTAGAACACCTGCAGGGCGGATTCCATCAGCAGGCTGACGTCCCAGAACAGGAAGAGGTAGATCAGGGTGCTGGCAAAGGCGGCGTACCAGCAGCTGATCTTTTCCTTCATGGCCAGCAGCAGGTAGGCCAGGGCAAGGATGACGGCGGCCACCTCCCACAGGGACATGGCGGCGAGGGAGGTGGCTATGGTGTTGCCGATTTCGCTGTCAAACATTGCTTGTTTCCGGGGCCAGGTCGCCGTCGATAAATTTGCATACGAAGATGGCACGGCCGTGCTTTTCGTAGGCCGTGCGTATTTCCTGTTTGAGGACGTCCATCAGCAGGTCGTAGTCGCCGAATACCTGGGTGCTCATAGTGTTGGTGATCACCTGAAGGTTGGGGTGGTTGTTCAGGCGGTCGATGAAGTCCTGGATGGTGGGGATGTACTCGTCTTTCAGGGGGTACATGCTGATTTCTACGGAGAGTTTCATAAGTTTTGCTCCTTTGGAGCGTTATTTGGGCAGCCTCTGAATATCGTCATTCCGGGATCTTTAGCTAACGGCGGAGTGCCCGGATGTTCCGGGGTTTTCTGGGTTCCGGCCTTCGCCGGAATGACGATTTGGGTTTATTCAGAGTTCCTCGACAGAGGCGGGCGGCTCTGGGCCGCCCTGATTCTAAAAAGTGTAAGTACCGGAAATTCCCGCTACCCGCGGTTCGCCTTGCTGGTAGTAGGCTTCCGGGGCGTAGTCGTTGGCGGGGTTGTTGCCGAACTGGTTGCTGAAGTAGAAACCCCGGGTGTAGTAGTCCTTGTCCGTGAGGTTTCTGCCCCAGAGTGCCAGCTCCCAGTTATTGCCGTGATAGGTCAGGCGGGCGTTCAGCAATTCATAGGCGGTGGATTTTTCGTTGTGGCTGTTGGAAAAGTAGAAGTCGTCTTTGCCTTCCACTTCCAGTCGCAATACCAGGTTGGGCGTCACTGACCATTCCGTGCCGGTGAAGAACTGGTAGTTGGGTGCGTGGGCCACATCGCGGCCGTCGAGGTTCACTGGTGCCAGGGCTATACCGTTGAAGTCATCCCTGGCATCCACGTGGGACGAGCTCAGGAAGTCCTCGAATTCCGCATTCAGCCAGCCTGCGGACGCAAAGAGGCGCAGGGATTCGCTGGCGAGATAGTTCAGTTCGATTTCGAGGCCGGTTGTCTTGCCACCGGCGGCGTTGGTGAGATAGTCATCGAAGGAAAAATCGCTGGGATCGAACTCGGACTGCTTGGCCTGGACGTCGCTGCGATCCTGATAGAAGGTCGCCAGTTGCGCCTGCAGGCGGTTTTCCAGCCAGGCGCCCTTGATCCCGAGTTCATAATTGATCAACTGCTCGGTGTCGAATTCGAACTGGTCACTACCGATATTCGGGTTGCTGGCGGAGGCCGAGATGATCCGGCCGTTGACGCCGCCCGCTTTATAGCCGCGGGATACAGTGCCGTAGATCAGGGTGTTTTCGCTGTGGCTGTATTCCAGGGTGACGTTGCCGCCCCACAGGTTTTCCTTTTTATTGGAATCCACGGCGAGGGAGTCGGCGTAGTCGGCATCGCGCTTTTCAAACCTGAGTCCGGTTACCAGGTCGAAAGCCTCACTGAGCTGAGTTCGAAGCTGGCCGTAGAGTGCGGTGTTTTGTGTATCGAACTGGCTGGTGAAGCTTTCGTTGCGCTCGAGGCTCTCGCTTTCATCGCGGAAATAGACACCGGCAACCCAGCTGCTGCGGCCGTTGAACAAACTGGAGGCTTCCGTGGATAGCAGGCGGAGGTCGGCACTCAGGTTTTCTTTCTCGCGCTGGTAGTTGTCGGTGGAGCTGTAGCCCCAGGGGTGAAAACCGGCGTAGGTCCAGTCTTCATCGTAACCGTACTCGGTATCCGAGTTGGCCATGCTCAGGGTGGTTTCCAGGGTGAAATTCTCGCTGCCGGTCCAGTGGCCGATCACCGAGCCCGCCAGGGTTTTCTGGCGGTCCCAGCCGGGCTGGTCCGACAGGGTTTCGCGGGTGTTTTCCAACGAAAAGGCATCGTAACCGTTGTCGGCGTCGATAGTGAGTGCGGTGAAGTCCAGCTGCAAATCTTCGCTGGCCTGGTAGCGCAATTTGCCGCGCACAATCGACTCGTCGATATTGTTGGTGTCGCTGCGGCCCAGGTATTTATTTTCAATGTAACCATCGGATTGCTGAGTGCGGGCGGCGAGCCGATAGGTCAGCTTGTCCGTCAGGGCGCCACTACCGACCGCGGACAGAGTGCGGCCATTGTATTCCGCCACTTCGGCGGACACTTTTGCCATGGGCTCGGCGGTCGGGGCCTGGCTGGTCATGCTGATCAGGCCGGCCAGGGCGTTGGCCCCGTATACGGTTCCCTGGGGCCCACGCAGGATTTCCACCTGGTCGATATCCAGGGTGCTGGCGGCCAGGCCCAGGCCGGTGAAGTCGACACCGTCGATAATCAGGCCCACCGAGGGATTGACCGGGTCGATAAACTGGCTCCGTTCGCCGATGCCGCGAATCTGGATAAAACGGCCTCGCGATGCGCCGGCGGCGAAGTTGACGTTGGGGGCCAGGTTGAGCAGTTGTTCCAGGTTGCTGGCGCCGCGGGCACTGATCGCGGCTTTGTCCAGTACGCTGACGCTGGTGGGGAGGTCGAGCTGGCTTGTGACGCGGAGCTGGCTGGTGACGATGACCTCTTCCAGGCCGGTGCTGTTTACTTCAGCGGCGGTGGCCGTTCCGGCCGACAGGCAGCCGGCGAGGCTGATCGGCCAGGCAAGCGGGCTTTTTCTCGATGGGTAGTTCATGGTTCTCTCTCGGGGAAAGCTGGAGTGAAAGAGACCCGGGGGTGCGACGTGGGGAGGGTTGTTGAATACCTACCTATTCCTACGCCGGTATTAACCGGATCAGGTTCAAGGGTTTGCTCGTGGAGCATCTCAGGCGTAGCCACCCCTTAGGTTTTGCGGGCGGGATGATAGCAGATGTTGTCGTGGCTAGTAATTGGGCGGGTACTTTATAGGTTCGTGTAGGAGCTGCCCATGGCCGCGATCGAGGTTCCGGGTTTTCCGGTAGTCCGTTCGCGGCCATGGGCCGCTCCTACAGGGTGGGGAAACCGCCTGAGACGGGGTCGAGCATGCCGCCGGCGAGGCCATTACGAGGAACAGGCAGCTCTATTCGTTGGGGCCGCTGAGCAGGTACGCGCGAGGGCCACTGGCCAGATGCCCACGTTTTCGCCGCTGTGGGTATCTCCTGGCGAGGGCCTCCTGGCGGTAGCTGGGTATGCGGTTTCCACTTCGTCAGCCCGGTGCGAGTGGCGCCCGTCGTCGCGCCTGCCTTGCTGGTATCGGGTTGCGCACACCGACGAACAAGACCGCCGCGGAACTGGTCCGGCAGGTCGCCTGGCCATGCCTTAAGCTGCAATTTTTCGCGTCAGATACGAAAATTTTGGCATAATCGGTGTCGAGTACTGCGCAAAAAGGGAGCACGGCCAATATGCTGGACTGGCTCAACGCGGTACTGGCTGGTTCTTGGCCCGCGGCTGATAACCGGAAAATCTTTCCGGATTTGTTCTCTTCTGGCTAGGCTTCGCAGCGCTGCTGATGGACTGGTTAAAATTCATTCACCCAAAGTCCTCCGGCACGGCTGCGAAGGCACTGGCAGGTGGGACTGGCGATCGAATCCAACGTGGGCCGTAGCCGAGGCCGACTCAAATTCCCCGCGCCAATTCTCGGCGCGGATATGTGCTCCGGCCATTGCTATAAGTTTACAGATTGCGTTTTTTCAAATTTAAACAGCTTCCGTTAACAACAATATTGACGACTGCGTCGATTAAGAGACCGCATTTCCTGAAACATCTTGATACAGACAGCTGAAGCCTTGTTTCGGTTTAATGGCGCCATAACCGCTACACGTACACAAAGGAAAGAATGCAATGATAAGAAGTTGTCTGATTCTAGGGCTAATGGGGCTTTCCAAAGTCGCATTGGCGGCTGATATTGGCGATGATATACGAAAAGGCAGCCAAAGTGTCACCCATGACGATGGTGGCTATTTCGAAGCTTCTGTTCATGCTGGTTGCATTTATTCGGCCAGAATTACTGATCTTACCGATAACGACAACACGGATTGCGACTATGGCTTAGGTATAGGTGGTGAGTATCGTTACAAGGGCTTGTTTTTTGAGGGCTCCAGCAATACCAGTGACGGGTTGAATCTCGGTTACACTCTATGGAGTAATACTAATTGGAGTGTGGATTTGTTGGCTGCCAGTGTCTCAGGCCATCTCGACTTAAGCGATAAGCAAACCGATCCTGAGGATTTAGACCTCACTGAGTCTGAGCGTAACGAATCCAATATAGACCGTGATACTTTTTATGCGGGCGCGGGTACGCGCATCACCTATTTTTTTGGAGAAAATATCTTTCAGTTTCGTTTGGTTACAGATATTCATGATGGAAATGGAATTCAAGCCACAGCTCGACTCGGCCGGGCATGGCAGGTTAGAAACTGGAATTTACATGGTATAGCCAGCTTGACCTACTCGTCAGCTGATCTCAATCAGTATCAAATCGGAATAAATGATCGGGAAAAAACTCAGTGGTTTCCTGCGTATCGGCCAGGCTCATCGATCGAAGCATCCTTTGAGGCCGGCGCCACCTATCCTATCAATGAACACTGGGTCTCTCGTACGACCCTTCGCTACTTTCCACACTCATCAACGGTACGAAATAGCCCCCTTTTTGATGGCAATTGGTCAGGATCAATTAGTACCACCTTGTCATACGTATTTTAAGGGGTTAGAAGGATGAGCATTAAAATGCGCCGGCACCACTTATTCGCGAAGCGGATATGGTCGGCACTGGCCTGGAGGTCCAGTGCTATGGCTCTTACTTTCGTATGCGCCCCTTTGTTAGCTGAGCAGAACCAGGTACAACTACAGGTAAAACCGCAGCGTTGTGTCTCTCTGCACCAGGGACAAACCTGCTACCAAACACTCGTATTTTATTGGAAAACACCTACTGACGGTGAATATTGCCTATACTATGCGCATAGTCAAACGCCATTGACCTGCTGGCAGGGAGCAACTCAGACACAATACGAATATGAGTTTGAGTCCAGCGAATCAGCCGAGTATGAAATAAGACGTAACGGCCAGGTTGAGATACTGGGAAGCACCAAGGTTCAGGTTGCGTCGGTGTATAAATCTCCTAAAAAATCAACATCCAGATGGAGGTTGTTCTAAATGAGTTCTAGTGGGGCACATATTCTGGTTGTAGAAGACGATATCGCTCTCGCTGATTGGATCTGCGATTACCTGCAAATGCACAATTTCTCTACGACGATGGTGCATAGTGGCGACATTGCAGTTGATGCTATTCGCACCCAACGACCTGAGCTCGTATTGCTGGATATTATGCTGCCCCACAAGAACGGCTTTGAGATTTGCAAGGATGTTCGCACCTTTTGCCGCTGCCCAATCCTAATGATGACGGCATGTGCTGAAGAGGCCGATGAATTATTGAGCCTGGAACTTGGCGCGGATGATTATATAAACAAACCGGTACGACCAAAAGTACTGTTGGCTCGGATTAAAGCATTAATGCGCCGTTCTAACCATGAGTCCGGCAAATCAGAGTTAACCTTTGGTGCATTAACAATAAAAAAGCAGACCAAAACCTTGGTATTCCGAGGCGAGCCTTTGCCAATTTCAAGCAACGAGTTTGATGTACTGTGGCTGCTGGCTTCGCGTGCCGGACAAGTAATTCCCCGAGCTGAGTTGGTCAGCCAACTTCGAGGTATCGATTACGACGGCTTTGACCGTTCAATTGATATTCGTATTTCGCGTTTACGGAAAAAACTTGCGGACGATTCGGAACAACCAATTCAGATAAAAACCATCTGGGGCAAGGGGTATGTTTTTATGTGCGAAGCCAGGTGATCTGACAGTGAGAAACTTGACGTTTTCATTAATATTGACTGTCGTGACGGCCACATTTGGACTGGGCTGGCTGTTCAGTCAAGTATATTCATATATCGGTGAATCAACGGAAATGCCGCCAAAGCTTTTGGCCTGGCAAGAGCTAGCCGCTGATCTGGCCTTTACGTTAGACCACATAGAAGATAGGGAAAGTTTTCTAAACTCCTGGCAGCAGTACTCTCAGCTCCCGCTATCAGTATATAAGAAATCCGAATTTCCTGTTCCGCCAACTTTGTCTAAATCATTTTACAATGGTGATCCACTATTTCTGAAAACCGATGGAACCGTTTCGGTTCATTTTTATATGCCTCGATCGAGCGATATTTTGAGTCTTGATGTACACCACGACAAACCCTTGCCGTCGAATACACCGATCAACTTGATCCTTACTCTTGGATTTTATATTGGCATGGCAATAGCGATAATTATCTGGCTATATCCGCTACTCAGCCATCTCAATAAATTACGCGCTGCCGCCAATCAGTTTGGGGAAGGAGATCTGTCTGCTCGTGTAGAAATAAAACCCCGCTCCTATATCCTGGATATTGAACGGGAATTCAATGCAATGGCGGAACGTATCCAATGCCTTGTCAGTGACAATAAATTATTAAGCCGCGCTGTTTCTCACGATCTTAAAACGCCATTGGCCAGGCTACGTTTTGGCTTGGATACTCTGGCGGAGGAACAATCTGATAAGTTACGGCAAAAATACGTCAATCGCCTGAACAATGACCTGGATGAAATGGAATCTCTGGTCTCAACGTTATTGGATTATGCGCGTCTGGATGAAGCCAATATTAAACTTCAAATGGAAGACATTGATCTGAATGACTTTTTACCACAACTCATCTCATTGCACGCCAACTCTCTTATCGATATACAACTCAAAACCGCTACAGCACAAGCGATTGTATACGCTGACAGGCGATATTTGGCAATGCAGATTAACAATCTTATTGACAATTCCCTGCAATATTCAAAGCGAACTGTGAAAATATCAGTGTCTGTAGGCAATCAATACATAACTTTATCTATTGAGGATGATGGACCGGGAATTCCGGAAGATCAATGGGATAGAATACTGCAACCGTTCCAGAAAGGCGGGCAGAAAATTAACCCCAATAATCACGGAATGGGGTTAGCCATTACTAGTAAAATTTCACAGTGGTTCAGGTGCAAATTGGTTTTGGGTTCATCAGTTACACTGAGCGGCGCAAAAATCGAGTTAACTTACTCCAAAACAAACCCATAGACTCCTGTGTCACTTACCACACACTTCACAGTTTATCCATCCCACTCCCTGACAATTTAAGACTTTCCCTCTATTCCCAAACTTTTCTCTGCGAGTATCAAGTTGAAACATCTTGATACAGACCGTTACAGCGCTGTTACGGTTTAATGCCGTCATGCCTGATTCAGTTTTCACAGGCGGTACGGGAGAATTCGAAAATGGGTATAAGACGAATTGTCGCAGAATTCTGCAAGAAAAAATTCGACAATCATTTTTAATGAGCATCGAATGACAGCTGCCAAAATCAACCAGAGTCAACTACTAGAGGAGTAGTATAATGGGTAAGTTCATGTTGGCCAGTCTTGTGTTAGTCAGTCTATTTATAACGGCTTGTAACGACGGGACTAACAAACCAAGTGACCAGCTCTCGCCTTTCGAAGGACGATGGCAAGCAACCGCTTATGGACAGGTGATTGATTATCACGATGAAATAGCAAGTTTTTATGAATTCACGTCGAGTTACTGCATACTCACTCGGAAAGTTGAAATATCAGACGAGGAGTTAAGAGAAGAGGGCTGGGAATTGTCGGATGATAATTCTGAGCTACGAGAGAAAGCCGCTTTTAGCGACACTGATATCAGAGGGTCCGTTTTTGACCGGGTGGACGATCTTCCTGATTCTTGCCGAACAAACCTAGTTGCTCGTTTTGGCGATGATAACTATCAAGATAACCCCGAACTAAACTTTGAAATTTTCTGGCAGACCTTTCATGAGTACTATTTGTCTTTTGACGTGAAAGAGGTCGATTGGCAAGCACAGTACGAAATATTCCGTCCTGAAGTTACGGCGGGAACCACCGGTGAAGAATTATTTGAGGTCCTTTCCGCCATGGTTGAGCCGCTGATGGACAATCATGTGGAAATCGCTTCAGAGTATGGTGACGTTGACTTTAGCAATCATATGACAACCATTGATTTGCTGACTGAGGAATTTGTCAATGCCAATGGTGAAGTTGACACTGAAGAGAAGCATCAGCAGTACGTGAAGTATGTTGTTTCACAGATTGAACTGATGGATGAAGTTCGACTGAGCTATGCGGTTGATGAAGGCGGCGTAGAATTCGCAGCCAATGATGAGGTAATTTGGTATCTGGCTCCCGACAATATCGGCGTACTGATTATCGACAGTATGATTGGATTCAGTACAGACAACGAGGACGACATCGAAGCAGAAGCCGAGCTGATGGTGTTGGATGAAGCCATCACCCAGGCGCTTACCACTTTACAGGATACAGATGGTTTGATTATCGATGTGCGGAATAATTCAGGCGGGTTTGATGCAGCGAGTCAGCTTATAGTAAAGCACTTCCTGGATACTGAACGCCGTCTTTATTGTAAGCAGGCCAGACTGGGTAGCGGTCGAACAGAGCTGGAAGCCTATCATTTGTCGCCAGCCGAAAATGCTCGGTATCTTAAAGATATTGTTCTGTTGACCAGTCGCAACACTACCAGCGCTGCTGAGGTGTTCACTCTTATGATGCGTAATTTACCCAATGTGACAACCATTGGGGAGCCGACACAAGGTTCTCTCTCAGATTCTCTGGAGAAAACGCTGCCGAACGGGTTTTCCTTTGCCCTTTCCAACGAGTTTTATTTGTCTCCGGAGGGGGAATGGTTCGAGCATGTTGGATTACCGGTAGATGAGCAGATACCTTACGGAACGCTGGATCAGCGTAAGAATGAAGAAGATCTAGCGCTTGAAGCGGCTTATTTTATGCTTACGAATTGATATAGGCAGAACAATTTCTTTCTCGCTGTCCATTTCTTAACTTCAGCCCAACCATCCGCTCCCTTGTGGATCAGAGGGGAAGTGGCTTCCGTCGGCCGGTGGCCGCGATCGGACTATCGAAGAAATCCCGAAGCTCGATCGCGGCCACCGGCCGCTCCTACAGGGTGGGGTGGGGTTCCATACCGGTGCAGGTCGGAATCCAGGTGTCACCGATCTGGATACCGGCCTGCGCCGGTATGACGAATCAAATAATATTTGATTCGCGGCAGTATATTCACAGTTGCAGATAGCAAATCAGTCGAGCAGACCACCCGCACGGGTCATTACGTGGAACAGGTAGTTCTGTTCATTGGTGCCGCTGACCAGGTGCGCGCCGGGGCCGCGGGCCCAGACGCCCACGTCCTCTCCGGCGTGTGACTCGGATGCCAGCGGCACCAGCGCCTCCTGGTGATAGCCGGGCGCGGTGGTGTCTACGTGGGTCAGGTCCTTGCGGCCGGCATCGACTTCGTGACCGTAGCGCTCGTCCGCATCCGTCTCCTCGCCCATGTCTGCGTAGCCGGCGCCATTGCCGTAGCTGAGGGTGGTGTAGGGCAGGCCGTCGTCGGCGAGGCTCGGGGTCTCCTGCGGCTGGCCGCTGCCGTCGTTGGTGATTACCTTGCCGAGGATGGGGTTGCCGCGGGTCGGATAGCCGGCGATGGTCATCACGTGGCTGTGGTCGGCGGTGACGATAATCAGGGTGTCTTCGGCGCTGGTGTTGTCCATCGCCACCTGTACCGACTTGGCGAATTCCACCGCGTCGGTGAGCGCGCTGTAGGCGCTGCCGGCGTGGTGGCCGTGGTCGATGCGGCCGGATTCCACCATCAGGAAATAGCCGTCGTTGTTTTTCTGCAGCAGTTCCAGACCCTTGGCGGTCATCTCGCTCAGTGACGGCTCGCCGGCCACGTCGTTGCCGCGGTCCGCCTCGTAGTGCATGTGGGAGGCGTTGAACAGGCCCAGCAGCTTGTCGGTGCCGGCGATATCCAGCGCGTCAAAGCCGGACTGGTTTTCGATATAGGCGGCATTGGTGACGCCATCACCGTAGCGTTTCCGCCACTCGTCCACCAGGTTGCGGCCGTCCTCGCGCTTGCCGGCTTTGCCCTCCAGGTCGGTTACGGTGTTGGGCAGAAAGCTGCGGCGGCCGCCGCCCAGAATCAGGTCAACGCCGTCGCCGGCCGCCAGTTTCACCAGCTGTGCGGCGATATCCACACAGCCGCCCTCGGCTTTGTACTCCCAGCCCCGCTCCGGCGACTTGGCGTAGGTGGCCGCCGGGGTGGCGTGGGTGATGCGCGCGGTGCTGATAATGCCGGTGCTCTTGCCCTTGGCCTCCGCCAGTTCCAGCGCGGTGGTCAGGGGCCGCTCGAGGCTCGCCGCGCAATCGCCGCGGGCCACGGTTTCGTCGACGTTGATCACGCCGGCCTTGGTCTTTACGCCGGTCATCAGGGCGGTGGCGGTGCCGGCGGAGTCCGGGGTCTGCTGGTTGGTGTTGTAGGTTTTCACCAGGCCGGCGAAAGGCATTTTCTCAAAGCTGAGCTGGTACTCCTCGCCGTCGAGGCCCTGCTGCTGGCCCGCGAGGATACGCGCGGCGGTGACGGTGGAGATGCCCATGCCGTCGCCCACGAACAGGATGATATTTTTTGCCGCGCCGGGCGTGTTGTTGACGGTCTGCTGGCGCGCTGCATCCACCGCCGCTTCGCCGGCGGTAAACCAGCTGCTTTCGCGCTGGGACTGCGGCAGGCTCAGAGCCTGTTCTTCCGGGTCCGGTTCGGGCAAGTCGGGTTCCCGGCCGCGATCGGAATCGCTGTCGCTGCAGGCGCTGGCCAGCAGGGCGAGAGAAAAGGCCGTCGCCAGTTTGTTGTATCGCTTCATTGTTTTACCCCCAAAATTATTCCGCCGTTACCGGAATGCCGGTTGCGCCGACCATTACATGAAAAATCGCGTTCTGTTCCAGGGTACCCTGCACCAGCTCGCTGCCTGCGCCGATGGCGTGCAAACTGATATCTTCGCCGGCATGGCTCTCGGAGCCCAGGGGCACCAGGGCCTCCTGATAGAAGCCCGGGGCTTCGGTATCCACCGCGCTCAGGTCCTTGCGGCCGCTATTCACCGCTGTGGTATAGCGTTCGTCCGCATCCGTCTCGCTGCCCAGATCGGCGTGGCCCGGGCCATTGGCGTAGCTCAGCGTGGTGTAGGGCAGGCCATCGCCGGCGGCGGCGGCCTCCGCCTGCGGCGCGCCGGTGCCGTCGTTGGTGACCATCTTGCCGAGGATGGGATTGCCGCGGGTGGGATAGCCGGCGATGGTTAACACATGGCTGTGATCCGCGGTCACCAGGATCAGGGTTTCTTCCAGGTCCACTTTTTCCACCGCCGTTTTTACCGCCTCGGCGAAAGCGATGGTGTCGTGCAGCGCATTGTAAGCGTTGCCCGCGTGATGGGCATGGTCGATGCGACCGGACTCCACCATCAGGAAGTAGCCGTCGTCGTTTTTCTGCAGCAGCTCGATGGCGGCATCGGTCATTTCCGCGATGCCCGGCTCGTCGGCGCCACTCACCTTGCGGTCCGCTTCGTAGCGCATATGGGAACTGGTAAAGAGGCCGAGCAGTTTGTCGGTCCCCGCAATGTCCACTGCGCTCAGTGCTGAGCCCGTCTCCAGGTATTGCGCCTGCTGTTCGCCTTCGTAACGGGCCAGCCACTCGGCGATGAGATCGCGGCCGTCCGCCCGCTCGCCGTCGGCCCCGGTGGGAATAAAGTTGCGGCGGCCGCCGCCGAGGATTACGTCCACTCCGTCACCGGCTTCCATTTCCACCAACTGCGTGGCGATATCTTTGCAGTCGCCCTCGGCTCTGTGCTCCCAATTGCGCTCCGGTGTGCGCGCGTAGGTGGCCGCCGGTGTGGCGTGGGTAATGCGCGCAGTGGAGACGACGCCGGTGGATCTGCCGCGGCTCTCCATCAGTTCCAGGAAGGTGTTCAGCTCCCTGCCTTTGCTGGAGGCGCAGTCCGCGCGCAGGGCGTCGCCATCGATATTGATTACGCCGGCCCGGGTTTTCACCCCGGTCATGATCGCGGTCATGGTGCCGGCGGAGTCCGGTGTCTGCTGGTTGGTGTTGTAGGTTTTTACCAGTGCGCTGTAGGGAAACTCCTCGAAGGACAGGTTATTTTCTTCGCCGCTCTCGCCGCGCAGCTGACCCTCGAGAATCCGCGCGGCGGTGAGGGTGGAAATGCCCATGCCGTCGCCGATGAAAAGGATCACGTTCTTCGCGGTTTTATTCCCGCGCTCGTCTTCCGCTTTGGCGGCCAGGTGATTTTCACCATCGGTAAACCAGGCGCTGTTGCGCTGGTAATCCGGCAGTTCG
This sequence comes from Microbulbifer sp. TB1203, assembly GCF_030997045.1. NCBI lineage: Bacteria > Pseudomonadati > Pseudomonadota > Gammaproteobacteria > Cellvibrionales > Microbulbiferaceae > Microbulbifer > Microbulbifer sp. TB1203. The sequence continues at coordinate 3,876,115 of NZ_CP116899.1, read as the reverse complement.
GCGGCGGGAAGGGGCAGGGTGGGAAACAGGCAACACGCGGCCAGCGCGCGGGCGATGCGCTTCGCCATGGAAAACCTCCGGTATTCGGTTATTTGGCGCGCATTAAAGACCGGAAGTGTGACAGGGGGATTAAACAGGATCTTTAGTTAATAAACTTGACCGGGCTCTCATCCGGATCGCGACCCTTGCCCGCCTGCTGCAGGCGCTGCAGGTAGGCGCCCCAATTGGCCGTGTGGTTTTCGCCCAGTTCGCGCAGATATTCCCAGGTGTAAATGCCGCTGTCGTGGCCGTCGTCGAAGACGATTTTCAGCGCGTAGCGGCCGGCGGTCTCGACGCTTTCAATACCCACATGCATTTTCCCGCTGACCAGCAACGGCTCGCCGGCGCCGTGGCCGCGGACCTCGGCGCTGGGGGAGTGGACGCGCAGGTATTCCGCCGGCAGGGTGTATTCGGCATCGTCGAATAGTAGCTGCAGGTTTTTTTCTGTGCGGTTTAGGCGGATTTTTTTTGGTGGTTTCATATTTATCGGTTTGCGGGGGCCGCTTCTCGTGCCCCCTCCCCCAACCCCTCCCCCGCAAGCGGGAGAGGGGAGCTATTCACAGAATGAAGCGGGACAGGTCTTCGTTCCGGCTCAGTTCGCCCAGGTGGCTGTCCACGTAGGCGGCGTCGATGGTGATGGTTTTGTCGCCGTCGCCGGCGTCGAAGGAGATTTCCTCCAGCAACCGTTCCAGCACCGTGTGCAGGCGGCGCGCGCCGATGTTTTCCGTGCTCTCGTTGACCTGGTAGGCCACTTCGGCGATGCGGCGGATGCCGTCCTCGGAGAATTCCAGCTGCAAGCCCTCGGTGGCCAGCAGTGCCTTCTGCTGCTCGGTGAGCGAGGCGGAGGGCTCGGTGAGGATGCGCTGGAAATCCTCGGAAGTGAGCGAGCTCAGTTCCACGCGGATCGGCAACCGGCCCTGCAGCTCCGGGATCAGGTCCGAGGGCTTGGACAGGTGGAAGGCGCCGGAGGCGATAAACAGAATATGGTCGGTCTTGATCATGCCGTACTTGGTGCTCACGGTGCTGCCCTCGATCAGCGGCAGCAGGTCGCGCTGTACGCCCTCGCGGGATACGTCGGCGCCGCCCGTTTCCTGGCGCTTGGCCACCTTGTCGATCTCGTCGAGAAACACGATGCCGTTCTGTTCCGCGGCCTCGATCGCGCGGCTCTTCACCTCCTCGTCGTTGACCAGCTTGGCCGCCTCCTCGTCGGTGAGCTGCTTGAGCGCCTGCTTGACGGTGAGCTTGCGCTTGCGCGTGCGGCCCTGGGACATATTGGAGAACATGCCCTGCAGCTGGTTGGTCATTTCCTCCATGCCCGGGGGCGCCATGATTTCCACACCCACAGGGGCCACCGAGATCTCTATTTCAATTTCCTTTTCGTCCAGCTCGCCCTCGCGCAGTTTCTTGCGGAACAGCTGGCGGGTGCTGGAGCCGCGGTCGCCCGGCTCGGTGGAGCGCGCCGGTGGCAGCAGGGCGTCGAGCACCCGCTCCTCGGCGGCGTCCATCGCGCGCTGCTCCACCCCGGCCATGGCTTGTTCGCGCTCCAGTTTGACCGCCATCTCCACCAGGTCGCGCACGATGGATTCCACATCGCGGCCCACGTAGCCCACTTCGGTGAACTTGGTGGCCTCCACCTTGATAAAGGGCGCGTTGGCGAGCTTTGCCAGGCGGCGGGCGATCTCGGTCTTGCCCACGCCGGTGGGTCCGATCATCAGGATATTTTTCGGGGTGATTTCCGCGCGCAGCTCTTCGTTTACCTGCATGCGCCGCCAGCGGTTGCGCAGGGCGATGGCCACGGCGCGCTTGGCGTCCTGCTGGCCGACGATATGGCGATCGAGTTCGTGGACTATTTCGCGGGGGGTCATCTGGGACATAGAAATTCTCGTGTGCAAAACCGGAGCTAGTGCTGGTAGATACTCTGCTGCAAATCAAAATTGATAGGCCCGTCATACCGGCGTAGGCCGGTATCCAGTTCAGTGCCACCTGGATTCCGGCCTGCGCCGGAATGACAAAAGTACTTTTTAGCCCGCTCCTCAGTAACTCAGTTCTTCAATGGTGTGGTTCTGGTTGGTGTAGACGCAGATATCGCCGGCAATCTTCAAGCCCTGCTCGACGATGGTGCGCGCGTCCAGTTCGGTGTTGTCCAGCAGCGCGCGGGCGGCCGATTGGGCGAAGGGGCCGCCGGAGCCGATGGCGATCAGGTCGTCCTCCGGCTGGATTACGTCGCCGTTGCCGGTGACGATCAGGCTGGCGCTTTCGTCCGCCACCGCCAGCAGCGCCTCCAACCGACGCAGGGCGCGGTCGGTGCGCCAGTCCTTGGCCAGCTCCACTGCGGCGCGGGTGAGCTGGCCGCCGTGGGCCTCCAGCTTGGCCTCGAAGCGCTCGAACAGGGTGAAGGCGTCGGCGGTGCCGCCGGCGAATCCGGCGATCACCTTGTCTTTGTACAGGCGGCGCACCTTGCGCGCATTGCCCTTCATGATGGTGTTGCCCATTGAGACCTGGCCGTCGCCGCCGATAACGACTTTGCCGCCGCGCCGGCAGGAGAGAATGGTGGTACCGCGATACTGTTCCAAGGGAGGCCTCTCGGTTTGTTTTTCGGTGCCTTGTAGGAGCGGGCCATGCCCGCGATCGGCATCAACTACGTAGTGGAGGCTGATCGCGGGCATGGCCCGCTCCTACAAGGGAGAATCTGTTCAGGTCTAGGGTAAGTGTGGTCGCGGGGGGGGAATTTCAACAAGAAAGGGCCGAAAGCCTATAATGCGCGCCCGATGTATCTCAGAGGACCCGCCGTGCCAGTCCTTCCCTCACGTTTGTACGCCCTGGTATTCGCGCTGATCATGTCCGGCCTGATGTCGCTGCTGATGTCCGCGGTGATCACTTTTATCAACACCGGTTTCGACGGCGGTTTTATGTGGCGTTGGGCAAGCGCGTGGGTGGTGGCCTGGGTGGTGGCGTTTCCGCTGGTGTCGGTGATCGCGCCGCTGTCTCACCGGCTGACGCGCAAGTTCGTCAGCGCGCCGGGCGCTTGAGCACCAGCGGCATCAGTTTGTGGTCGGCGAGCGTCTCCCGCGCCGCGGCCACCTTGGAGCGGCTGCGGTAGGGGCCGATAAGTACCCGGTGCCAGGTGCCGCGGCTGTCGGTGGCGGTCTCCACCTTTACTTCGAGGTTGGCCAGGGTGAGCTGCGCGCGCAGTTTTTCCGCCTCCGCGGCGTCGCGGAAGGAGGCCGCCTGGAGGATATACACCAGTTGCGGATCGTCTCTCTCGGGCGTCTCCTCGCGGGGGGACTCGCTGCGCGCGCCGCCGTCCGGGGGGCCGGTGACGCGGCGGGAGGGCTTGGCCACCTTGGGTTCGGGCACCTCCACTTCGTTTTCCTGCAGCAGGGTATAGAAATCGAAGCGCGGCTTTGACGACTGCTCTTCGGCCTTCCGGGCGGGGGGCGCCGGGCGCTTGTCGCCGTCGGAATCCTGCTTGAGCCCGGTGAGAAAAATCATAAACACCACGAAACCGCCGACAAAATTGCCCAGCACAAACCAGACCCAGGCGGGTTTGCTCGCGGGACTGCTGCGGCGGCTGGCGTTGCGACGGCTCATGAAGATCCCTTCTCAATCAATTGCGTTTAGTTGTAAACCACAGACCGGTGCGCGACTTTGACAACACAGACTACCAGCCTGGTGTCGACGATTTCATAGACAATCCGGTAATTCCCCTGCCGAACGCGATAGAGTTCGCGCCCGGTCAGCTTTATGCAGCCCGCGCAGCGGGGATTTTCTGCGAGGGTGTCTATGCGCTTCAGGATACGCTTTACATCCCGATTGGGGATAGCGCGCAGGTCTCCGGCTACAGATTTCTTAAAAGTGATTTTATATTTTGCCATGCTTCTTCAGGTCTTGAAGCAGGGCCTCATAGGACACTTCCGGCTCGCTGACCCTGTCCGCATAGGCTTGCAGATCCTCCTGGTCTTCGCGCATCAGCAGGCGCACCGCCTCGTCCACCAGTTCGGACACCGATTGATGGCTGGTGGCCGCTCTCAGCTTCAGCGCCTGGTGGATGGCCGGATCAAAGTAAATCGTGGACCTTTTGGACAAGTTGCTCATTATCACACCCTTTTGCCGAAGGGCACTATAGCGTTGCAACGCTATAGCATCAAGGTGACGTCATCGCGGGTCAGGATAACTCCTGCGCATCCATATCCACTGCCCAGCGCAAGCGCCGGTTGCGGTTGCCCTCGGCCCATTGGCACAGGCGCGCGAGCAGCGCCTGCAATGCGCCGCGCTTTTCCGCGGTGATCTGCACATAGAAACGGAAGCGGCCGGACTTGCGCTCTAAAAGCGCGGGCACCGGCCCCAGGTACTGCAACTGCGGGGACGGCGGTGCCAGGGCTTCCAACTGCCGGCGGGCCTCGCCGAGAAATTCCTCCGCCCACTTCGCCTCCTCGCACTCGGCGCGCACCAGCGCCATGGCGCGCAGCGGCGGCAGCTGGGCCACGGCCCTGTCGCGCAGCAGCTGGCGGGCGAAGGCACCGTAGCCTTTCTCCAGCAGAAGCTGCAGCAGCGGGTGCTCCGGGTAGCGGCTCTGCACCAGTACCCGGCCCGCCAGTTCGCCGCGACCGGCGCGGCCGGCCACCTGCTCCAGTAACTGGCCGGTGCGCTCCGGGGCGCGGAAGTCGGCGCTGAACAGGCCGCCGTCGGCATCCTGGATCACCACCAGGGTGACCCGGGGCAGGTGGTGGCCCTTGGCCAGCATCTGGGTGCCCAGCAGCAGGCAGGGCTCGCCGGCGCGCGCCGGGGCCAGCAGCTTGTCCAGGGCCTGTTTGCTGGCGGTGGTGTCGCGGTCCACGCGGATCACCGGGTAGTCGGCAAAGCGGTGGGCCAGCAGCGCCTCGCTGCGCTCGGTGCCGGCTCCCAGGGCGCTGAGCGAGCGGCTGTGGCACTGGGGGCAGCTGTCTACCATAGGCCGGCGATAGTCGCAGTGGTGACAGCGCAGCTGGCGCTGGCGGCGGTGCAGGGTCAGCTTGCTGGAACAGTGGGGGCAGTCCGCCAGCCAGCCGCAGTCGTCACAGGCCAGGGTCGGGGCGAAGCCGCGGCGGTTGATAAACACCAGCGCCTGCTCGCCGCGGGCCAGGGTCTCGCCGACATGGCGCAATACCTGGGGGGCGAAACCTTCCTCCAGCTGCTGACCGAGGGTGGGGACTATATGGATCTGCGGCGGCCGCGCGTCGCCGGCGCGATGGCGCAGGCGCAGGTGCTGATAGCGCCCGTTCAGGGCGTTGTGCAGGCTCTCCAGGGAGGGGGTGGCGGAGCCCAGCAGCACCGGCACCCCGGCGTTGCGCCCGAGCACCACCGCCAGGTCGCGAGCGGAGTAGCGTACGCCGTCCTGCTGTTTGAAGGAGCCGTCGTGCTCCTCGTCCACGATCACCGCGCCCAGCTTGTGCAGCGGGGTGAATATCGCCGAGCGGGTGCCGATCACGATATCCGCCTGGTCCGCGGCGGCGGACAGCCAGGCCCGGGCCCGCTCGCCCTCGGCCAGGCCGGAGTGCAGGGCGGCGATGCTGCGGCCGGGAAAGCGCGCGGCGATGCGGCGCAGGGTCTGCGGTGTCAGGCCGATCTCAGGCACCAGTAACAGGGCCTGCCTGCCGTTGGTGAGCACCCGCTCCATCAGCCGCAGGTAGACTTCGGTCTTGCCGCTGCCGGTGGTGCCCTCAAGCAGTGAGACGCTAAAGCGATCCGCTGGAATGGCGTCCAGCACCTGCCGCTGCTCTTCGTTGAGCCGCGGCGCTTCATTGAGCCGCGCCGGGGCCGCCCCGGCGCCCTTGGCGGTTGAGAGCGGCGGCGGGGCGGTGGGGCCGGCAGCCCACTGCGCCAGGCCGCGATCCAGCAGCGCCCGTACTGCGGTGGCGGAATGACCCAGGGTTTTGAGATGGGGGCGGCTCTGCCTGCCGTCCCGCAACAGCAGCTGCAGCAGCGCCTGCTGTTTTGGCGCCCGCGCCAGGGCGCTCTCGGGCAGGCCCTTGCCCTCGATGGTGAGTTCCAGCCACTGTTCGGCCCAGTGATCGGCGGGTTTGCCTTTGCGCAGCGCGGCGGGCAGGGCGGCGGCGTAGAGTTCGCCGGCGGGCGCCTGGTAGTAGTCGGCGGCCCAGTGCAGGAAGGCGCGGCTTTGGCGGTCGAACAGGGGGGTCGCATCTATCTGTTCCAGGGCCGCCTTCAGCTCGGCAAGTGGGGACTCACTGACGATATCCACCAGCACCGCCACCAGTTTGCGCCCGCCGAAGGGTACCCAGAAACGCTGGCCCGGTAACAGTTGCGCGGGGTCGGTGCCCTGCGGGGGCAGGTAGTCGAACAGGCGCCGCAGGGGTACCGGCACCGCCAGGCGCAGAATTGCCGGTTTTCCTCCACCGTCGGTTGCCAATTTGCGCCTCCCCTTTGTACTGCCCGCGCGAGCCGCACATGATAGCGCAATTGCAACGCGGGTCTGCTGCTCCGCGGATTTGTCCTCGGCACTGCCTCTGTAGGAACAGGGCGAAGAGAAGGGCTTCGTAGCCATTCGCTTGCACGCAAGCTCCCACAGCGGGCCTGCGGCCCGCAGGCCGAGCTGGGGCTCGGCGCTCCCGGCGGGCAATTGTGCTTGAACCGCCGCGCTAATCTGATTAGTATGCGCGCACTTTTTACCCAGCCCCTAAACCAACGACGACTCCGTGCCCGGCAACAGATCAGGTGGCGGTTTCGAATTGAGGCAAACCATGAAGACCGATATCCATCCGAATTACAGCGAAGTCACCGCCACCTGCTCCTGCGGCAACGTGATCAAGACCCGCTCGACCCTGGGCAAAGACATCCAGTTGGACGTCTGCTCCCAGTGTCACCCCTTCTATACCGGCAAGCAGCGCGAAGCCAGCACCGGTGGCCGCGTGGACCGCTTCAAGAAGCGCTTCGGCAGCCGCATCGGCAAGTAAAGCGCGACGCGATGGCCGCAGGCAAAACGCCCGCAGCCAGAAAAGCGCCGGCAGCCAAAAGAAAGGCACCCTGGGTTTCCCTCGGTGCCTTTTTTTGTGCCCTGCTGCTGGCCGCCGCCGCCGCCGCGGCGGATTGCGTGCTCGGGGAGGCGGACGAACTGGTGGCGCTGAAACGGGTACAGGACGGCGACACCCTGCTGCTGGAGGACGGCCGCCGTGTGCGCCTGATCGGCGTCAATACGCCGGAACTGGCCCGCGAAGGCCGCCCGGCGGAACCGCTGGCGCGGGAGGCCAAACATTTCACCGAGCGTTTTCTCGCCGACGGCGGCCTGGAACTGGTGTACGACCGCGAGCGGCGGGACTCCTACGGACGCCTCCTCGCCCACGTGTACAACCACCGCGGCGACAACCTGGAATCGGCGCTGCTGGCCGCCGGCCTGGCCTTCCACGTGGCCATGGCCCCCAACCTCTCCCTGGCGGAGTGTCTGTCCGAACGCGAGGCATGGGCGCGCAGCGACCGGCGCGGCCTGTGGGCGCCCGGCGTGTGGCCGGTGAAACGGGCCGCGGATGTCCGCCCCGGCGACGGTGGCTTCGTAGTGCTGCGGGGCCGGGTGCGCAAGGCCGACCACAACCGCTATTTATGGCTGGAACTGGACGGCCCGGTGGCCCTGCGCCTGGACCCACAGGGGGATTTTGGCCAGCTGGGCCGGCGCGATTGGCAAGGGGCACAAATCGAAGTGAAAGGCTGGCTGCTTGATCGGGGATCGAAATACACATCCCAGTTTCCGCAAAATAAACGCTGGTTTATTGCGGTTGACTCCCCGTACACCCTGAAAATTAGTAAGAATTAACGGCTCCCCCTCACGCGCGCTCTTGTGGCGGGCGACCCCTGTCGGTTATTCTCTGCGCCCCCCGCAGTAGCCGGACCGGGCTAAAATTCCGGCCCCAGAATTCACGAGATTGTTTCCAGATGACGGATTCATTGCGCCAGGCCGCGCTCGACTACCACGCGCTGCCGACCCCGGGCAAGCTATCGGTAGAACTGACCACCCCCGCCCAGACCCAGGAAGACCTGTCCCTGGCCTACAGCCCGGGCGTCGCCGAGCCGGTGCGCGAGATCGCCAAGGACCCCGAGGCGGCCTACCTCTACACCGGCAAGGGCAACCTGGTGGCGGTGATCTCCAACGGCAGCGCCATTCTCGGCCTGGGCAACCTGGGCCCGCTGGCCTCCAAGCCGGTGATGGAGGGCAAGTCGCTGCTGTTCAAGCGCTTCGCCGGCATCAACTCGGTGGACATCGAAGTGGATAGCCCCAGTCCGGAGCGCTTCATCCAGACGGTGTCCGATATCGCCAACACCTTCGGCGGCATCAACCTGGAGGACATCAAGGCCCCGGAGTGCTTCCATATTGAGGAGGCGCTGATCGAGCGCTGCTCAGTGCCGGTATTCCACGACGACCAGCACGGCACCGCCATCGTCACCGTGGCCGGCATGCTCAACGCGCTGGAAATCCAGGGCAAGAAAATCGAAGACGTGCGCATGGTGTGCCTGGGGGCCGGCGCCGCCGCCACCGCCTGCTGCAAACTCATGCTGGCCGCCGGCGCAAAGAAAGAGCAGATCACCATGCTCGACAGCCGCGGCGTGATTCACTCCGGGCGCACCGATATCAACGCCTACAAGGGCGAGTGGGCCCGCGACACGGAAATGCGCACCCTGGACGACGCCATCGAGGGCGCCGATGTCTTCCTGGGCGTGTCCGGCCCGGACCTGCTGTCCGCCGAGCAGCTGTCCAGGATGGCCCCGCGCCCGGTGGTCTTCGCCTGCTCCAACCCCACTCCGGAAATTTCCCCGGAGCTGGCACACAGCGTGCGCGACGACCTGATCATGGCCACCGGCCGCTCGGACTACCCGAACCAGGTGAACAACGTGCTCTGCTTCCCGTTCATCTTCCGCGGCGCCCTGGACGTGCGCGCGGTGCGCATCAACGAGGAGATGAAGCTGGCCGCCATCGAGGCCATCCGCAAGATCGCCCACCTGCCGGTGCCGGACGCGGTGCGCGAGGGCTACGGCGGCGTCGAGCTGAGCCTGGGCCCGGACTATATCCTGCCCAAGCCCACCGACCCCCGGCTGCTGCCGGAGGTGGCCTCAGCAGTGGCCCGCGCGGCGGTGGACAGCGGCGCGGCGCGCTTGCCCTACCCGGAGCACTATCCGCTCACGCCTCTGTGACGCGAGACTGAGTAGGGTGCGCCGTGCGCACCGCCCGGCAACGGTGCGCACGGCGCACCCTACAGACTGCTCCCTTACGCTGTAGGAGCGGGCCATGCCCGCGATCGGCCGTCGCTACGTAGCTGATGCCGATCGCGGGCATGGCCCGCTCCTACCCAGGGGGATTTTCGCTTCGTCTGTCCTCAGTCTTCTGTCCTCCGCCTTCTGAATGTACACTGCCTTTCTGTCACAGCATTAAAGTTGTTCCGCCGCATGAGTCACGTCTACGTGCTGACCAACCAGCATCAGCAGTTCCTTAGCAAAAGCAACGAATGGATCGACGGCCGCGAGGCCAGCCGGCTGTTCCGCAGCGAACACAAGGACATCGCCATCAACCAGATGTTCGAAGCCAACACCCGCGATGTCAGCCTGCGCATCGAACTGCTGCAGTGCGAGCTGAACAGCAAGGGCCAGCCGCAGGTGCCCGCGGAGGCCCTGGGGGACCCGAGGGAAATCCCGACGGAGACGCCGCCGGAAGTGCCGCCGGAAGAGGCCCCCGAAGTGGAGCCTGAGGAGGCGCCGGAGATCACTCCCGAGGAACCGCCGGAAGTCCCCCCCGAGGAACCGCCGGAAATCTCCCCTGAGGAACCGCCCGAGGTAGAGCCGGGCGAGGACGAGTCGCGGTCCGCGGCGCTTGAAGCGGGCTGAAGTCGCCCCCATATCGCTCCAAATTCGCGGCAGCTCTCTCAGCCCGGCACGGGTTGAAGCGGCACAGGGATGTGCCGCCGCTGGGCGCAGGCCAGCGCGAGCCCTTTAAATACCAGCAACTCCGCGCAGGTGCGCGGGGCGGCCATCGCAGTATTTTAGGGGCGACAATCCAATAGATAAGGACGATCTATTGGATTGCCGGGTTAACCAAGGAGATCCGAGTGCCCCATCGTCACCTGGCCGCACTGGCCCAGCCGCAATCGCTGCAACTGCTGAAGGGCATTCGCCGCGGTATCGAAAAAGAGAGCCTGCGGGTCACCCCGGACGGCGACCTGGCGCAGACGCCCCACCCGGCATCGCTGGGCTCGGCGCTGACCCACGACTGCATCACCACCGATTTTTCCGAAGCGCTGCTGGAATTCATCACTCCGCCGGTGGCCACGCCGGAAGAGGCGCTGCAGATCCTCGACCGGATTCACCGCTACACCTACAGCCAGATCGGCGACGAACGCCTGTGGGTCAATTCCATGCCCGCGCGCATCGGCGCCGACCCGGACATTCCGGTGGCGCGCTACGGCGACTCCCACAGCGGCACCATGAAAACCATCTACCGCCTGGGACTGGGGCTGCGCTATGGCCGCACCATGCAGACCATCGCCGGCATCCACTACAACTTCTCGCTGCCGGACGATTTCTGGAGCTGGCTGCATGAGCGCGAGGGCAGCGACGAGCCCCTGGGCGATTTCAAGACCCGCCGCTACTTCGACCTGATCCGCAACTTCCGCCGCAACTACTGGCTGCTGATCTACCTGTTCGGCGCCGCGCCGGCAGTGTGCGGCAGCTTTGTGGAGGGCCGCGAGCACGGCCTGGAGCCCTTCGACAGCGAGGGGCGCAGCCTCTACGCGCCCTACGCCACCTCGCTGCGCATGGGCGACCTGGGCTACAACAGCGAGGCGCAGCAATCGCTGATCGTCTGTTACAACGACCTGTGCAGCTACCTCTCCACCCTGTGCGCGGCAATCAGCAGACCCTACGCCCCTTACCACGAACTCGGGGTCAAGGACGCGGGCGGGCACTACCAGCAACTCTCCACCGGCCTGCTGCAGATCGAGAACGAATTCTATTCCCCCATCCGGCCCAAAAACCCGGCGAAGATGGGCGAGACGGCGCTGTCCGCCCTGGCCAACCGCGGAGTGGAATACATTGAGGTGCGCTGCCTCGACCTGAATCCCTTCTCACCCCTGGGTATAGACGCGCAGCAGATGCGCTTTCTCGACTGCTTCCTGTTGCACTGTCTGCTGGGGGACAGCCCCAAGACCGACAATGCCGACTACCGCGCGGTGCAGGAAAACCAGAACCGCATCGTCTACCGCGGCCGCGATCCGGAACTCAAACTGATCCATAACGGCGGCGAGCAGAAGCTCAGCGTCTGGGCCGAACGCCTATTGAACGAAATGGCGCCCCTGGCGGATCTGTTCGACAGCGCCTGGGGCGACGACGACTACCGCCGCAGCCTGGAAACCCAGCGCGCCAAGGTAGCCGGCGAAACCGCCACACCGGCCGCGCACATGCTGGCGGAAATGGAAACCCACGGGCAGAGCTTTTTCCAGTGGGCCGCCGACAAGGCGGAGCAGCACCGCCAATACTTCATCGAGCGCCCGCTGGACGAAGCCTCGCAGAACCATTTCACACAGCTGGCGGGAGAGTCGCTGCAAAAACAACGGCAGGTGGAAGCGGGGGACAGGGGAACTTTCGAGGACTTTCTCGGCCAGTACTATGCACAATACATTTTCTGCCAGCGCTGAATCCGCGACACCGCGATGAACTACCTCGCCCACCTGCTGCTCTCCGGCCCCGAGCCGGACTGGCGCCTGGGCGGGCTGCTGGGGGATTTCGTCAAGGGCCCGTTAAAGGGTGAACTGCCGGCGGACATAGAAGCGGGCATCCGCCTGCACAGGCGCATCGACGCACTCACCGACAGCCACCCCGCCTACCGGAAATCCCAGGCGCAATTGGACCCGAGCTGGCGGCGTTACACCGGCATCATTCTGGATATCTGGTTCGACCACCTGCTCAGCCGGCAGTGGAACGAGTGGCACCACCAGCCGCTGGAGGATTTCTGCCGGGACTGCTGGCGGCACTTTCACAGCCGCGACAGGTATATTCCCCCGCGCGCGCAGGCATTTATGGAGCGTGCCGAACGCTTTAAACTTCTGCAGAGTTACGGCGACGAACAGGTGGTCGCCCAGAGCCTCGCTCGGGTAAGCCAGCGGCTCAGCCGCCCGGTGCCACTGCAGGATGCTCTGCCGGAGCTGCTGGCCCGGCGCCCCGCGCTGGAGCGGAATTTCACCGAACTGTTCGGCTATTTGAATCGGGAGGCCGCCGGGTTCCGGCAGTCCTACTCAAAACATCATTCGGAACACAATAAATCATGAAGCTGCCCAACCCGCGCACCACCTTCCTGCTGGCTTTTCTCGCCGTGGTATTCCTGCTCGGTGCCGCCTTTTACCTGGAATATATCCGCGGGCTCGAGCCCTGTCCGCTGTGCATCACCCAGCGGGTGATGCTGCTGGGCGCGGGGCTGGTATCGCTGGCCGCCTTTCTGCACAACCCGGCCACCATCGGCCGGCGAATCTACGGCCTGCTGGTCTCTCTCTGGGCCCTGGGCGGACTCTATTTTTCCGGCCGCCAGCTGTGGTTGCAGAGCCTGCCGGAAGACCAGGTGCCCGCCTGCGGGCCGGGGATCAGCTATATGCTCGAATCCTTTCCGGTATCCGATGTGCTCAAGACCCTGCTCACCGGCGACGGCAACTGCGCCGAAGTGCAGTGGACGCTGCTGGGCATCTCAATACCTGGCTGGGCCGCGCTGGGCTTTATCGGGCTGATCGCCTTCGGCGCCTGGCAGGCCTTCCGCAAATCCTGAAGACCAAGGACAAAGATCGCCGTCCACCGGCTCGCCGGTACGGCGACACGCCCAACCCCTGACAGTCGCCAACGCGGATCAATCGCCGACCGCAGATTCGACCAGCGCCGCCATATCCCCGTCGCCATCGCCGGCCCGCTCCCTCAGTCCACCCGCTACGCCCTCACGGGTTGCGCGGCGCTGGTTCTGGCTGACTTTCCACTTTCCCTCCAGCGTATCGATGCTGAGCTCTATTCCCACGATGGCGGCTGAGAGTTTTTCAATGAAGTCCTCCGGCGCGTCCGCCACCGACCAGGGTGATGGAGCCCCAGCCTCCTTTTGCCCGGTCAGTCCTTCCAGTTGCTCCCTCAACCAGTGGGGCTCCTCCACGATTCGCAGGCTGCCGCGGGCATGGACCGCCACATAATTCCAGGTGGGCACTACCTTGCCGTGCTCGACTTTCTCCGGATACCAGGAGGGGGAGATATAGCTGTCGGGGCCGCAGAATATCGCCAGCGCCTGCAGCGGCTCCTCCGCTTCCCGCGCCAGCGGGTTGGCCCGCGCGATGTGCCCGCGCAGTACACCCCGGGAACCCGGCTCGGCGACCAACTGCAGGGGGATATGGTTGGCGTTGGGACCATCCGGCGAACTGGTTACCAGGGTTGCCAGCGGGCGATCGCGCATCAACTGGTGCAGAGCTGCCATATCCTCCTGGCGAAAGCTGCTGGGTATGTACATTTATTCCTTCCTTTCAGTTTTTCAGTTGGTATCTATCTGGCGCAGAATGTACTCAGTTCCTTGCCGGCGGCGGGGGAATCTCCTATCTTGCAGAAAGCCGTTAGGAGTCACAAAGGGAAACCCGGAGATGCTGGAGAATTGCAAATCGGCGCGAGAGCGCTGGGGAGGCGTAAGCGAGATCATCGATCGCTGGTTGCTCTCGCGCCAGGAGCTGCTGGTGCGCTTCTGTACGCTCTCGCAAAAAAAGGAAATCGCCGAGGGCGATGCCGAAACCGAGGAGAATGTGCGTCAGCTCTGCCAGCAACTGGTGGACTATGTCTCAGCCGGCCACTTCGAGGTGTACGAACAACTGATCCACGAGGGAAAGGCGTTCGGCGACAAGCAGGGCCTGGAGACAGCGCGCCAGCTTTACCGGGAAATCGACGGCACCACCGATATCGCCGTGGACTTCAACGACAAGTACCAGGAGACCGACGACCTGACCGCGCTGCAGCGCGACCTGTCCCAACTGGGTGAGGCGCTGGAAACCCGCTTCAGTTCCGAGGATCAGATGATCGCGCTGTTGCACACGGCGCACAAGAACCAGTTGGCCTGAACCGTAATACTGCTCACTTACTAATAAGGCGGAAGGGAAGGTCCTGCCGGGGCGAATTCAAGATTCGCCTCTATATTTTCAATCGGCACAAAAAAGGGGCTCCGGAGAGCCCCTTTTTTTTGTGTCACTGACGAACAGCCTTACTCTTCCTGGGCACCTGCTTCCCCGGCGCCCTCTCCCTGAGTGCCTTCCTCCGGCTGCTGCTCTCCCTCGGGGGACTCCTCACCGCCGTCGGCCTTCACATTGGCCTTGTGCAGCTCAACCTCAAAAATCAGCGTGGCGTTGGGGCCGATCAGACCGCCGGCACCACCGGGCCCGTAGGCCAGGTCGGAAGGAATATACAGCTCCCACTTGGCGCCTTCCTTCATCATCTGCAGGGCCTCGGTCCAGCCCTTGATCACACCGTTCACCGGAAACTGTACCGGCTCGCCACGGGCGTAGGAACTGTCGAACTCAGTGCCGTCGATCAGGGTACCTTTGTAGTCCACTTCCACAGTGCTGTCGGCGCTCGGGGAGTCGCCAGTGCCCTCTCTGATCACCTTGTACTGCAGGCCGGAGTCGGTGGTGACCACCCCCTCCTTCTTGGCGTTCTCCTCGAGGAACGCCTTGCCTTCCGCCAGGTTCTGCTCCGCCTTCGCTTTGAACTCTTTCTCCTGATCGGCCAGCATTTGCTTCTGCTTGGCCTGCATCTCCTCCTGGAAGACCGCGATGACCTGCTGCTTGTCCTCATCGGATATGCGCGACTCGCGATCGTTGGCCACATCGTCCAGGGCCATCAGCACCACCTGCGGGTCCAGCTCCACGTCCTGGGACTTCAGGCGCTTGGCCATATCTTCAGCGATGATGTAGCTGACCTTTTGCTCCTGGGTCTCCAGGGCAACCTCCTCGCTCGCCTGCTCGGATTTCTGTTTGTCACAGCCGACCAGCGCGATGCCCAGGGCAATTGCTGCAGCCAGTGGATATTTGTTCATGGGAATTGTCTCTTTATCCGTGATGTATTTGTTTAATCGTTTGGCCAGTTGGCCAACGCAAAGAAGCGACACAAGATCATCGCAGAAGCGCTCGGCCGGTAGCGGCCGGTCCCCGCCAAGTCTAACCCATGGCGGCTGGAGGTGCACACCGGCACGCTGGTCCATACTGTGGATCTACTTCACACTAATCGACAGAGACAGCGGATTTGTGCATACCCGACTGTCCCGCAGGGAATGAAGTGCAGGGATGCACTTCACCAACAACAGCGCTATTATCGGCTCTCCACCGGTTGTTCCGGCACGCTTTGGGTGAATTGGCACTGCCGGTGCAGCGGACCGGCCAGCGAGGCTGGCAAGGGTGTGGGTCTGTGATAGCGGCTCGACCGTATAAAACGCCGGGTGTGTGCACCGCCCGGGTGTACCGAATAGATCGAAAACCTCAGGATATCAACTCATGGCTGCCAAACAAAAAACTCTGGACAAGGTCGCGGAGCTGGAAGCTCAAATCGCCAAGCTCACCACTCAACTGGACAAGGCCCGGGCCAAGCAGGTCGCCGACGCCGGCAAAGCGGTACAAAAAGCCGACAAGGCAATGACCGCCGCCCAGAGCAAATTGTCCAAGGCCAAGACCAAGCTCGCCAGCGCCCGCGCCGCGGCAAAGAAAAACAAGACCGCCGCCGTGCAAAAGCGGCTGGACGCCGCCAAGGCCACCGTCGCCAAACTGACTGAGGCCCTGCAACAGGCCAAGGACGATGTCGCCAAAGCCAAGCAGACCGAGGCATCGGCCAAGCTGGAGAAAAAGCTCGCGGACAGCCTCGACAAGGTAGCGGCCAAAGCCGAAAAAGCCGCCGCCGGCAAAACCAGGAAAGCCAAGAAGAAGAAAGCGACTGCGAAAAAATCCGCGACAAAGACCGCAGCAAAGAAAACCACTGCGAAAAAGGCCTCGGCCAAAAAAGCGGCGCCCAAGAAAAGCGCGGCAAAGAAAACTGCCGCAAAGAAAGCCGAAACGAAGAAAACGGAGACGAAGAAAACGGCGGTGAAAAAGGCCACCCGCAAAAAAGCTCCGGCCAAGAAGCCCTCCACTGCCAAGGCGCCGGCCGAGAAGGCCGCCGGTAAGTCAGCGGCTTCCAAGCCGGCGGCCCAAAAAGCCCCCCCCGGAAAACCTGCCGAGCCGAAGAGCCAGAAGCCTGAGGTTAAGAAGGCCCCTTCCGGAGAGGCGGCGAAACCCGCCGAGCCCAAACCCGGGAAAGCCGCTGCCGAGCCCAAGCCGACTCCCCCCGCGGAGAAAAAGCCGGAGAGCATTCCATCCAGCAGTGCACCGTTCCAGGGCAAAACACCGGAGCCCCGCCCCGTCGGCAGCTCCGAGCCGGCCGGAGAGCAAAAACCCTCTCCCGAACCCAAGCCGACCATCACTCCGGCGACACCGCCCAACAGCCTGTTCGCCAGCGAGAAGTCCGGCAACGAGTAATTCCCGCTAACGGGAACCGGATTTAAAGGCTTCGATCAGGCCCGCCCAGCGGGCCTGATCTTTTTGCAGCAGCCCGTATTGCTGTCCCGCCAGTTCCAGGGCCGGTCGGTCCTCCGGCCAGCTCTCCTCCTGCAATTTCCACAACGCCGCCAGCTGGCGCTGTTCCAGTTTTTGCTCATAGCCTTTGCAGTAGTCGTAGAGCCACTGGGCGCGCGGCCGCATGTTTCCGAGCCAGCGGCGCAGGTGACGCACGCTGGAAATCATCCGCCGCCGCGGCGCCAGGCCGCTGTCCGCCACGCGCCAACTCTCCTCGCTGAGCCGCCGGCCCCCGGCTTCCGCGTAGCTGGCCCAGAGCAACAGGCACACGTCTGCCCCCCTCTCGTCCTGGCACTCCAGCAGGAATTCCTCGACCTGGGGCTGGCGATAAAAGTCCAGGCAGAACTGCCACAGGGGGTTTTCCAGAGGCGACGATGGAGGTGCGGATTTTGTCACGGTAGAATCCCGACCAATTTATTACGTCGATAGCCTAGCACTCCAGGCTCCAGACAACAGAGGTTTTAGTTGATCAATCTGCAAGGCGTTTCCCTGCAAATAGGCGGCCGCGAACTGCTGCAAAATGCGGACTGCCGTATCTTTCCCGGCCACAAGGTTGGCGTCATCGGGGCCAACGGCTGTGGCAAGTCCAGCCTGTTCAAACTGCTGCTGCACCAACTGGACAGCGACAGCGGCCGGGTGGATGTGCCCGCCGGCTGGCGCATCGCGCATATGGCCCAGGAAGTGGCCGCCGGCCAGCAGAGCGCCCTGGACTATGTGCTCGACGGCGACGACGAACTGCGCCGGCTGCAACGGAAGCTGCAACAGGCTGAGAACGGCGATATCGGCGGCCGCGAACTCGGCGAACTGCACGAGCGAATGGCGGCGATCGACGGCTACAGCGGCCCGGCCCGCGCGGCGCAGCTTCTCGACGGCCTCGGTTTCGCGCACGCCGACCAGCAGCGCCCGGTCAGCAGCTTCTCCGGGGGCTGGCGCATCCGCCTGAACCTGGCCCGGGCGCTCATGTGCCCGGCGGATCTGATGCTGCTCGATGAACCCACCAACCACCTGGACCTGGACGCCACCCTGTGGCTGGAACAGTGGCTGCAGCGTTTTCCCGGCACTCTGCTGGTCATCTCCCACGACCGGGATTTTCTCGACGCGGTGGTGGACGGCATCGTCAGCTTCGAACAGCGTCAGCTACGCCTGTACAGCGGCAACTACAGCGCGTTCGAGCGCGCGCGCGCAGAGCGCCTGGCACAGCAGCAGGCACAGTACGAGAAGCAGCAGGTGGAGCGGGCGCATATGGAGGATTTCGTGCGCCGCTTCCGCGCCAAGGCGAGCAAGGCGAAACAGGCACAGAGCCGCCTCAAGGCGCTGGACCGCATGGTGCAGATAGCGCCGGCGCACGCCGACTCACCTTTTCACTTCACTCTCCCCGCCGCCGACAAAACTTCCGACCCGCTGATCGACCTGCGCGAGGCGGATATCGGCTACCGGGGCAGGGTCGTATTGCATCGGGTGCAGCTGGGCATCCAGCCCGGGCGCCGCATCGGCCTGCTGGGGCCCAATGGCGCGGGTAAATCCTCGCTGATCAAAACCCTGGCGGGGGAGCTGCCGTTGATCGGCGGCGAGCGCCTGTGCGGTGAACACCTGGCGATCGGCTACTTCGCCCAGCACCAGTTGGAGGCGCTGGACGGCGCCGCCTCACCCGTGTTGCACCTGCAGCGACTGTCCCCGGAGGCCAGCGAGCAGTCCCTGAGGGATTTTCTCGGCGGCTACGGTTTTGCCGGCGACCGCGCCTTCGAAACGGTGGCGGATTTCTCCGGCGGCGAAAAGGCGCGGCTGGCACTGGCGATCCTCGCCTGGCAGAAACCCAACCTGCTATTGCTGGACGAGCCAACCAACCACCTGGACCTGGAGATGCGCCACGCGCTCACCCTGGCGCTGGCGGAATTTCCCGGCGCGGTGGTGCTGGTGTCCCACGACCGCCATCTTCTGGCCAACACCACCGACGAGTTCCTGCTGGTGGCGGACGG
This sequence comes from Microbulbifer sp. TB1203, assembly GCF_030997045.1. Taxonomy (NCBI): domain Bacteria; kingdom Pseudomonadati; phylum Pseudomonadota; class Gammaproteobacteria; order Cellvibrionales; family Microbulbiferaceae; genus Microbulbifer; species Microbulbifer sp. TB1203. The sequence continues at coordinate 3,857,469 of NZ_CP116899.1, read as the reverse complement.
CCGCGCGGAACCCTACGCCGGTGACCTGGAGGATTACAAGCAGTGGCTGCTGGCCTTCAGACGAGGCGAAAAGGCGGAAGAGAAATCCACCGGCAGCGAAAAACCGGCGGACGACAAAAAGACCCAGCGCCGTGCCGCCGCCGCACTGCGGGAGCAGCTGAAACCGCTCACCGACAAATTGAAGCGCGTCGAACGCCAGATGTCGCAGGCGGAGAAGAAGCTGGCCGAACTGGAAAACCAACTGGCGGACGAGAGCCTGTACAGCGGCGGCCAGCAGGAAGAGATAGCCCGCCTGAACCGCGAGCAGTCACAACAGCGCGAGGCGCTGGACGAGTTGGAAATGCAGTGGCTGGAAATTTCCGAGCAGTTGGAGGCGGCCCGCGGTGCCTGACGCAGGGCGAACCTTGTTCACCTTTACAGCCGTAGGGTGCGCCGTGCGCACCGGCCCAGGGCTGGCACGGGTTTCGGACTTTTTTGGTGCGCACGGACAGAAAATTGCTCCTGCATTTTCTGCACTTCCGCCATCCATGGCGGTCGCGCACCCTACGTTTGAATTTTATTCAGTCCACAATTGCGGGCAGCCATCCTCGTACACAGGGGTTCCCAGTGGGGTTGTGGGGCATATGTCCAGGTAGTTGGGCACGCCGTCGCGATCGGAATCCACCGGACAGCCGTCCAGGCCCACATCCACACCGATGGGCGTCTGCGGGCAGTAATCCACATCGTCCAGGATGCCGTCCGCGTCGCGGTCGCGCATTATCACCAAGTCGTCGATCCACTGGTAGCCGATGCTCAAACTGATGTGGCCGTCCAGGCCGCCCTCCTCGATGCCCTGGAAGGCGCGCGCATCCGCCCGCGCCTGCCAGCGCGGCCCCAGCTGGTATTTGACCCCCAGCCCCAGGTTCACCATGGTCTGGCGGTCGTAGTCCTTATCCAGGAACGGGTCCAGCAGATATTCCTCCCAGACCAGTAGATCGTCTTCGTCGAAATCCACGCGAAACTCCCCCACCCCGAAGGCCACGTAGGGCTGCCAGCAGAGATTGCCGCAGAAGCGCCCGGCAAACTGGTAGAGAAGATCCATGTGGTAGTTGCTGCCGTCCAGCTTTTCGTCGATACCCTCCACACTCACGGTGAAGACGTGGTAGACCCCTTCCAGCGCCCAGCGGTCGGTGACGTTGTAGCCGAAGCCGAAGCCGCCACCCCAGGTGTCCTCCGGCTCCAGTCCCTGAAAGGGGGTGCCGTCCAACCGGTCGCTGTCGAACCAGTAGTAGCCGCCGTTGAGGTATAGGTTCAGCGTGCCCTCCAGGTCGGCGTGCGCCGGCGCGGCGGAAATCGCCAGCGACACCAGAACAGTATGGAGAATAAGCGGGCAAGAGCGGCGTTTTATCATTTATCGCTCCGGAAGTTCCTTTTACCGGTATTAAACAGTGCCTGGGCAAACCTATAGCATTTGCGCTGCAGGTTTTCCCTGACCTGTTTGAAGATAGCAGACATTGCGCGGCGCAATGGCGCGCCAATGGACCTGATCCGCCGATAGCTATCCATAGCAAACGAGGAAATCATCGAGGCGCAGCGGGAGTGGGAGCGGGGCGGCGAACGTTTCGGAACCATCGCCGGCTGCAACGACCCGCCGCTGGCCGCCCCGGAAATTCCCTGGGCGAACGGCTGGCGGAGCACAGCCGTTCGCCCTTTACTTGTTTGTCCCCGCGAGGGTGTTATAGCTGTTGATCAGGTTGCGGTAATCGGGGATGTGATTGCTGAACAGATTACCCAGTCCCTCGACATCGTTGCGCCAGTCGCGGTGCAGTTCGCAGGCGGCGCCGAACCAGGTCATCAGCTGCACCCCTGCTTCCGCCATGCGGTGCCAGGCGGCATCGCGGGTCAGCGGGTTGAAGGTGCCGGAGGCATCGGTAATCACAAACACCTCATGACCTTGCTCCATGGCGGACAGCGCCGGGAAGGCCACGCACACCTCGGTGACCACGCCGGCGATGATCAACTGCTTCCTGCCGGTGTCTTCGACCGCAGCCACGAAGTCCTCGTTGTCCCAGGCATTGATCTGGCCCGGGCGGGCGATATAGGGCGCCTGCGGAAACTGCTCCTTGAGTTCCGGCACCAGCGGGCCGTTGGGGCCGTCCTCGAAACTGGTGGTGAGGATGGTGGGCAGCTCGAAGTACCTGGCCAGATCGGCCAGCGCCAGCACATTGTTTTTGAATTTGTCCGGGTCTATATCGCGCACCAGGGAGAGCAGGCCAGTCTGGTGGTCCACCAGCAGCACCGCGGCGGCGTTTTTATCGAGACGGATATAGGATTTGCTCATATCGGTTTCCCTACCAATTGAAAAGCGTGAATACCGCATCTCTGAGTTAAGCCCAGAAGCCGCCCCAGCACTGGCCGTCTGCCGCCTTTTTTCCTCTTGAGGGATTTCGCGTTCGTCAACAACAAATGCCCGGCAGAAACCGGGCGTTTTTGTTCCCCGCTCTGGTTCCCGCTTCGCGTAAGCCGGACTACACGGGAGTTGCTGGCATGCCAAATGACAGAAATCCCGTTTGCACCGGACGCAGTGCTCCGCCCGGCCGCTTTCTCCGCCTGTTTGCTATCGTTTAAAGGTTTCCCCGGACCAATGCGAAATTCCGTCGCAGGCCTGTAACTTTTCTGCCATTTTCCATTCGCCGACGATTCGCGGTCCAGGGCGAACCGCGCGGCGATCTGGACGGCAAAAATTTGCGCCAGGAGATCCTCTATGCAAACCCCCGTTGACACTCTTCTGAGATTTTCGCTGGCGATCGCCATTGCTTTCACATTCGGCCCCCTGGCGAGGGGGGAGTCGCTGTCGCCGCAGGAGGCCAAAAGCATAGCCGTGGATGCCTATATCTACGGCTATCCGCTGGTCACCCTGGAGATGACCCGCCGCGTGATGACCAATGTCGCCAAGCCGGAAGGCAACCGCGCCCCGGTGGGACAGTTCGCGCGCCTGCGCAAGTACCCCACGGCGGCCTTCCACGACGTAACCGCCCCCAATGCCGACACGCTCTACACAGTGGCATGGATCGATGTGGGCAAGGAGCCCTGGGTGTTGAGGCTGCCCGACGCCCACGGCCGCTACTACCTGTTCCCCATGCTGGACGGCTGGACCAACGTATTCGAGGTGCCCGGCAAGCGCACCACGGGCACCGGGGCGCAGACCTATGCGATCACCGGTCCCGGTTGGGAAGGATCACTGCCCGAAGGCGTCACCCGATACGAGTCGCCCACCGCCATGGTCTGGCTGCTAGGCCGTATCTACTCCACCGGCACGCCGGAAGATTACGCCAAAGTACACAGGCTGCAGGACGAGATTTCGGTGGTGCCGCTCAGTGCCGATGGAAAAAACTACACGCCTCCGCGAGGGAAGGTGGACCCCGCTATCGATATGAAAACGCCGGTGCGCGATCAGGTCAACGCACTCGGCAGCGCCGATTATTTCAATTTGCTGGCGAAGCTGATGGAAGACAACCCACCGGCAGCGGTCGATGCGCCCATGGTCTCGAAAATGGCAAGGCTGGGCATAACCCCCGGCAAACCCTTCACCCTCGACAATCTGGACCCAGCTGTGCAGAAGGCATTGCAGGATGTGCCCAGGCTCGCCTTTGAAAAGATCGAAGGCCACTTCAAATCCGCGGGCAAAGACATCAACGGCTGGCTATTCACCACCAAGACCGGAACCTACGGCACCGACTATCTGCAGCGCGCATTCATAACCGCCGTCGGTCTGGGCGCCAACCGGCCGCAGGATGCGGTCTACCCGACGTCCAACAAGGATGCCGCGGGCAGCCCTTACTCCGGTGCCAACAAGTACGTGATACATTTTCCCAAGGGGCAGATGCCGCCGGTCGAGGGTTTCTGGTCGTTGACCATGTACAACGACAAATATTTCTTTGTCGAGAACCCACTCAACCGCTATACACTCAGCGAGCGCAACCAGCTGAAGAAGAACCCCGACGGCTCCGTGGATCTCTATATACAGCACGAGAATCCCGGGCCGGAAAAAGAATCCAACTGGCTGCCCGCACCCGAGGACGGATTCAACCTGATGCTGCGCCTCTACTGGCCGAAGGAGACTTCCCCCTCGATCCTTGACGGCAGCTGGAATCCGCCCGCGGTGAAAAAAGTCGAATAGGCAGAGAGGAAACGGGCCTGCGCCCGGCTATTTGCGCCGGTACAGCAGATCCCAGACGCCGTGGCCAAGGCGCTGGCCGCGGCGCTCGAATTTGGTCTCCGGGCGGAATTCCGGGCGCTCGGAGTAATGGTTTTTGCCCGCGGTGTTTTCCAGCAGCGGCTCCGCCTCCAACACTTCGAGCATATGCTCTGCGTAGTTTTCCCAGTCGGTGGCCATATGCAGCAGGCCGCCGGCTTTCAGCTTTGCGCAGATCAGGCGTACGAATTCCGGCTGCACGATGCGGCGCTTGTGGTGCTTCTTCTTGTGCCAGGGGTCGGGGAAATAGAGCTGGAAACGATCCAGCGACCCGTCGGCGATACAGTCGTTCAGCACGTCCACCGCATCCGCCATATACACCCGCAGGTTTTTCAGGCCCAGTTTGCCGGCATTGTTGATCAGCCGGCCGACACCGGGCGGGTGCACTTCGATGCCGATAAAATCCTTGTCCGGTTCCGCCTCCGCCATGGCCAGCAGCGAATCGCCCATGCCGAAACCGATCTCCAGCACCAGCGGCGCCTCGCGGCCAAAAACTGCGCGCGGTTCCAGCGGGCCGTCGAACAGGGACAGGCCGTATTCTCCCCAGTAATTGTCAAAAGCGCGGCGCTGGCCCTCGGTCATGCGCCCGGCGCGAATCACATAGCTGCGGATGGATTTCTTCTTGTATTCGGTGCGGTAGGGAAATTCCTCCGCGGATTCTTCTTGCATTATTCGCGACCTCTGATGCGAATTCGATTCACTGTATTGTAGGGCCGAAGGCGCCGTGAATACATGGAGCGGCCGGGGCGGCCGTTGGCCGCGACTGTGGTTCCGGCAGAGACTGATCGCGGCCAACGGCCGCTCCTACAGAGAGAAATTATTTGGGGAGATTCAGCGCGGCGACAAACAGCGCCGCCCAGCCGCCGATCATCGCCAGCCCGCCCAGCGGGGTGACCGGGCCTAGCCAGCGCGGACCGCCGAAGGCCAGGGCGTAGAGGCTGCCGGAGAACAGCAGCACGCCCAGCGCGAACAGCCCACCGCTCACCTGCAGTGATGTCTTCTCGCCCCAGTGCCGCATCAGCAGTGCGATGCCGAACAGGGCCAGCGCATGCAGCATCTGGTAGAGCACACCGGTTTTGTAGGCCTCCAGCAGATTCTCGGCGATTTTGCCGCGCAGGCCGTGGGCGCCAAAAGCGCCGAGTATTACGCCGGTGCCGCCGAAAAAGGCGGCGATCAGTAGATAGAGTTTTGCCATGGTTTTTCCTTTTGATTTGGCACCTGTAGGAGCGGCCCATGGCCGCGATCGGGATAGCAGGCAAGGTAGAGTCGGAAAGATCGATCGCGGCCATGGGCCGCTCCTACAGGGAGCCTACGGCCCCCAATAAAAAAACCGCGCGGCTGCGCGGTTTTTTCGCCGGTCATCGATATGCCCTGTCAGGCTTCCATCGCCACCCGCACTTTCTTCATCGCATTCTTTTCCAGCTGGCGGATGCGCTCGGCGGAGACGCCGTACTTGTCCGCCAGTTCGTGCAGAGTGGACTTCTCGTCGCTCAGCCAGCGAGCCTGGATGATATCGCGGCTGCGCTCGTCCAGCTGCTCCAGCGCGGAAGCCAGGCTGCTGAGATTGGTCTCCTGCCAGTTGTCCCGCTCCAGTTGGGCCGCCGGGTCGTAGCGGCGGTCCTCCAGGTAGTGGGCGGGGGCCTGCCAGGCGGTGTCTTCGTCCTCATCCACGCCGGCATCGAAGGCGGCGTCGTGGGCGGACAGGCGGCCCTCCATCTCGTGTACCTGGGCCACGTCAACGTTCAGGTCCTGGGCCACCGCCCTGGCCTCGTCGTTGGTGAGCCAGGCCAGTTTCTTCTTCTGCCCGCGCAGGTTGAAGAACAGCTTGCGCTGGGCCTTGGTGGTGGCGATCTTCACGATGCGCCAGTTGCGCAGGATAAACTCGTGAATCTCCGCCTTGATCCAGTGCACCGCGAAGGACACCAGGCGCACGCCCTTTTCCGGGTTGAAGCGCTTGACCGCCTTCATCAGGCCGACGTTGCCCTCCTGGATCAGGTCCGCCTGGTTGAGGCCGTAGCCGGAATAGGACTTGGCGATATGGACCACGAAGCGCAGGTGCGACAGCACCAGCTGGCGCGCGGCGTTGAGGTCTTCGCGGTAGTAGAGGTCTTCCGCCAGGCGCTTCTCCTCCTCGGCGGTCAGCACCTCGAAACTGCTGACCGTCTGGATATAGGCGCCCAGGTTGGCGCCCGGAGACAGCATATGGACTGGCTGTAGGCTGGTTCCCATTCAGGTCTCTCCTTCTGAAAACTCGATCACCGGAGCAGCGGTTGGCTCCCCGGCTGCCGGCGCTTGCACGCGGCAAATTGGCTTCAGTGTAGCACCTGCGCGACCGCCTTAGGAAGCCCGCGCAAGTGCGGCGCAATGTGTTGATATCCGGGGCCTTAGAGGGGTTATCCACAAGCGGGTTCCGCCCTCGCGCAGTCTTTACCTTTCTTATCCCTCAGCGCGGCTCTATCGCTTTGATGTGCCGCGCCACCGCCACCCAGGCGCCGAGCAGGCCGAGCACCGCGGCGGCGCCGACGAGCGCCAGCAGATAGCTGAACCCGGGACCGCGCAGGGCGTAGCCGCTGTCGTAGGAAGAGGCCAGGGCGGATACCGGGCCGGACAGCAGCGCCGCACCGACGCTCACCAGCAGCCAGGCGAGCAGGCCGCCGGCGACGCCGTAACAGAGGCCACTGTACAGGAAGGGCCGGCGCACGAAGGCGTCGGTGCCCCCCACCAGCTTGACCACCAGTATCTCCTCGCGGCGGCTCTCGATATGCAGGCGGATGGTGTTCACCACCACCAGCAGCACCCCCAAGGCCAGCAACAGCGCCAGGCCGGCGGACAACCGCCGGCCCAGTTCGGTCAGCTGGGCCAGGCGCTGTACCCAGGCCATATCCAGCACCACGGCATCGGTGAGCGCGCTGTCCCGCAGTTGGGAGGCCAGGGCCTCCAGCCGGTCGCTGGCGGTATCCCGCGGGCGCACCAGCAGCACCGCCGGCAGCGGATTGGCGCCGAGTCCGGCCAGCGCGTCGCCCAGCCCCGAGGCCTGCTGGAATTCCCGCAGCGCCTCCTCCGGGGAGATATAGGTGACCTCGGCCACGGCGGGATCGGCGCGCAATTTCCCGGCAAAGGACTGCACCGCGGTGTCGCGGGCGTCCTTGTGCAGGAATACCGAGATCTGCGGTTGGCCGTCCCAGCCGGCCACTGCGCGCTGGAAGTTGAGCAACCCCAGTTGCAGCGCCGCGGGCAGGGCCAGGGCGATGGCGATCACCAGCGCGGTCATGCCGCTGGCCAGCGGCGCGGCGAAAAAGCGCCGCAGGGCCTCGACCGCCATCTCCCGGTGGTGGCCGAGCCAGCTGTGCCAGCGGTCCCCCAGGCGGGTGCGCGCCGCCACCGCCCCGGTGGGCCTGGGCTTGGCTTCCGGCACCTGTCGCTGCGGCTTGCGGGACGCCCGCTGAGCCTTGTGCGCCGCCTGCGGCGGCCTATGGGATGACTGCTTCACGGCTGGGGATTCCGTCGTAGATCAACTGGCCCGCCTGCAGGGTGAGCACCCGGCGTTTCATGCGCGCGATCAGTTCCAGGTCGTGGCTGGCCACCATCACGGTGACACCCACGGCGTTGAAGTCGGCGAACAGCTGCATGATCTCCGCCGACAATTGCGGGTCCAGGTTGCCGGTGGGTTCGTCGGCCACCAGTATCGCCGGCTTGTTCACCACCGCGCGGGCGATGCCCACCCGCTGCTGCTCGCCGCCGGAGAGCGCGATGGGGTTCTGCTTCTCCTTGTGCAGCAAACCCACCTTGTCCAGCGCCGCGCGCACCCGGCGGCCCACCTCGCGTTTGCTGCACCCGGCCACCGACAGCGGCAGGGCGACGTTGTCGAACACATTGCGGTCAAACAGCAGCTGGTGGTTCTGGAATACGATGCCGAGGTTGCGGCGGTAGTAGGGAATCTGGCCGTTGCGCAGGCGGCCCAGGTTCTGCCCGGCCACCAGGATACTGCCGCGGGTGGGGCGCTCTATCGCCGTGAGCAGCTTGAGCAGAGTGCTCTTGCCTGCGCCGGAATGCCCGGTGAGAAACACCATGTCGCCGCGCTCTATCTCCAGGCTGACGCGCACCAGGGCGTCCTGGCCGGATTCGTAGCGTTTGTTGACGTTGTCGAAGGTGATCATGGAATTGCGGCACTATTTTTCTTGTTCTTGCTGTAGGAGCGGCCCATGGCCGCGATCGATCCATCCGAATTCTCTGGAATCCGTTCGCGGCCATGGGCCGCTCCTACAGGCGAATCAGCCGGGCTCACGTGCGAACAGCGCGGCGACGAATTCCCGCGCCTTAAACGGCTGCAGGTCCTCCGCCTGCTCGCCGACGCCGATAAAGCGTACCGGGATCCCGAACTTACGCGCCAGCGCAAAGATCACCCCGCCCTTGGCGGTGCCGTCCAGCTTGGTCAGCACCAGCCCGGTGACGCCCGCGGCGTCGCGGAACTGCTGAGCCTGGCTGATGGCGTTCTGGCCGGTGCCAGCGTCCAGCACCAGCATCACCTCGTGGGGCGCACTCTCGTCCAGCTTGCCCATCACCCGGCGCACCTTGGTCAGTTCCTCCATCAGGTTGGACTTGGTGTGCAGGCGGCCGGCGGTGTCGGCGATCACGATATCGATGCCCCTGGCCTGGGCCGACTGCACCGCATCGTAGATGACCGAGGCGCTGTCGGCGCCGGTGTGCTGGGCCACCACCGGCACATTGTGGCGCTCGCCCCAGACCTGCAGCTGCTCCACCGCCGCGGCACGGAAGGTGTCGCCGGCGGCCAGCATCACCGAGCGGCCCTGGTTCAGATAGCGGTGCGCCAGCTTGCCGATGGTGGTGGTCTTGCCCACACCGTTGACGCCCACCACCAGGATCACGAAAGGTCTCTTCGCGGTGTCGATCTCCAGCGGCGCCTCGACGCCGTCGAGCAGGTCCGCCAGTTCCCCCTGCAGCGCATTGTACAGCGCCTCGCCGTCGGCCAGTTCGCGGCGGGATACCCGGCCGGTAAGCCGCTCGACAATCTCCCCGGTGGCCTCCACCCCCACGTCCGCCATCAGCAGGTGGGTCTCCAGTTCCTCCAGCAGATCCTCGTCGATCTCCTTGGCGCCCAGGAACAGGTTGCCCATCCCCTCGGCGAACTGGCTGCTGGTGCGGCTGAGGCCGCGGCGGATGCGGGAGAAGAAGCCCTCTGTCTTCGCCGGCTGCGGTGCGCTTTCGGCAACCGCCTCCGGCCGCGCCGACTCGGCGGGCTGTCGGGGCTCAGGCGCGGCGGGCTCCTCCGCCGGCGCTGATTCAGGGGCTGCCTCTTCGGCCTCGGTTTTGCCGGGCTGGGGCTGCTTTTTGCGCAGGAAGTCAAAGATCATTGTGAGTCCGGATGTACCGCTTGCAGAAAGGCGCTAATCTTAGCACCGCTCCAGCCCCCACACAGCCGTTATAGAGAATCGCCTTGGCCAGAAGCCCCTCGCGCAAACCCGCCCCCCAGCCCCTCTCCCAGCTGCGCATCATCGGCGGCCGCTGGCGGGGACGCAAACTGCAGTTTGCGCCGGTCGCGGGCCTGAGACCCACCGGCGACCGGCTGCGCGAGACCCTGTTCAACTGGCTGCAGTTCCGTTTGCCCGGCGCCCGCTGCCTGGACCTTTTCGCCGGTTCCGGGGCCCTGGGGCTGGAGGCCTTGTCCCGCGGCGCGGCCGGGGTGGACTTCGTCGAGCTGAACCGCAGCGCGCTGCAGACGCTGAAGGAGCAGTTGGGCGTACTCCAAGCGCAAAATGGCCGGGTACACTACACTAGTGCAAGCGATTTCCTCGCCCATACAGACACCCGCTACGACATAGTGTTTGTGGATCCGCCGTTTGACAGCGACCTCTGGCAGGAAACGCTGGCTGCCCTCGGCACGCACTTGGCAAGGAATGCGCTGGTCTATGTGGAGACCCCCCGCGACAAGGCAGTCCTCCCACCGGACGGCTGGCAGATCGCAAAGGAAAAACGGGCGGGGCGGGTGTGCATGAGGCTGTTTTCAGTCACTGGATAAGAACCAGGGATTGCCATCTCCGGGTAGGAAGTCCCCATGTCCCTGACCGACTTGCTGGCCGTCGATCGCATAGTTGTCGATCAACCCGCCTGCAGCAAAGACGAAATACTGACGAAGCTGGTAGGGCTGCTTGATCGCGCCGGCAAGCTTGCAGATGCGGCGGCCTTTCTCGATGCCGTGCGGGAACGCGAGGAGGCCGGCAGCACCGGTCTGGAGCAGGGAGTGGCCGTGCCCCACGCCCGCTCCGACGCGGTCCGGGAGCCCGCGCTCGCCTTTGCAATAGTGCCGAAGGGTATCGATTTCGGGGCCCTCGACGGCCAGCCGTCGCACTTTTTCCTGATGATCGCTGAGCCTACGGATGTCGAAAACGCCCACCTCAATATATTGGCCACGGCCACCTGCCACCTGATCGACCCGGCCTTTCGCAAACAGCTGTTCCAGGCCCGCTCGGCGCCGGAAGTGCTCAGGTGCTTTGCCGAGGCGGAAGGCGTCGAGTTGCCGCCGGCAGCCGAAGAGCCCGAAGATGAAATCCGCCTCGTCGCCGTGACCGCCTGTCCGGTGGGTATTGCGCACACCTATATGGCCGCCGAGCGGCTGAGGGAAGCGGCGCGCGAACTGCACCTGAACCTCCACGTCGAAACCCAGGGGGCGAGCGGCGTGCGCGACCCCCTCTCGGACGACGATATACAGCGGGCCGACGCGGTCATCCTGGCAGCGGACCGCGACGTCGACCTGGAGCGCTTCGCCGGCAAACCGCTGCTCCGGGTCCCGGCGGGCGACGCCATCCAGCACCCCCAAAGGGTGCTGCTGACGGCGCTGCGAATGCCGGAAACCGAGGAGGGCGAAGCGCAACGCGGTGAGCCCGGCGGGCCGGCGATAACCGCAGGCAGGATGGCCATATACCGCCACTTGATGGCGGGGGTGTCCGGCATGCTGCCCTTTGTGGTCGGCGGGGGCATCTTGATCGCGCTGTCGTTTATGTTCGGGGTCCATGCGTCCGATCCCGACTCCCCCTACTACCATCCGCTGGCGGAACTACTGGCCAAACTGGGCGGCCCCCAGGGTGCTTTCGGCCTGATGGTGCCGGTTTTCGCGGCCTTTATCGGCCACAGCATCGCCGGCCGGCTCGGCCTGATGCCGGCGATGGTCGGCGGCTACATCGCCGCACAGGCGGGTACGGGCTTTCTGGGCGGCCTGGTCGCCGGCCTGATCGGCGGCTATGTGATCCTGTTCCTGCAGCGGCTCTGCCGCCCGCTGCCGGAATCGCTGGACGCGATGCGCACTATTCTGATCTATCCGGTGGCCGGGCTGTTGTTGTGCGGAGGGCTGATGTATTGGCTGTCCGAACCGATGATTGCGATCAACACTGCCCTGGTGGACTGGCTGAGCGGCCTCACCGCTGCCAACCGCATAGTGCTGGGCACCCTGCTGGGGGGAATGATGGCCATCGACATGGGCGGTCCGGTCAACAAGGCCGCCTATACCTTTGGGATTGCCGCGATCGAAGCCGGCAACTATCTCCCCCCGGCCGCAACAATGGCCGGGGGAATGGTGCCACCGTTGGGGCTCGGCCTGGCGACGCTGCTGTTTCCCGGCGTGTTCAACACCCTGGAGCGCCAGTCCGGGCGCACCTGCCTGATCATGGGGGCCTCCTATATCACCGAAGCGGCCATACCTTACGCCGCCGCCGACCCACTGAGGGTGATCCCTTCCTGCATCGCGGGCTCAATGCTGGCCGGGGCGCTGTCGATGGCCTTCGGGTGCGCGCTACCGGCGCCCCACGGTGGAATTTTCGTGATCGCGCTGGTGCAGCACTGGCCGGGCTATCTCGTAGCCCTCCTGGCCGGGACTGTACTGACCGCTGTTCTGGTCGGCCTGCTGAAGCGATTCCGCACCCCTTCCAAAGTGCCTTGAATTGTCTCCGGGTGTGCGCGAAGGTGCACTTGTGCAGGCTTCCGGATTTTGAGCCCGGACCACAAATTGTTTACCATGCGCGTCCCGTTCGGCCCCACAGAGCCCAGGTCCATGAAAAAAGTCGTCTACCCCGGAACCTTCGATCCGATCACCAACGGCCATCTGGATCTGGTGCAGCGGGCCTGTCGCCTGTTCGACCACGTGATCGTGGCGGTGGCGGCGAGTACCCGCAAAAACCCGCTGTTCACCCTGGACGAGCGGGTTGACCTGGCCCGGCGGGTACTGGGTGACCTGCCCAACGTGGAGGTGATCGGCTTCGATATCCTGCTCGCCGACCTGGTGCGCCAGTTGAACGCCTACGGGGTACTGCGGGGACTGCGCGCGGTCTCCGACTTCGAATACGAATTCCAGCTGGCCAATATGAACCGCCAGCTGGCGCCGGAAATGGAGAGCCTGTTCCTCACTCCGGCGGAGCACCTCTCCTATATCTCCTCTTCCCTGGTGCGGGAAATCGCCTCCCTCGGCGGCGACGTGGCCAAGTTCGTGCCGCCGGCGGTACAGGAAGCGCTGATGGAAAAATTCCGCTAAAACTTCGCTTCGGCACTTTCTGATACACTCGGCGCACACCTGTTTGACCGGGAGTCTTCTTGTGCGCAGCCCGCTCCTCGCCCTCATCGTTTTCCTGTCCCCCGCCTTTGCCGAAGAGCCGCAACCGGAAATCGCCACCGGCCGCGGCGAAATCAAATCCGCCAGCGCGCGGGAATATATGGCGGTCACCGCCAATCCCCTCGCCAGCCGCGCGGCGGAACAGATACTCGCCCGCGGCGGCACCGCGGTGGATGCGGCCATCGCCGCGCAAATGGTGTTGGGGCTGGTGGAACCCCAGTCCTCCGGCATCGGCGGCGGCGCCTTTATGCTGAGCTACCGCGCCGACAGCAAAAAGCTTCACTATTACGACGGCCGCGAGACGGCGCCCGCTGCGGTGGACGAAAACTACTTTATGCGCGACGGCCAGCCGCGCCCGTTTTTTCAGGCGGTGATCGGCGGCTATTCGGTGGGCGTGCCCGGCGCGGTGCGCATGTTGGAGCTGGCCCATCGGCGCGACGGCAAACTGCCCTGGAAATCCCTGTTCGAGCCCGCCATCGAACTGGCGGAGCAGGGGTTCACTGTCTCCCCGCGCCTGCACCAGTTGCTGGAAAGAATGCCCCAGGTGGCCGCGCGCCCGGCCATCGAGGCCTACTTTTTCGACGCCGACGGCGTGCCGCTGCCGGTGGGCCATAGACTGAAAAACCCGGACTATGCGCAGACACTGCGCACCATCGCCGCGAAAGGTGCGGACGCCTTCTACGAAGGGGAAATCGCCGAGGCGATCGTCGAGGCGGTGCGCGAAGACCCGGACAACCCGGGATTGCTCACCGAAAAAGACATGGCCGGCTACCGCGCCAAGGTGCGCGAACCGGTGTGCAGTATTTTTTTCGAGTACCGTGTGTGCGGCGCTGCTCCGCCGTCCTCCGGCGGCACCACCGTGGGCGCCATCCTGGGGATGCTGGAACATTTCCCGCTGAACCCCTACGAGGCGGGCGACAGCGAACTCACGCACCTGTTCGCGCAGGCGTCCGAGCTGGCGTTCGCCGACCGCAATACCTATGTGGGCGACCCGGATTTTGTCGAAGTCCCCACTGCGGCGATGGTGGCACCGGCCTATCTGGCAAAGCGCGCCGAACTGATCGACCCGAAGAAAGCCACCGCGGTGGCGCCCGGCAAGCCGGCGGCTTTCGCGCACAAACGCCTGACCGCGAAATCCCCGGAGCTGCCCAACACCAGCCACCTGTCCATCGTCGACCGCTACGGCAACGGCGTGAGCATGACCACCAGTATCGAGACGGGTTTCGGCTCGCGGCTGCTGGTGAAGGGCTTCCTGCTCAACAACCAGCTCACCGATTTTTCCTTTACCCCGAAAAACGCCGACGGCGCCCTGGTGGCCAACCGCATCCAGCCGGGCAAGCGGCCGCGCTCGTCCATGTCACCCACCATCGTGTTCGACGGGGAAGGGAACATGCGCCTGCTGGTGGGCTCCCCCGGCGGATCGCGGATTATCGACTACACCGCGCGCACCGCACTCTACCACCTGGGGCTGGGCATGCCGATCGCCGAGGCCATCGCCGCCGGCAATATCGGCGCGATCGGCGGCCGGGTGGAGTTGGAGGCCGGCTACTTTTCCGCGGATACGGTGGCGGCGCTGGAAAAAATGGGCCACAAAATTGCCCAGCGCGATCTCAACAGCGGCATCCACGCCATAGCAATTGTCGACGGCGAACTGCACGGCGGCGCCGATCCGCGGCGGGAAGGGAGTGCCCTGGGCGAGTAACCGGCTATGGAGCCGCCTCACTCGCTGGTTTCGGAATGATTTTTTCAATCAGCTGCACGGCGCTGCCCCGCAGCAGGCCCGTAGGCAGGCCGTTGTCAGCCTTTTCGATCACGCCGCCCTCCGGGTTCGGCGTGTCGACGTTGATGCCGGCGGCGGCCAGGGCCTCGGAGTTGGCCCAGATGGTGCGGTGGTCGCGGGAGAAGAGCACTATCGGAATCAGGTCGTTGACCTGATCCAGCTGCGCCTTGTGGGGCGGCGCCTCGCCGAAGGCGGCGGCATCCCAGCCTTTGCCGACGATCACCTGCAGATCCGAGTTGTCGCGAATGAATTTTTTCACCGCCTCGATATAGTCGCCCGGGCTGCGGCCCCCGCGCAGGTCCAGCAGTCGCTCGACGCCGGAGAGCTGCAGCGGTTCGGGCTCGGGCGCAGGCTCGGGCTGGGTCGCCAGATCCGCCGGCGCTTCCGGTTTTTCAGTGGTCGGAGATGGCTCCCTACGGTCGCAGCCGGCGGCGAGCAACACCACGGCACAGACTATCCAGATGCTCTTCATCGTTTTCCCCTTCGCTAAAAAATGCGGACTCCGGGACAAGTATAGAAAGGGGGGCTGCGTTGAATTAAAGCCATTGCCCATCCCGGGATTCACCGGCCCAGCAACTGGTACTCCGTGGGGTTATCCGGGCAGGGCCCCAGGCCGCATTCCAGGGTGGTGGACACCAGGTTGATCAACGCTATGGCCAGGAAGGAGACCGCTGCGAGGTTCGCGAGCGGAGAGAGGGCGCGCGGCGCCGCATCCTCAAAATGCTCCAGCGCCAACGTCACCGCCGCGTACAGCAGCAGCGCGGAAAAGGCGATGAAGGCCCAGGTGTAGAAGTGCAGCCCCAGGAAGGGAGAACCGAACCCCGGATCGCCGGGTGCTATGTGCAGCAGCACCTGGCGCCCGGCGGCAAGCAGCCCGCCCAGGGCGGACACCAGTATCACCGTGTAGTGCAGCGGTCGCGGTCCGCAGCGCAGGTTCAGCAGCAGGCCGATGCCCACCATAAGAAAGGCCACGCGCTGCAGCAGGCACAGCGGGCAGGGAAGTTCGCGCAGCCACAGCTGCCAGATAAGGGCAAACCACAGGATGCCACTCACCCCCAGCAGCGCAAGGGCGTCGGCGGTGCGGAGCGGGCTGAAGGTGCGGGGCGTCTGCATGACTACAGCGAGATATCCAGGGTACTGGTCATGTGGAAGCGGCACCAGATAAGAAAGATCGCCAGGGTTACCAGCCACCACCAGAGGCTTGCCCGGCAATGGCCGCGCCAGGCGAGCCAGGCGGAAATCAACGCGCTGAGGAAGGGCAGCATCATGACCATGAGCGGGCACCGGGGGCTGACAGGTGACTGCCGGAAGTATAGAGAAACTTCAGCGCTGGCAGCGGCTGCAGAAGAAGGTGTTGCGCTGGGCCAGGATCAGGTCGCGGATCGCGCGGCCGCATCCGGGGCAGGGCTGCCCGGTGCGGCCGTAGACCTTGAGCTGCTGGGCGAAGTAGCCGGGCTGGCCGTCGCCGCCGATAAAGTCGCGCAGGGTGGTGCCGCCCTGTTCGATAGCGTGCCCCAGCACTTCCTTGATGGCCTCGGCCAGGCGCAGGTAGCGGGCGCGGGAAATGGAACCGGCGGCCTTGTCCGGGCGGATACCGGCGAGAAACAGTGCCTCGCTGGCGTAGATGTTGCCCACTCCCACGACGATACGCCCGTCCATGATCAGCGCCTTGACTGCCTGGCGGCGGCCGCGGGAGGCGGAAAACAGGTAATCGCCGTGAAAATCACCGGACAGGGGTTCCGGGCCCAGGTGGGCGAGCAGTTCGTGTTCCGCGGGCTCTCCACCGGTCCACAGCAGGGCGCCGAAGCGGCGGGGATCGCGGTAGCGCAGGACCAGGCCACTATCCAGTTGCCAGTCGATGTGGTCGTGCTTTTCCGCCGCGCACTCCGGACCTACGAGGCGCAGGCTGCCGGACATGCCCAGGTGCCAGATGGCGCAGCCCCGGTCGGTGTGCACCAGCAGGTACTTGGCGCGGCGCTCCAGGCGCAGGATCTTCGCACCGGAGATGCGCCTCTCGAATCCCTTGTCCACCGGCCAGCGCAGTTGGCGCTGGCGCACCCTGGCCGAGCGGACCCTGTGGCCCTCCAGGTGTGGGGCCAAGCCGCGGCGGGTGGTTTCTACCTCGGGTAGTTCGGGCATTTTGCTTTGGGCTTGTTGGGTAGGGCGGGCCTCCGGCCCGCGAGCCGAGCTAGAGCTCGGCGCTCCCGGCACACACAAAAAAGCCCGGAAACTCCGGGCTTTTTCCATCCTGCTACAGGCACAATCGTTACTTGATCTTGCCTTCTTTGTACATCACATGCTTGCGGACAACGGGATCGTATTTCTTGATCTCCATTTTTTCCGGCATGTTGCGCTTGTTCTTGGTGGTGGTGTAGAAATGGCCGGTTCCGGCGCTGGAATTCAGGCGAATTTTGTCACGCATTGTTCTGTCTCCGATCTCTTAGCGGACTGCCGCCGTTAAAATTTTTCGCCGCGGGCGCGCAGCTCGCTCAGCACGGTGTCGATACCTTTCTTATCGATCACGCGCATTCCTTTGGCGGATACCCGCAGCTTCACGAAGCGCTTCTCGGATTCGACCCAGAAACGGTGGCTGTGCAGGTTGGGCACAAAGCGGCGCTTGGTGCGGTTTTTAGCGTGGGATACATTGTTACCGGTGACCGGGCGCTTACCGGTGACCTGACATACCTTGGACATCTGATGGCCTCTTCAAAACTCTCGAGCCCGCTGTGACGGAGCGGTGCGGGGACTGATTAATCCGGTTCCTGGGCGGACGCGGTATCTGTATAGAATCTGGCCCGGCCGCAAAAGAGCGGCGTTTTATACCAGAAGAGCCCCTTGGGGGCAAGTTCTGAACAACATAATCGGCCTGTGGGAACTTGCCTGCAAGCGAACAGCTACGGAGTTCCGCCCTTTTCGCCTGCAAGCAGGCTCCTGAGAGCACAGCGCCAGGCACCACATTCAGAGCCTGTTTGGAGTCTCGCGCAAAACTCGCCTGGCCGGTATGGGTGCCTCTTTCCGGGACCGTATGAGGCATGGATGCCGATTACGAGCGTACAGGGACGTATTTACAGCGTGTCCCGGAAAGAGGCACCCATACCGGCCCCGCACGGAACGGGGACGATATGAAGACTCCAAACAGGCTCTAAAGCAACCCCTGCTCGGCAAAAGACAGCGCCGCCCCTTCTCCCACGATCATATGGTCCAGTACCTTGATGTCCACCAGCTCCAGCGCCTGGCTCAACCGCTCGGTGATCCAGATATCCGCCTGGCTGGGCTCACTCACCCCGGAGGGGTGGTTGTGGGCCAGGATCACTGCCGCCGCGCCCTTGTGCAGCGCCGCCTGTACTACTTCCCGCGGGTAGACGCTGGCGGCGTTGAGGGTGCCTTCGAACAGCTCCTCGAAGGCGATGACCCGGTGCTGGCTGTCCAGGTAGAGGCAGCAGAATACTTCGCGCCGGCGGTGGCGCAACTGCGCGGTCAGGTAGTTGCGCACCGCGTCGGGGCTGCACAGGGCATCGGTGCGCTGCAGGGATTCCGCCAGGTGGCGGCGGGCCATTTCCAGCACCGCCTGCAGTTGCACATACTTGGCGTCGCCCAGGCCTTTGCCGCGGCAGAACTCCCGCTTGTCCGCCTCCAGCAGCGGACGCAGGCCGCCGAAATCCACCAGCAGCTGACGGGCCAGATCCACCGCCGAGAGTCCGGGAATCCCCGTGCGCAGGAAAATCGCCAGCAACTCCGCGTCCGAAAGCGCCTCCGGCCCCCGCTCCAACAGTTTCTCCCGCGGCCGTTCCGCCGCCGGCCAGTCCGTGATCGCCATGGTCTCCCTCCCTGATTATCCTTATTCGCGAGGCACAGAAATGCTAATCTTACCCGCTCCCCCGATTTTGGAAATATTGTTTCGGAACCGCGCCTATGTCCTCCCTGGCCGACAAACACATACTGCTGGGCGTCACCGGCGGCATCGCCGCCTACAAGAGCGCCGACCTGGTGCGCCGCCTGAAGGAGCGCGGCGCCCGGGTGCGGGTGGTGATGACCGCGGGCGCACAGGAATTTGTAAAGCCGCTCACCTTCCAGGCCCTCTCCGGCGAGCCGGTGCACACCGACCTGCTGGACCCGGCGGCGGAGGCGGCCATGGGGCATATCGAACTGGCCAAGTGGGCCCAGTTGATCCTGATCGCACCGGCCAGCGCCAACCTGATGGCCAAGCTGGCCGCGGGCATGGCGGACGACCTGCTCACCACCCTGTGCCTGGCGAGTGAGGCGGAACTGGCGCTGGCGCCGGCGATGAA
Source organism: Microbulbifer sp. TB1203 (assembly GCF_030997045.1). Lineage (NCBI taxonomy): Bacteria > Pseudomonadati > Pseudomonadota > Gammaproteobacteria > Cellvibrionales > Microbulbiferaceae > Microbulbifer > Microbulbifer sp. TB1203. The sequence goes on along the minus strand of NZ_CP116899.1, from coordinate 3,838,549 downwards.
CCAGGCCATGTGGCGCCACCCGGCCACCGCCGCCAACAGGCAAACCCTGTTGAACCGCAACACCCGCATCTGGGGACCGGCGGCGGGCAGTCAGGCCTGTGGGGACGTGGGTCCCGGGCGCATGCTGGAGCCGGACGCCCTGGTTACGGAGGTGGAAGCCCTGTTGGCACCGAACCCTTCGCTGGCAGGCAAAAGGGTGGTGATCACAGCCGGCCCCACCCGCGAGGCGCTGGACCCGGTGCGCTTCCTCAGCAATCACAGCTCCGGCAAAATGGGTTTCGCCCTGGCCGCCGCAGCGCGCCGCGCCGGTGCCGAGGTCACCCTGATCGCCGGCCCGGTGTCCCTGGCCACACCGCCGGGAGTCAAGCGTATCGACGTAATCGACAGCCGGGAGATGCGCGATGCCGCCGAGCGCGCCGCGGATCTGTGCGACCTGTTTATCGCCGCCGCCGCGGTGGCGGATTTTCGCCCCGCCACGGTGGCGGAGCAGAAAATAAAGAAGCAGGACGGCAGCGAGGAAGACGTCGTGGCGCTGGTCAAGAACCCGGACATCGTCGCCGGCATCGCCGCGCGCAGCAGCCGGCGCCCCTTTACCGTCGGCTTCGCCGCGGAGACGGAAAAGGTACTGGAGCACGCCCGGGGCAAGCTGGTGCGCAAGAAACTCGACCTGATTATCGCCAACGATGTGAGCACGGAGGACGGCGGCTTTGACAGCGACCGCAATGCCGTTACCGTGATCGACAGTACCGGCAGCGAGGCCCTGCCACCGGCATTGAAAACGGAACTGGCCGAGCGGCTGATCGAAATCATAGCCGCCCGAGCATTTGCACAATAATTGGAACCATTCGTGTCTTCCCGCAAACAAAATCGTCAATCTCTGATTCACAGCGGCCTGCTGTTGCCGGCCCTGCTGGCCGCCGCGGTCTGGCTGGGCGGTGCCTACATCATCGAGCGCAATATCATCGCCCCGCGCAGCGCCGCACAGGCCGAAGAGGCGGCCCGGCGGCAGGGAGAGGAGTATGCCGCCGAGCTGAGCCGCTATTTTGCCGAGCGCGCCCGGCAGTGGGAAAGCATCGGCAACGGCGGCCATACACCCGTTGAATTGCAGAAGAGCGATGCCCTGCCGCCGCAGGCCTCCGCGCAGTTTTTTGCCGACGGCGGCATACGCGTCGGCGCGGGAGATAATCCCCCCCTCAATTTCGCCCTGGTGGACCTGCTCAAACGCAGCCAGACAGAGGGCCCGCAGCCGGCGGAATTCCTGCGCACCGGCGCCGGCGACAGCTGGCAGCTGCACAGCGCCGTTGCCGGAGAGGGCGGGCTGCTGCTGATCACCCAGCCTTTTTCCGTCATCGAAAAAATCCTGCAGAAATTCGACAGCGGCAACGGCGCCATTGTCCTGGTCCAGAAATTTCCCGACGGCACACCGCAGACACTGTGGCGGGCGGGGCAGGGCAACGGCGGCAGCACCAGCGCACCGGTCGGCGGCAGCTACCTGATTGTGCAGTTCCAACCCTCCGCATCCTTTGCCCAGCGCCACGGTTTCGGCGCGCACTGGTGCTATATCGCCGCCGCGCTCGGGCTGCTGGTTTCCCTGTTGTTATTGCTGCGCTTCCTGCCCCGCAACGCTCCCGCACCCTGGGAACGCATCAACGATAAAATGAAACAGCACAGGCGCGGGGGGAAACCCGACGACGCGGAGCCGGAAGCCGAGCAGTTCCAATCGCCGCCGGAACCGCGGGAGCCGGGTCCGCAGCGCGCCGCCGCGCCCGACGTACACGAAGAAGTTGTGGAAGAAGCCCCGGCGAAATCCCGGCCGCCACTGGGCACCGACTTCCCCCGCCACGTGTTCCGCGCCTACGATATCCGCGGCGTAGCCGGCTCGGAAATCAACGAACCCTTCGCCTACCAGTTGGGGCGCGCCCTGGGCACCCTGGCCCAGCACGCGGGCGAGAAAATCCTGCTGGTGGGGCGCGACGGCCGCAACAGCAGCGAACTGCTGAGCAGCTGCCTGATCGAGGGAATCCTCGACAGCGGCTGCAACAGCGTCGACCTGGGCCTGGTGCCCTCGCCGCTGCTCTACTACGCCTGCGTCCGCGGCAAAAACACCAGCAGCGGGGTGATGGTGACCGCCAGCCACAACCCGGCGGAGTACAACGGCTTCAAGATCCTTTTGCGCGGGCGGCCACTGGCCGAGGACAAGCTCTCGGGATTGCGCCAACTGATGCAAAAGGGCCCGTTCAAAAGCGGGCAGGGCAGCAACCGCCAACAGGATGTGCGCGAGAGCTATATCGAGCAGATCTACAACGACGTGGCGCTGGCGGGACAGCCGCACCTGGTGGTGGACGCCGGCAACGGCTCCACGTCCCTGTTGGCGCCGAGGTTGTTCGAACAGCTGGGCTGCGCGGTCACGCCGCTGTTTTGTGAAATCGACGGGGATTTTCCCAACCACCCGCCGGACCCCTCGCGACCGGAAAACCTTCAGGCCCTGATCGAAAAGGTAACCGAGACCGGCGCAGACCTGGGCGTGGCCCTGGACGGCGACGGCGACCGGGTGACCCTGGTCTCCGCCTCCGGGCGCATCGCCTGGGCGGACCAGCTGGTGATGCTGCTGGCCCGGGACGTGCTCGCGCGCAACCCCGGCGCAGATGTGGTGTTCGACGTAAAAAGCAGCCGCGCCGTCGGCCAGTTGGTGAACCAGTACGGCGGCCGCCCGATCATGTGGAAAACCGGCCACGCGCCCATGAAAACCAAAATGCAGGAAACCGGTGCGCTGCTGGGCGGCGAACTGTCCGGGCATATTTTTATCAAGGACCGTTGGTTCGGCTTCGACGACGGCATCTACGCCGCCGCGCGCATCCTGGAAATCATGGCGCTGCGCGAGCAGAGCCTGGACGACTTGCTCGATTCGCTGCCACAGCTGGTAAGTACCCCGGAAATTCTTTTGCCGGTGGAGGAGGGCGAGAAATTCGCTTTGATCGAGCAGCTGAAAAACACCGGCGAGTTCGACGCGGCGGATATCAACACCATCGACGGCCTGCGCATCGAGTACGCCGACGGCTGGGGCCTGGTGCGCGCCTCCAACACCGGCGCCGCCCTCACCCTGCGTTTCGAGGCGGAAACCGAGGAAGCGCTGGAGCGCATCCGCAAACAGGTGATGACACAATTGAAAAAAATCGATCCCAAGCTGACGGTACCGGACTGGCAGCTGGTGTAGCGCCGTGCACACCGAGAAACCCCGGAACACTTTCGGTGCGCACGGCGCACCCTACGAACAGGAACTTTCCCTTTATGTCATTGGATCAGAAATCCGCCCTACGCGTCGCTCAGGTACTGAACGAGGCGCTACCCTATATCCAACGCTTCACCGGCAAGACGATAGTGGTGAAATTCGGCGGTAACGCCATGGTGGATGAAAAGCTGCAGAACAGCTTTGCCCGCGACATTATCCTGATGAAACTGGTGGGCATGAACCCGGTGGTGGTGCACGGCGGCGGGCCGCAGATCGGTGAGCTGCTGGACAAACTCAGCATCGAATCCCGCTTCGTGGACGGCATGCGGGTCACCGACAGCGAGACCATGGACGTGGTGGAAATGGTCCTCGGCGGCACGGTGAACAAACAGATCGTCAACCTGATCAACAAGAACGGCGGCCGCGCCGTGGGCGTGACCGGCAAGGACGGACTGCTGATTCGCGCCAGGAAACTGCAGCGGGAAAACGCCGCCGCGGGGCTGCACGCCTCGGAAATTATCGATATCGGCCATGTGGGCGAAGTGGAGAGCGTCAACACCGATGTCATCGATATGCTGATCCACAGCGACTTTATACCGGTGATCGCCCCTATCGGCGTGGGCGAGGACGGCGCTTCCTACAATATCAACGCGGATCTGGTGGCCGGCAAGATCGCCGAATACCTGCGCGCAGAAAAACTGATGCTGCTCACCAATGTGGCGGGCCTGCAGAACAGGGAAGGCAAAGTGCTCACCGGCCTCACCACCCTGCAGGTGGACGGGCTGATCGCCGACGGCACCATCTACGGCGGTATGCTGCCCAAGATCGCCTGCGCCCTCGACGCGGTGAAATCCGGGGTAACTTCCGCGCATATCATCGACGGCCGCGTACCCCACGCGGTGCTGCTGGAAATTTTCACCGATACCGGCGTGGGTACCCTGATCACCAACAACGGGGCACAATCGCAGGCCCAATTGCCGGATAACATTGAAGCGCGCGAGACAAATCGCTAGGATTCCCGCGCCTCTCCCAGCCGGCAGAGCCGGCGGCGGCTCCCGCTTAGGGCCTGTTTGGAATTTTGTACACAACTCTCCGGGCCGAGAGAGATTCCAGACAGGCGCTTACTCTCAAAGGCATAACAACAAGGCAGTCAATGAGCAGCGAAAAAATCAACCGGCGCCAACAGATACTGCAGGCCCTGGCGCATATGCTGGAGGCCAGTCCCGGCGCCCGCATTACCACCGCGGCCCTGGCCAAGGAAGTGGGCTTTTCCGAGGCGGCTCTGTACCGCCACTTTCCCAGCAAGTCCAAGATGTTCGAGGGCCTGATCGAGTTTATCGAGGACACCGTTTTCAGCCGCGTGTCCCTCATCCTGCAGGAGGAGCCCTCCGCCCTGGCGCGCTGCCAGAAAATCCTGCACCTGTTGCTGGCCTTCTGCGAGCGCAATCCGGGCATCACCCGGCTGCTCACCGGCGATGCTCTCACCGGCGAGACCGAACGGCTGCACGGCCGCATTCTGCAATTCTTCGACCGCCTGGAAACGCAGTTGAAACAGATCCTGCGCGAGGCGGAGCTGCGCGAGCAGCTGCGCCCGGCCATTCCCCTCGGCGGCGCCGCCAACCTGCTGCTGGCCAGTGCCGAAGGGCGCATCGTGCAGTACGTGCGCAGCGGCTTCAAGCGCAAGCCCACCGAGTACTGGGCGGAGCAGTGGCCGGTATTGATGGCGGGATTCTTTCGCGAGACGGCGCTGGCGCAGTAGCCAGAGGAGAGGGGTGAGGATACACCCTACGGGGCGATTTCTGCGTAGCGCCTGGCGGCGTGATCAAACTCTTTGTTGAGTCGCTCCGCTTCGGCCTCGCGCCGGCCCAGGCGCTCCCTCAGCACCCCGATTTCCTTTTTCAGGTCGGCGATGCGCGCCAGCAACTCCGGCGGCACTTCGCGGCCGTTGCGTTGGGTGCGTGCGGCAGCGGTTTCTTCCTGCTCTACCTGCCGGTGAAGGCTGGTGATATTGGAGCGCATGATCGCCATATCCTGGTTCACCACCGCCAGTTTGCGCGAGCGCGCGCTCTCGATATCCGCCACGCTGTTATAGCGCTTGAGCAGTTTGAGGTCCTCTTCCCGCTGCGCCTCGCGGCGCTGTTGTTCCGCCAGCTCCTCGCCGCTGAGCTGCGGCGGCACCACTTTAAGCACGCGCCCGGAGAGGCTGAGCACTTCGTAGCCATCGGCTACATAGCGGGGCGGCACCAGATCGTCCAGCACCTGGATACCATGCTCATCCTTATAGCGGTAGAGCACCTTGCCACTGAACTCGAAATCCCCCTTTTTTCCGGGCTGTGCCCATACGGGGGCCCAGGCGACAGAGAGCGCGAGGATGACGGCCGGGAACAGGGGGGCGATTTTCATCGCTCTTCTCACAGGGGTTGACCGGGTTTGCCGGAGACGCCGTAGCGCCGCCGATAGTCCACTATCTTCTGCAGGGCCTCGCTGTCTTGCGACTCCTCCCGCAGGTAACTGACGATGTGATCCAGCTGCACAATGCTGATCACCGGGATATTGTACTGCCGCTCCACCTGCTGGATAGCGGACAGTTCACAGTCCTCGCCGGCCTTTTCCTGCCGGTTCAGGCCGATCACCACCCCGGCGGGGTCCGCCCCCTGCGCGGCGATGATTTGCATGACTTCGCGCACCGCGGTGCCCGCCGTAATCACATCATCGATGATCAAAACCTTGCCAACGAGCGGCGCACCCACTAAGGTTCCGCCTTCGCCGTGATCCTTGGCCTCTTTGCGGTTGTAGCAGAAGGGCTTGTCCACGCCTTTCTCTGCCAGCGCCACGGCGGTGACCGCTCCCAGCGGTATGCCCTTGTAGGCCGGCCCGAAGATGACATCGAACTCCACTCCCGAGGCCATTATCGCCTCGGCATAGGCCCGCCCCAGTGCCGCCAGCGCGGCGCCGGTGTGGAATCGGCCGGCATTGAAAAAATAGGGGCTGCGGCGGCCGGATTTCAGTGTGTAATCGCCAAAACACAGCACCTGGTGCTCCAGGGCCAGTTGGATAAAATCGCGCTGATACTGCTGCATGGAAATTTATTAACTATTGGCTAAGGTGAAGGGAGACTTCTCCACAGATGCCTGTCGGAGAATGACAGTCGAATAATGCTAGTGACAATGCGGGTAATCATACACAGTCCGCTGGTAAGGGGCTAATAATGCGAATAGTGAGTCTGTCGGTAGACGGAGTGCACCAGGCGGCGCAGCGCGGTCTTTACGACTGGTTGGCGGATCAGGACGCGGATATCATCTGCCTGCAGGACCTGCGCTCGCTGGAGCCGGAACTGGACCACCCGATCTTCCACCCCGACGGCTATTACAGCTACTTCTTCGATTCCGGCAATCCCCACGAGAACGGCGTCGCCATCTATACCCGCTATCAGCCCAAGGCGCTGATCTACGGCATGGGCTTCTCCAACGGCGAGGATATGTACGGCCGCTATCTGCAGGCGGATTTCGAGCGCCTGAGCGTGGGCTCACTGCTGGCGCCGGCAGCCAGGGACGAGGCGTCGCTGGAAAAGAAGGTGCAGTTTTTCGACGACATGCAGGCGCACCTGGTGAAGATCAGCCGCAAGCGCCGCGACTTTATCTTCTGCGGCAACTGGGGCTTGGCCCACCGCCGGGCCGACGTGCAGAACTGGCAGGACTACCAGGACACCCCCGGCTTTATGCGCCACGAACAGCGCTGGCTGGACCAGTTATTCAACGACATCGGCTATGTGGACGCCTTTCGCAGGGTTGTCAAAGATGCCGACGAGTTCACCTGGTGGCCCAGCGGCAAGGTGGGCGAGGGGGACGGCTGGCGCACGGATATGCAGATAGTGTCCCAGACCCTGAAAAACCGCATCGAGTACGGCGCCATCAACAAGAACGTGGATTTTTCCAGTCACCTCCCGGTGATTATGGATTACGACCTGGAGGTCTAATGCGGAATGATGAATGCGGAATGCGGAATACGCGATCTAGCTGATTGCCGCCGGAACGGCCATAGGCCGCGCGCGGGCTGACGGTTGGCAGCGAAGGCCTTGGAGCACAGAGAAGCCTTCCCGCATTCCGCATTCCGCATTCCGCATTTATGGAGCACATCCCTGTGCTCCACTCGCTTCGCGAGCAGCCTTCGGCTGTGCAAATCCGTTCCCGACAGATTTGTCCGCCTTATTCTGCCAGCGCAGCCCGCTGCATGCCGATCAACTCGTCTATCCCCGCCCTGCCCAACGCCAACATCTGCGCGAACTGCGCCTCGGTAAAGGGCGCCCCCTCGGCGGTGCCCTGCACCTCGATCATGCCGCCGTCCGCCGCCATCACCAGGTTCATATCGGTGTCCGCGCGGCTGTCCTCGGGGTAGTCCAGGTCCAGCACCGCCTCGCCCTCATAGATACCCACGGAGACTGCCGCGACGAGATTGATCAGCGGATCGGTATCGATGATTTTCTCCCGCTGCATATAGCGCAGCGCGTCCACCAGCGCCACACAGGCGCCGGTGATCGCCGCGGTGCGGGTGCCGCCGTCCGCCTGGATCACGTCGCAGTCCAGGGTGATCTGGTTTTCCCCCAGTAGTTTCAGGTCCACCGCCGCGCGCAGGGAGCGGCCGATCAGCCGCTGGATCTCCACCGTGCGCCCACCCTGTTTGCCGCGCGCCGCCTCCCGCCCCATGCGCGAGCCGGTGGAGCGGGGCAGCATGCCGTACTCGGCGGTGATCCAGCCGCTGCCCTGGCCGCGCAGGAAACGCGGCACCTCGGCGGCCACCGAGGCGTTGCACAGCACTTTGGTATCGCCGAACTCCACCAGTACGGAGCCCTCCGCGTGGCGGGTGTAATGGCGGGTAATGCGCACGGGGCGCAACTGTTCGGGCGCGCGGCCGCTGGGACGCTGCATGATTCACCTCGGGTCGGTTCAAAACGCGACATTATACCTGCCCGGGGCGCCCGCGGCGGCTGTGCTATGATTCCCGGCCACTTCGCGGAGAGACTTATGGCCAGCAACAAGGTTCACAACGACTGTGTGCGCAGCATGACCGCCTTCGGCCGCGCCGAGGCCCCATACGCTACCGGCACTGCCACCTGGGAACTGCGCTCCGTCAACCACCGTTACCTGGAGCCGCTGTTCCGCCTGCCGGAAACCGCGCGCCCGCTGGAATCCCAGCTGCGCGAAAAGCTGCGCAAGCAGCTCGCGCGGGGCAAGGTGGAACTGACCCTCAGCCTCAAAGCCACCGGCAGCGAAAGCGCCAGCCTGGAAGTCAATCGCGAACTGGTCCGCGCGCTGGCGCAGGCCGCCGACTCCGTGGCCGCAGAACTGCCCAACACCGCGCCGCTCAACCCCCTGGAACTGCTGCAGTGGCCCGGCGCCATCGCAGAACTGCAGACGGATGTGGAGCAGCAGGCACAGGCAATCCTCACCGCTTTCGACGAGGCCCTGTGCCAGCTCAACGCCAACCGCGAGCGGGAGGGCGCAGAGCTGCGCAAGTTTATCGAAACCCGATTGCAGCGGGTCGAGGAGCAGGTCGCGCGGGTTCGCGAACTGTTGCCGCAAATCCTGCAGGCGCAGCGGGAAAAACTGCGCGGGCGGCTCGAAGAGCTGCTCGCAGAACTGGACCGGGATCGGCTGGAACAGGAAATGGTATTTCTCGCCCAGAAGGCCGACGTGGACGAAGAGCTGGACCGTCTGGACGCCCACGTGGCGGAGACCCGGCGCGTACTGAAAGGCGGCGGCCCCATCGGCCGGCGGCTGGACTTCCTGATGCAGGAATTCAACCGCGAGGCAAACACCCTCTCATCCAAATCCGCGGTGACCGACACCACCCAGGCGGCGGTGGAACTGAAGGTGCTGATCGAGCAGATGCGCGAGCAGGTGCAGAATATTGAATAGCTTCTCTGCTCTCGACTAGTTCACCAATAAAAAGCCGCTCACGAGCGGCTTTTTCGTTTTTAGCGCAGCGCTTGCGAACCTACATCTGCATCTGCGCCCGCTCGACGTAACCCTGGTATGCGGGTATGGCAATCGCGGCAATGATGCCGATAGACGCAATACCGAGAAAAATACTCAGAATAAAGCCGACGATCACACCCGATGAATTGGGGACCGTCCTGGGTCCGTATTCGTTGGCACCCTCCTTGCCGGGGAAGAAAAACAGGTAGATCAGAAGCCCCAGATTGACCAGGGGCAAAACAAACAGCAGCAGCCAGATCCCCGAGTGCCCCAGATCGTGCAGGCGGCGCACATACAGGGAAAACCCGTAAACCATGCTGACCAGCAGCAGGGCAATGTAAGCCAGGGCTCCCAGCCATGCGCTGACAGGTGTGAATACAGCCACTGCCAGCGAACAGGCCACCATAAAGATAAAAGAAGAGACCAGCGAATAGGTCACCAGACGCAGGCGCCCCAGGCGGCCGGAAAAGGAAAAGATCTTCGGCTCTGCCGGCTGCATATCCTTCTCCTGAACCAGGTCTGCGGTCTCCGGCGAAGCGTAGGGGTTGGCTATTGTGGACATAAAATTTCCCGTGTTTTTGTTATTTCCTCAAGAAAACAGCCGGGTTTATCCCCCGGCTGCCAACCCGGATTATCTCAACCGCCCCTCACAGCAACAAGGCGCTTCCTCTTTGGCAAAGTGACTGAGATCTGCTTCTCAGTATTATCCAGACATATCCGCCTATCCTGTAAAAAATCCATTTTTTGCCCAGAACATCAATATTTGTCTTTATTTTTCCATGAGGTAAGGAAGTATCTTTCCGTTATAGGTAAACATTAGGACAAAGTTGATTGGCGTATTGCACTTCTTTCTCCCGGAAAATCATCCATTCGCACTAAATCGGTGCAAATAAATTTCACTCAATCCATTCATCCGGTCAAAAAGGAGGGACAGAAACAACAAAAATCCATGCGGTATCAGGAGAATCAAACGACGTGCTCACACAGATAATCGGGCGCGGCGAATAAAAACAACCACGGAGCATTTAGCAACAATGAAAGTACTTTTTAAAAACATCCTGCGGAAATCGGCAACGGCCGGCGCGGTCGCGCTGCTGGCCGGTGCGCCTCTCGCAGCCACAGCGGTGGAGCACAACAGCCCCTCGGCGGTCCCCGCCAATACGGCGACAATCACCGACCGTATTATCGTCAAATACAAGAATTCCTCGCAGATGGGCATCGCCTCCAGCATGTCCCGCGCGGCGCTGGAAAACGCCTCACATCTGGCCGGCACCGAATTGAAGCACATGCGGCGCCTGGCTACCGGCGCACAGCTGATGCGCCTCAACGGCCGCAAGGGAAAGACGGAACTGGCGGAAATTATCAGCCGCCTGCAGCAGGACCCCAACGTGGAATACGCGGAACCCGACCTGCTGCTGAAACCCATGGCCACCCCCACCGACCCGCGCTACAACGAGCAGTGGCACTACTTCGAATCCACCGCCGGCCTGAACCTGCCCACCGCCTGGGACACCACCGAGGGTGAAGGCGTGGTGGTCGCAGTGATCGACACCGGTTACCGCCCCCACGCAGACCTGGTGGACAACCTGCTGCCGGGCTACGACATGGTCTCCGATCCCGATATAGCCCAGGACGGCGGCGGCCGCGACAGCGACGCCAGCGACCCGGGCGACTGGGAGCCGGCCGGCGTCTGCTCACCCGACGCCCCCGCCGCCAACAGCAGCTGGCACGGCACCCACGTGGCCGGCACCATCGCCGCCGCCACCAACAACGGTATCGGCGTGGCAGGCGTCGCCTACAAGGCCAAGGTTGTGCCGGTCCGCGTGCTGGGACGCTGCGGCGGCTACACCTCAGATATCGCCGACGCGATCATCTGGGGTGCCGGCGGCTCCGTCAGCGGTGTGCCCGCCAACGCCAACCCGGCGCAGGTGCTGAACCTGAGCCTCGGCGGCAGCGGCAGCTGCGCCAGCACCACCCAGAATGCGATCAACACCGCGCGCAACCTGGGCGCCACCGTGGTGGTGGCCGCGGGCAACTCCAACGCCAATGCGAGCAACTTCACTCCGGCCAGCTGCTCCGGTGTGGTCACCGTGGCCTCGGTGGACCGGTCCGGCGGCCGCGCCTGGTACTCCAACTACGGCAGCGTGGTGGATGTGGCGGCGCCCGGCGGCGACACCTCCACAAACAGCAACGGCGTGCTGTCCACCCTGAACAGCGGTACCCAGGGTCCGGCCAGTGACAACTACAGGTTCTACCAGGGCACCAGCATGGCCGCCCCCCATGTGGCCGGCGCCGCGGCGCTGCTCTATGCGGTGAATCCGGGCATCACCCCCACGGAGGTGGAGTCCACCCTGGTGAACACCGCGCGCAGCTTCCCCGCGTCTTGCAGCCAGTGTGGTTCAGGCATCGTAGACGCCGCGGCCGCAGTGGCAGCGGCTGGCGGTGGCGGCGGCGGCACCGATCCGGGTAACGGAACACTGGAAAACGGCGTGGCGCAGACCAACCTGTCCGCCAACACCGGCGAGGAACTGCACTACACGCTGGAAGTACCCGCGGGCGCCTCCAACCTGCAGTTCCAAATCTCCGGCGGCAGCGGCGACGCGGACCTCTATGTGCGCTTCGGTTCCGCACCCACCACCTCCAGCTACGACTGCCGCCCCTATGTCGGCGGTAACAGCGAGAACTGCAGCATCTCCAATGTTCAGGCCGGCACCTACTATGTGATGGTGCGTGCCTACAGCAGCTTCTCGGGCGTGAGCCTGGTGGGAAGCTTCGACGAAAGCGGCGGCGGCAGTGGCAGCGGCTGGACCGAGAGCAATCTGTCCGGCAACCAGGGCTCCTGGCAGCACTTCACCCTGGACGTGTCCTCCGGCATGTCCTCGCTGGACGTGCAGATGTCCGGCGGCAGCGGCGACGCCGACCTCTACGTGCGCTTCGGCGCCCAGCCCACCACCGGCAGCTACGACTGCCGGCCCTACCGCAACGGCAACAATGAGAGCTGCAGTCTCAGCAGCCCCAGCGCGGGCACCTGGTATATCAGCATCCACGGCTACTCCGCTTATTCCGGAGTAACCCTGGAGGCGCAGGCGAGCCCTTAATCGCTGCGAAGGGAGGCCACCGGGGCCTTCCTTTTCCCTTGGGGCGAACCTCGTGTTCGTCCCTATTCCCAGCCCCAAATCTCTAACGAATTCCGAAATCTGTCCCCCGTCGCCGTTTCCCGGCATCCGCCCCTGTGGCACAGTCCCCGCATCCCCCATAAGAAATATAAAAGAGGTATCCGTGAGCCTGGTCACCCTGGCGATTCCCTTTTTCCTGATCGCAGTACTGGTGGAACTGGCGCTGGACCGCTGGCGCGGCTGGGGCTTGTACCGGTTGAACGACGCCATCGGCAGCCTGAGCGCGGGGATCCTCAGCCGCATCACCGGGCTGCTGCGCAAGGGCGTACTGCTGCTGGTCTATATCCCGCTGCACGAATTGCTGGACCCCTACTACCGGGCGGTGGGTTTCAACTGGTCCGCGGACAACCTCTGGCACCTGTTGCTGGCGGTGCTGGCCTACGATTTCTGCTACTACTGGAAGCACCGCATGGCCCACGAGATCAATATCTTCTGGGCCGACCACCTGGTGCACCACCAGAGCGAGGACTACAACCTCACCACCGCACTGCGCCAGCCCAGCGGCGGCCCGCCCATCGGCTGGATTTTCTACATACCGCTGCTGCTGATCGGCCTGCCGGCGGAGCTTCTGATCACTGCCGGTGCCATCGACCTGATCTACCAGTTCTGGGTGCACACGCAGAAATTCCCCAAAGTACGGTGGATGGAGTGGATTTTCGTCACCCCATCAAATCACCGGGTGCACCACGCGCAGAACAAAATCTATGTGGATAAGAATTACGGCGGCGTGCTGATTGTCTGGGACCGGCTGTTCGGCAGCTACCAGGAGGAGTTGGAAAAAGAGCCCTGTATCTACGGGGTGCGCAAGCCGCTCAACAGCTTCGACCCCCTGGCCGCCAATCTGCAGCATTACAAGCGCATGGCCCTGGACGCCTGGCACACCAAAAGTTGGGGGGACAAGCTCACCCTCTGGTTCCGCCGCACCGGCTACCGCCCGGCGGATGTGGAGGCGGCGATGCCGGTACCCTCCTGCGATCTGGACAATTTCCGGCGCTACGACCCGGAAGTAGGCAGGCCCCTGCGCCTCTACGCGCTGGCCCAGCACCTCTGTTACTCCGCCGCCACCCTGGCGCTTCTGTGGTACACAGGGAAACTCGACTATATACAGCAGGTGGCCGGCGTGGCACTGCTGGCCGTCGGGCTGATCGTCAACGGCCGCATTCTCGACGGCCACCGGCTCGCCCGCTACTGGGAACTGGCGCGGCTGGCTGTACTGACCGCTGCCGCACCCCTGCTGCCCACAGTGTTTTTAGCGCCGCTTGCGGCCTACGCTTCGGTCAGCGGGCTGGCCTGGTGGCGGTTGGCTTTTGCCGGCAAAGGCGCTACAGTCGGCCCGGTTAGCGATTAGCGACAGGGAGCCAGGATCGACCGCGGCAGTTTTGCGGCGGCCGGCCGAACTTCCGCTGGCGGTCCCGGCCGGGGCTCAGGTTGCGCACGCAGTACCGCGCGCCTGGAAATCCCAACACATCCCCCCCAATCCCGGCCGGGACTCAGCCTTCTATCCACAACCAATCAAATGGCTGATCCATTTGATTGTCGCCTCTCCTAAATCCTTCAGTTGCTCTCTCCTCGGGTATAATGGCCGGCGCATTTGCCGGATACAGGATCAGTTGTGCCGACAGGAACCCTCTTCACCGTTTCCGCCCCCTCCGGTGCGGGAAAAACCAGTCTGGTCAAGGCGCTGGTGGACAGCGACAGCCAGGTCACCGTCTCGGTGTCCCACACCACAAGACCCATGCGCCCGGGCGAAGAGGACGGGGTCAACTACCACTTCGTCGACCGCGCCCGGTTTAAACAGATGCTCGACGAGGACGCCTTTCTGGAACACGCCCGGGTGTTCGACAACTACTACGGCACTTCCAGGCACTGGGTGCGGGAGACCCTGACTGCGGGCCGCGACGTGATCCTGGAGATCGACTGGCAGGGCGCCGCCCAGGTGCGTCGACTGCTGCCGGACACCGTGAGCATCTTTATCCTCCCTCCCTCCCAGGAGGCCCTGCGCGAGCGTCTCACCGGGCGCGGCCAGGACGATCGCAGCGTGATAGAACGGCGCATGGAACAGGCCATCGACGAGATGTCCCACTACGTGGAAGCGGACTACCTGGTAATCAACGACGACTTCGACACCGCCCTGGATGAGTTGCGTGCCGTGGTCACCGCCCAGCGCCAGCGCCTGGAGTGCCAGCAACAGCGCCACGGGGATCTGTTGCAAGCACTACTGCGCCACTCCTGATTCCGCGAGCGGGCTGTCGGTAATATCCTCCTGCGCACCGACTGGTCGATTTACGTACACTCTCCGCTGCGGTAAAATAATCGGTCCTGTACCGAATTCGCCCTCCGGGGCACTGCAATGGAACCGAAAGTTTATGGCACGTATCACCGTTGAAGATTGCCTCGAGCACGTGGACAACCGCTTCGAGCTGGTTATCGTGGGCAGCAAGCGCGCCCGCCAGATCGCCACCGGCGGCAGAGATCCGCTGGTGCCGGAGGAGAACGACAAGCCCACGGTTATCGCCCTGCGCGAAATCGAGGAGGGCCTGGTGGACGCCAGCATCCTCGACGAGCCGGAAGAGGAAACCACCGTGGCGCGGGTAACCTCCGCCCCGGTCTACCTGTCCGAACAGGACCTGTGATTGATTCCGATTCTTCGACACTGTAAGAGAGACAAAAGAGGCGCGCGCGGCTTTGCATACTATCGATAGTCTGGCCCACCGCCTCTCCTCCTACCTCCCCCCTGAACAGATCCAGAGCATCCGCCGGGCCTATTTCTACGCGGAACAGGCCCACGACGGCCAGCAGCGCCGCTCCGGCGAACCCTACGTCACCCATCCGCTGGCGGTAGCCACCATCCTCGCCGGCATGCACATGGACCACCAGAGCCTGGCTGCGGCCATGCTCCACGATGTGATCGAGGACACCGGCATTCCCAAGGCCGCGCTGGAGGAACAGTTCGGCGGAGAGGTGGCGGACCTGGTGGACGGTGTCTCCAAGCTGACCCAGTTCGAGACCGACAGCCCCGCGGAAAAGCAGGCGGAAAATTTCCAGAAAATGGCCCTGGCGATGGCGCGGGATATCCGCGTGATCCTGGTAAAGCTCGCCGACCGGCTGCACAACATGCGTACCCTGGGCGCGCTGAAGCCGCAGAAGCGCGCGCGCATCGCCCGCGAGACCCTGGAGATCTACGCGCCCATCGCCAACCGCCTGGGCATGAACGACGTGCGCATCGAGTTCGAGGACCGCGCCTTCTTCGCCATCTACCCGCTGCGCGCGGCTTTGGTCGCGGCGCGCGGCAACCGCAAGGAGCTGCTGGAAAAAATCCAGAATGCCATCGAGCTGCGCCTGCAGCGGGAGGGCATAGACGCACTGGTGATCGGCCGCGAAAAGCACCTGTACAGCATCTACCAGAAGATGCGGACCAAGAAAAAATCCTTCAAGGAGATCATGGACGTCTATGCCTTCCGCATCATCGTGGACAGCGTGGACGCCTGCTACCGGGTGCTGGGGGTGATGCACAACCTGTACAAACCGGTGATCAGCGAGTTCAAGGACTATATCGCCATCCCCAAATCCAACGGCTACCAGTCGCTGCACACGGTGCTGCTGGGCATGCACGGCGTGCCCATCGAAGTGCAGGTGCGCACCAAGGAAATGGACGAGATGGCCAACAGCGGCATCGCCGCCCACTGGCTGTACAAGGCCGCCGGCGACGAGGTGATCAACACCGGCGGCACCAGCCAGGTTCGCGCGCGCCGCTGGGTGCAGGGTCTGCTGGAAATGCAGCAGCGCGCCGGCGATTCATTGGAATTTATCGAGAACGTCAAGATCGACCTGTTCCCGGACGAGGTCTACGTATTCACCCCCAAGGGGCAGATCGTCGACCTGCCCGCCGGCGCCACCGCGGTGGACTTCGCCTACTCGGTGCACACGGATATCGGCAACTCCTGCGTGGCGGTACGCATCAACCAGCGGCTGGCGCCCCTGTCGCAGCCTCTGGAAAGCGGGCAGAAAGTGGAGATTCTCACCAGCAAGAACGCCCAGCCCAACCCCAACTGGCTCAACTTCGTGGTCACCGCCAAAGCGCGCAGCGCCATCCGGCATTTCCTCAAGCACCAGCGCCACCACGACTCCGTGGCCCTCGGCCGCCGCCTGCTGGAAAAGGCCCTGGGCAAGTTCAATACCCGGCTGGAAGACCTGGGCGAAGAGCAACTGCAGAAAGGCCTGCAGGAAGCCAAGTGCGCGACCCTGGAAAAACTGCTGGAGGAGATCGGCCTGGGCAACAAAGTCGCCTTCTCCGCCGCCAAGCTGCTGGTACCCGCGGGCAGCGAAGAAGCCGAGGCCAGCCATATCTCCTCGCCGCTCACCATCGACGCGCAGGAGGGCATGATGATCAGCTTCGCCCGCTGCTGCCGTCCGATTCCCGGCGATACCATCATCGGCCATATCAGCTCCGGCAAGGGCGTGGTGGTGCACCGGGACACCTGCCGCAACACCATCGAATTCCGCGAGCATCCGGAAAACATCATGCTGGTGAACTGGTCGCCGGACGTGAAGGGGGAATTCCTCGGCGACGTGCGGGTGGAAGTGGAATCAGAGCGCGGCATTATCGCCCGCCTGGCCACGCGGATCACGGAGGAGGGCGCCAGCATCGAGCAGATCCATGTGGACGAAAAGGACGCACACAACAGCGTCATCTCCCTGACCCTGGAGGTCAACAGCCGCGTGCACCTGGCGCGGGTGATGAAACGCCTGCGCAACCTGCCGGCGGTGATTCGCATCGCCAGGCCCTAAGGAATAATGCGGAATGATGAATACGCGGGCCATCTCAGTGCCGTAGGAGCGGCCCATGGCCGCGATCGGTCTTCCGGAAATCCCGAAAGTTCAATCGCGGCCATGGGCCGCTCCTACAGCAGGATGCCAGATCGCGTATTCCGCATTCCGCATTCCGCATTCCGCATTCCGCATTCCGCATTCCGCATTCCGCATTCCGCATTCAAGAGTTTCGCGCTATATTTGCCGGCTTTCGTTTCAGCAAAGCACTGGAGTACCCCCATGCCCAACCGCGCCGTGATCAAAACCGACCAGGCCCCGGCCGCTATCGGCAGCTATTCCCAGGCGGTCAAGGTCGACAACACCGTGTATCTCTCCGGCCAGATTCCGCTGGACCCCCAGAACATGGAACTGGTGCCCGGCGATTTCGCCGAGCAGGCGCGACGGGTATTCCGCAACCTGCAGGCGGTGTGCGAGGCGGCCAACGGCTCCCTGGGGCACGTCGTCAAGCTCAATCTGTACCTCACCGACCTGGGGAATTTCGCCACTGTCAACGAAGTGATGGCCGAATTTTTCGACGAGCCCTATCCCGCGCGCGCGGCGGTGGGCGTGAAGGAATTGCCGAAAGGGGCGCTGTTCGAGGCGGAAGGGGTGATGGTTATTTAAATGCGGAATTAGGAATGCGGAATGATGAATACGCGAGCCAGCCTGCGCTGTAGGAGCGGTCGCTGGCCGCGATCTGGCTCCCTTTTGAATAGACCCCAACGCCCCGCATTCATGAGGCACGTCCCTGTGCCTCACCCGCTTCGCGGGCAGCCTTCGGCTGTGCAAATCTGCTCCCGGCAGATTTGTCCGCATCCGCATTAATTATCCCTCGCTCTCCAGCAGCGCACTGTACCCGCTCCGATAGTCCGGATATTTCATCTCGTAGCCGCTGGCCAGCATGCGCCTGTTGCTGAGTTTCTTCGAACGCCGCTCGCTGGTGCGGACGATTTCCCGCAGGTGCGCGCTGGAATAGCCCATCGCCTTTACCAGCCACTGCTGCAGTTCGTGCATGGGCACCGGTGTGCAATCGGCGCCGATATACAGCTGCTCCGGCGACCGGCCCCGCTTCTGCTGTTCCATCAGATAGATAAGAAAACCGATACAGTCGTCCACGTGAATGCGGTTGCTGTACTGCGGCGGCTGCGGCGGCGCGCAACGACCCGCGCGCACCTGGGACAGCAGGCGATCGCGCCCCGGGCCGTAGATTCCGGCAAAGCGCACCACGCAGGCAGTGGGTATCGCGTTGCGGATAATCTCCTCCGCCGCCAGCAGAATGTCGCCCTGGTAGCCGCTGGGAATGGGCGGCGTCCGCTCGTCGAGGAGCTGGTCGCTGCACTGCCCGTAGACCCGGGTTGAGGAAACCCAGATCAGCAGCCGCGGCGGGCGCGCCAGGTTGGGCAGCACCGCCGCCAGCGCGGTGGCGGTATCGATATAGGCGCGGTGATAGGCACTTGGAGTGCTGTCGCTGGGGGTAAAAGTGGCGAGCACCACGTCTGCGCCCTGTTCCAGGTGCCGCTCGATATCCTCTTTGCTGGTGGCGTCCCCGCGGCGCCAGTTTACCGCGTCGGCCCGACGCTTGTTCGCCAGAGCCACCAGCGGGTTGCGGCGTACACCGTAAACAGTGTACTCCTGCCGATTCAGCTGCAATGCCAGGCGCGCGCCCAGGTCGCCGCAGCCAAAGATCCAAAGTTTTTCCTGTGCCATAACCGTCCGTGCACTTGTCCGGGCCGATACAGCGCCCCCCAATTAAAGTTCCGCGGGTGCGTCCCCGCTGTATTTTTTATTCTTCCCTGCAACGAAAACCCGGGGCACTGAGGCCCCGGGGCTCATCAATCCTGTCTGTCAGTGATGGCGCCGCTTGAGCATCCGGTAGATGAACAGCAGGATAATAGCGCCAATGGTAGCGGTCACTATATCGCCAAGCGCAAAACCGGTCACCGGCCCGCCGATTCCCACCAGGGAGCCGAGCCAGCCGCCGATAAAGGCGCCGACGATGCCGATCACGATAGTGACGATCCAGCCGCCCGGGTCCGGACCCGGCATGATCCACTTGGCCAATACGCCCGCGATAAGTCCGAGAATAATCCAGGAGAGAATGCCCATAGAGATACTCCGCTCAATGTTTCCCTACACATATAGCAAAAAATTGCGCCTTTATCCCTTTACTCTGCCCATAAATAGCAAAAATTACTAATAACCACCACAGATATCCCCAGTCACATTCTCTATTGGCCTGCGGCCACTATTTATGAATAATTGCTATTACCCCTAAGCAGCTGATTGCCTGAACCATGACCCTGAATGAACTGCGCTACATAGTGACCCTGGCCCAGGAGCAACACTTCGGCCGCGCCGCCGAGCGCTGTTTCGTCAGCCAGCCGACCCTGTCCATCGCCGTGAAAAAGCTGGAAAAGGAGCTGGGAGTAGCTCTGTTCGAACGCTCCAAGACCCGCGTGCAGGCCACGCCCCTGGGCGAGCGCATCGTGGCCCAGGCGCAGCTGGTGCTGGAGCAGTCCGCGGCTATCAAGGATATCGCCAGTGCCGGCAAGGACCAGTTGGCCAGCCCGCTGTCCGTTGGCGCTATTTTTACCATCGGACCCTATCTGTTTCCGCACTTCATTCCACAATTACAGCGATTGGCTCCGGAAATGCCCCTCTATGTGGAGGAGGGCTACACCGCCACCCTGCGCCAGCGGCTGCGCAAGGGGGAGCTGGACGCGATCATCATCGCGCTGCCGTTTACCGAGCCGGACGTGGTCACCCAGCCACTCTACGACGAGCCCTTCGTGGTGCTGATGCCCGCCGGCCATCCATTGGCGGAAGAATCCCTGATCACCCCGGACCAGCTCTCCCGGGACAACGTGCTGCTGCTGGGCGAAGGCCACTGTTTCCGCGACCAGGTGCTGGAGGCCTGCCCGCAGTTGCAGCATTCCATCGAGAAGGAGTCGGGGAACGGCCACATCCGCACCGCCGCCGACGGCAGCTCCCTGGAGACCCTGCGCCACATGGTGGCGTCGGGACTGGGCATCACCGTGCTGCCGATGTCCGCGGCCACCGCCTCCCAGTACGCCAGCGGCCTGTTGGAAACCCGCCCCTTCGCGCCACCGGCCCCCAGGCGCACCGTGGCCCTGGCCTGGCGCGCCAGCTTCCCGCGCCACCGGGCGATCGACATACTGCGCGACGCCATCGGGCAGTGCCGCCTGGAGTAGTGTGGTGAAAGGTACTAATTGTATATATCAGCGGGCCGCTAAGCGGCCAGATGCAAGGCGCATTTGCGTCGGCATAGTCATCTATGTCAAGCAAATGCAACGCCGCAGATGGCTGCTTAGCGGCCCGCCCGAAGGGAGCCCCCCAAATCGTCCACAGCGGCGTTGCCGCTCTTGGAAATGGAATGACCATTCCCTGCGAGCGGCGCCTAACTGTGAACAATTTGGGGGGCTCTGATATACACAATTAGTACCTTTCACCACACTAGGGCCAGCTCCGGAATGGGAAGACCACAGGGAGAACTCAGCGCACTACCGGTCACTGCTCTCAAGGGCGTGGGAGACAAGTTCGCCCTGGTGCTGGCAAAGCTGCACATCGCCACGGTTCAGGACCTGCTGTTCCACCTGCCGCTGCGCTACCAGGACCGCACCCACATCACCCCCATCGCCGCTCTGGCGCCGGGGGTGGACGCGGTGATCGAGGGCGAGGTGCGCGCCGCGGACGTGGTGTTCGGCCGCCGGCGCAGCCTGGTGGTGCGGCTGCAGGACGGCAGCGGCACCCTCTCCCTGCGCTACTTCCACTTTACCGCCGCGCAGAAAAACCGCTTCGCCCGTGGTGTGCGCCTGCGCTGCTACGGCGAGGCCCGCCGCGGGGCCGCCGGCCTGGAGCTGTACCACCCGGAAACGGAGATAGTCGACGGTGGCAGCTTCAGCGCGCCGGACACCCTCACTCCGGTCTACCCGCTGACCGAGGGCGTCAGCCAGGCGCGGCTGCGCGGCCTGGTGCAGCAGGCGCTGGAACTGCTCGCTCGTTGCGGCGCCGAGGAACTCCTGCCGGCGGAGCTGCTGCCAGCGCGCCTGCGCTATCCCCTGGCGGAGGCGCTGCACTACCTGCACAGCCCCCCCGCCGGCGCCGACCTGGCGCAACTGGCCGACGGCATGCACCCGGCACAGCAGCGCCTGGCCCTGGAGGAACTGCTCGCCCACCACCTGAGCCTGCTGGAGCTGCGCCGCAACAGCGCGGTGCACGCGGCGCCGGCGCTGGCTCCCAATCCGGCACTGGAGAGGGACTTCCTCTCCCGCCTGCCATTTGCCCCCACTGGCGCGCAGCGGCGGGTCTGCGCCGAGATCGCCGAAGACCTGGCCCGCAACCGCCCGATGATGCGGCTTCTGCAGGGGGACGTGGGTGCCGGCAAGACCCTGGTGGCGGCCCTGGCCGCACTCAAGGCCATCGGCGCCGGCGCCCAGGTAGCGGTGATGGCGCCCACGGAAATCCTCTCCGAACAGCACCGGCGCAATTTCAGCGACTGGCTGGAGCCCCTGGGTGTCCCCGTGGCCCATCTCACCGGCGGCCTGAAATCCGCGGAGCGGCGCGCGCAGCTGGCGGCCATCGCCAGCGGGGAAGCAAAATTGATAGTGGGCACTCACGCACTTTTCCAGGCTGAAGTGACCTTCCACCGGCTGGCGCTGGTGATTATCGACGAGCAGCACCGTTTCGGTGTGCGCCAGCGCCTGCAGCTGCGCCAGAAGGGCGGCGACGGCGCGCTGCAGCCGCATCAATTGATCATGACCGCCACACCCATCCCGCGCACCCTGGCCATGTCCGCCTTCGCCGACCTGGACTGCTCGGTGATCGACGAACTGCCACCCGGGCGCCAGCCGATCAACACCGTGGCAATCTCCAACCAGCGCCGCGACCAGGTGGTGGCCAGGGTGCAGGGCGCAGTGACCGAGGGGCGCCAGGCCTATTGGGTCTGCACCCTGATCGAGGAATCGGAGAGCCTGCAGGCCCAGGCCGCCGAAACCACCGCCGCAGAGCTGGCGGAGGCCCTTGACGGTGTGCGCGTGGGCCTGGTGCACGGTCGCCTCAAAGCCGATGAAAAGGAACGGGTGATGAACGCCTTCAAGGCTGGCGAGATAGACCTGCTGGTGGCCACCACTGTGATCGAAGTGGGCGTGGACGTGCCCAACGCCAGCCTGATGATCATCGAAAACCCCGAGCGCCTGGGTCTGGCCCAACTGCACCAGTTGCGCGGACGGGTGGGGCGCGGCTCCACCGCCAGCCATTGCGTGTTGCTCTACGGCACCCCGCTGTCGCAGAACGGCCGTGCGCGGCTGCAGGCCCTGCGCCAGCACAGCGACGGCTTCGCCATCGCCGAGGAAGATCTGCGCCTGCGCGGCCCCGGGGAAATCCTCGGCACCCGCCAGACCGGCGAGATCCAGCACCGCATCGCCGACCTGCAGCGGGACGCCGAACTGCTGCCGCAGGTGCAGAAAATCGCCGCCTCCGCCGCCCTTACCGAAAACGCCCGCCGGCAGCTGATCGTGCGCTGGCTGCAGAACAAACCGCGCTACGCCGAGGCCTGAATACCGGTTTTCCGGGCCGGCGCAAGGTCCCGTTTATCTCTCCCCCAAAATGTGACCCAAATCACACCTCCGTCATAAATGATTTTGCACAAGCCTCATACCAATGGCAGCCTCACCGCCGCAAAAAAAGCCAAGAAGAGATCCACTTAGGGAAAGTCTCGTGAACAAAAACCTCTTGAAGAAACGCACTCTCAAAAGCCTGGCACTGAGCAGCCTGCTCGCTTTCACTTCCCCCACCTGGGCCCAGGGCTGGTTTGGGGGCGATGCGCCCCCTCCCAGCCTGACCCTGGCCCCGGCGGAAATCGCAATAAACATCCCACTCCCGGTACAGGGCAGGGATCTGGAACGGCTGCTGTCCCGCGCCGGGGGGAGCAAAAGTCTCACCGAACTCAAGGCCCGCGCCGTGCGCAAGTTCAGTGAAGTGTTGCGCAAGGAACTGGATGCGAAGCTGCGCGAGCACTTCGACGGCGAGGAGATCCCCCTGGTACAGGAGGGCGGTCTCCTCACCCTGCACAATTTCCTGGACATCGCCGTTGGCAGACAACTCAACGACATGGAAACCACAGCCGATTACGAATTGGAGCGGGGCACCCTGACCCTGTCCGGCACTTTCCACTATCGGCTGGAAAATAACTCCGGCGAGGCACTGGGCGAACGGCGGCTGGATATCGCCGAACTGCGGGTGCAGGAGAAATACCAGGTCAAAACCCCATTGGACGGTGGCGAGGCGGAGAACACTGCCGATCAGGCAACCGAGCAGGCACTGATGAAGCTGGTCGGGCAGTTGCTGGAGCGCATCGTGGACGACCTGGAAGCCGACGAGTTGAGGGATATGGCGGCGCCCTGACCCCGCAGCCATCCGCTGGATAAATCAGCGCCAAAATTATCACGCAGTTGCACTCTCCTCCCAGCAGTGGCAGCCTTTGACGGCGATCACAAAAAATAAAGATAATTGGGAGAAAACCAGGTGATGATAAGCACAACCCGCGGGCTGGCCCTGGCCGGCCTGCTGATCTTTTCCTCCGCCTCCGCCGCCCAGGGCGAGGAGCAAAAACCCAGCCTCACTATCCTCCCCCCGGAGATAACAATGGACATCCCCATGCCGGTCCAGGGGGGCGACCTGGCCCTGCTGCTGGCCCAGGCCAGCCAGGGCAACAGCCTCAGCCAGCTCAAGGAGGCCGCTGTACTCCGGTACAAGCAACATCTGGAGCGCGAACTGACCCAACAGCTGCGGGAATTCTTCACGGACGAGGAAATACCGCTGGTGGAGCGGCAGGGTCTACTGTCCCTGCGCAATACGCTGGATATCACCGTGGTCAAGCACTTCAGCAGCCTGCAGTCCAAGAAAGATCACGAGTTGGAAAAAGGCACCGTGGAACTGTCCGGGGACTACCACTACCGCCTGGAACATATCTCCGGCAGTGCGATGCGCGAACAGCAGGTGAATATCTCCGAGCTGAAAATACGCGAGAAATACCGGGTCGTGACTCCCAATGACGGCAGCGAAATTGAGAACACCACCGATCGGGCAATCGAGCAGGCACTGTCGGAGCTGGTTGAGCAGTTGCTGGAGCGCATCGAGGACGACCTGGAGGCGGACGAACTGGAGTCCTTTGCCCGCGCCACCTAGTGGACGTGCTCAGTGGTCAAGGCGGCATGCGCAAAGGCAGCCGCCGCTGATCAGCCGTTGCTGGCGCGGTACTGGCCACTCACTGCCATATCGCCGCCGTTGGCCGCACTGTCGTAGTTGCGATCGTTGAAGGTCTCTTCCGACAGGGCGCCCTCGCTCTTCGCCACAATGGCGCTGACCACCGAATCCCCGGTGATATTGACCGCGGTGCGCACCATATCCAGCAACCGGTCCACGCCCAGGATAATGCCGATACCCTCCAGCGGCAGGCCCACCTGCTGCAGCACCATCGCCAGCATGATCAGGCCCACCCCGGGCACACCGGCGGTGCCCACCGAGGCCAGGGTAGCGGTGAGGATTACCATCAGATAGCCCGACAGTCCGATATCGATGCCGTACATCTGGGCGAAAAACACCGTGGCCACGCCCTGCATGATCGCAGTGCCGTCCATATTGATGGTGGCCCCCAGGGGAACGGTGAAGGCCGCCACCTTGTTATCCACCCCCAAGCGCTTCTCCACCGTGGCCAGGGTCACCGGAATGGTGGCCGCGGAGGAGGCGGTGCTGAAGGCGAACACCATGGCCGGGCGCATCTTCTTGATCAGCTCCACCGGGTTCAGCCCGGAGAGCAGCTTCAGCAGCAGCGAATAGACCCCCAGGGCGTGCAGCAACAGAGTGGCCAGCACCACCAGGAAATACTTGCCCAGTTGCACGATCGCCTCCACACCCAACTGCGCAAACAGCTTGGCCAGCAGGGCGAAAACCCCGTAGGGGGCGAAAGCCATCAGCACTCCCACCATGCGCATGATGACGTCGTTCAGGTCGTTGAAGAAGGATGCTATCCGCCGTCCCGGCTCACCGCTGCGGGAAACCGCGTAGCCCATCAGCAGGGCGAAGACAATAATCTGCAACATATTGCCAGCCGCCATGGCCTCCACCGGGTTGGTGGGGAAGATGTCGATCAGAACATCCTTCAGCGACGGTGAAGGGGGGGCTTCAAAAGTGGCGTCGGCAACCAGCCCCTCCATACCCTTGCCGGGCTGGAACAGCGTGCCCATCAGCAACGCGAGGGTGATCGCAACCGCGGTGGTCAACAGATAGAGCGTTATCGTCTTGACCGCCAGCACGCCCACGCGGCTGCCCTCGGAGAGGGCGCAGGCACCGCAGATCAGCGATACCAGTACCAGCGGCACCACCATCAGTTTCAGCGAAGCGATAAAGATGCGTCCGGCGATGTCGAACAGGCCATCGACCAGATAAGTGTCGATGACTCCGGTAACACCACTGCCCAGCAACTGACTGGTACTGAGAAAGTTGAACAGTACACCGACGACGATGCCCAGCAGCATCGCCAGCAGGATTCTAGTGGTCAAACCCATGGGGTGATTCCCGTGTTGATCTCGTTGTTATGCGTGCGGCCGGCCACTATAGCCACTGGCGTGGCCCGGGGCAAAGCGGAGTAGTGTCCTGTCTGGTATTAAATAGCGATACGAGACAGGACACTAGGGGCCACTGACCACCGACCCTGACCACTGTACAATCCCGCCTTTGTGGAACGCGCGGAGCTTGCTGTGCTTTACTCCCCCCCCGGGTACCAATCCCCCTACGAACCGGACGGCGCCTGGCTCAGCCAGCCGCTGGAAACCCTGCAGGGAGAGAGGCCACCGGCGGAACTGCTGCCCTGGCTGTTGCACCCGGGATCGCTCACTGCCGCACTCAAGCACCTGAGTGGTGGCGGCTTCCGGGTGCAGGTGCTGTCCCAGCGCTGGCAGCAACCCGGTTTGGAGGAGCGCCGGGCGCTGGACATGCGCGAACGCCAGCGGGCACTGGTGCGCGAGGTGCTGCTGTACGGCAACGGCCGGACCTGGGTATACGCGCGCAGTGTACTGCCCGAGCGCAGCCTGCAGGGCAGGTCCCGCTACCTGCGCAGCCTGGACAACCGCCCGCTGGGGGAACTGCTGTTCAGCCAGCCGGATATCCGCCGCGGGCCCATCGTGCTGAACCGGCTGCGCCGCAACCCCCGCTGCCGGCTGCGCGAACTGGCCGGGGAGGGCGCGAGCGCCTGGGGGCGCCGCTCCACTTTCTGGCTGCGCGACAAGCCGCTGCTGGTGGCGGAGGCCTTTCTCGACGGTTTTCGCCCGCAGCACCCGCCCTTCAACAAGTTGGAAGTGCGTAATGATTAGTCGACAACTTTCCCAGCACTGGCCCGCCGCGCTGCCCTACTGGCAGCTGGCGCGCCTGGACAGGCCCATCGGCACACTGCTGCTGCTCTGGCCCACCTGGGGAGCGCTATGGCTGGCGGCGGAGGGCTGGCCCGGGCTGCACCTGTTCGCGGTATTCACCCTGGGGGTGCTATTGATGCGCGCCGCCGGCTGTGCGGTCAACGACTTCGCCGACCGCCGCATTGACGGCCACGTCAAGCGCACCGCCGCGCGCCCCCTGGCAACCGGCCGGGTCACCCCGCGCGGCGCGCTGCTGCTGTTCGCCGCCCTGAGCCTGCCCGCGTTTCTGTTAGTGCTCACCACCAACCGGCTCACCATCTTGATGTCCCTGCCGGCGCTGGCGCTGGCCTTCTGCTACCCCTTCGCCAAGCGCTATACCCACCTGCCGCAGGTGGTGCTGGGGGCGGCCTTCAGCATGGGCATTCCCATGGCCTTCGCCGCCGCCACCGGCGAGGTGCCGTCCACCGCCTGGCTGCTGGTGACCGCCAACCTGCTGTGGACCGTGTGCTACGACACCTTCTACGCGATGGTGGACCGCGACGACGACCTGCGTATCGGGGTCAAGTCCACCGCCATCCTGTTCGGCGACATGGACAAGGCCATGACCGGCGCGCTGCAGCTGATGGTGCTCTTCGCGCTGCTGCTGGTCGGCCGCCGTTTTGAGTTGGGCACTCCCTACCAATTCGGCCTGGCCGTCGCCGCCGGCCTGTTCGCCTACCAGCAGTGGTTGATCCGCGGCCGGGAAAGGGATGCCTGTTTCCGCGCGTTCTTGAACAACAATTGGGTGGGCACAGCGGTATTCAGCGGAATATTTTTCCACTATCTGCTGAGTTGAGCCCCCGCAGCCTGGGGGCTGTTTTACGCCTGTCATATATTTGTCATAGGAATGCCGTTAAATGACCGGCAAAAGCAGGGTATGACAGATGCAAAACAAAACCATTCTGATAGTCGACGACGAAGCCGCTGTGCGCGATATGCTGCGCGTGGCACTGGAGATGGCGGAGTACCGTTGCATCGAAGCGGAAAACGCCCAGGCCGCGCACGCGCAGGTGGTCGATGAAAAGCCGGACCTGATCCTGCTCGACTGGATGCTGCCGGACGTGTCCGGAGTGGAGCTTGCCCGCCGCCTCAAGCGCGATGAACTCACCGCCTCCATCCCCATCATCATGCTCACCGCCAAGGGCGAGGAAGATCACAAGATCAAGGGCCTGGAGACCGGCGCCGACGACTATATCACCAAGCCGTTTTCCCCCCGGGAACTGGTGGCGCGCCTCAAGGCGGTGTTGCGCCGCGCCGGCCCCAGCACCCCGGAGGAACCACTCACCGCCGGCCAACTGGCGCTGGATCCGATCAGTCACCGGGTGACCATCGGCGGCCAGGCGGTGGAGATGGGCCCCACGGAATTCCGCCTGCTAACGTTTTTCCTCTCCCACCAGGAGCGCGCCTACACCCGTACCCAGCTGCTGGACCACGTCTGGGGCGGCAACGTCTATGTGGAGGAGCGCACCGTGGACGTGCATATCCGCCGCCTGCGCAAGGCCCTGGCAGTGGACGGCCACGACCGCTACATCCAGACGGTGCGCGGCACCGGCTACCGCTT
This sequence comes from Microbulbifer sp. TB1203, assembly GCF_030997045.1. Classification (NCBI taxonomy): domain Bacteria; kingdom Pseudomonadati; phylum Pseudomonadota; class Gammaproteobacteria; order Cellvibrionales; family Microbulbiferaceae; genus Microbulbifer; species Microbulbifer sp. TB1203. Next base: position 3,810,332 of record NZ_CP116899.1, on the reverse strand, counting down.
TTCTGTGCAAACCGCGGAAAAAGTGTAAAACTTTGCCCGCCTGAATCAACACAGCGACACCTTCAATGCTGGATCGCAGTATCGGCGAGTTCTCGCGCTTTGCCGTCATCGCCCTGGGCTGCGCCATTCTCGGTTTCTCCACCGGACGCTGGCTGCCGGCCATCGCCCTCGGCCTGGCGGTCTACCTGGGTTGGGTGCTCTGGCAGCAGAGCCGCTTCAACCGCTGGCTGGCCAACGGCCGCCGCGGCCCCGCGCCCACCGCCTTCGGCGTCTGGGGCGACATCTACGACGACTTCTACCGCCTCCAGCGCCGCCACCGCCGCGAGAAACAGAAGCTGCACGCCATGTTGCGCCGCGTGCAGGACAGCACCAGCGCCCTGCGCGAGGGCATAGTGGCACTGGAGGACGACGGCAACCTGGCCTGGTGGAACCCCGCCGCCGGCGAGCTGCTCGGCCTGCGCCCCGAGGACGCCGGCCAGCCCCTGATCAATTTCGTGCGCGAACCCGGTTTCGTCAGCTACATGCAGCAGCAGGGCCGGCGCGAGCCGCTGACCCTGCCGGCGCCGGGCAACGACGCGCGCATCCTGCAGATGGAAGTCACCCGCTACGGCCGCGACGAGGCCCTGGTGATCGTGCGCGACGTCACCCGGCTGCACAACCTGGAACAGATGCGCCGGGATTTCGTCGCCAATGTGTCCCACGAGCTGCGCACCCCGCTGACGGTGATCGCCGGCTACCTGGAAACCCTGGAGGGCAGCGGCCAGGCGCCCCAGGGCTGGCAGCGGCCGCTGGCCCAGATGCTCGATCAGACCCAGCGCATGACCAGCCTGGTCAACGACCTCCTTCTGCTCGCGCGCCTGGAAACCTCAGAGCGCAACAGCGGCCGCGAACAGATCCCCGTGCGCGAGCTGATGGAGCGGGTGGCGGGGGAGGCCCGCGGCCTCAGCGCCGGACGCCACCAGATCAGCGTCGAGTGCCTGCAGGACGCCACCCTCACCGGCGACGCCACCGAGCTGCACAGCGCCTTCGCCAACCTGGCGCTGAACGCGGTCAAATACAGCCCCGCCGGCGGCCCCATCCAGCTGCGCTGGTGGGTGGACAGCCGCGGCGGCCACTTCTCGGTACAGGACAGCGGCATCGGCATCGACCCCATCCACATCCCCCGTCTCACCGAGCGCTTCTACCGCGTGGATGCGGGCCGCTCCCGCGACAGCGGCGGCACCGGCCTCGGCCTCGCCATCGTCAAACACGTGCTGCTGCGCCACAGCGGCGAACTGAGCGTGGACAGCACACCCGGCCGCGGCAGCACCTTCGCCCTGCACTTTCCCCCCAGCAAACTCTCCACCGCCGCTTCCGCCTAATTTACAGGTTAAAAATTACCCAATTGCTGCTAGAATCCCCCGCCTCACGATCACGTCAGAGTAATTCTCCGGGAGACCAGCAGTGGCGGTAGAGACTTTTCCTGCAGATGGCGACCGCGATTTGTCCTCGGTGCGGGGCGCCTTCCACCTCGGGGCCCTGTCCTACCTGCTGCGGGGCCACTTCCGGGCTCCCGCCGGCCATCTCGCCAGCGCCGGTCACCGGGTGCCGCAGGACTTCTCCGCCATCTGCGTGGCCAGCCAGGCGGACCCGGACAGCGACACCTACATCATCGAACGGCTGCGCGAGCTGGGCCTTCGCCACGTGCGCCTGGACTACGGCTACTGCGCCCCCGGCGGCCACACCGAGCGCTTCCTGCAGCGGCTGCTGGACGAGGGCTTCGCGGTGTTGCTGCACCTGGTGCAGCCGCCGGAGGAGGCCGCGCGCATGGGGCTGCCGGACGCCTGCCAGCGCTGGCACGACTTTGTGGTAACCGCCCTGGAGCGCTGGGGCGATCGGCTGGAGGCGGTGGAGATCGGCAACACCGTGAACCGCCGGCGCTGGTGCGGCTATCACCGCCTGGAATTCTTCGCCCGCGCCTGGCAGATAGCCGCCGGAGAGGTACAGCAGCGCGGCCTGCGCCTGGCCGGACCCAATATCACCGACTTCGAACCCCCCTATAACGTCGGCCTGCTCAAAGCCCTGCGCCGTTGCGGCGGGCTTCCGGAAATCCACACCACCAACCTGTTCGCCGAGCGCGCCACCGAGCCGGAGAACTACGATCGCAAGGTACTCGGGCGCCGTTTCGCCCACCTGCACCAGCTCAACCTGGTGAAGAAGGCGCGCCTGCTGGCGGCCATCAGCGAGCGCTTCCAACTGGCGCACACCTGGTCCACCAACGCCTTCTGGACCCTTGGGCGAATCCGTCGCATGCTGGAGGACTGCGAGCAGAAGCAGGCGGACTACCTGGCCCGCTACATGCTGCTGGCCGCCGCTTCCGGCAGCCTGGGCCGCGCCTACTGGGGCCCGCTGGTGAGCTGGCGCGAGGGACTGATCGACGACGGCAGCGGCCGCGCCGCGCCCCACGAACTGGTGTGCTTCTACGGCACCAACTACGGCGAACTGCAAAACTACCGCGCCCGCCCGGCCTTCGATGCCATGGCCTTTTTCAACCGCACCGTGCCCGGTGCGGAGTATCGCGGCCAACTGTGCGATTCCCGCCGCCTGCAGCTGCACGAATTCGTTCGCGGCGACCAGCGCATCCACGCGGTGTGGACGGTCAACGGCTGTGCCGCCGACCTGATGACCATCTACTCCCGCGAGGATCTGGCCCGCGCCGAGTGGCGCAATCGCGACGGTGCGCCGCTGGCGGAGATGCCGGAGGTGGCCGGCGAGGCGCCGCTCTACCTGGCCTGGCCTGTGTCGGTGGAGCCGGCGGTCAACCGCGCTGCCCGGGTGTTCGCCGGTGCGCGCATCGCGCCCCACGCGGATGCCGGCAACTACTACTGCTTCGACGACGGCCAGTGGCGGGGCATGGTATGCGCCGCCAGCCGCGCCGATGCGGACAAGCTGTTCGCTGAACTGCACCCGCAAAAGCTGCCGGCACCGGCGAAACAGGACGCGCTGCGCAAGACCCGCAATGCGGTGTGGAAGGTCGCCGACCCCCGCGATCCGGAAAAATCCCTGGTGGTAAAGAAGCCGGACCGGCTGCCCTGGAACAAGAAGCTGGCGGACCGCTTCAAGCCCTCCAAAGGGCTGCGCAGCTGGAACGGGGCGGTGGAGCTGCAGCGCATCGGCGTGGCCACCCCGCGCCCGGTGGCCTGGTTCGAGCGCATCGAGCGCGGGGCCCCAACCGAAAACTGGTATATCTGTGAATTCCAGCCCGGCAATCTCTCGGTACGCGATTTCTTCTCCGCGTTCAAACAGGGGACGAGTTGTCACCGGGGTGTGGCCAAGAGGGAGTTCCTGCAGAAGCTGGCGCAGTTCCTGCTTAAGCTGCACAAGCGCGGGGCCTATTTCCGCGATCTGTCCGGCGGCAACATGCTGGTGCGGCTGGACGAAAACAACGAGCCGCATTTCTCGCTGATCGACACCGGCCGCGCGCGCTTCTACCCCAAGCAGCTGACCGTCTCCCGCCGCCTTTCAGATCTGAAGCGCGCCTGCTACAAGCTGGACTGGCAGAGCCGGAAGGAATTTATGGCGCTCTACCTGGGTGCGCTGGGGCGCCGGTTCACGCCGCTGCACCGACTGCCGTTCCTGTACTACGACCTGAAGATCGGGCTCAAGCGCAGGCTGAAGGGCAAGAAGAAATCCTGACCGCGATAAATGATCTGTAGATACTCAATTTCGATTTGAGCTCTCATTAACTCGTCATACCGGCGCAGGCCGGTATCCAGTCCAGTGGCACCTGGATTCTGGCTTGCGCCAGAATGACGAAACGCGCCGAAGGGGCGAACACGAGGTTCGCCACTACGGGCATGGGATAGGATGGGTAGGCTACGACAGCTCTTCGAGCTCCCGCTCCTCTCCGCCCTTGAGATAGGTGACCGTCTCCCCCTCAGCCACCGCGTTGCACTCGCGACGCAGGGTCAGGTGATACAGCTGCTTTTCCCCGTCGCGCAGCAGCAGGTGCTCGAGCCCCTGGTCGTCCACCGGCAGGGTGCCGTTGCTCACCAGGGCGTCGCGCAGGGCGCGCAGGCGCGGCATATCGCGGTAGCGGTCCAGGTCATCGGAGAGGCGCTTTTTCATGCGCTCGCTCTCGTGCAGTATCGCGACGGTCTCGCGGTATTTGGCAAAAAAGAACACCGCCGCAATCGCGAAGGCGATGATCACTCCCGTTTCCAACCAGTCCGGCATCCCAAACCCCCTTACTCGATAAGTTGCCAGACCACCAACTGGTTGTTGGCCGGCAGATAGTGATTCTCTACGCGCTGCAGACCCGCATCTTCCGCCAACCGGTCCAGCCATTCCAGGTCGCGGATGCCGCTGTGCGGATCGCGCTGCTTCAGCCAGCGGTCGAAATCGGCATTGCTGGAGCCGACGCCGCCGGGGCCAATGCCAATATAGTCGCCGGCGATTTTCATCGGGCCATAGACTATCAGCGCGCCGCCCGGCTGCAATACCCGGGGCAACGCGCGAAAGAGGGCCCGCACCGAATCCGCGGACATGATATGCAGGCTGTTGGCGGTGAACACGGCGTCCACAGCCAGATCCGGCCACTCGCCGTTCACGTCCAGCTCCAGCGGCGGCGGCATATTGTTCGCGGGCTGCGCCGCCAGCCAGGCGCGGATGCCGGGCAGGTTCTCCGCGAGATCCGAGGTCTGCCAGGTGAGGTGCGGCAGCCGCGGGGCGAAGTAGACCGCATGCTGGCCGGTGCCGCTGCCGATTTCCAGAACCGAGCGGCGGTGCGCCAGCAGTCGCCGCAGCTCGCGAAGTATCGGCTCGCGGTTGCGCGCGCAGGCGGGCGCGTCCGGCAGCTCCGCGCTCATTGCGCCTCGTCTCGGGTGAAAACCCAGTCATTGCCCTTGGACAGCGCCGCATTGTAGCGGTAGCCGTCGCCGTCGAACCCCTTCAGTTCCTCCGCCTTTTTTACCCGCTGGTCGATGGCCCAGCGGCTCATGGCGCCGCGGGCCCGCTTGGCGTAGAAGCTGATCATCTTGTACTGGCCGTTTTTCAGGTCCCTGAACTGCGGTGTGATTATTTCCGCCTGCAGCGCCCGGGGCTGCACCGACTTGAAGTACTCGTTGGAGGCCAGGTTGACCAGCTCCCTGCTCTTCAGACTCTGCAGCTGCTTGTTGAGCGCATCGGTGATCTTCCCGTCCCAGAACTCGTAGAGGTTTTTGCCGCGCGCATTGGTAAATTTGGTGCCCATCTCCAGCCGGTAGGGCTGCATCAGATCCAGCGGGCGAAGCAGGCCGTAGAGGCCGGAGAGTATGCGCAGGTGCTTCTGGGCGTAGTTGAAATCCCGTTTGCCCATGGTCTCCGCCTGCAGCCCGGTGTACACATCGCCCTTGAAAGCGAGCAGGGCGGGGCGGGCGTTCTTCGCGGTGAAGGGGCGCTTCCACTGCTGGAAGCGGTCGTAGTTGAGCGCGCCCAGCTTGTCGGAGATCTTCATCAGGCTGGAGATCTGCTGCGGGCTCAGTTCGCGCAGCTCTTTAATCAGCTCGGAGGAGTCTCCGAGGAAATCCGGTCGGGTAACTTCCAACTCGGGCAACAGGGGAATAGGACTCTCGTAGTCCAGGGTCTTGGCCGGAGAAATAACGATTAACATCGGGTTCCTTGTTTTGCCGGGAGCGCCGAGCCCCAGCTCGGCATACACACTCTTGCGTACACTATTGCCGAGCTGGGGCTCGGCGTTCCCGGGGGGGGTTATTCGGGCTTGAGCCTATTCAGGTTTGAGAATGTCCTGCCACCAGTTCAGCGGCGTCTGCCCGTCCTGGGGGTCGTACACATTGCCGTAGTACCAGACGCTGTTTGCGCCGTCGCACACGCTGTCGAGAATTTTTTCGATAGTGGCGAAGCCGCAGCTCACGTGGATGCTGTATACCAGCAGGCGCGGGCTCTCCAGGTCCAGTTCGCCGCCGAGCTTTTCCAGTTGCGGGGTGAGCCGGTCGGAAACGGCGGCGCTGTCGCCGCGGCAGAAGACGCGGATCGCCAGGTTGCCGGAGCGCTTGACCAGCTCGAACTCCTGTTTCTCCGTGTTCACCTTGATGGTATCGCCGCTGGCAATACCCTTGATAAACGCCGGCGAACGCACCAGCTGGCAGCTGTCGTCCTCATTCACCCGCACCTGCAGGCGTTCCACCACCGGCTCGCCGTCCGGACTGGTGCCGGCGAACAATTCGATTACCTGCAGTGCCGTCATAACCCCGCTCCCCCTGTATCGGGTATTAGTTGTGTAAAATAGCTGGCCAGGCATTATACAGGGAGGAGACGATGATCTCGCGCGCACTGATAACCGCCACCACCGTGGCCATATCTCTACTGGCCGGTTGTGCGGTCAACCCGGTCACCGGTAAGAAAGAACTGTCGCTGATATCCCAGGGCCAGGAGCTGGCCCTGGGCGAGCAGCAGTACCCGATCAACCAGCAGCAACAGGGCGGCCAGTACATCCTGGACAAATCGCTGCAGGACTATGTGAACCGGGTGGGCCAGAAGCTGGCGCGGGTGTCCGACCAGCCGCAGCTGCCCTACGAGTTCGTGGTGCTGAACAACTCGGTGCCCAACGCCTGGGCGCTGCCCGGCGGCAAGATCGCGGTGAACCGCGGGCTGCTGGTGCTGCTGGAGGACGAGGCGGAGCTGGCCGCGGTGCTCGGCCACGAAATCGTGCACGCCGCCGCGCGCCACTCCGCCGCGGCCATGTCCCAACAGCAGGTGCTGGGCGCGGGCCTGGCGGTGCTGGGGGCGGCCACCAAGGAAACCGCCTATGGCGACCTGGTCTCCCTCGGCGGCCAGCTGGGCGGCACCGCCTATATCGCCCGCTACGGCCGCGAGAACGAGCTGGAGTCCGACCGCTACGGCATGAAATACATGGCCGCCGCGGGCTACGACCCCCAGGGCGCGGTGCGCCTGCAACGCAAATTTGTGCAGCTCTCCAAGGGCAAAAAGGCCAGCGGTCTGCAGGCCCTGTTTGCCAGCCACCCGCCGTCCCAGTCGCGGGTCGACGCCAATATCAAGCACGCCGAGGGACTGCCCAAGGGCGCCACCAACCGCGCGCAATACCAGAGGGCCATCGCCCAGCTGAAGCGCGACGCCGATGCCTACCAGAGCTACGACGACGCCCTGGCAGCGATTAACAAAAAGCAGTACGACCGCGCCCTCAGCCTGGTGCGCCAGGCCCAGCGGCAGCAGCCCAAGGAGGCCTCCTTCTACGCCCTGGAGGGAGACCTTCTGGCGCACAAGAAACAGTACCGGAATGCCCACAAAGCCTACGACAGCGCGGTGCAGAAAAATCCCGGACTCTTCTCCAACTGGCTCAAGCGCGGCATGGCCAGCGCCCAGTTGAACAACTACACCGCCGCCGAGCGCGACCTGGAGCGCTCACTGCGCTACCTGGAAACCGCCCACGCCCACTATTACCTGGGGCAGGTCAACGAAAAGCAGGGCAACGTACGGAACGCTTACAGCCACTACCAAACTGCTGCACAGGCGGGCGGGGAGATCGGCAGCAAGGCCCAGGCGCGGATGCAGGCGATTGGCAACAAGGGCTGACATGGCAAAATTCTTTACTGTTTGACATTTGGTAAAGATTGGACCAACCTTTACCAAATAGTGATCCGCAAAGAGAGATCCCATGCCAAAAGTCAGCGCCAAAAGGCAAATCACCCTGCCGATCGAACAGTGCCGCCTGGCGGGCATAGGCCCGGGGGACGAATTCGAAAGCTATGTGGACAACGAGGGCCATATAACCATCGTGAAGAAAAAGGCCGGTGCGGCAAAAGGGATTCTGTCCGGGCGGAAAATCGATTCCCGGATCAGCGACGAGGCCTCCCTGGAGAGCGGCCTCGCCTCGTGATCGCGATAGACACCAATGTATTGCTACGCTACCTGCTCGCCGATAACGAAACCCAGAGCAGGAAGGCCTCCACATTGATCAACGGCTCACAATCGGTGCTGGTAACCGATGTAGTGCTGGCGGAAACCATTTGGACCCTCAAAGGCAAGAAATACAAACTCGACAGGGACGCCATAATCCGGGTAATCAACGCCCTGTTTGAAGAACCCAATATCCATTTCGAAGACGGTCAGACGGTATGGCGCGCCCTGTGCGACTACCGCAAGGCCAGATCGGTAAAAAGTGGCGGCAAAAGAAAGCTGGCGGACTTTCCCGATGCCCTGATTGTCAACAAGGCGCATTCCTATGCGCGGGATTCCGGCGAACGGCTTTCCGGAGTATTTACCTTTGATGCGGCGGCACAAGTACTGCCCGGCACCAGAAAACCCTAAAAGATAAATCTCTCCGTGGTGCTGAATCCCAGAACCGCCAATTTCTTTCTCGCCTTTTAATCCCCAGTTTGTCCGGCCGCAGGAGGCGTCTGTTTTCGGACAGTTCCTGATGCTGGGGATTATTGTTGTCGCTGATGTTGACCGACAACAGAAAAGTGGTTGCGGCTGGAAGCTAAGGAACCTCTGAAAAACCAAAGGAAATAAAAATGACAAGCTACACAAAGGAGTTCAGTAAAAAACCCGCCTCCGCCAGCCCCAAGCATATCCTGATCTTCCTAGACGGCACCTGGAACGATGAGGACGGCAAGGATGGCGACGGAATCACCACCAACATCTACCGGATGTTCCGCTCCATCGCCGGCACGCTGCACGAAGACGACATTCCCCACCGCATCGAGAGCGAAAACCAAGTGGCGTTGTATTTCCGCGGTGTGGGCAACGACGAGGACAACGGCGCCCTGGGTACCTTCTACGAAGGTGCCTTCGGCGCCGGGGAAAAGCGCATCCGCGACCACGCCTATGTACAACTGGTGGATCACTACGCCCCCGGGGATTCCATCAGCATTTTCGGATTCAGCCGCGGCGCCGCCTGCGCGCGGCTATTGGCGGCGAAAATCCACAAATACGGTATTCTTTCCCGGCTTACGGCCACTTTCGAAAAGAACGATAACGACGGGGTTCTGGAGGAATATTTCCTGCGCTACGACGGCGGGGTGCCGGATGACGAAGCGGTGGACGTCCAGTTCCTGGGTATCTTCGACACGGTGGGCGCCTTCGGCGTGCCGGTGAACCTGGGATTTATCAAGCTGCAGAAACTCAACCTGTTCCGCAACCTCCGAGTGGCGGAGAACATCCGGCGGGTGGTGCACTGTGTCAGCCTGGACGAGAGCCGCGAGCCCTTCGTGCCCACCCTGTGCAACCATGATGAAAAGGTGGAGGAAGTCTGGTTCCCCGGCGTGCACTCGGACGTGGGCGGCGGCTACCGGCTGAATGAACTGGGAAAAATCTCCCTGAACTTTATGGTGAAGCGCCTGCGGGAATATTTTCCCGGCAATCCGGTGCAGTTCGACCAGACGGAACTGGATAGGCATACGCAGGTAGACCTGATCAACGACAGGATACATCTGCACTACCACGGCGAGGGGTTCAAGAAGTACCTTCGAGATGTCTACGTTTCCAGGGACGGGGAGAAGTCCGCAATCAAGCCCAGGGTTCACAAGTCCGTGGTGGATCTGAAGGAGTGCGAGAAACTGCATCTGGTGGAGTCCACCAGCACCTTTGTGAAGTTGACGCCTATTTTGTATTTGCCGGATAACCTGGCGGCGTTGAAGGGGAATTATGAGATTGTGGAGTAGCGTTATTTACGAAATCAGAGTGCTGCAACGGGGCGGGCTGATGGCCCGCAAGCCGAGCTGGAGCTCGGCGTTCCCAGGGGTACCCCGTTAACTATCCGCTGATCCCTCCAACTTAGTATCGGGGGGCTCCACTACCCACTCGGGCTCCTCGAATTCGCCCAGTGGGCGGACTTCCACGAAGGGGGCGGCGCTGCGGATAATCTCGTCGATCCCGGGGTTGTGCCGGGCTTCCATGGCATCCCTGTCCGCCTTGCTGTTCCAGCTGGCGATGGCGATCAGGGTATTGGGGTCGCCGATTTTCCGACGCAGCTCGGTGCCCCTGGCGCCGGGGGCGCGCTGGATCAGTTCGGAGGCGCGCACCCAGGCCTCGGCGTATTCCTCGGCGGTGTGACCTTCCTTGATGCGGACTTCGAAGATGTATTTCATTTCACAAACAAGCTCCTGCAGAGGGCGGGCCTGCGGCCCGCTTGCCGAGCTGGGGCTCGGCGCTCCCGGCATCAGGCCTTTTTCAGCTTGTCCTCATGGCCGTGGCGGATGTCGGCGCCCTCCACCAGGTAGACCACCTGCTCGCAGATATTCTTGGCGTGATCGCCGATACGCTCCAGGGAGCGCAGGGTCCAGAGGACGTTGATCACCCGCGAGATACTGCGCGGGTCTTCCATCATGTAGGTGATCAGCTCGCGCACCGCGGTGCGGTAATCCATGTCCACCTGCTCGTCTTCCGCGAGGGTGTCCATCGCGGATTTCACATCGAAGCGGGTATAGGCGTCGAGGGAGTCGTTGAGCATCCTGCGCACGGCGCTGGCGATATGGCGGATCTCGGTGTAACCGCGCGGCGCGGAACCCTCGTCGGTGAGTGCGATGGCCATCTTGGCGATCTTGCTCGCCTCGTCGCCGACCCGCTCCAGGTCGCGGGCGATGCGGATCACCGACATCACCATGCGCAGGTCGGAGGCGGCGGGCTGGCGCTTGGCGATAATCAGCGTGGCGTGCTCGTCCAGGGCCATTTCGCGCTTGTCGATTTCCTCTTCGATGCGCAGCACCTTTTCCGCCAGTTCGCTGTCGGCGTTGGCCAGTGAATCCACCGCGTCAGCCACCTGGCGCGCCACCATGCCGCCCATTTCCAGCATCTCGGTCTTGATGCTTTCCAGGTCCTCGTTAAATTGGCGGGAGATGTGTTGGTCGAAATGCATGTCCATAGTGGTTCTCAGGGAGTTGGTTGCCTCAGCCGAAACGGCCGGTGATATAGGCCTCGGTCAATTCGTGTTGCGGGTTGGTAAACACCGTTTCAGTGTCGTTCACCTCCACCAGGTGCCCCAGGTGAAAATAGGCGGTGCGCTGACTGACCCTCGCGGCCTGCTGCATGGAGTGGGTGACGATGGCGATAGTGTAGTTCTCCCGCAGCTCGTCGATCAGCTCTTCGATGCGCGCGGTGGCGATGGGGTCCAGGGCGGAGCAGGGCTCGTCCATCAGGATCACCTCCGGGCTCACGGCGATGGCGCGGGCGATACACAGGCGCTGCTGCTGGCCGCCGGAAAGGCCGGTGCCGGGCTTGTCCAAACGGTCCTTTACCTCGTTCCACAGGCCGGCGCGGCGCAGGCTGTTCTCGACGATCTCGTCCAGTTCCGCGCGCCGGCTGGCGATACCGTGGATCTTGGGGCCGTAGGCGACGTTGTCGTAGATGGACTTGGGGAAGGGATTCGGCTTCTGAAACACCATGCCCACCCGCGCGCGCAGCGGCACCACGTCGACTTTGGGGCCGTAGATCGGCTCGCCGTCGAGGGTGAGTTCGCCCTCGACGCGACACCCTTCGATGGTGTCGTTCATGCGGTTGAGGCAGCGCAGGAATGTGGACTTGCCGCAGCCGGAGGGTCCGATCATCGCCACCACTTCGTTGCGGCCGATATCCAGGCTCACATTGTGAATCGCCTGGGCCTCGCCGTAGAAGACATTGACGTTGCGCATGCGCAGCTTGGCGTTGTCGCACAGTGGCCGACCGACGGTTTCGGTTACCTTTCTCTGGGTATCCACTGTCTCTCGTTCTACCGTTTTGGGTTTCGCGGCTCCGGCTTGGCCGGCGGCGTCCAGGGTCATTGTAGTCATCGGAAGATAATCCCGTTTGTCGGCCGCTACCAGCGGCGCTCGAGTTTTTTGCGCAGCCAGACCGCGCTGGTGTTCATTGCGATCAGCACGGCGAGCAATACCATGATGGCCGCGGAGGTGCGCTCGACAAAGGCACGCTCGGGGCTGTCCGCCCAGAGGTAGATCTGTACCGGCAGTACCGTGGCCGGATCGGTAATGCCGCCGGGCACGTCGACGATAAACGCCACCATGCCGATCATCAGCAGCGGCGCCGTCTCGCCGAGAGCCTGGGCCATGCCGATAATCGCGCCGGTGAGCATGCCGGGCAGCGCCAGCGGCAGCACATGGTGAAACACCACCTGCATGCGCGACGCACCCATGCCCATGGCCGCCTCGCGGATCGACGGCGGCACCGATTTGAGCGAGGCGCGGCTGGTGATAATGATCGTCGGCAGGGTCATCAGCGTCAGCACCAGACCACCGACCAACGGCGCGGAACGCGGCAGCTCGAAAAAGTTGATAAAGATCGCCAGGCCCAGCAGGCCGAAGACGATGGACGGCACCGCGGCGAGGTTGTTGATATTCACCTCGATCAGGTCGGTCCAGCGGTTTTTCGGCGCGTACTCCTCCAGGTAAATCGCCGCGGACACGCCGATGGGAAAGGACAACAGTAATGTCACCAGCATGGTGAGCAGGGAGCCCACCAGCGCCGCGCGAATGCCCGCCTGTTCCGGCTCGCGGGAATCGCCGTTGGTAAAGAAGGTGGTGTTGAAGCGTTTCTTCAGCTCGCCGCTTTCCATCAACTGCTGGATCCAACCGGCCTTCTGGTCCGAGGTGCGGCCACGGAAGCCATTTTTGGAATCGTCCAGGCTCTTGACGAAGGTATCCACGTCGTCGTCGGCGGCCAGCCACAGGGTTTCGCTCTGCCCCAGCAATTCGGGGTCGGCCTTGAGGCGGTCGCGCAGGGTAAAGGGTGCGCCGGTGGAGACCAACGAGTAGAGCTCGCGTTTTTCCTTGCGCCCGCTCACCTCGGGAAAACGCTGCAGCAACGCCTGGCGAATCACGCCGTCGAAGTTGGCCCAGGCCAGGCTTTCGTCGTCCACCTTGTCGATGCCCAGCACCTGCTCGTCGTAGTGCACGCGCAGCTCGATGGCGCTCTGCACGAAAGCGCCGCTGCCCTTGGAAATAATATCGGTAAACAGCACCACCACCGCGAGCACCCCGAAGGCGATGCTGGCGATGCCCAGGCCGCGGAAGAGTTTTTCCTTGCGGTGGCGGCTGGCGAGGCGCCGCTCGATGCGCTCGCGCACCTGTGCTTGAGTCAGATCAGTCATACTGTTCCCGATATTTTCTCACGACGTGCAGGGCGATGAAGTTCAGTACCAGGGTGGACAAAAACAGCATCAGGCCCAGAGCGAAGGCGGCCAGAGTTTTCGGGCTGTCGAACTCCTGGTCCCCCACCAGCAGGGTGACGATCTGCACCGTCACCGTGGTCACCGACTCCAGCGGATTGGCGGTGAGGTTGGCGGCCAGACCCGCAGCCATCACCACGATCATGGTCTCGCCGATCGCGCGGGACACCGCCAGCAGCACGCCGCCGACGATGCCCGGCAGCGCCGCGGGAATCACCACCTTGCGCACCGTTTCCGAGCGGGTGGAGCCCAGGCCCAGGGCGCCGTCGCGCAGGGACTGGGGCACGGCATTGATCACGTCGTCGGACAGCGAGGAAACGAACGGAATAATCATGATGCCCATCACCAGCCCGGCGGCCAGCGCACTCTCGCTGGAGGCCTGCAGGCCGACGGAGGTGGCCAGGTCGCGAATAAAAGGCGCGACCGTGAGCGCGGCGAAGAAGCCGTACACCACCGTGGGCACGCCGGCGAGGATTTCCAGCAGCGGCTTGGCCAGGGCGCGCACCCGCTTGCTGGCGTACTCGGCGAGATAGATGGCGGACATCAGGCCCACCGGCACCGCCACAAACATGGCGATGGCGGAGACCATCAGGGTACCGGTAAACAGCGGCACAGCGCCGAAAGCGCCGCTGGAGCCCACCTGGTCGGCGCGCAGGGCCATCTGCGGGCTCCAGTGCAGACCGAACAGGAATTCGGTGACCGGCACCGACTGGAAGAAACGCAGGGATTCGAACAGCACCGAGAGCAGAATGCCCACGGTGGTGAAGATGGCGGCACAGGCGCAGGCGAGCAGTACTGCGCGCAATACCTTTTCCACTTTTTCCCGCGCGCGCAGTTCGGGGGAAAAACGCAGCAGGGCGAAGGCCCCCAGGCCCAGCGCCAGTATCAGGGTCAGCGCCGCCTGCAGCATGCTCGCGCCGCTGCGCAAACTGTTCAGGCGATCCCCCGCCGCCTGCAGTTCCGGCGTGGCCTCGCCGAACAGATTGCCGGCGGCGAGGTTCTGGATCTGCGCGTAGAGCAGGTTCTGCCCGGCGGCGGTCTCCGGCCTGTCGGGAATACTGTTCATCACCATCGCGCGGATGATCGCGTTGTCGAAGGCCAGCCAGGCGCCCAACAACAACAGTGCCGGCAGGCCGCACCAGAGCGCGGTGTGCAGGCCGTAATAACTCGGCAGCGAAGCCAGGTTGCGCACGCCGCCTCTGCTGCGCGCGGCCGCCAGCGCGCGGCTGAAACCGGTACCGTAGGCCACCAGGACCAGCAGTAACAACAGGGCGAACAGGGTGGGGGTTTGCATCGATTTACCGTGCTTTCAATTCTTTGCCGGCATTATCCGGGCTTTTTACTACGATTGCATGGCGCCGTCACAAAGAACAAAACGGCAGGACTGCCGTTTTGCACAGCCGAAGGCTGCCCATAGGGTGAGGGCCATGGATAGCCCGAATGAAAAGCCAGGCCCTGGGGCCTGGCTGGCAATTCCGTTTACCGGATTGGAAACAGGAATTCAGTTCTTTGCAGCGAGGTTGGTCAGCGCGTTCAGCTTGCGCACGTCCGCCACTACCTGCTGGCGCTTGGCCGCCGGCAGCGGGATCATGCCCTTGTCGGCCAGGTAGCCGTCGTCGCCCCAGGCGCGCTCGCTGGTGAACTCGGCCAGGAACTGCTTGACTCCCGGTACCACGTTCACGTGCGCTTTCTTCGCATAGATGAACAGCGGGCGGGAGACCGGGTAACTCTGGTCGGCGATGGATTCGAAGGTCGGCTCCCGACCCTCGATCAGGGAACCCTGCACCTTGTCGGCATTCTGGTCGAGGAAACTGAAGCCGAAGATACCCAGGGCGTTGGGGTTGGCCACCAGCTTGTTCACGATCAGGTTGTCGTTCTCGCCGGCCTCCACGTAGGCGCCGTCTTCGCGCACGTTGTGGCAGATGGCCTTGTAGGCATTCTTGTCTTCTTTCTTCTTGGCGGCGATCCAGTCGAAGGACTTGCAGCCACCTTCCATCGCCAGCTCGGCGAAGGCGTCTCGGGTACCGGAAGTGGGGGGCGGGCCCAGCACTTCGATCTTGTGCGCGGGCAGGGCGGGGTTCACGTCTTTCCAGGTTTTGTAGGGGTTGGGCACCAGGGTCTCGGAGCCGTCTGGGTTGGGCACATCCTTGGCCAGGGCCAGGAAGATGTCGCGGCGGCTCAGCTCGAAGGGCTCGGCGCTCTTGGCATTGGCCAGCACGATGCCGTCGTAGCCGATCTGCACCTCCACCACGTCCACGCCGTTTTCGTTGCACATGTCCAGCTCGGACTGCTTGATGCGGCGGGAGGCGCCGGTGATATCCGCGGTGTTCTCACCCACGCCCTGGCAGAACAGCTTCATGCCGCCACCGGTGCCGGTGGATTCCACCACCGGGGTCTTGAACTGGGTGGCGCGGCTGAAGCGCTCGGCCACGGTGGTGGTAAAAGGATATACAGTGGAAGAGCCGACGATGCTGATATGATCGCGGGCCGCCAGGGCCGCCTGGGAGGCGGCAATCGTCAGGGCCGCCAGGGCCGAGGCCACTAATTTCTTACTCGCGGGACGCTTGTTCATAGGGAACTCCAGTGTTCTCGGTTTTGTTTCACGCGGCGATGCTATGAATTTCGGGTGACGATTCTATGAATGAAAAATGACAAAATGGTTACAGACCCTCTCTACCCCTATCCCTGGCGCCAATAGCGTCTACACGGTAGGCTTGAGCCCTCGACAGAACAATAAGATGCGATGAGAAATTCTCCCATGTCCCCGTTGCTTCGCGGTGCCCGCGGCCTGGACCACCTGGCGCGCGCCACCGGCGGCCTGCTCGGCTGGTTCACCCTGGCGATGGTACTGCTGCAGAGTGCGGTGGTACTGCTGCGTTACGGCTTCAACGGCGGTTCAGTGGCCCTGCAGGACTCGGTGGTCTACCTGCACGGCGCCGTCTTTATGCTCGGCCTGGCATACGCCCTCTACACGGGCGCCCACGTGCGGGTGGATGTCTTCTACCGCCGCATGAGTCCGCGTCGCCGGGCCTGGGTGGATGCGGTGGGGACCCTGGTATTCCTGCTGCCACTGTGCGCCTTTATCGCCATCGGCAGCTGGCATTTCGCCGCCGCCAGCTGGGCGGTACGCGAAACCAGCTCCAGCGCCGGCGGCCTGCCCGGGGTATTCCTGCTCAAGAGCCTGATCCCGCTGGCGGCGGCAACACTGGCGCTGCAGGGGCTCGCGGAACTGGCCCGGGCGCTGGCGCAGCTGATGGAGGTGGAAGCGACGCCGACTCCCCGGGCACCGGCGGCTGCACCCTCCGCGGCAGAGGAGATAGGCGTGTGATCGAGCTGGTTCCCCTGCTGATGTTCCTCGCCGTGTGCGGGCTGCTGATGTTCGGTTACCCGGTGGCCTTTACCCTGGGCGGCACCGCGCTGCTGGCGGCGGGCCTGGGTATTGTCTCTGGCGTATTCGACCCGGAGCTGCTGCGCGCCTTCCCCGACCGCCTCTACGGCATCATGCAGAACGGCACCCTGATGGCAGTGCCGCTGTTCGTATTGATGGGCGTGATGCTGGAGCGGGCGCGGATCGCCGAGGAGCTGCTGGTGAATCTGGCCCGGGTGTTTTCCCGGGTGCCCGCGGGCATGGCGGTCTCGGTGGTGGTGGTGGGCGCGCTGCTGGCCGCCAGCACCGGCATCGTCGGCGCCACGGTGGTGACCATGGGGCTGATGTCCCTGCCCACCATGCTCAAACGCGGCTACTCGCCGACCCTGGCCAGCGGCACCATCTGTGCCACCGGCACCCTGGGCCAGATCATCCCGCCGTCCATCGCCCTGGTGCTGCTGGGGGACACACTGTCCAATGCCTACCAGCGGGCGCAGCTGTCCGCGGGCATTTTCAACCCGCAGCCGGTGAGCGTGGGCGACCTGTTCGTGGGGGCGATCATTCCCGGGCTGCTGCTGGTGGCGGCCTATATCATCTACCTGCTGTTTGTGGCCCGCCACCAGCCTGCGGATACCGGCGACGATGGCGAGGTGAACCTCTCGCAGATCCTGATGAGCCTGCTGCCTCCCATTGCGTTGATGCTGTTGGTGCTGGGTTCGATCATCACCGGCATCGCCACCCCCACCGAAGCCGCCGCAGTGGGCGCCCTGGGATCGGGGCTGCTGGCCTACAGCCGCGGCGCGCTCAAGTGGCAGCGGGCCGGGGAGGTGGGACGCAGCACCCTGCAGGTGACCGCGATGGTGTTCGCTATCCTGATCGGCGCCTCGCTCTTCTCGCTGGTGTTCCGCGGCTATGATGGCGAGGAACTGGTCACCAGCTTCTTCACCAACCTGCCCGGCGGCGTGATCGGCGCGACCCTGCTGGTAATGCTGGCGATCTTCCTGCTGGGCTTTATCCTCGACTTTATCGAGATCACTTTCGTGGTGGTGCCCATCGTCGGCCCGGTACTGCTGGCCATGGGCGTGGACCCGGTGTGGCTGGGCATTATGATCGCCATCAACCTGCAGACCTCTTTCCTCACCCCGCCGTTCGGCTTCGCGCTCTTCTACCTGCGCGGAGTGGCGCCGGAATCAGTGGCCACCGCGGCCATCTACCGGGGCGTGATGCCGTTTATCGCCATTCAACTGCTGGTGCTGTGCCTGCTGGCAATTTGGCCGGCGCTGGCGACCTGGCTGCCGGGAGCACTGGGATAGCCACTGTTGGAGGTTGTTGCCAAGGCGGAGGGCGAGGCTTAGGCTTAAAGCTCGCCCGATCGCCTCGGAGGCCCCATGGCACTGCAACAACGGGATTGCCAGCACCACACCTACGCCGACTATCTGACCTGGCCGGAAGATGTGCGCTACGAACTGATCGACGGCACCGCCTACCTAATGTCCCCGGCCCCGTCGCGCCAGCACCAGGAGGTTGCCCTGGAAATGGCCCGGCAAGTAGCCAACACCCTGGAAGGCAAACCTTGCCGGCCTTATATTGCCCCTTTCGATGTGCGCCTGCCGAAAAGTGACGAGGCCGACGACCTGGTCGACACCGTGGTCCAGCCGGACCTGTTGGTGGTGTGCGACGCCACCAAGCTGGACGACCGCGGCCTGCGGGGCGCGCCGGACTGGGTGGTGGAAGTGCTCACCCCGGCCACTGCCGGCCACGACCAGACCCGCAAGCTCGCCGCCTATGAGCGCGCCCGGGTACCCGAAGTCTGGCTGATCCACCCCGCCGATCGGGTTCTCACCATCTACCGACTGCAGGGAGAGGGCTACGGCCGCCCGGACATCCGCGAACTGGAAGGGCAAACACCCGCCGCCGCAGTGCCGGACGTGACCATCGACTGGGAGCCGGTACTGCAACGCCTGGACGAATGACCGCCTCCGCTCACCGCCGGACCCATCCGCCGGGCTGGCTATTTGATAGTCAAATTGTGCTATAATGCGCCACCCGCAAATCGGCGGAATCCAATAAATCTAACAACGTGAGCAGTCGATGTCCGCACTCGATGAAGAGCCGCAACCCACCGGCACCCTGACCCTGCAAACCCAGACCATGCCCCGCGACACCAACCCCCAGGGGGACGTATTCGCCGGCTGGCTGATGTCACAAATGGACCTGGCCGGCGCCATTCTCGCCCAGAGCATCGCCCGCGGCCGGGTCACCACCGTCGCGGTGGGCAGCATGGTGTTCCTGCGCCCGGTGCCCGTGGGCTCCACCGTCAGCTGCTACGCGGAGGCCATCGAAGTGGGCCGCTCCTCGATCCGCACCATGGTGGAAGTCTGGCTGACCCGGGTGCATACCGGCGAGCAGGTAAAGGTCACCGAAGGCGAGTTTGTATTCGTGGCCATCGACGACCGCGGGCATACCAGGCCACTGCCGTAGTAACCATCTTCCGGCGGGTGCTATACCCATGGGGATGGTGCAACAAATCCTGAACCTGGCCGGTGTCCTGCTGATTCCCACCGGGGTGTTACTGATGATTCTCGGCCGCCTGCGCTGGAGCCGCAAAGCGATCCTGTCCGGCCTCGCGTTCCTGGTTCTGGGCGCACTGCTGCTGGTACGGATGCATTTTGTATTGCTCTGGCAGGTGGACGCCTGCCTGGATGCGGGCGGGCGCTACAACTACGAGCCGGGTGCCTGTGATTTTCAGTAACAACCCAGCCCGGGTCCGGACGACTAACCGCAGTTTATACCGTCGACTGTTACCGGGTGCGAGTGTGTCACCGACTACCTGGTAGTCGCTAGATTAAAGCTGGTGCCATAAATCCAGCCTGATCCCATTGACCATAGCTCTTTGTTCCAATTGGGGATTTCCGAGTTATCCCGAGGTGACGATTTATTGCCGGCTACCGCTGGCCGCGCTTGATCTCTGCATCAAGGTGCCGCGGATGATTTTGATATTGCCGCGCAAATCCTTCAGCACCGTGAACTGGTCTGTCTCCTGAATCACGTTTCCACGCAGCATCACCCAGCCGCCGCTCGCAGCAATCTTGTGGGTCGCCTGTTTTTCGTCTTCCCGTGGCAGGGTTCCGCCGAGTGACTGCGCCAGATAGTCCGATGTGTGCGCCATCGCCAGGTTAAGTTCGCCGTAGAAGGCCTCCAGATCACCCGCGAGCCAGTAGGCCAGATTTCCCTGCTTGTCCACGTAACCGGTGCCCGCCGACCAGTATTCAACGGAATTCCGGTACAGCGGCTGCTTGCCTCCAGCGAACAGCTCCGCATTGATATTGAACTTTAGTACGTCCAGCCCGTTGGTCAGCTTGATCGACGGCTGCAACAGCAGCCGCGGTGCTTTCTCGTCGGTAATCGGGCCGTAGCGTAGGGAGCGTGCGGCGGCGAATTCCGAACTCAACAATCCATCCACCACCGCCTCGCGCACATCGCGCTGCAGCGCGCGGCCAGCCAGGCCGTCTATCAGCGGCTGCGCTGGCTGCTGCGCCGCGTTTTGGGCTTGGTCCTTAGCCATTTTGCTGGCGATCAATGTGCCTATCAGGCCGCCCACCGCACCAGCGGCGGCTGCCTGGCCGGGGCTGACGTTGGGCGAAGAGGGCGGCGTGTAGTACTGGTACTGCGCGTTGGCGATCGACTGGTAGCGCCAAGGCTCCGGATGGATCTCCACCGTAAGCGGGCCGTTTTCCAGCGGTGCCACATCCAGGTAGATGCCATCAAGGGATTGAATAGTCTGCATATCGCCGGAAGCGATATGGTATTTGGCGCTGTGGGCGCAGCCCCCGAGCAGCAGACTCGCCAGCGCAAGGATGATTATTTTTTTCATGGGAGTTACGACGGTGACCTCAGCCACCGCCTCAGCTTTTTATTATCGGTTTTTATTGCTGCTCGGTTTCGGTGGCTTCGCCGTCATCCGCCTTCAGGGCCAGCCGGTCTATCTCACCCCGGTTTTTCGCCAGTGCGCCGAGTACGTCCTGCTTGGCCTTGTTCATCACCACGTAGTAGGTGTTGGTCAGGCCGGGAAAACTGGGCGCTTCATCCCACTCGCCAGTGGCGTAGGCGGATTGGGCGATGTTGGCGTACCAGAGCAGTTGATTGGTAGACAGGTCGATCAGCTCGCCGTGCACATTGAACACTGCGCGCGGCGCGTCTGTGGGAACAAAACCGTAGTAGGGGCGGGCCAGACCGGCGCGGGTGGCCGTCAGCTTCAACAGGTAGTCCACCTTGTGCTGCTCCGCCAGGCCGCGGTGGTCTTTCTTAGCGTAGTAGACGGTGTCCCCCGAATCCGGGTCCTTGAATTTCGCCAGCTTGGGTTCCTTTTCCGGCGCTTCCAGGCGCACCGTGGTGAAACCCTCGTTTTCCAAGCCCTGGCTCAGCTCTTCGGACACCGCGAGGAACTCACCGAGATCCTGACTTTCGATATGGCTGCTGAGCGAGCTGGTGGCCGCGGCGATGATCGCGTAGTCCAGCAGGCCGATATTGCCTTCCAGCGCGAGACCCGGAGCCTCGGGCGCTTTCAGCATCAAGCCGACGGTTTTCCCGTCGTTCTGGGCATAGAAAGTTTGATCCAGTGGAACCGGCGGCTGCGGAGTCGCACAACCAACCAGCGCGGCAAGAATGGCTGCAAAAGACAGCCGCACAAATGATTTCATAAATCCCCCTGTATTGTTTTTTTGATCCGGTTCCGGTCTCGAATGTGACCGATTAGACGATTATTCGGATTTATGGGGGTTTGCATAGCTGATTCAGGTAATAACCGGCGAGAAGAGGCGCTGCCCCTCAAAAATGTGACGCGTTTCTCATTTCTTGGTGCACGCCCGCCCTATCAGTCGCTGTCCATCTCCAGCGCCCGCGCCTGATAGTAGGCCTCCTCGCTGATCTGGTGATAGGGAATCACCTCCCGTTCAAACTCCTTGAACGCCTTGTACACCCGGGCGAACTGCGGGTCCTTCGCCGCGGTTTCTTCCATGATCTGGTCGTTGATTTTCTGCAGGTGCGCGATTACATCCGCGGGCAGGCGCTTGAGTTGCACGCCGTGCTTTTCCACCAGCTCTTTCAACGCGCGATTGTTGCGCGCGGTGTATTCGTCGAGCATATCCTGGTTGGCATCTCGGGCGGCGGTGCGAACGATTTCCTGCAGGTCCGGTGGGAGCTTTTCGAATGCGGTCTTGTTGACGATAAATTCCAGGATGGAGCCGGGCTCGTGCCAACCGGGATAGTAGTAGTAATCGGCGATCTGGTGGAAGCCGAAGGCCAGGTCGTTGAAGGGGCCCACCCACTCGGTGGCATCGATAACGCCGGTCTGCAGTGCGGTGTACAGCTCGCCGCCGGGGATGGTGACGGCGGTGCCGCCGGCGCGGTTCAGCACCTCACCGCCGATGCCGGGAATGCGCATCTTGAGGCCCTTGAGATCCTCCACGGAATTGATCTGCTTGTTGAACCAGCCGGCCATCTGCACGCCGGTGGAGCCGCCGGCCATGGGGATCAGGTCGAAGGGCGCGTAGAGTTCTTCCCACAGCTCCAGGCCGCCGCCGTGGTGCAGCCAGCCGTTCATCTCCTGGGCATTGAGACCGAAGGGCACGGCGGTAAAAAATTGTGCGGCCGGGATTTTTCCCTTCCAGTAATAGGCCGCGCCGTGGCCCATCTGCGCGGCGCCATCGGATACCGCGCCGAACACCCCCATCGCCGGCACCAGCTCCCCGGCGCCGTAGACCTTGATCTTCAGGCGCCCGGCGGACATGGCTTCGACTTTTTTCGCGAAGCGCTCCGGTGCACTGCCGAGGCCGGGGAAGTTCTTCGGCCAGGTGGTGACGAGTTTCCACTCGAAGGTTTCGCGACTGCCGTCCTCGGAGAAATGCTGCGTGGGGCCCAGGGAGGCTCGGGAAGCGACCAGGGCGCCGAAGGTGATGACCAGCAGGGCGAGCAGGCCGAGGATGATGGGGGGGTACCAGTTGATTTTTTTCATCGGTTTTTTATTTTTACTGCTCGTATATTTTTTGTGCTTTTTGTAGGAGCGGCCCATGGCCGCGATCAGAGATTTTTCGCGAAGCCCGATCGCGGCCATGGGCCGCTCCTACAGTTACAGAGGAAAACCTAGCCTGTGTAGGTGTAAAAATACCAACTGCTTTTCCCTGTACTCATCGAATCATACAGGCTCTGGGCATGCAGGTTGTCCGACGCGGTCATCCACTGCAATCTCGCTGCACCCCTGTTGGCCGCATAGTGGCGGCAGTGTTCAATCAGTTCGCGCCCAATCCCCCGGTTTTGAAAATCGGGCAGGGTGAACAAATCGTTCAGAACACCCACCTTCGCCGCAATAGTGCTGGTATAGGTGAAATATACCGTGGCGAAAGCGACCAACTTCCCAGCTTGGCGATAGGCGAACTGACAGCCATCCCGGCTTTGTTCACCGAACCGGGAGAAAAACACCCGGTTGCGCATATCGCAAATATCCTCAACCTTGTAAAACTCCTGGTATTGCCGGATCAATGGCAACACGTCTTCCAGGTTTTTGTTGGAAACCGCTTCGATCATTCTCCTCTTCCCTGACACTGTCACTTTTGGTCACTGCGGGCCTGCGGCCCGTTTGCGGAGCTGGAGCTCCGCGGTCCCGGGGTTAGAGCGGTTGGAGTTTGGCCATGGCCACTACCAGCCACTTGCTGCCCGCATCGTCGAAATTGACCTGTACGCGCGCGCGGGGGCCGTTGCCTTCGAACTGTATTACGGTGCCCTCGCCGAATTTGGGGTGCTCCACGCGGCCACCGAGGGCCAGCGGGGGCAGGTCGTCGAAGTCCGGCGCGGGGTCGGACAGGTTGCCGATCTTGCCGTAGTTCGAGTTGAACAAGGGGCGGGAGATTTCGGTTTTCAGGCGCACCTCGTGCACCAGCTCCGGCGGAATTTCGGCGATAAAGCGCGACGGGCTGTTGTAGGTCTCGCTGCCGAACAGGCGGCGGTTTTCCGCGTAGGTGATGTACAGCTTCTGCATCGCTCGGGTGATGCCCACATAGCAGAGGCGGCGCTCCTCCTCCATGCGCCCGGGCTCCTGGGCGGACATCTTGTGCGGGAAGAGGTTTTCCTCCACCCCGGCCATAAACACCAGCGGGAATTCGAGGCCTTTGGCGGAGTGCAGGGTCATCAGCTGTACCGCGTCCTCGAACTCGTCCGCCTGGCCCTCGCCGGCGTCCAGTGCGGCGCTGTCCAGGAACTGGTTGAGCAGCGGCGGCTCCTCTTCGCCTTCGGGCACGTCGATGCCATCGAAGGCGCGGCAGGCGCTGACCAGTTCCTGCAGGTTCTCCACCCGGGTCTGGCCCTTTTCACCCTTTTCCTTGCCGTGGAATTCCAGCAGGCCGCTGCGCTCGATCACATCCTCGGCGATCGCATCCAGCAGTTTGTCTTCGGCATCCGCGGCCAGTTGCTCCACCAGGTTGAGAAAGCTCTGCAACGCATTGCCGGCACGCGCGGACAGTACGCGCTGCTCGATCATCTGCGTCGCGGCTTTCCAGAGGGAACTGCCGTGCTCGCGGGCATAAGACCGCACCGCCTCGACGCTGCGCGCACCTATGCCGCGGGTGGGGGTATTCACCACCCGCTCGAAGGCGGTGTCGTCGTCGCGGCTGGCGATCAGGCGCATATAGGAGAGGGCATTTTTGATTTCCATGCGCTCGTAGAAGCGCTGACCGCCGTAGATGCGGTAGGGTACCTGCTCGCGGAGCAGGGCCTCCTCCAGTACCCGCGACTGGGCATTGGAGCGGTAGAGGATGGCCACGCTGTCGCGGCGGTTGCCGTCGCGCACCCAGTCGTCGATGCGGTCGACGATAAAGCGCGCTTCGTCCTGCTCGTTGTAAGCGGCGTAGACCGCGAGGGGTTCGCCTTCCTCGCCATTGGTCCACAGCTCCTTGCCCAGGCGCCCGGCGTTGTTCGCGATCACCGCGTTGGCGGCGTTGAGGATGGTGGCGGTGGAGCGGTAGTTCTGCTCCAGGCGCACCATCTGCACGTCGTGCATATCCCGAGCGAAGTGCTGGATATTCTCGATTTTGGCCCCGCGCCAGCCGTAGATGGACTGGTCGTCGTCACCCACCGCGGTGATATGGCACTGGTCACCGGCGAGCAGGCGCAGCCAGGCGTATTGGATGGTGTTGGTGTCCTGAAACTCGTCCACCAGGATAT
Source organism: Microbulbifer sp. TB1203 (assembly GCF_030997045.1). Lineage (NCBI taxonomy): Bacteria > Pseudomonadati > Pseudomonadota > Gammaproteobacteria > Cellvibrionales > Microbulbiferaceae > Microbulbifer > Microbulbifer sp. TB1203. The sequence continues at coordinate 3,785,598 of NZ_CP116899.1, read as the reverse complement.
GCGGGAAGCGGCGGCGGTAGTGGGCCAGCACGCTGTCGTTGTTCAGCCACAGCTCGTGGGCGCGCAGCAGCAGCTCGCCGAAATCGACGAGACCGCCGCGCTGGCAGGCCTCCTCGTAGGCGAAATAGATGCGCACCATAGTCTGCAGCCAGGGATCGCCGCCGGCATTGATGTAGTGCGGGCGCAGGCCCTCGTCCTTCTGCGAGCCGATCCACCACTGGGTCTCCCGCGGCGACCATTTGGATTCGTCCAGTTGCAGGTCGTTCTGCACCCGCTTGATCAGGCGCAGCTGGTCGTCGGAATCGAGAATCTGGAAGTTCTGCGGCAGGTTGGCCTCTTTCCAGTGGGCCTTGAGCAGCCGGTGGGCCAGGCCGTGGAAGGTGCCCACCCACATGCCGAAGGTGTTTACCCCCAGCAGCTCCTCGATGCGCCCGCGCATCTCGCGGGCGGCCTTGTTGGTAAAGGTGACCGAGAGGATGGAGTAGGGGGAGGCCCCCTCCACCTGCATCAGCCAGGCGATACGATGCACCAGCACGCGGGTCTTGCCGGAGCCGGCGCCGGCCAGTACCAGTTGGTTGCCCGGGGGCGCGGCCACGGCCTCGCGCTGGGCGTCGTTGAGGGGGTCTAGAATCTGCGATACGTCCATGGCGGGGATTGTACCAGAGCCGGGGCCTCTTAAACTGGCTAAATAAACAGGTCCGTGTCTTTGATGGGCACGCTCGCCGGGCCCGTTTTGACTCGCGCCGTCCATGGCGCTCGCCCGCTTCGCGGGCGCCTGCGGCGTCCAAATCGGCGGTCCTGCCGATTTGTGCCCATCTACGCCCTCGAGACCCGGACAGAATGACCGCCCCCGGCAGCACGACCGCCACCGCCTCGGCTAGAACCACTCGCCAGCATCGGGGCTTGCGGCTAAACTGCCAATCCGAATATACAAAGGAAGTCCCGTGAAACCGGCGGAAGTCACGCAGAAAATCAGCGAACAGCTGTCATCCATGCGCAAATCGGAGCGCAAGGTGGCGGAGTATATCCTCGCCAATCCGGACGAGATCATCCATATGCGCATCGTCGACCTGGCCACCGAGGCCCAGGTGAGCGAGCCGACGGTAGTGCGATTCTGCCGCGCGGTGGGCTGTTCCGGCTTCCAGGAGTTCAAGCTGAACCTGGCCCAGCAGTTGGCCTCCAGCCCCAGCTTTGGCCAGATCGCAGTGACCGATACCGACACCATTGCCGAGTACAAGCGCAAGGTGTTCGACTCCACGGTGGACACCTTGCTCAATGTGCGCGACAAGATAGACGCCCGCGCGCTGGAGGCGGCGGTCACCGTTATCGCCGCCGCGAAAAGGGTCGAATTCTTCGGCTTCGGCGCCTCCGGCGCGGTGGCCGCGGACGCCCAGCACAAATTCTTCCGCCTGCAACTGGCCACCGCGGCCCACTCCGATCACCACATGCAGAACATGTCCGCCATGTCCATGGAGCCCGGCGACGTGGTGGTGGCCATCTCCCAGAGCGGGCGCACCAAGGCGCTGCTGCACTCCATGAAAATGGTCAAGGAGCAGGGCGGCACCGTGATCGGCCTGGCGCCGAGCGGTTCGCCGGTGGCCCGGGAGGCAACCATTCCGCTGGAGGTGGATGTAGAAGAGGATATCGAGATCTACACTCCCCTCTCCTCGCGCATCGCCCACCTGGTAGTGATCGACGTGCTCGCCATCGGCGTGGCCCAGCGCAAGGGGCCGCAGTTGCAGGAGCATTTGCTCAAGCTGAAGAAGGGGCTGTACAGCCTGAGGGAAGACAAACCCTGATCGAAAAACAGTTTTTCCCTTATAGGATGGGCAAAGCGAAGCGTGCCCATCAGGGCCGCAGATGATGGGCACGCTTCGCTTTGCCCATCCTACGGGAATCGCCCGGCTCCCGTTCAGCCGGCATAGTGTTTTTTCAGCGCCTCAATAAAGACACTGACCTTCTGCGGGCGCTGTGCCGTAGCGGGAAACACCGCATAGATCCCCCCGCCGGGCAGTTTCCAGTCCGGCAATAGCCGCACCAACCGCCCGGCGGCGATGTCTTCGCCCACCGCGTAATCCGGCAGTACTGCGATGCCCGCGCCCGCCAGCACTGCGGCCTGCACCGCGCCGGTGGTGTTGGCCATGATTGCCGGGTTGAACCGCCGGGTCTCTTCAACACCGTTTGCAGTGAAGGTCCAGTACAGGGGATTGGACAGCACCGATAACCCGACGAAGGGGCACTGCCCCAGTTCCTCGGGCGACTGCGGCAACTCTCCGGAGAACAGCTCCGGCGCCGCCACCAGCCACTCACTGAAATGCGCGATCTGCGCCGCGCGGTGGCTGGAATCCGCCAGCCGGCCGATACGAATGGCCAGGTCTATTCCCTCCGCCACCATATCTATGCGCTGGTCGCTGGAGAGGATCTCCACACGCAGTTCCGGGTATTCCCGGCACAGTTGCGCCGCCAGCGGTGCGACCACCGCGGCCGCGTAGTCCACCGGGCAGGACAGGCGCAGCCTGCCGCGGGGCTGTTGGACGCAACTGCCCACCTGGGAGACGGCCGCTTCCGTATCCCGCAGTATCTTCTCGCAGGCCTCGTAGAACAGGGTCCCGGCCTCGGTCAGGTGCAGCCGGCGGGTGGTGCGCACCAGCAGGTGGGTGCCGATTTCCGCCTCCAGCTTTTGTATATGCGCGCTGACCACCGTCTTCGCCAGCCCCAGGCGCTTCGCCGCCGCAGTGATGGAGCCGGTCTCCACTACCGCCACGAAGACCACCAAGCGGTTGAGATTGATATCCAACAGATTAGCCATTGCCTTTATTGTCCTTCTATACCGAACAAAGATTCCAGATTTAACCATCTTATCAGCACAGTAGTTCGGGACCATACTGCTCTCCGTCGAATCCACAACCCACTTATCGGAGAAAAGACCCATGAAAATTGCACTGATCGGCGCCAGCGGATTTATTGGTTCCAGCCTGCTCACCGAGGCCCTGGAGCGCGACCACCAGGTTACCGCCCTGGTCGCCCACCCGGACAAACTGCAGCCCCGCGACGGCCTGACCGCGGTGGGCATCGACGTGCTCGACACCGGGCGTCTCGCCGATCGGCTGGCCGGCCACGACGCCGTGATCAGCGCCTTCAGCGGCCACGCCCAGGAGGATGTGCGCGGCTATTACGGCCGCGGCATCGAGTCGATCCTCGCAGCAACCAAACGTGCCGGGATAGAACGCCTGCTGGTGGTCGGCGGCGCCGGCAGCCTGGAGGTGGCGCCGGGGGTGCAAATGGTAGACACGCCGGAATTCCCGGCGCAGTGGAAGGAATCCGCGCTGGGCGCGCGCGACACCCTCGAGCGGCTACGCGGTGAAGAGGAACTGGAATGGACCTTCCTGAGCCCGGCGGCGCTGATCGAGCCCGGCGAGCGCACCGGCAATTTCCGCCTCGGCGGCGACCAGTTGCTGGTGGACGGCGAGGGCCAGAGCCGCATCTCGGTACAGGACTACGCCGTGGCAATGATCGACGAACTGGAACAGCCCGCGCACAGCCGCCGGCGGTTTAGCGTGGCTTACTGACCTCCTTTCATACCAGCGGGCCGCTCGGCCCGCTCCGAATGGATGCCGAACTGCGGGACGCATTTGCGGTTATCGTAAATTCGGCAGACGGGGTGCTGTGACCGGAGAACCGGTCGCGATAGACCGGGAAGCCGCCGCTGGCGAAACGCGGGGCGCGCCGCTACCATGGCACCCCCGCAAAGACTTCTCTTCAAAAGTCCGACGCCGCTGCCGGCTCCCCGCCGGAGAACTTTCACCGCTGTACCCGAGCCGATACCTATGCCGCCGATTTCCATGTCCGCCGACAAGACCCCGCCACGCTGGCTGGCGGTGTGGCTGGCGGCGCTGGTGGCACTGACGCCCTTTTCCATCGACAGCTACCTGCCGGCGATCCCGGCCATGGCGGACGCCCTGGGCACCGCCGTTGCGCGGGTACAACACTCGGTATCCAGTTTCCTGCTCGGCTTCGCCATCGGCCAGCTGCTCGGCGGGCCCCTGTCGGATCGCTGGGGCCGGCGTTTGGTCGGCACCATCGGCCTGCTGGTATATATCGCCACCTCGTTGATGGTGCTGTTTGCCAGCCACGTGGATCACCTGATTATCCTGCGTTTTCTGCAGGCAATCGGCGGCGGCTTCGCCACGGTGATCTGCGCGGCAATCGTGCGCGATCTCTATCAGGGACGCGAGGCGGCGAAGATTATTTCCATGATCAGCACCATGATGCTGGTGGCGCCGCTGATCGCGCCGGTGATCGGCTCGCTACTGCTGGTCGCCGCCGGCTGGCAGAGCATCTTTGTTTTCCTGATGCTGTACGGTGCCGCCATGCTGGTACTGGTGCGCTTCCTACTGCCGGAGACGGTTTCGCGCTTTTCCCGCGCGCGGCGCCAGCGTACCTCGAAGAGTTCGCTGGTGCGCAACTACGGCCAGGTGCTGCGCAACCGGCGGGCATTGGGGTTTCTCGCCGCCCAGTCCTGCGTCAGCGGCTCCATGTTTATCTATATCACCACCGCGCCCTTCGTATTCATGGAGTTTTTCGAAGTGCCAGCGAGCCACTTTCCAATTTATTTCGGCATCTGCGTACTGGGATTGATTTGCATGGTGCAGGTGAATATCCGCCTGCTGAATTTTTTTGAGCCGCGCAATATCCTGCTGGTGGGAATTATCTTGCAGGGGTTGGGCTGCGGCCTGCTGCTGCTGGGCACCATGACCGGGGTGAAGGAAATTCTGCTGTGGATGGTACCGCTGGTGCTGGTGATAGCCTGCATCGGCATCACCGGCCCCAACGCCACAGCCTGCTTTCTGGAGTTTTTCCCAAAAATCAGCGGCAGCGCCAACGCCCTTTACGGCGCTACCATTTTCATTACCGGCGGCCTGCTCGGTGGCATAGTGAACGGGTTGCATACCGGCACCCTGGTGCCCATCGCGGGCTCCATGCTGGCCTGCGCCACAGTGGCGCTGCTGGCAGTGGTGTTTGTGGCGCGGGCACGGGAGCCCATCGAGCCGCCCGGGTAACCGGAAGCTGTTTTATTTTTCCTCCAGTAACCCCTCTTCGCGTAGCGCCTGCCGTACCGGTGGGCGCTCGGCCACCCGTTTCTGGTAGGCCTCAAGCTTGGGCCAGCGCAAGGTATCGATGTTGTGCTGATCCAGCCAGTTGGCGATGGTGAACAGATAGGCATCAGCGACGGTGAACTGGTCACCCACCAGGTATTTCCCGTCCAACTCGCTCTCCACATAGTCGAAGCGCTTACTGATACGCTTTTTGGCTTCCTCTTTTTCCTCATCGCTCGCATCCGAAAATAACGGCGCGAAGGCCTTGTGCAGTTCCGTGGAGATAAAATTCAGCCACTCCTGGACGCGATAGCGGTCCAGGCTGCCGCTCTCCGGCAGCAGGCCGGCGTCGGGCTTCTGTTCGGCCATAAACTGCACGATTGTCGGCCCCTCGGTGAGCACTTCACCACCTTCCAGTTGCAGGGTGGGGACATACCCCTTTGGGTTGATCTCGGTGAAGTCGGCGCCGCTTTCCAGCTGGTGGCTCTTCAAGTCCACCTTGCACAGGTCGATATCCAACCCGGCCTCGCGGGCGACGATATGGGGGGAAAGAGAACAGGCGCCAGGGGCGTAATAGAGGTTCATCGCGATACTCCTTTTCAGTGGTGGCTGCGCTTGAGTATAGGCGCTTGCCCAGCGCTAAAAATTGGGGAATCACTGCGGGTAGGAAATCCCGGACCGGAATGGCGGCTGTACTGCTGCGTGTGCTTTTCGCATAGTAACTACTCACCTCGTGGATAACGGGATCGTCAATATCCCTTCCTGTAGGAGCGGCCATGGGCCGCTCCTACAGGAAGGGAGTAGATACTTCGCATATTTATCGGGGAGATTGGATAAAGGTGCGCATGGCGCACCCACAGAGAATCGAGCAGACTATTTTTGCGCTCAATCGCCGATAATTTTTACCAGCACGCGCTTCCTGCGCCTGCCGTCAAACTCGCCGTAAAAGATCTGCTCCCAGGGCCCGAAATCCAACTCGCCGCCGGTGACCGCAACCACAATTTCGCGGCCGAACAGCTGGCGCTTGATGTGGGAGTCGGCGTTGTCCTCGCCGGTGTCGTTGTGGCGGTACTGGTCGATAGGGCCGTAGGGCACCAGCCCGTCGAGGAATTTTTCGAAGTCGCGGTGCAGGCCGGGTTCATCGTCGTTGACAAACACCGAGGCGGAGATGTGCATTGCATTGACCAGGCACAGGCCTTCGCGGATGCCGCTCTCACCCAGGGCCTGCTCTACCTGTGGGGTGATGTTGATAAATTCGGTGCGTTTTTTGGTGTTGAACCAGAGTTCCTTGCGGTGGGATTTCATTCTCATTGCTCCCCTCGGTTGATCGGTGGGCCGGGGCGCTGGCGCGCCCGACCCAGCCTATCGTATCAACCGCGATGGTGGGGAGCCGAATAGTCCAGCTCCGGCCCCTTGGGCACTATGCCGGTGGGATTGATATTGCCGTGGCTGCCGTAGTAGTGGGTTTTGATATGGTGAAAATCCACCGTGCCGGCGACGCCGGGCCACTGGTACAGCTCGCGCAGGTAGCCCCAGAGGTTTTCATAGTCCGCCAGGCGCTGCTTGTTGCACTTGAAGTGGCCGTGGTAGACGGCGTCGAAGCGGATCAGGGTGGTAAACAGGCGCCAGTCCGCCTCGGTGATCCGGTCGCCGGCCAGGTAGCGGTTATTCCCCAGCCGCTGTTCCAGTTGGTCCAGTGTGCTGAACAGCCGTTCGTACGCGTGCTCATAGGCTTCCTGGGTAGTGGCAAAGCCAGCACGATAGACGCCGTTGTTTATATTTTCGTAGACGATGCCGTTGGTTGCATCGATATCACCGCGCAGTTCCCGCGGGTAGTAGTCGTCGTCATTGCCGGTGAGCCCATTAAAGGCACTGTTGAACATGCGGATGATTTCCGACGACTCGTTGCTGACCACGCGCTCGCGCTGTTTGTCCCACAGCAGCGGCACGGTAACCCGGCCGCTGTAATCGCTGCGGTTCCTGGTATACAGCTGGTGCAGGTAGTCGGAGTCGTAGAGGGCATCGCCGCTGCTGCCTTCATCGGTATCGAAGGTCCAGCCGTGCTCAAGCATATAGGGGCTCACCACCGATACGCCGATGATGTCTTCAAGCCCTTTCAGTTTGCGGAAGATCAGCGTGCGGTGCGCCCAGGGACAGGCGAGGGAGACGTAGAGATGGTAGCGATCCTTTTCCGCCGGGAAACCGCCCTCGCCGCTGGGGCCGGCACTGCCATCCGCAGTGATCCAGTTGCGCAGCTGCGCGGCCTCGCGCACAAATTCGCCGTGACTTTTTTCCGTATCGTACCAACGGTCCCGCCACTGGCCTTTCACCAGTAAACCCAAGGTTATCTCCTCGTGAGTGGATTGTTCATGGGAAGTGCGCGGGTTTCCACCCGCGCGCACGGATCGCTATTTATTTTTGCGTCTGAGGATGTGATCCAGGCTGAGCCTGCCGCCACCGACGCAGGCCAGGATAATGAAGCCGCCGGCAATACTGATGTTTTTCATGAAGTTGATCATCTGCATCTGATCGTCGGGCACATAGTGGAACATCGCGGCGGTAGCCAGGGTGAACAGCGCCAACAGCAGGGCCGCCCAGCGGGTGAAGAAGCCGAGCAATACCGCCAGGCCGCCGCCCAGCTCCACCAGAATCACCAGGGGAAGCAGTGCACCCGGGACACCGGCAGATTCCATGTAGGCCTGGGTGTCCCCGTATCCGCCGATCTTTCCCCAGCCGGCGAGGACAAACATTACCGCCATCATTGCGCGGCCGAGCAGTTTGCTCCAATCGCAGAAATTTCCTTCAGTCATTGCTGAATCCTCAGTGAGATCAGTCAATAAGTAATAGCGCAACTGCCGTCAGTCTAGTTCTATTTTTTACTGAAAAAACCGCAAAAATTTGCGGAAAACTTTCGATTTAATAGCGTCTAATCCATCGGCCCCAGGCCCTGCCGCAGCACATCGATCAGGTAGCCGGCGGCGGGGCCGCATTTGTCGGCGTCGGCGTACACCAGATAGACGGTGACACTGCGCTCCCAGGGCTCCTCGGTGGACAGTGGCAGCAGCCGGTCCGCAGACAGAGAATCCCGGATGCGCGTCTCCGGCAGCCAGGCGAAGCCGAGGCCGCGCTCGATCAGATCGATGGAGGTCTGTACGTTGGTGACGGTAATGCGCTGGTCGGAACCCAACCAGCCGGCATCCTGGCGATTTTTAACCGCCGAATCACGGATTACTATCTGCCGGCAACCCTTGAGATCTTTGCGCGCCACCGGGCGGCCCAGGTGGTGCAGGGGATGTTGCGGGTGGGCCACCGGCAGGAAGCGCACCCGGGCCACCGGCTCGCCGACAAATCCCTGGGGCACCCGCGCGGACAGGATAAAGTCCGCCTGTTGCTGGAGCAGCAGCTCCTCGGCGCCGGACAGCACCGTTTCGCGCAGTTCCAGGCGGGTGTGGGGAAACTGTTCGGCGAAGCGCTCCACGGCACCCAGCAGGCACTCGTAATCGAAGATCACGTCCACCGCCAGGGTGAGCACCGCTTCCTCGCCGCCAGCCAGGCTGTCGGCCACCGCCTCCAGCGCCTCCGCCTCGTTGAGCAGGCCGCCGGCGCGGGCCAGCAGGATGCGCCCGGCGTCGGTCAGCTCCGCCTTGCGCCCGCGCACCTCCAGCAGCGCCACCCCCAGGCTCTCCTGCAGCTTGTGCACCGCATGGTTGATGGACGACTGGCTCTTGTGCACCGCCTGCGCGGCCTGGGAGAAGCCGCCGTGCTCCACCACCGACTGGAACATGCGCCACTGTTCGAGGGTTACTTTGGCCATAGGAATTCTCTTTCCATGCTTTATTAACCGATTTATTCGAACATAAGATGCGAGTATTTGCCATTTTTTATCGAATAAGGCGGCATATACTGGCATCAAACCGGAGGTATTTATGCAAGACTTTACGCTCAGACCCGGCGCCCGCCCGCTGCTGCGGGGCGTCGCCAGCCAGGCTTCCGCCGACGGCGCGGGGGTGAAAATCCAGCGCGTGGCCGGCTTCCAGAGCCCGGACTTCAGCCCCTTCCTGATGCTGGACGAGATCCGTTCGGACAACGCCGACGACTATATCGCCGGCTTCCCCCCGCACCCGCACCGGGGTATCGAGACCCTCACCTATATGCTGAATGGGGAGTTCGAGCACCGCGACCACCTGGGTAACCGCGGCGCCGTATCCACCGGCGGCGCCCAGTGGATGCGCGCCGGGCGCGGCATTGTGCACTCGGAGATGCCGGCGGCGGGAGAGGGCGGCATGCACGGGTTCCAGCTGTGGATCAACATGGCCGCGGCGGACAAAATGAATAAACCCACTTGGCGGGATATCCAGGCGGCGGAAATTCCGGAGCTGCCGCTGGACGGGCAGGGTTCACAGATTCGCCTGATCGCCGGCCGGTGGACGATCGATGGCGAGGATAAATCTGCGCCGCTGACGGACGCGGCGGCCGAGGCGGCAGTGGCGGATATCCGTCTGGCGGAGGACGCCGAGGTACAGCTACCGCTCCCGGCAGAGCACAGCGTGCTGGTATTCGTGTACAGCGGTGCGCTTGTCACCGAGCGCGGCGGCATTCCGCGGGGCAATATGTTGTTGTACGGTGCCGGCGAATCATTACAATTGCGCGCCCAAGACCAGGAAAATGGCGAGGGAGCCGGCCTGCTGTGCCTGCACGGCCTGCCCCTGCGCGAACCCATCGCCCATTACGGTCCCTTCGTGATGAACAGCCGCGAGGAAATCGACCAGGCGCTGCGCGACTACAATAACGGCACACTCACCGACTGACCGCCTTCCCCTGTAGGAGCGGGCCATGCCCGCGATCGGTTTTTTGTTAAAACCCCCGCCGATCGCGGGCATGGCCCGCTCCTACAGAGATAGTCCGGCATTCCCAGCAACCCCGAGAAGTGAGCCCGTACGCGCGATATGGAAGTCTATTACACCTTTTGTTTCCTGGCGGCCATCTCGGTGTTCCTGGGCTTCCTCAACCAGTATGTGCTGCGCGCTCAAACCACCATCGCCATCACCGCGGGGGCCCTGGGCCTGTCGCTGGTGGTAATCCTGCTCGGCAAGCTGGACCTGGTGGAGCTGCGCGACTGGGCCGATCAGTTGCTGCCGCTGCTGAACCTGCAGGACCTGTTGCTCAAGGGCATGCTCGGCTTCCTGCTGTTCGCCGGCAGCCTGCATATCGACCTGCTGGAACTGCGCAACCAGAAACTGGAAATCACTCTGCTGGCGATAGTGGGCACGCTGATCTCCACCTTCGCGGTGGGCGTGCTGCTCTACTGGTTCCTGCAGTTTGTAGGCATGCCAGTGGCCTTCGTCTACTGCCTGCTGTTCGGCGCGCTCATCTCCCCCACCGACCCCATCGCCGTGCTGGCGATTATCAAGAGCCTCAAGGCCCCGGAGCAGATCGCCATCCAGGTGGAGGGGGAGTCTCTGTTCAACGACGGCTTCGGACTGGTGGTTTTCACGGTGATCTTCGCGGTGGCGTTCCAGGGCGGCCAGCCGACGTTGCCGGCAGTGGCGGAGCTGTTCGCGGTGGAAGCGCTCGGCGGGGTGGCGCTGGGACTGGCCATCGGCGGTCTGTTCCACTGGCTGATCTGTTCCACCGACGACCACAGCCTGGAATTGCTGCTGACCCTGGTCATCCCTACCGCGGGCTTTTCCCTGTCCAACGTTCTCGGCGTGTCCGGCGCCCTGGCGATGGTGGTGAGCGGCATCATCATAGGCAACTTCACCCGCGAGCAGGGGTTTTCCCGGGTGAGCCAGCACGAGCTGGACAACTTCTGGAGCACCACCGAGGACTTTATGAACGGCCTGCTGTTCCTGCTGGTGGGGCTGTTCCTGATCACCATCGACCTGCGCGCCTTCGACTACCTGCTGATCGCCGCCGCCATCGTCATAGTGCTGCTGGCGCGCACCCTGGCGGTGACCGTACCCTTCACCCTGCTGAAGATGCACCGCCGGTACCATCCCTACAGCGAGCGCATCCTGATCTGGGGCGGCCTGCGCGGCGGCCTGGCGCTGGCCTTGGCGATGTCCATTCCCGCCGGCCATATCACCATCCAGGACCAGGACTTGCGCCACCTGTGGGTAGTGATGACCTACGGCGTGGTACTCTTCTCCATCGTAGTGCAGGGCTCCACCATAGCGCCGCTGATCCGGCGCAGCCGCAACATCGCCGAGCCGGAGCGGGCCGCCGCCACTTCCGAATAACACACAACAACAATCTCTATGGAAAACAGTTTCCTGCTGCAGGCAGCAATTTACCTGGCCGCCGCGGTGGTCGCCGTCCCCCTGTCCAAACGCCTGGGCCTGGGCTCGGTGCTTGGCTACCTGCTCGCCGGTGTGCTGATCGGCCCCTACGCGCTGGGGCTGGTGGGGGACGCCAGCGAGGAGATGCACGTGGCCGAATTCGGCGTGGCGCTGATGCTGTTCCTGATCGGCCTGGAATTGCAGCCGCGCAAGCTGTGGCAGTTGCGCGGCGCCATCCTCGGCATGGGCGGCGCGCAGGTACTGCTTACCGCCGCCGCGGTGGCCGCACTGTTGCTGCTGCTGTTTGCGCAGGACTGGCGCACCGCCGTGGCCATCGGCCTGATCCTGGCGCTGTCTTCCACCGCCATCGTGCTGCAATCCCTGAGCGAGAAAAAACTGCTCAAGACCCAGGGTGGTCGCAGCGCCTTCGCGGTGCTGCTGTTACAGGATATCGCCGTCATCCCGATACTGGCGCTGCTGCCACTGCTGGCGGGAACCGCACCGGAGGCAGAGGCCGGAGGACTCGACGGCTGGCGCTACGCCCTGGCGGTAATCGGCACAATCGCCGCTTTCGCCCTGGCCGGCCGATACTTGCTGGGGCCTTTGCTGCGCCTGGTGGCGGGCAGCGAACTGCGCGAGATGTTTACCGCCAGCGCGCTATTGATCGTGGTGGCATCGGCGGCGGTCATGCTGTGGCTGGGGTTGTCCCCGGCCCTGGGTACTTTCCTCGCCGGAGTGATCCTGGCGGAGAGCGAGTTCCGCCACGAGCTGGAAGCGGATATCCAGCCGTTCAAGGGATTGCTGCTGGGGCTTTTCTTCCTCGCCGTCGGCGCCAACCTGAATCTCCACTTGGTGATGGAGTACCCGCTGCTGTTGCCGGGCCTGGCGCTGCTGCTGGTAGTGGTGAAGTGTGCGGTGCTGTTTGCGTTGGCGCGCGTGGCGGGAATGTCCCGCGGCGAGGACTGGCTGTTTGCGCTGTCCCTGGCGCAGGCGGGGGAGTTCGGGTTCGTGCTGGTGTCCTTCGCCGCCGGGCAGCGGGTGCTGGACGGCACTACCGGCAACCTGTTGGTGGCACTGATCGCCCTGTCCATGGTGCTTACGCCGGTGCTGCTGCTGGTCTACGAGCGCTTTATCCAGCCCCGCTACCTGCGCGGCGGCGAGAGAGAACGGGAGGACGAGGAACCGCCGGTGGATTCCGGCTCGCCGGTGATCATCGTCGGCTACGGCCGCTTCGGGCAGATTGCCGGGCGCCTGCTCAACGCCTGCGGCTTCGACACCACCCTGCTGGAACGCAACGCGGAACAGCTGGACATGGTGCGCCGCTACGGTATCCAGGCCTACTACGGCGACGCCTCGCGGGAGGACCTGCTGCGCGCCGCCGGCGCCCGCAACGCCAGGCTGGTGATCCTCACCCTGAGCGACCAGGCGGCTTCCCTGGAAATCGTCGCCCAGTTGCAGAAACACTTTCCCCACTTGGCCATCCTCGCCCGGGCCCGCAACCGCATGCACCACTATGCGCTGATGGAGGCGGGCGTGCCCTATATCTTCCGCGAGACGGTGGACTCGGCCCTGAGCATCGGCGAGAAGGCGCTGGAGTTGTTGGGCCTGAGCCCGCTGCAGGCCCGGCGCGTGGCTCGCAAGTTCAAGCAGCACGACCAGCGCATGCTGGAATCCCTGTTCCCCTACTGGCGGGACGAATCCCGGCATATCGCCGAGACGCGGATCTACCGCGAACAACTGCTGCAGGCGCTGCGCGAGGACCGGCGGGACAAGGATTTGCACCTGGATCATTACTGGGAGGAGTCCAGGCCCGGGCTCTAGATTATTCAAACATTTCCGGCTGTTCGGCGCAGATCACGTCGTATAGCGGCTGGAAGCTGAAAAGCCCCGCCAGTTCGGTCCCCACTACCGCCCGTGTGCGGATCGCCACCTCCGAATCGATCAATTTCGGCCTGCCGGCGGCCTCGGCGAGCAGTTGCGCCTGGCAGCTGCGTTCCATGGTGATATACCACCAGGCAGCCTCGTCCACCGATTTGCCCACTGTGAGCAGGCCGTGGTTCTGCAGGATCAGCGCCTTCCTGTTGCCCAGCGCCTTCGCCAGCGCCTCGCCTTCGCCCATCTCCAACACCACGCCGGAGAAGGTGTCGAGCAGGCCGTGGTCGCCGTAGAAGGCACAGGCATCCTGGGTGATAGGGTCCAGCAATCGGCCCAGGGTGGACCAGGCCTTGCCGTACAGGGAATGGGCGTGGGCCGCGGCCACCACGTCCGGGCGCATCTTGTGGATATGGGAGTGGATGGTGAAAGCCGCGCCGTTCAGGTAGCCGTCCCCCTCCACCACCTCGCCCTTGTGATTCACCAACAGCAGATCCGACAGTTTCAACAGTTTGAAGGAAACTCCCATGGGATTAACCCAGAAGTGATCCTCGTGTTCCGGATCGCGCACGGTGATATGCCCGGCCACCCCCTCGTCGAAACCGAATTTGCCGAACAGGCGAAAGGCGGCGGTGAGTTTTCGTTTGCGCTCCTCGCGCACCTGCTCCGGCGGCTGGGTCGTCTCCCCCAGCAGCATGTTCATATTGCCGTTCATCAGGATGGGGTTGGAATCTTCCGTGTCCTTATTTTTTTCCACAGTGGTCATAAGCCGGCCCTTTCGTTGAGTTTGGGTACCGCTGGGGAGCCGTTATAGCACGACTTTTCAGCAGCAGACAGGCAAGCTGACTATTTGACGGCTACGACCACCAACTCTAATATATCCAATAGGGATATACCATATTGGAGGAATGGCCTGTGACCACCAAAGCCGGCGTTTTCATGTCGAACAAAACGCAAGCCGTGCGGCTGCCCAAGGATGTGGCGCTGCCCGACAACGTCAAGCAGGTAGAGATTGTCCGCATGGGGCGGGCCCGCCTGATAGTACCGGTTGACGACAGCTGGGACTCCTGGTTTGCCGGCGAGGGCGTCACCGACGATTTTATGGACAGCCGTGACCAACCAGACGCACAGGAAAGGGAAGACCTCTGATGCTGAGATACATGCTGGATACCAACACGGTAATCTATGTGCTGAAGAACCGGCCCGAAAAGGCCCGCCGGGCCTTCAACGCGCACCACGGGCAGATGTGCATATCCACCGTGACTCTGATGGAACTTATGTACGGCGCCTCGGTTTCCAGTGATCCGGACCGCAACACAAGAGAGGTCGAGAGCTTCACTGCACGGCTGGATGTGCTGCCCTATAACGAAGCGGCAGCCGTCCATACCGGTGAGATTCGAGCCGACCTCAAGAGAAGCGGCAGAAAGGACGCCTCGTACGACAGCATGATCGCGGGGCACGCCCGCTCCAGAGGGCTTGTCGTGATGACAAATAATGTGAAGGACTTTAAGCGGTTCGATGGGGTCAGGACTGCCAATTGGCTCAAATAACGGCCGTTCGGGGTAGCCGGTATTTGTGGCCATCAAAATTCAAAGACCTAACTTCACCCTTTCCCTAAATGCTCCTCCCCCCCGAGCGTTAACAACTTATTTCTCCACACCTCTGTCATTTTTAAAACTCTCTGTTCAGGTTCTTCATCTAAACCGAGATCTAAATTTAAATTATTATAGGCTATACAATTGTCCAATAGCGAAAGAAATATAAGTGTTATTTGCGTTGTATTTAGCCATGTCATTTCATTTAGTTTATTTTTAAGAAACTTGTGCCTGTCTTTAGACTTATATTCACTTATAATCTTGTGAACCCGAACTTTAACTTTATCAGTGAAATTACTATCAATTTCATGAGCAATTATTGCGATCTTCCATGATACATTAGATTTCCCATCAATCAAATCCCATAATAAATCAACCACTTTTGTCGCGTTAAAATAATACGCAAGTATTCCACCTACTATTTGATCTCTCCAATTGTTGCTCTTTAACAAAGGTATAATATCTAAAAGAATATCAGGTCCAGAAGTTTGTTTAAATTTTTCTAATTGTGCTCGCAATTCTTCAATCTTATTCAAATGCGAGCACAAAAAATAATCTAACGGTTGCATTTATTGCCTAACGCAATGCCCAGGATAAGGATTATTTACCATCCACGATGGTATGTGTATCAAAACCAACCACTCGTCATCGGGCAGCTCGGGGTGATTATTAGGGCTATTATGGTTATATATATTCTTCTTAGCCATTCCTTCAGGAAGAACAATTTCATAGACCTCTCCATCTGATAGCTCCGCATATGCACCAGCTGTAGCTCTATTGGTTGTTACGCTTATATATGGTGACCCAATGCTTGTCTGCGCATGGTCTGTAGCTAACTCTTCAAACGAAAAATCTTTCAGCAAATCATAAGCAATGTTTTTTGCACTCAATAATGACTCTCCCGCACGAATACTTTCTTCAATAATAGAAGCCCAGAATTCTTTCTTTCCGCTAATATCCCCTCTGTAAAATATTTCGCATTCTGGGAGTTTGGAACTTCCAGATACTGATATTGTAGTCAGAATGAGATTGATCCATCCGAGCGGAAGCCTAGTCACCGTCTCATCGTCGGATTCCCAAATCCAAGGCCCTTCGGCTGTTCCCGTAGATTCAAGTACGACTGCGGTAACACCTTCCTTATGAATAAGAGTCCCAAGTATTCTCTCTAGAATTTCCTCAATAGTTTTCCCAGAAGTTGAAGATGGGTCTATTAGCGTAGAGTTGCTGTCAGAGCTATTTTCAATAGCATCTGTTAACGCTAGAGCGTCCTGATGGAAATTCGTATAATCAAATACGACCTCAATGTCTTCAATATAGGTTCCATACACCTGCCAAAAGCCATAAGTCATATTAAAACGGCAGAGCGATGGAAAGTCTTTGCAATATGCGGGTTTATTATTTATATCTTCTGGATCGTCATTTTCATCCAGATATTTCTTCTCTCCATTAGCATATGCGTAATAAACGTTAATATACCCAATATACCACCAACCAGTAGCTTCCTTTCCCTTGTAACTATACCAGTCGTTTTCTATTGCAGTTTTTTCAAAATAGTCAGGATCTAATTTCCACCCATTTACTTCCTTAAAAAATTGTCTAAATTGAGAATCTACAGCTGTAATAGCACTCGGGGCAGTCCCTACTTCGCCAGAAGCAAACACAAACTGATCAAGTGCACCAGGTATGCTGCTAGTAACTCCTTTTAGGAAGATGTCAACTATCCCATCTATATTGAAATCCCCTGCTTTGATTTCAATATCCGCAAGGGGCCATTTCTGCGCTTGTGACTTTTGGGAAGACGATAATCCTGTAACCAGTGTGAATTCACCACCGGACTTTTGTCGCAACACAAATTCTTCCACTGGTGCTGGCAACACAATTGGCGTGGCGATATCTCCATGCAATATCACT
This sequence comes from Microbulbifer sp. TB1203, assembly GCF_030997045.1. Lineage (NCBI taxonomy): Bacteria > Pseudomonadati > Pseudomonadota > Gammaproteobacteria > Cellvibrionales > Microbulbiferaceae > Microbulbifer > Microbulbifer sp. TB1203. The sequence goes on along the minus strand of NZ_CP116899.1, from coordinate 3,768,846 downwards.
ACCTGTGGTTTCTGGCGGACATAGAGATCGGTGAGGCCGTCGCCGTTGAAATCGCCTTTACGGACTTCGTAGTTTTCGTCGAAGCCCTGACCCAGGGACAAGGCTGGAATCAGGAACAGAAGGAAGGGAAGAAGCAGTTTGGTTTTCATGGCAACGGCCTGTCGCTATGCTGCCGCGGTACTCCGTGCGGCAGGGATTATTATTGGTTTGCGTTAATGGGCGGGGCTGCAATACAGCCCTTTCCACAGTTGCGGTAAATCAGTCTCCAAATGCCACAGCTACAATCTGTGGTCTATCGGCAGAGCACCCTCCACCATATATTGCAAGCCTCACCGGTTTCCCTGCTATATAGGCACTTATCAACATTGAGCGCGATATATCTGATGCACTTGCAGGCATATGGTAGCTGGCAGTAGAGGGACACCCTGCGGGATTAGTGAGGCTACTTTGATCGGTTTTAAGGTATATACCGTCACCGGATACCCAGTTTTCCAAAAAAGCTATTTTAACCGGCCCTGTATGTCCGTTAGCAGCGAGTGCACCAGCTGGCACTGCGAGCATAATTGTGAGCACAAGATGGAAGATGGAAGATTTAGACATTTTTTGTTCCTTTTTTCTATATTTTCGCCTGCCAGCAGGCTCCTAGGGTGGTTTTTGGCAAGCTAGCAAGCTGCCTATGTTGTAGTCAAGTGTGTTGGTGTCGACGCAACTGGTCGACCTGCTTTCCCTCTCCCCCAACCCCTCTCCCGCAAGCGGGAGAGGGGAGCGTTGGTTACTCCACCGTCACCGACTTGGCCAGGTTGCGCGGCTGGTCCACGTCGGTGCCTTTGAGCAGGGCCACGTGGTAGCTGAGCAACTGTAGTGGCACCGTGTACAGGATCGGCGCCAGGCTTTCGGGGGCGTCCGGAACCTCCACCACTGTGATGCCCGGCTCGCTGGTGAAGCCGGCCTTGGGGCTGGTGAACACAAACAGCTCGCCGCCGCGGGCGCGCACTTCCTGCAGGTTGGATTTGAGTTTCTCCAGCAACTCGTCGTTGGGGGCGATGGCGATTACCGGCATGTCCGCGTCCACGAGGGCCAGCGGGCCGTGCTTGAGTTCGCCGGCGGGGTAGGCTTCGGCGTGGATATAGGAGATTTCCTTCAGCTTGAGCGCGCCTTCCAGCGCGATGGGGTATTCCACACCGCGGCCGAGGAACAGGGCGTGGTGCTTCTCGGCGAAGGCCTCGGAGGTGGCCCGTACCAGCTTGTCCAGGCCGGTGAACTGCTCCATCAGTTCCGGCAGGCGGTGCAGGGCCCCGACCAGCTCCGCTTCCCGTTCCGCGGGCATACCGTTGGCCCTGGCCAGGGCGATGCAGAACAGCTGTAGCGCCACCAGCTGGGTGGTGAACGCCTTGGTGGAGGCCACGCCGATCTCCGGGCCCGCCAGGGTCATCAGTGACATTTCCGATTCGCGCACCAGGGAGCTGTTGGGCACATTGCAGATGGCCAGGGAGGCGAGGTAGCCCAGTTCCTTCGCCTGGCGCAGCGCGGCCAGGGTGTCGGCGGTCTCACCGGACTGGGAGATGGTGACGAACAGGGTGCCCGGACGAACCGCGGTTTTGCGGTAGCGGATCTCGCTGGCCACCTCCACGGAACAGGGCACACCCGCCCAGTCTTCCAGCCAGTAGCGGGTCACCAGACCGGCGTGGTAGCTGGTGCCGCAGGCGACAATCTGTACCTGCTTCACCTGGGGCAGCAGTTCGTTGGCGCGGGTGCCCAGGGCCTCGGCGAGTACGCTTTTCGCACCGATGCGGCCGGCGAGGGTGGCGGCCGCCACTTCCGGCTGCTCGAAGATTTCCTTCTGCATATAGTGGCGGTAACGGCCCTTGTCTGCGGCGTCGTGGCCGCCGTCCAGTTTGTGCACCGGACGGCTGACTTCCTCGCCGCTCCTGTCGCGGATGGCAATGCCGGCGGCGGTGATCTCTGCCACGTCGCCCTCTTCGAGGAAGATAAAGCGGTCGGTGACCTGGCGCAGGGCCATGGGATCGGAGGCGATAAAGTTCTCCTCGATGCCCACGCCCACCACCAGCGGGCTGCCGGAACGGGCACAGACCAGGGTGCCCGGTTCGTCGGCGCTGATCACCCCCAGGGCGTAGGCGCCGTCGAGCTGCCCGATGGCGGTGGTGACCGCCTCCACCAGGCTGTGGCCCTCGGCCGCCAGTGAGTGGATCAGGTGCACCACCACTTCGGTATCGGTATCCGAGTCGAACTGATAGCCCCGCGCCTGCAGGTCCGCGCGCAGAGGCTGGTGGTTTTCGATAATGCCGTTGTGTACCAGGGCGATATGTTCCGAGCGATGCGGGTGGGCGTTGCCATCCGATGGGGCGCCGTGGGTGGCCCATCGGGTGTGGGCGATGCCCAGGCGGCCGATGGCGGGGTCGGCAACGAGCCGGGACTCCAGGTCCGCCACCTTGCCCTGGCTTTTGCGCAGTTGCAGCTGGCTGTCGCCGTCCAGCAGGCAGACGCCGGCGGAGTCGTAGCCTCGGTACTCCAGGCGGCGGAGCCCCTCCAGCAGGATTTCATTGACGTTGCGCTGGGCCAGCGCGCCTACGATTCCACACATGTTGGTTTACCTCTTTGGGTTCAAGTTCTTTCTGTGGGCGCGGCCGTTGGCCGCGATGCTGAGCTGGAGCCTTCAGCTCTCGAAGAATGGTTCGGCGTTCCCAGGGGGGCGCGGATTACCCGCACGCCTTGGGATTCCAATTTCCTCTGTGCTTCTTCCTCCAGGCCGCTGTCGGTCACCAGGGTGTCCACCTGGTCCCAGGGCAGCTCCAGGTTAGGGATGCGGCGGCCCACCTTGCTGGATTCCGCCAGTACCACCACCTCCCGCGCTACGTCGGCCATCACTCTTGAAAGGCCTATCTGCTCGTTGAAGGTGCAGGTGCCGCGCTCCAGGTCGATGCCGTCGGCGCCGATAAAGGCCCGGTCGAAGTCATAGCCTCGCAACACCTGTTCCGCCACCCGGCCCTGGAAGGCCTCGAAATGGGGGTCCCAGGTGCCGCCGGTCATCAGCAGGGTGGGTTCGTTCTCCAGTTCGCGCAGGGCGTTGGCCACGTGCAGTGAGTTGGTCATCACTACCAGGCCGCGTTTTCGATCCAGCTCGGGGATCATCGCCGCGGTGGTGCGGCCGTAATCGATCACTATGCGGTGGTGGTCGGGAATCAGCGCCGCGGCGGCGCGGCCGATGGCGCGCTTTACCTCAGAGGGAGCCTCCTCTGCCACCATTTCCCGCGGTACCGGAATGGCGCCCCCGTGGCGTCGCAGCAGCAGGCCGGCGCTCTCCATGGCGGTGAGGTCCTTGCGAATCGTAACTTCTGAGGTTTCGAATTGCCGCGCCAGTTGCTCCACACTGGCCTCGCCGGCTTCGTTGAGCTGTTCCAGTATGCGATGTCGGCGTTGAAGGGTGTTGCGTTTGGACATGATCAGTTAAGTTTCGATTTGAAACTTAACGATAGCAAACCGAAAGGGCAATTCCCACAGGAATTTTTGAAGGATATTGGAGTGGAGTTGATTATAGGGTGCAACCTGCGCACCGACATCGCCAGCGGTGCGCAGGTTGCACCCTACGAAGACAGGGATTCCATCAATGATTTCAGGAAGCGCGCCAGTTCGCCGCCGGTAACCGCCCGGTGGTCGGCGCTGATGGAGAGGGGGAGGAGGGGGCGCACCGCCGGTTTGTCATCCACCGCAACCACCCCCTGAAATATGCGCCCGGCACCGACAATCGCCACTGTGGGCGGCAGCACTACCGGTGTGGCGTAGCGGCCGGCCATGCCGCCGAAGTTGGACAGCAGTATGGTGGCGCCCTGCAGGTCCTCCCGGGCGATACCGGTCTCGCGGGCCTGCTCTTTGTAGTCCTCTATCTGTTTCAGCAACTCTTCGTCGGAGCGCGTGGCCACATCCCTGAGTACGGGCACGTAGAGACCGCGGGGAGAATCCACCGCCACGCCGATATTGACGGTTTCGGAGGGGGAGAGGATGTCGTTTTCGTAGAGGGCGTTCAGGTTCGGTTCGGCGGCGCTGGCCTCTTGCACGGCGCGGATCAGGCGCAGGGTGGCGGATTGCTCGCCCCACCAGGTGGAAATGTCCAGCTGGTCGCACAGGGTCATGGGCGCCACCTGGTCGCGGGCCCGGCTCATGGCCAGGGCCATGGCGCGGCGGGCGGGGGAGGCCTGTTTTGCGGGTGCCTTGGCCGGGCGCTTCTCTTCCTTCTCCTTCTCCTTCTCCTTCTCCTTCTCCTTTTCCGGCTTCCGCCCGGCCAACTCGCGTACTTCGTCGGCGGTGAAGCGTTCCCTTTGCGGTTGCCGCTGGCTGAGATCCACTCCCAGGCGGCGGGCGAGGGCGCGGACTGCGGGGGTTGCGGTGCGGTGCAACGGTGCTCGGGGGGCGGTTTCTTCGCCCAGCGTTTGTCCGCTTTGCTGGATTCTGCCCACTACGGTGCCGGCGTCGGAGGGTTTTTCTTCGGAGGGAGATCGATCGCGGCCATGGGCCGCTCCTACAAGGGGGGGGGCCCTGTCCTCTGAATCGGCGAAACCCACCAGCGGCTGGCCGACGTCGATGGTGTCGTCCTTGGCGGCGTAGAGCTTTTCCACGGTGCCGCTCCAGGGGGCGGGCACATCCACCAGGGCCTTGGCGGTCTCCACTGTGACCAGGTTCTGGTTGATGGCGACGGTTTCGCCCTCGGCCACGTGCCATTCGCGGATTACCGCATCCTGCAGGCCCTCGCCCAGGTCCGGCAGCTTGAAGATTTTCATTTCGCCCCCTCACCTGGATAGTCCATCGCGGCGCGGGCCGCAGTGAGCACTTGCTCCGTGTCGGGCAGGTAGCTGTCCTCCAGCTGGTAGTAGGGCATCACCGTGTCGTAGCCGGTGACCCGCTGCACCGGCGCCTTGAGCAGGTCGAAGGCGTATTCGCCGATCTGCGCGGCGATCTCCGCGCCCAGGCCGCCGAAACGCGCCGCCTCGTGTACCACCACGCAGCGGCCGGTCTTTTCCAGCGAGTCGATTACGGTGTGGATATCCAGCGGCTTGAGGGTGGCCGGGTCGATGACTTCCGCCTCTATGCCCTCTTCGGCCAGTTGTTCCGCGGCCTCCAGGGTCTCCTTCAGCGAGGCGCCCCAGGAGATCAGGGTGATATCGGTTCCCTCGCGCAGCACGAAACAGCGGTCCAGGGGCAGGGCCTCGCCGTTGTCCGGCACCTCCTGTTTGGCCGCGCGATAAATGCGCTTGGGCTCCAGGAAGATCACCGGGTCCGGATCGCGGATCGCCGCCAGCAGCAGGCCGTAGGCGCGTGCGGGGGAGGAGGGCACCACCACGCGCAGCCCGGGGATATGGGCGAAGATGGCCTCGGTGCTCTCGGAGTGGTGTTCCGGCGCATGGATGCCACCGCCAAACGGCGCGCGGTAGACAATCGGACAGAATAGGCGCCCGCGGGTGCGGTTCCGGTAGCGCGCGGCGTGGTTGAGGATATGGTCCAGGCCAGGGTAGATGAACCCCATAAACTGGAACTCGGCCACCGGGCGCAGCCCCTGGGCGGCCATGCCCACGGCGATGCCGGCGATCATGGTTTCCGCCAGTGGAGTGTCCAGAACCCGCTCGGGGCCGAAGGTTTTCTGCAGGCCCTCGGTAGCGCGGAAAACGCCGCCGTTGACGCCCACGTCCTGGCCGAATACCACCACCCGGGGGTCCGCTTCCAGTTCGTGGGCCAGGGCCTGGGTGACCGCCTCCAGCAGGGTAATCTGCGCCATCACTGCTCCCCGGCCAATTGGTCGTACTGTTCCAGGAAGGCCTCCGGCAACCGGGCATAGAGGTGGTCGAACATCGCCGTGGGTTTGTCTTTGGGGCGCTCGGCGTGGGCGCGCAATGCTTTCTCCATCACCTCCGCCAGCTCCCGCTGCAGTTCATCCTCCTGTTCGTCGCTCCAAAGGTCCTCGTTGCGCAGGTAGCGGCCGAGACGGATCAGGGGCTCGCGCTTCCAGGCCTCGCGCACCTCCTCCTCGGGCTGGTAGCGGCTGGCGTCGTCGGCGGTGGTGTGGTCGCAGAGTCGGTAGCTGGTGGCTTCGATCAGGGTGGGGCCCTCGCCGTTGCGCGCGCGCTCGATGGCATCCCCCACCGCGGAGCGCACCGCGATCACGTCGTTGCCATCCACCTGCAGGCCGGGGATACCGGCGGCGATGGCCTTCTGGGCGATGGTTTTCGACGCGCTCTGGGCGCTGCGGGGTACCGAGATGGCCCATTGGTTGTTGTTGATCACGAACACTGCCGGCAGCTTCCAGACACCGATCAGGTTCAGGGCCTCGTGGAAATCGCCCTTGGAGGTGGCGCCGTCACCGGCGCTGGCCACCGCCACCCGGGATGGTTCGTCCAGTTGTTCACGCTTGTACTTGAGGGCGAAGGCCACGCCGGCGGCGTGCAGCAGTTGGGTGGCGATGGGCACGCAGAGGGGCAGATCCTCGCGGGCGTGGCGGAAGTCCTGCCCGCGCTCGTCGCCGCCCCAGATGGCGAGGATCTCTTCGATCTTTACGCCCCGCTCCAGCAGGGCGCCGCTCTCCCGGTAGTAGGGACAGTAGACGTCGTTTTTCTCCAGCGCGCTGCCGGTGCCCACGCCGATGGCCTCCTGGCCCAGGCTGGAGGGGTAGGTGCCCAACTGCCCGGTGCGCTGCAGCTTTACCGCGCGGTCATCCAACAGCCGCGCCAGGGCCATTTGCCGGTAGAAGGCGAGCAGGGTATCGGGAGTGGCGAAGTCCGGGAGTTCCTGGGTGGCCCGGCCAGCCTCATCCAGGTACTGCAGGTGCGCAATATCGAAGGAGGCGAGCAGGTGCATTCTGGGTTTGTGCATCGGGCAATTCCTTATGTTCCCGAAGCGAAAGTGTAACGGATGGGGGCCGGCTACCGGTCGGCAGAGGAGGGGATTCCCGCCGGATTTCCATCACTGGCTGTAGGAGCGAATCTTGTGTTCACCCCTACAGCACGCTTTCGTCGTTCCGGCGCAAGCCGGAACCCAGTTGCCACTAAACTGGATACCGGCCTGCGCCGGTATGACGAGATTGATTCAAAATAGAGTGTTTACAGGTCAGCTTTCCTTGGAAGGCCGCTGCCAGCCGGTGATGTTCCGCTGCCGGCCGCGAGCCACCGCCAGTTCCTCCTCCCCCACCTCCCGGGTGATGGTGGAGCCGGCGCCCACCGTCGCCCCGGCGCCCACGGTCACCGGGGCAACCAGTGCGGTGTTGGAGCCGATAAAGGCGCCGTCGCCGATCTCGGTGCGGAATTTGTTTACGCCGTCGTAGTTGCAGGTGATGGTGCCGGCGCCGATATTGACCCCCTCTCCCACAATGGCATCGCCCACGTAAGAGAGGTGATTGACCTTGCTGCCGCGGCCGATCTGCGCCTTCTTGGTCTCGACGAAGTTGCCCACCTTGGCGCCCTCGGCCAGCTCGGTGCCAGGGCGCAGGCGCGCGAAGGGACCGACGGTGCAGGCTTGGCCCACCCGGGCGTCCTCGATCACGGAGTTGGCCTCCACACGCACGCCGTCGGCGAGTACGCAGTTCTTCAGCAGGCAGTTGGGACCGATTTCCACGCCGTTGCCGAGGGTGACTTCACCCTCGAATACGCAGTTGATATCGATACAGACATCGGTGCCGCAGTTCAGCCTGCCGCGAATATCGAGGCGCATCGGGTCCAGCAGGGTGACGCCGGCGGCCATCAATGCCCCGGCCTGGCGGCGCTGCAGGGCGCGCTCCAGTTCCGCCTGCTGGGCGCGGCTGTTGATTCCCGCCACTTCCAGCGGATCGCTGGCGCGCACGCCAGTGACCGCGATGCCCTCGGCTACCGAGCGGGCCACCACGTCGGTGAGGTAGTACTCCTTCTGCGCATTGTCGTTGGACAGTTCTGGCAACCACTCCGCCAGCAGTTCCGCCGGCGCGGCGAGGATGCCGGTATTGATCTCGCGGATCGCCAGGGTGTCGGCATCGGCGTCTTTTTCCTCAACGATCTCCAACACGCGCCCGGCGTCGTCCCGCACTATGCGTCCGTAGCCGGCGGGGTTCGCCACCTCCACCGACAGCAGCGCCGGCCCCTTGTCGGAAGCGGAGAGTAGGGATTGCAAAGTGCCGCTCCTTACCAGCGGCACGTCGCCGTAGAGCACCAGCACGGTCGAGCCTTTGCGGAAGTTGGGGATCGCCTGGGCCACCGCGTGGCCGGTGCCCAGCTGTTCCGCCTGCTCGACAAACTGTACTCCGCTGTCGGCAAATCGCTCCCGCACCAGGTCCGCGCCGTGGCCCACCACCACGGTAATGGAAACCTCGCCCAGCAGCCGGGCGGCGTCGATCACCCGTGCCAACATGGGTACGCCGCCAATAGGGTGCAGCACCTTGGGCAGGTCGGAGTGCATACGGGTGCCTTTGCCGGCGGCGAGGATAACGATATCGATGGTCATGATTGGGAAATAACATTACTGATGAGGGCGCTCATTGTGCAGACTGGGCCGGCGGGGGACAAGTCGGGCTCCAACTGGTCCTGGTGATGCGGGGTTTTCACATAGCGCTAGTCCAAGCGAATTCGAATCGGAATTTAATCCCGCCGCCCCCGCCTTTCTATTGGGAAAGCCGCAGGCAGCGTTCATATTCATCCCAGTAGCCACCCGGCTGGCGGCGGTAGGGACCAACCATGGCGCGGCGCGACTGGTCGCTGGCTATACGGCGACAGGCCGATTTGAGATCGCGATAGCTGCCAAAAGGGCCGCCGTCGCGATAGCGGTAGCGGCCGTAGTTGGGGTAAAGATTGTCACGGTCCGCGCCGTAGTTGGGATAGGACGGGTAGGCCGGGGGTACTTCCTGGGGTTCCGGAGCCGGGGCTTGTGGAGCCGGAGGCTGTGGAGCTGAACGCTTCGGAGCCGGAAGTGCATAGAGTTCCGTCGGCGCAGTGTAGTCGCGCCAGCCAGGGGGCGGGGTGACCACCGTATAGTCGCCGCCACGTGGGTCGTACAGGAAAAAGGTGCCGTCGGAGGTAATAGAGTAGCGGTCGCCGCTGATGGTGATATTGCTGGCGCCGCCGGGAACCGAAGGTACCCGCGCACCAAGCGGCGGCTCAACCCGTCGGTAACCGCCATTTTCCGGGCGATAGAAAGAACCGTCCCAATAGTAATAGGTCTCGCCGCGCACCAACAGCTGCGAGGCGCCGGAGGGGACCTCTGGCGCCCCGCCCTGGGGCCAGGCGAGCGCGGCAGTGAGACAGTACAGAAGTGCAATGGCGTAGCGCATAGCGGCATTCCCGCGGTTGCATACTGTTCAAAGTTTATGCTGCGGCAGTGCCAATCCCCAGAATGGAAGAAAGAACCAAACCGGCGACAGGTCGGCTCTGCAGAAATCCCCCCGGAGTTTCCGCCGCCTTCCGAGGACGGCACGGCCTGATCGCGGTAGGCCGTTCCCCAGGGGATTCTATACGGGAGCGGGAAAGAGTTCCGCGAAGTACATGAATATCAGGCTGAATACCGTGACGATATCGACCGATGGCGACAAGTTTCAGCTCTGCCAGCGATCAAATTCCTTCGATCACCAAGGGCAAACTGATTCCACCGATCAACCAAATAATAGCGATGCTTGCCAGCCCCAACAGTATCTTGTCATTCAGGCGATCCGTCTTAAATCCCGGCAGGCCGCGATCCCGCCAGCGCCAAACCAGAAAAAACAGGCTCAGCCCGATAAATGCCAGATCCAGAAACAGGGTGTAATCGACCGAAAAATACTCCCTGTCGGTGAGACTTCTGGCCGCATCGGCCTCCGGCAGCATCCCCAGGGCGGCAAAGCCGTAGTGCATGGCAATCGCGCTGGTGATCAGAATAACCAGAAATACACCGAGGATATAAAGCGCCATCTTCCAACCGTAGTACTGCGCCTGGATGCGCAATACCGGCAGCACCACCAGGTCGCTGAAAATAAACGCCATGATGCCGGCGAAGCTGACACCATTTCCAAGCAGTACCGCGGCCAGCGGGATATTGCCCATGGAGCCGATAAAGGTAAAAAACGCCGCCACCGGCCCCACCAGGCTCTGCAGCAATACTTCCCAGAATGCCGGATCGCCGCTGCCGGCGCCGACGAAGAGCGTCTGGAAGAATTCGCGCGGCACAAATGTGGCGATAATGCCGGCGACGGTAAAACCGATGGTGACATCCCGCCACACCATATGCCATTCCATCACGTAGCGATCGGCCACCCGCCGCCAGCCCTCGCGGCTGCGGATCAGCTTTTTCCAGTCGGGTATTTTCTCTTCATCACCGTTACCCTCCGCTTCGCGAGCCTGCTCGCGCGCCCTATCGATCAGCTTTTTCGGCGCGGTGAGGGAAACCACCAGCCACATCAGCAGGATCAGCAACAGGCCCCCCAGATATTCCCCGACCACGAACTGCCAGCCGAGAAACAGTGCAATCACGATACCCAGTTCGACCACCAGGTTGGTAGACGCCAGCAGGAAGGCGAGAGAGGGAACAAACCCCGCGCCTTTAGAGAAAAGCGCACGGGTGGTCGCCAGGGCGGCGAAGGAACAGGAACTGGAGATAAAGCCGAAAAAGCCCGCCAGCGCGATATCCCGCCCCCCGGCTTTTCCCATAGTCTGTCGCATGCGCCGCCGGGATACGAAGACCTGGATCATACTGCTGATCAGGTAGCCCAGGCCAAATGCCCAGAACGCCATCCAGAACAATCCCAGGGTAGTGGTTGCCGCCTGGTGCCAATTGGCGAGTAGACTCTGCATAGGCAGGATGCTTTTGATTGCCGTGGAATCAATCTGTGAGTGTAGCCATGTCACCAGTCCAGGCCCCCGATATGCCCGGATTGGTAACGTCTTACTAAAGGAGCGAACTGGTGGAAAGGAAGGGCTTGTGGTTGTCGGTACTGGGCTGCCTGGGCATGGCGGCGCTGGGGTTTACCTTCGCACACCTGGCGGACTCTGACGCAATTTTTCTCGACGGCGTCTTCTCGCTGGTGAACTTTGTAATGTCGCTGGTGATGGTCCGCGTGGCGCAGCTGATCAAACGCAGGGCCGACCAGCACTTTCCATTCGGCTACGCCAGTTTCGAGCCGGCGTTCAATGTACTGCAGAGCATGGTGATCCTGGGCGTGATGCTCATGGCATTTTCATCGGCGGTGATGACGCTGTATGGAAGAGGGCGCTCATTGGAGGCGGGCATTGCTACCTTCTACGCGGCCATCGCGGCCATTGGCTGCCTGGCGATCTACCTGATATTGCGCCGCATCGGCAGGGCCAGCGGTTCCTCGCTGCTCCAGGTGGACTCCTTTGCCTGGCTGGTGGACACAGTCCTCAGTGTAGTGGTGCTCTGCGCCTTTACCTTTGTATGGCTGTTCGGGGATCTGCTGGGCGGCTGGCTGCCCTATGCGGACGCCTGGTTGGTTATCGTCATGGTGGCTGTGATGCTGCCGATACCTGCGGGTATTCTGTACAAAAACCTGATGGAGGTTTTGCTGTCCGCCCCCTCCGGCAGGATGCAGCAGAAGATCCACAAGGCCTTCTCCGCGGCCATGGCCGGAATTCCCGGTAGGCGCTGGGGGCTGAGCATGACCAAGACGGGCCGTTCCCTGTACCTGCACGCGCGGATCCTGCTTGAGGAAGACCAATACCACGTGCCGGTGGAACAGGCGGACGCGTGGCGCGAACTGCTGACTGAGCGCATGAACAAATTTGTTGCCGAGCGGGAGTTCGACGTGGTCTTCACCACCGACCCCGACTACCTCTGACACAGCTCACCGCTGTTTGGCAGTAGCGATATAGCCGTATTTCAGCAGGCCAACGAAGATCGAGCCGCCGACGATATTGCCGAGAGTCGCAAGGCCCAGGAACCGGAGAATGCCGACAATACCAACACCGCCTTCGGTGCCGAACCAGGCACTGAAAATGGCCACCGCGCCGGCTATGCAGTGCGCAAGCCCGCCAAAGCCGATTAGAAAGGTGATTACGCTGATCACCACTATGCGGCCGATGGTATCGGAGGAGGAGGTGACAACCCAGCCCAGCAACCCCATCAGCCACCCCGCAAAAATCGCGCCGAGAAACATACCGGAGTCGCTGTCGAGGACCAATTTGGCTTCGTAGTAATCGAAAACACCGCCGTCGATATGTTGGCTGAGCGCCACAAAACGCACGAAAATCAGGCTGAAAATCATCGCCCCCAGCATATTGCCGGCGTAGATCACCGACCAGATACGCCCCAGGCTGCGCCATCGCTGCTGGCCATCCAGCACCGGGAGAATCGCGAGGGTGGTGTGCTCGGTAAAGAGATCGGAACGGCCGATAATCACCATCACAAAGCCGATGGGATAGCTGAGCGAGGTGATAAAGTACAGCATCTCTCCACCCACCTGGGTGTGAAAGTGCGTGTAGAAAGCCGCCATCAGAAAGAAACTGAACCCTATCTCCAGCCCCGCAGCAATGGACGATAGAAACAACGAGCGGTTGTTCCGCTCGTACTCGTGCAGACTGGCCTCCATCTGCTCCTGTAGGATTTCCCGGTCTTTCTTCGGCTTATCGGATTCGCTGGACATGGTTGCCACCCGGCTCCAAAGACAGCCGGCGGAAGAACCGCCGGTTTATCAAAGGTTAGTTCCGTGGGGAGGCAATGGGGTAAAAGCCGATAGCAGCCTTTCCATAAGGCGCGGAATTTATTGCGCAGGTCAAGTTTCCCGGCGGGATCAGAGGACCATCGTCCAGCGTTGATTGCTGCCACCCCAATCCGACCAGGTGCCGACGTTGTCACCGGGATAAGTTCCGTAGCCGTCAACCACCTGTTTTGCCGCGGCGCGCGCGGCGATAGAGCCGTTGTCATACAGTGTGAAACGCTGGTGATCATTGCCGTTGCAGGCCCAGATAATCAGGTTGGCGCCATTTTCAAAAACACCGCCGTTGTAGAGGCAGTAATCCGAGTCGTGCTTGCTGCGGATCTCTCCGGTGTCAGCATCGTAGCTCCATTTCTGCCAATTGCTGCCACTGCAGTGCCACTGATGGACATTGGTGCCGGAGGCCACGACGCCATCGGTAATATCCAGGCACAGATCGGAAGCATTGTTCATCAGTTGGACATATTCGTTAAATTCTGGATATCCCGATGGCCTGTATCGGTTTATATCCCTGAGGAAAGAGCTGTTTCTCATCGGGAGGTTGGCCGATCCATAATCGAATCCGTTCAAGCGGTTGCGCATCTCCCTGTTATCCAGGCCATCGCCGTAAAACTGGTACCAGCTGACAATCTCGGGGGTCACAAAAGCGCCGTAGGGGTTTTCCGCATATTCGTTGTCCTTGGCGAAGCGAAAGGCGTGGGTGCCAATTCCGTCTTTGTGGTAGACGATTTTCAGATGGCCGTTTTCAAATGGCAGCTGGGAGGCGGGAGCAGTGGTCAATTCTCCGTGTGCACTGTAGCTTCCATGGGTAACCACGCCATTGGTGGTCCAGACTGCGGCGTACTCCCAGTCGTGGCGGTGGCCGCTGTTGATGCCATCGAGTATCTGGTCTTTTTCGAAATACAGCGCATAGAAGTGGCCACAGTAAGTGGCGCCGCCGCTTTCCGTACAGACATAACGATGGACGGTGTTGGAGATATCGAGAAAATTGCCTGACCGACAGTCCCCAGTGATACTTCCCGTCGGCTTTAGACCACCATTCTTTTCCCCGTTACGACTGATCCCAGTGCCCGGGAGACACCCATCGGTGTCAAAGTCAAATACCGGGGCAATGGATTCGGCATTGACCTCTGCGGGCAAGGCTTTGTCCAGTTTTGCAAAGTCGCTGGCGTGGGTCGATACAGAGACGGCCGTGCCGAAAAGCAGCGCAGAAAAAGTCCTGTTGAAACTCATAAATTTCCCTCCCTATGAATAAGCTTGAGCGATAGACAAGCTTTTTTCGGTCATCGCAGACCATAATGTAACAGGGGCGGCAAGCGAAGGCAGAGTAACAGCAGCCCTTAACCGGACTTCTTCTCTCCGGCCTTTTCCTCGGAATCGTAGGGTGAGGCTTCGGCTTCAAGGGAGTCCAGAATTTTCTTCGCTCTAGAGCGTTGTTTTCCGGAATGGCTCCAGGCCACTACATTTTCCAGGAAAGGCCTGGCCAGATCGGCTCTGTCGATAGATTCCAGGTAAAAGCCGAGTTTGGTATTGATAAATAGGTTGCCCGGCTCACGCTGATAGGCGGCCATCATGGTTTTGAATGCCTCCAAGCGCTCACCGTTCAACTGCTGTGCTATCCAGAGAGCGCGATAACCGGGCAGGTGCGCGGGGTTCATCTCAATCGCGGCCTTTGCGTTCTGCACAGCCCCTCGATAGAGGGCTTCATCCCACTCATCGGCCTTTTTCGTCGCATGCAGCCTTCCCGCGTAGTAAAGCGCCAGATTAGCTGCTGTGCGGTAGTCTTCAATCTTGGCCGATTCGGTTATATCCGCCATTCGTGCGGCGGCCGGCTCGTCTCCGGTACGGAGTTTGATTTCTGCCAACAGGGCGTAGTTTTCCTGCCAGCCAGCGGATTTCTTATCGGCTTTATTCAGGTATTCCTCCGCCAGTTCACCATCGTCCAGGGTCCACGCCTTTTCCCCCAGTAGAAAATTCCGTTCGTTGTTGGTCAGCTTGCGCGTTTGAATATCCCCTTCGTACTCGGGGATAGTCACCTTGCGGCTGCGCAACTGGCCCCGCGCATACCGGTTCAGCTCCGCCTGCATTTCATCCAAGGATTTACCGTAGTGTTCTTCAAAAGCTTTCAATGGATCTTCGCCATTTTTAAGGGCATGGAAGTAATTGCTGGTTTCCTTATCGTAGGATTTTCCTGCGTAACCCGCTCCGAACTGCAGATAGTGGGTGAGGAGCCAGGCTCCCGCGTAGTAGCTGTTGGCGTAGAGGGGGCTGTAATTTTCAGTATCCGGTTTCAGTATTTCCCGAAGGGGCAGCGGCCTTGATCCGGCTCCCTTGCCACTGAAGGCATACAATCTCCACTTGGGCACTTCCCCTATCCACACGCCATCTTTCGTAAGCCTGGCACTGGCGAGAAACTCGGCAAACCCCTCTGAATACCACTTGGGGTAGATGGACTGACCGCGTTCGCGCATAAGGTGGTGCACATATTCATGAAAGGCCACTCCACCATCTGAAAACCCCCCGGCATTGGCCCTTGCGAAAATCAGCGGCCCATCCCAGGTATCCGTATAAAAGCCTGCAATATTGTCTTTTCTGGTAAATTTTTTGAATTGCCTGGAGCTTTTGAAATAGAATACCTGCAAGCGCTGGTTTTCCAGCGTGTTTTCCTGTCTGGTGACAAAAAGAATCGCCTGTCGAAACCTCTCCATATCTCGAAGCAGATTACTCACCCGCTTCTCAGAAGCATCAGAATAAACAGTAAAGTAGTCAGACCGATATTCGCGCCAGTCCCCGGCCGTGGCGAGGGGAGAAAAGACGGCCGAAAACAATATAAGGGAAGTGAGGAGACTTCTGAGAGAACTTTTGCAGCTCATGGACGGACCTATTCTTTTTATTGAAACTCAGCGGGTTGCTATTTGGGCCCATGCCCAGCGCCCACTCAAATAAAGGTGTACTTCAGGTACAAAAAAAGCAGCCGAAGCTGCTTTTAATCGCCTGCCGGAGCTGGAGCTCCACAGTCCCGGGTTACTTGCCGGCGGCCTTGCGAATTGCCTGCAAGGTACGCAGGCGGGCTTCGGCTTCGGCCAGTTGGGCTGAGATGCGTGCGTAGTCGATTTCCGAGGGGGCTTTGTGCAGGGCGTGGGCCGCTTCTTCGCGGGCCTTTTGGGCGGCATCCTCGTCGATTTCGCGCTCGGCGATATCCGCGAGGATGGTGACGGTGCCCGGCTGTACCTCGGCGTAGCCACCGCTGACAAACAGCACTTCCTCGTCACCACCCTTCTTGATGATGCGCACCGGTCCCGGTTTGAGCGCGGTGAGCAGTTGCGCGTGGCCGTAGGAGATACCCAGCTCTCCTTCGATACCGCTGACAACCACCATCTCCACCAGGCCGGAGAAGAGGGATTGCTCGGCGCTTACTATGTCGCAATGTATAGTCATAGCCATCAGGCTACCTCATTCTCTGGTTTTAGGCTCTGAACAAATTCGATCGCGGCCATGGGCCGCTCCTACATTCCCCCTCCCGTGCCCGGAAGAGGGTGTCCAGAGTTCCTCACAGTTCGCCTGCAAGCAGGCTCCTACTTCTTGTTGGCTTTTTCCACCGCTTCGTCGATGGTGCCGACCATGTAGAAGGCCTGTTCCGGCAGGTGGTCGTAGTCGCCGTTGAGAATGCCCTGGAAGCCGCGGATGGTCTCCTTGAGGGATACGTATTTGCCCGGCGCACCGGTGAATACTTCCGCCACGTGGAACGGCTGGGACAGGAAGCGCTCGATCTTACGGGCGCGGGCCACTGTCTGCTTGTCGTCCTCGGACAGTTCGTCCATACCCAGGATGGCGATGATGTCCTTCAGTTCCTTGTAGCGCTGCAGTACGGACTGCACGCCGCGGGCCACTTCGTAGTGCTCCTGGCCGATCACCAGCGGGTCCAGCTGGCGGGAGGTTGAATCCAGCGGGTCAACGGCCGGGTAGATACCCTTGGCGGCGATGTCGCGGCTCAGTACCACGGTGGAGTCCAGGTGGGCAAAGGTGGTGGCCGGCGACGGGTCGGTGAGGTCGTCCGCCGGTACGTAAACCGCCTGGATGGAGGTGATGGAGCCGGTCTTGGTGGAGGTGATGCGCTCCTGCAGAACGCCCATCTCCTCCGCCAGGGTCGGCTGGTAACCCACCGCAGACGGCATACGGCCGAGCAGGGCGGATACTTCGGTACCGGCCAGGGTGTAGCGGTAGATGTTGTCGACGAACAGCAGTACGTCGCGGCCTTCGTCGCGGAATTTCTCCGCCATGGTCAGACCGGTCAGGGCGACGCGCAGGCGGTTGCCGGGCGGCTCATTCATCTGGCCGTAGACCATCGCCACTTTGGACTTGCTGAACTCCTCGACGTTGACGACGCCGGCTTCCTGCATCTCGTGGTAGAAGTCGTTACCCTCGCGGGTGCGCTCGCCCACGCCGGCGAACACGGACAGGCCGGAGTGCTCGGTGGCGATATTGTTGATCAGTTCCATCATGTTCACGGTCTTGCCCACGCCGGCGCCGCCGAACAGGCCCACTTTGCCGCCTTTGGCAAACGGACAGACCAGGTCGATCACCTTGATGCCGGTTTCCAGCAGTTCGGTGGAGCTGGACTGCTCTTCGTAGGTGGGGGCTGCTCGGTGGATGGACATTCTTTCCTTTTCACCGATGGGGCCGCACTCGTCGATGGGGTTGCCGAGTACGTCCATGATGCGCCCCAGGGTCTCGTGGCCTACCGGCACGGAAACCGGCGCGCCGGTGTTCTTCACTGTCAGTCCGCGGCGCACGCCCTCGGAAGAGCCCATGGCGATGGCGCGAACCACGCCGTCGCCCAACTGCTGCTGCACTTCCATGGTGAGATTCTTGTCTTCCACCATCAGTGCGTCGTAAACGTTCGGCACGGAGTCACGTGGAAATTCCACGTCGATTACCGCTCCGATAACTTGCACAATTTGCCCGTTACTCATTTCCGGATCCTCAACTTTAAATTCTGTCTTCGGCAGCCCATTCGCCTGCGAATATCAGGGTCAGACCGCTGCGGCGCCGCCCACAATCTCGGACAGCTCCTGGGTGATGGCCGCCTGGCGCGCCTTGTTGTACACCAGTTGCAGCGCGTCGATCAGCTCGCCGGCGTTGTCGGTGGCGCTCTTCATTGCGATCATGCGCGCGGCCTGCTCGCAGGCCTTGTTCTCCACCACTGCCTGGTACACCTGGGACTCGATATAACGCGCCAGCAATCCGTCCAGCAGTTCTTTCGGGTCCGGCTCGTAGAGGTAGTCCCACTCGTGCTTGAGCTCTTCGTCCTCGGCCTTGGGCAGGGGCAGCAACTGCCGTACCCGCGGCTTCTGCGACATGGTGTTGACGAACTCGTTGGACACGAGGAAGAGGCGGTCGATATCGCCCGACCCGAAGCGATCCAGCATTACCTTGACCGAGCCCACCAGTTTGTTGGCCTGGGGCTCATCGCCCAGGTCGCGCAGGGCGGCGACCACGGTGCCGCCGATGGCGTTGAAGAAAGCGGCCGCCTTGTTGCCCACCGCGCAGATTTCCACTTCGGCGCCTTTTTCCGACCAGGCCTGCATATCGCGAATGGCCGCCTTGAACATGTTGATATTCAGGCCGCCGCATAGCCCGCGGTCTGTGGATACCAGGATGTAACCGACCCGCACAGTCTCGCGCTCCTGCAGGTAGATATGCTGGTATTCCGCCGAGGCATTGGCGACATGGCCGATCACCGCGCGTATGCGCTGGGCGTAAGGACGCCCCAGTGCCATGCGATCCTGAGCCTTGCGCATCTTACTCGCCGCAACCATTTCCATCGCGGAGGTAATTTTCTGCGTGCTCTTGATGCTGGCAATTTTTGTGCGTACTTCTTTTCCGCCTGCCATAGTCTCTTACCTTGTTCGCTGGAACTTGTGTTCTGTAGGAGCGGCCGCTGGCCGCGAAAGATCGATCGCGGCCAGCGGCCGCTCCTACAAGTTTTCCAGGGAGTTCTCTACCAGCTGCCGGTGGCGACGAATTTCTCAATCGCCGCCTTGAAGCCGCTTTCGATTTCGTCGTTGTAGTCGCCGCTGCTGTTCACTTTCTCCATCAGCTCTGCGTGTTCGCTATTCATGTAGGAGAGCAGGGCGGATTCGAAGTCGAGCACCTTGGCCACTTCAACGTCTTTCAGGTAACCCTTGTCGGCGGCGTAAACAGACACGGCCATCTCGGCGATGGACATGGGGCTGTACTGCTTCTGCTTCATCAGCTCGGTAACCCGCGCACCGTGATCCAACTGGGCCTTAGTGGCCTCATCCAGGTCGGACGCAAACTGGGAGAAGGCCGCCAGTTCGCGGTACTGGGCCAGCGCGGTACGGATGCCGCCGGACAGCTTCTTGATCACCTTGGTCTGCGCAGCACCACCTACTCGGGATACGGAGATACCCGGGTTGATGGCCGGGCGCACACCGGCGTTGAACAGATCCGTCTCGAGGAAGATCTGGCCGTCGGTAATGGAAATCACGTTGGTGGGTACGAACGCGGAAACGTCGCCGGCCTGGGTCTCGATGATCGGCAGCGCGGTCAGGGAGCCGGTCTTGCCTTTCACTTCACCGTTGGTGAACTTCTCCACGTAGTCGGCGTTGACACGCGCGGCGCGCTCCAGCAGGCGGGAGTGCAGGTAGAAGACATCACCGGGATAGGCTTCGCGGCCCGGCGGGCGCTTCAGCAGCAGGGAGATCTGGCGGTAGGCCCAGGCCTGCTTGGTCAGGTCGTCGTAAATGATCAGCGCATCTTCACCGCGGTCGCGGAAGTACTCGCCCATGGTGCAGCCCACATAGGGAGCCAGGAACTGCATCGCAGCCGGGTCGGCGGCGCCGGCGGCAACCACAATGGTGTGGTCCATGGCGCCGTGCTCTTCCAGCTTGCGCACCACGTTGGCGATGGAGGATTGCTTCTGGCCCACGGCAACGTAGATACACTTAATGCCGGTGCCTTTCTGGTTGATGATGGCGTCGATCGCAACCGCGGTCTTACCGATCTGGCGGTCGCCGATGATCAGCTCGCGCTGGCCGCGACCGATCGGGATCATGGTATCCACCGCTTTCAGGCCGGTCTGTACCGGCTGGTCAACGGACTGGCGGGCGATAACGCCGGGCGCCACCTTTTCCACCGCGTCGGTCAGCTTGTTGTTCAGCGGACCCTTGCCGTCGATCGGGTTGCCTAGGGCGTCCACCACGCGGCCCAGCAGTTCCGGACCCACCGGGGTCTCCAGAATGCGGCCGGTGCAGCGGCACTTCTGACCTTCGGCCAGGGATTTGTAATCGCCCAGGATTACCGCGCCCACGGAATCGCGCTCCAGGTTCAGCGCCATACCGTAGACGCCGCCCTCGAACTCGATCATCTCGCCGTACATCACCTCGGCCAGGCCGTGGATGCGGATGATGCCGTCGGATACGGATACGATGGTGCCCTCGTTCTGGGCCTGGGTGGCCACATCGAGACTGTCGATGCGGCTCTTGATAATTTCACTGATCTCAGAGGGATTCAGTTGCTGCATGCTCTGTTCCTCGAATCCCGAACCCGCCGCGGCGGATTCGGGATAATGAATTAGGAGTTAATCGCCTCGGCGAGTTTGGCCAGACGGCCACGCACTGTGCCGTCGATCACTGTGTCACCGGCGCGCACAATCGCGCCTCCCAGCAGGCTTTCGTCCACCGAGCTGTGCAGATGCACCTCGCGTTCAAATCTCGCGCTGAGCGCCCGGGTCAGTTTCTGCGACTGGGCATCGCTGAGGGAGCGCGCGGAGACGACTTCCACCTCGAGGGTGGCCTCCGCCTGCGCCTTCAGCTCCTCGAACAGCGCGGAAATTTCCGGCAGCAGCTGCAGCCGGTGATTCTCCGCCAGCAGCCGGATAAAGTTCTTTCCGGGTTCGCCGAGGTCGTCTGAACAGATCGACAGGAATTTGTCCGCGCGCTGATCGCCGGTGAGCTGCGGGTTGTCCAGCAGCTCGCGCACTTTCTCGCTCTGGCTGACCGCGGCCGCAGTGGCGAGCAGCGAGCTCCAACCGCCGAGGTCGGAGGCTTGCTGCGCGTAACTGAACGCCGCTTTGGCGTAGGGCCGGGCCAGTGTGCTGAGTTCCGCCATGGGGTTCCTCGCTTACAGCTCGGCTGCCAGTTGGTCGATCAGATCATCGTGTGCCTTGGCATCGACATTGACCGAGAGAATTTTCTCCGCACCGGCGATAGACAGGGCGGCCACACGGCTGCGCAGCTGCTCCTTGGCACGGTTCAGTTCCTGTTCGATCTCGGCTTTCGCCGCGACCTTCAGGCGATCTCCCTCCGCGTGCGCAGCCTGCTTGGCTTCGTCGATAATCTGGTTGGCGCGCCGGTTGGCGCCCTCGATTATTTCCGCCGCCTGCTCTTTGGCTTCCTTGAGTTGGTCGGCGGCCTTGCGCCGTGCCAGCTCCAGGTCTTTGCCCGCGCGCTCGGCCTCTTCCAGACCGGTGGCGATCTTCTGCTCGCGCTCCAGCATTACGCCGAGCAGCGGAGGCCATACGAACCTCCAGCAGAACCATACGAAGGCCAGGAAAGTGATCGACTGGCCGATTAGAGTCAGGTTGATATTCACACCGACACCTCTTGCTCTTTGCTCTTTATCAAAAAAGAACTTTGGGGGTTAAGGGCAATTGGAACGATGGAATTACACCAGACCAGGAGCGACGGCGAAGATCAGGTACATGGCGATACCCACACCGATCATCGGAACGGCGTCCAGCAGGCCCGCCATCAGGAACATTTTGCCCTGCAGCGCCGGAGCCTGTTCCGGTTGGCGCGCGGAGCCTTCCAGCAGCTTGCCGCCCAGGGTGCCGAAACCGATGGCGGTACCCAGTGCGCCCAGACCGATCAGCAGTGCGCTCGCGATGTAAACCAGACCAAGTGCTTCCATTGTGTTCTCCATCTAAAAGTTAAGAGTTGTTTTAAAGGTTGTGTAAAAGTGAACTATTGAAAAATTACTGGTCGTGTTCGTGCTCTTCGTCCCGGTGGTGGGCCATCGCCATATACACCGTGGTCAGCACCATAAACACGAACGCCTGCAGGGTGATCACCAGAACGTGGAAAATTGCCCAGCCCATATGCATCAGCATCGCGCCCGCGAAGCCAAGCACGCCCACGCCGAAGACGATGGCGATCAGGATAAAGATCATCTCACCGGCGTAGAGGTTGCCGAACAGACGCAGGCCCAGGGAGATGGGCTTGGCCACCAGGGAAACCACTTCCAGCAGGAAGTTGAACGGAATCAGCAGCAGGTCGAAATACCACTTGCCGGTATGAAAGGGGTGCAGGGTCAATTCCTTGATAAAGCCCAGGATTCCCTTTTCCCTGACGCTGAAGAAAATCATCAGTGCGAATACCGCCAGCGCCATGCCCAGGGTGGCGTTGGGGTCGGTGGTGGGAACCACCTTGAAGAACAGGTGCGGGTTGCCGGACACACCGGCCGCGGCCTTGGGCAGCCAGTCCACGGGGACCAGGTCCATCAGGTTCATCAGGAAGACCCACACGAAAATGGTCAGCGCCATGGGGGCGACCATGCTGTTGCGGTGGGGGAAGGTCTCCTTCACCAGGCTGTCGATAAAGCCGGTAACCAGCTCGACAAAGCTCTGCAGCCCGTGGGGCACGCCGGCAGTGGCCTTTCTCGCGGCATAGGAAAACAGGAAGCAGAACACCAGGCCCAGGCCGATGGACCAGCCCAGGGTGTCCAGGTGGACCGCCCAGAAGCCCATGTCCGCGGCTTCCTGGGTGGAGTGGGCGAGGGTCCATGTGCTCTCGCTGAGAACGGTGCCGTCGGCGCGGGTATAGCCCGCGGGCAACTTGCCGTAAGCCATATTCTGCAGGTGGTGTTGGATATAATCCGTCGCGGTTTGAGCTTCGACTGCCATAGGTCCTCAGCACTCGTTCGTAAATTTGTCTTTGTCTGTTGCGCCCGCGTTATTTCACCAGGCGCGCCGCCAATAACCACTGCACAAGCAGGCAGAGGCCATAGCTGATAAACACTGCGGCCGCGTTCAGCGGCCTGACCGCGGCAAACACCGCGGCAAACCCTACCAGGGTCAGGACAAACTTGCCCGTCTCCGCACGGTAGAAGGATTCCACCACCTGGCCGGCGGCGCGCGCGCCGCTGTGGCGTCTCTCGCCATGAAAGACGCGAAAACCGAAATAGGCGTTGGGCAGCGCACACAGGGCTCCGCCGATAAAGGCGGAGAGCGCAATCACCGGTTTGCCGCAAAAGTGCAGGGCCGCACTGACCAGCGATACCAGCAGCAGCTGTACCGCGGCAATAACTAACACCGGGGGTTTGTACATAGGCGGGGTAAGCCGACCCTGGTTACTCAGGTTTTTGTGCGCTGTCCGCCCAAGATTTGGGCGTGCGAATTATAGGAGCAACCGCATCGCTGGTTCAACCGCCAAATATCGCCAACTTTGTCAATTTTCGGGGTTTTTTCCCGCGAGAAGCCGGAACAGTGAGCGCTTACAAACCGAGGGGTTGCGCGCCGAAACCAGGCGGTTATTTATTCTTGTGGTTCAGTCTTCGCAATACCCCATGTGCGCCAGTATGCCATCCAGCTCGTCCAGGCTGCTGTACTTGAGCACCAGCCGGCCCACACCCTTGTCGTTGTGGTCGATGGACACCGGCACGCCGACTTTCTCCGACAGTCGCTCCACCAGGCGGCGGATATTCGGGTCCTCTTCGGGTTTGGCGGGAGCCGGGTTCTGCGCCTGCTGCTGCAGGCGGCGCACCAATGCTTCGGTCTGGCGCACGGTCAGCCCGCGATCGACCACCTGGCGCGCCGCACTGCGCTGGGTTTCCCCGGCGAGCCCGAGCAGGGTCTTGGCGTGCCCCAACTCCAGATCACCGCGCTCGAGAAAGGTGCGCACCTCCTCGGTGAGGCTCAACAGGCGCAGTAAGTTGGTCACCGCACTGCGGGATTTGCCCACCGCCTCGGCCACTTCCTGCTGGGTGAGCTGGAATTCGTCCTGCAACCGCTTGAGGGCCGCGGCCTCCTCCACGGGATTCAGGTCCTCCCGCTGGATGTTTTCGATCAGCGCCATGGCGATGGCGGCTTCGTCCGGCACTTCGCGCACCAGCGCCGGCACCCGGTCGAGCTCCGCCAGTTGGGCGGCGCGCCAGCGGCGCTCGCCGGCGATGATCTCGTACTTGTGCTCGCCGATAGGGCGCACCACGATGGGCTGCATGATGCCCTGGGCGCGGATGGAATCCGCCAGCTCCAGCAGGGACTCCATGGGAAAGTCCCGGCGCGGCTGGTAGCGGCCACGCTGCAAAAATTCGATGGGCAGCTCGCGCAGCTCCCCGTCCACCCTTGCCGCACCGCCCTCGCCGCTGGCCATGGCGATCGCCTGGCTGGCTTCGCCACTGATCAGATGGGATAGATTTCTGCCCAAACCTTTGCGCCGGGTGGCCATAGTGTGTACCTCTTAAACGGCTTCGGCCACCGGGCCGCTGTGATTGGAATTGCGGTTGGCGGCGTGGCGGCGGGTCATCTCGCCGGCCAGCGCCAGGTAGGCGATGGCTCCCTTGGAGTGACGGTCGTACTCCAGCGCCGGTTTGCCGAAACTGGGGGCCTCCGCCAGGCGCACGTTGCGCGGGATACAGGTGCGGTAGAGTCGATCGCCGAAATATTCGGACAGCTGGTCGGACACATCGCTGGTGAGACTGTTGCGCGGGTCGTACATGGTGCGCAGTATGCCCTCGATCTTCAGCTCCGGATTGGCGGCGCGCTGAATCTGGGTGATGGTGTCGACCAGCGCGGACAGCCCTTCCAGTGCGTAGTACTCACACTGCATGGGAATCAGCACGCCGCTGGCGGCACAGAGGGCGTTGACCGTCAGCATATTCAGGGAGGGTGGGCAGTCGACCACGATGTAGTCGTAGTCGCCGTTCAGATCGCGCAGCGCGCGGCGCAGGCGGGACTCGCGCCCGTCCATATCCAACAGTTCCACCTCGGCGGCGGAGAGATCGCCGTTGGCGGGCAGCAGGTCGTAGCCGCTGGCGGTACTCACGATCGCCTTGCGCGCCGGCAGGTCGGCGACGAGCACGTCGTAGCTGGACAGTTGCAGTTCGTTTTTGTCCACACCGCTGCCCATGGTGGCGTTGCCCTGGGGGTCCAGGTCGATCAGCAGGACCCGGCGGCGACTGGCCACCAGAGAGGCGGCCAGGTTGACGCAGGTGGTGGTCTTGCCCACACCGCCTTTCTGGTTGGCCACGGCAAATATCTTGCTCAAGGTTATTGTTCCCTGTTGTTAACAGCGGCTGACAAATATCTGGTCTTGGAAAATTTTAAGCGGGATCGTCGCCAACTGGGCGGCTGAGCACGATAAGGTGGCGCTCCGCATCGCAACCCGGTACCGACAGGGGGTGCACCTGCTCGACCTTAATCCCTTTTGGAAGCGCGCTCAACTCGTCTTGCGGCAACCGACCCTTCATAGCGTAAAACTTTCCCCCGGGCGCTAGCAAGTGCTCACTTCCCGCAATCATGTCGGCCAGGGAGGCGAAGGCCCGGGAAACCACGCCATCGAACTTCGACCCCGGTGAAAATTCCTCCACCCGCTCGTTGATTACCTGCACGTTGGGCAGTGGCAACTGGCTCGCCACCTGGAACAGGAAGCGGGTCTTCTTGCCGTTGCTGTCCAGCAGGGTGACCTGGCGCCCGGGGTGGACTATCGCCAGGGGAACTCCCGGCAGGCCGCCGCCGCTGCCCACATCGATCAGTGAGTCAGAGCCATGGCCGCACAGGTTCACCACGCTGAGGCTGTCGATGATATGGCGCTCCAGCATCTGCGCCGGATCGCGGATGGCCGACAGGTTGTAGGCCGCGTTCCAGCGCGCGAAGAGTTCCAGGTACAGGAGCAACTTGTCCTGCTGTTCCCCGGACAGCGCCACCGACAACTGCCCGGCGGCTTCGAGCAGGCGGGGGCGGAAGGCTTCCATTTGCAGTGAGGTCGTCAAATTTCCAACTCGGTATCGTGTTTCCCTGTAGGAGCGGCCCATGGCCGCGATCGTAATCGCTACGTAGAGGGATCGATCGCGGCCATGGGCCGCTCCTACACAACTACGGGAAGGTTATACGGCTTTTTTGCGGGTGAGCAGGCCGCGTTTTTTCAGTTGGATCAGCAGCAGCGACACCGCCGCCGGCGTGACCCCGGGAATCCGCGATGCCCGCGCCAGGGTGTCCGGGCGGGTCTCGCTCAGCTTCTGCTTCACTTCACTGGAGAGACCGGACACGGCGCCGTAATCGAACCCCGCCGGAATTGGGGTGTCCTCGTAGGCCCGCAGCCGCTCGATCTCCTCCCGCTGGCGATCGATATAGCCGGCGTATTTGGCGGCAATTTCCACCTGCTCGGCCACCCGCTCATCCTCCACCGGCTCGCCCTTGAGGGCCGCCACATCGGCGTAGCCCAGCTCCGGGCGCCGGAGCAGATCCATCAGGCTGTACTCCCGTGCCAGCGGCTGCGGCAGCTGGGTTTCCACCGCGGAGGCCTGCGGGGTGTGCGGGTGAATCCAGGTTTCCCGCAGCCGCTGTTCCTCGCGCTCGATGGCCTCGCGCTTTTCGCTAAAGGCCCGCCAGCGGGCGTCGCCCACCAGTCCCAACTGGCGCCCCATCTCGGTGAGGCGCAGGTCCGCGTTGTCCTCGCGCAGCAGCAGCCGATACTCGGCGCGACTGGTGAACATACGGTAGGGCTCCCGGGTGCCGGTGGTGATCAGGTCGTCCACCAGCACGCCCAGGTAGGCCTGGTCCCGGCGTGGCGCCCAGGCCTCGCGCTGCTGTGACTTGAGTGCCGCGTTGGCGCCGGCCAGCAGGCCCTGGGCGGCGGCTTCCTCGTAGCCGGTGGTGCCGTTGATCTGGCCGGCGAAGAAGAGTCCCTGAATAAATTTGGTTTCCAGGGAGGGCAGCAGGTCCCGCGGGTCGAAGAAATCGTATTCGATGGCGTAGCCCGGGCGGGTGATATGCGCCTTTTCAAAACCTTTGATCGAGTGCACCAGTTCAATCTGCACATCGAAAGGCAGGCTGGTGGAGATACCGTTGGGGTACAGCTCATTGGTGGTCAGCCCCTCGGGCTCGATAAATACCTGGTGGCCGTCCTTGTCGGCGAAACGGTGCACCTTGTCCTCGATGGAGGGGCAGTAGCGGGGGCCAATGCCCTCGATGACCCCCGAGTACATCGGCGACCGGTCCAGGCCCCCGCGGATTACCTCATGGGTCTTCGCGTTGGTATGTGTGATCCAGCAACACACCTGCCGCGGGTGCTGGGCGCGACGGCCCAGGTAGGACATCACCGGGGTGGGGGTATCGCCCCACTGCTCCTCCAGGCCGGAGAAGTCCACCGAGCGGGCATCGATCCGCGGCGGCGTGCCGGTCTTCAGCCGCTCGACGCGAAACGGCAACTCCCGCAGCCGCTGCGCCAGGGCGATGGACGGCGGGTCCCCGGCGCGGCCGCCGGAATGGCTGTCGAGGCCGATATGGATTTTTCCGCCGAGAAAGGTCCCCGCGGTGATCACCACAGTCCTGGCACGGAAGCGCACGCCGGCGTTGGTGACCACTCCGGTGACCCGCTCGCCCTCCACAATCAGGTCGTCCGCCGCCTGCTGGAAGATTTCCAGGTTTTCCTGCCGCTCCAGGATCGCGCGGACCGCGCCCCGGTACAGGGCCCGGTCCGCCTGGGCGCGGGTGGCGCGCACCGCCGGCCCCTTGCGCGCATTGAGCACGCGGAACTGGATACCGGCCAGATCCGTGGCCTCGGCCATGGCGCCGCCCAGGGCGTCCACCTCGTTCACCAGATGGCTTTTGCCGATACCGCCGATGGCCGGGTTGCAGGACATCTGCCCCAGAGTCTCGATGTTGTGGGTCAGCAACAGAGTAGAGGCCCCCATACGCGCGGCCGCGAGCGAGGCTTCGGTGCCGGCGTGGCCGCCGCCGATCACGATCACGTCATAGGTTTTGGGGTAGTCCATAGGTTTCCAGGCCAGGCCCTGCACAAGTAAAAAAATGGGCGCACATTTTATAGCCAGCAGGTGGGATGCGGCAAACAGTGTAACAGCGCAGGCCGACGACGTTCTGACTAAATTTTAACCATTCATTTGCTGTTTATCATTCATACACTAATTAACTTATACATATCTTGTATTGGTAGAGTTTTATATTAGTTGTTGTTATTAGGGGCGGTCGTTTTCGGTATAACTATAAAAATATCAATAAAATCAATCGCTTATTGGGTATGACAGGTTGCTGATAACCTCTGCCCCGGAGCGGGGGCAACCGCGGTAGGGCGCTGTGGACCAACGGGATAACTTTCCCCTGTTTTTCTCCCTGAGGAAGTTATACCCGCCCGAGCTCTCAGGTTTTGACGGAGTTGTGCCCACTTTTATTCACAGCAGGCGGGCAAAGCCAGGTGATTGTTGGAAAGCGGTGAGAGTTCCTGTGGGTTGTCTGTGAGCAAGTAGAGGTATCTGGATAAGACTGTGGATTGCTGTGCGCAACTTTTGTGTTCAGCGGGTGGGTTTGGTGGGGACGGGCTTGGTTCGCCAGTTGCCTGTGGATAGTTTGAGGAGGGCGGCGCGCGGTTACCCCGGTGCCGAGTCCGATGAAAATATAGGGAAGGGAAGGCAGGGCTATTTGCCGATACAGAAGCTGCCGAAGATTTTTCCGAGCAAATCGTCCGCGGTCACCGCGCCGGTGATTTCGCCGAGGGCCTGCTGCGCCCGGCGCAGGTCTTCCGCCAGCAGTTCGCCGGCGCCGGCGGTGCGCAGTTGTGCGGCGCCCTGTTGGATAAAGGCCCGCGCCTCGGCCAGGGCTTCGAGGTGGCGGCGGCGGGCGCTGAAGCTGCCCTCGGCGGCGCCGCTGTAGCCCATGCAGTGTTTCAGGTGCTCCCTCAGCGATTCTAGGCCCGCACCGGTCCTGGCGCTGATGGCGATCACCGGTACTCCGTCGGTGTGCGCCAGCAGTCCGGCGGTGTAATCGGTGAGGTCGATCTTGTTCAGCACCAGGGTGAGTTTTTCCGGATCCGGCAGCTGCGCGGTGAATTCCGGCCAGGCCTGTTCCGGGTCCAGGGAGTTGGCCTGCTCCGCGTCCACCACCAGCAGCACCCGGTCCGCGCCCCGTATCTCCTCCCAGGCGCGGGCTATGCCGATCTGTTCCACCCGGTCGGGGGAGTCCCGCAGGCCGGCGGTGTCGGCGATATGCAGGGGCATGCCGTCGATATCGATATATTCGCGCAGGATATCCCGGGTGGTGCCGGCGAGTTCGGTGACGATGGCGGCCTCGCGGCCGGCCAGGGCATTGAGCAAGCTGGACTTGCCAGCGTTGGGGCGCCCGGCGATGGCCACCCGCATACCCTCGCGCACCACGCTGCCGCGGCGGGCCTCGGCCTCCACTTGCGCCAACTGGTGCAAAAGAGCGTCCAGATCCGCCGCGACTTTGCCATCTGCAAGAAAATCGATTTCTTCTTCAGGAAAATCTATCGACGCTTCGACATAGATGCGCAAATGGGTTAGATTTTCCACTAATCTTTCTATTTTTTCGGAAAATACGCCCTGCAGTGAACGCATGGCATTGCGGGCCGCCTGGGCGCTGCCAGCCTCTATCAGGTCGGCGATGGCCTCTGCCTGGGCCAGATCGATCTTGTCGTTGAGAAAAGCGCGCTCGGAAAACTCACCGGGCCTCGCCTGGCGAGCGCCCAATTCGATGGCGGCGTGCAGCAGTTGGTCGAGAATCACCGGACCGCCGTGGCCTTGCAGCTCCACCACGTCCTCGCCGGTAAAGGAGTGGGGGCCGGGGAAGAAGAGCGCGATGCCCTGGTCGATCAGTTGCCCGCGGTGGTGGAAGTTGCGGTAGTGCGCGCGGCGCGGTTGCAACTCTCCCTCTCCGCAGATGGCGCGGGCGAACTCCCGGGCGTGCGGGCCGGAGAGGCGGATCACACCGATACCACCACGGCCTGGGGCGGTGGCGACGGCGGCGATGGTGTCTCTGTGGAGGTTTTGCTTTGGCATGGGCAGAGTTTACCAGTTTGCCGCGGAAAGCCCCGTCCTTCAGGTGGGGATGGATAGCGGGCAATGCAAAGCATTGCTGATTATTTGATACTGGATTAATATCCAGCTATGCCGCTCATTAAAACCCTCCAGGTGCGCGTGCGCGATAAACACACCAAGCTCCTGCGCCAGATGGCCCGGGACGTCAACCTGGTGTGGAACTACTACAACGAGCTTTCCGCCAAGCATTTGAACCGTACCGGCCAATGGCTGTCTGCCTACGACCTGCAGAAGTACAGCAAGGGCAGCTCCCGCTATCTCTCCATCGATTCCACCGCCGTCCAGGCCATCGCCGAGGAATTCGCCACCCGGCGCCGGCAGTTCTGCAAGGCTAAGCTGCAGTGGCGCCGCTCAGGAGGTGTGCGCCGCTCCCTAGGCTGGGTCCCCTTCAAGGCCGGTGCCGCCCGCTGGGTATCCGGCCAGGTGCGCTATGCCGGCCTGTACTTCAAGGTCTGGGACAGCTATGGCCTCAGCCAATACCGGTTCCGGGCTGGCAGTTTTTCGGAGGACGCCCGTGGGCGCTGGTATTTCAATGTGGCGGTGGAGATTCAGCCGCAGCCGGGCTGCGGCAAGGCCGCTATCGGCATCGACCTGGGTCTCAAGGACATCGCCACCACCACTGACCCGGCCCTGAAATTGGAAGCCGGCCGCTGGTACCGGGACCAGCAGCAGAAACTGGGCATCGCCCAGCGCGCCCGAAAGAAACACCGAGTGCGCGCCATCCACGCCAGGATCAGAAACCGGCGCAAGAACGACCTGCACCAGTTCAGTCGCAAGCTGGTGGACCGTAGTGCCGCCATCTTCGTCGGCAATGTCAGCTCTCAACAACTCGTCAAAACCTCCATGGCCAAATCCGTGCTCGATGCCGGCTGGGGCCAATTGAAAACGATGCTGGACTACAAATGCGCACACGCAGGCGTCGTGTTCGAAGAGGTCGACGAGTCCTACACCACCCAGCGCTGCTCGTGCTGCGGGAGTATTCCCGCCAGCAGACCGAAAGGTAGAGCCGCGCTTGGAATAAGAGAATGGACCTGCTGCGAGTGTGGTGCCTCGCACAACCGCGATCTCAACGCGGCCAGGAACATTCTCGCGCTCGGGCATGAGCGTCTCGCCGGAGGAATCCCCTTCCTTTAGGAAGGGGAGGATGTCAATCGACCGGAATGCACAGGGGCCGCTTCGGCCCCGTACTGAGGCCGAACTCTTTTAAGACTTCAAACAGGCTCTTACATTGGGCGGTGGTGATTAAGCGTTACCAGCCGCCTCCACCTTCTTGTTGATATACCAGGTCTGGGCGATGGAGATCAGGTTGTTGGCGATCCAGTAGAGCACCAGCCCGGCGGGGAACCACAGGAAGAAGAAGGTCATCATCACCGGCATCAGCTGCATGATTCTCGCCTGGGTCGGATCGGTGGGCTGGGGGTTCAGCTTCTGCATAAACCACATTGAAGCCCCCATGATCACCGGCAGGATAAAGTAGGGGTCTTTCACCGAGAGATCGTGAATCCACAGTATCCAGGGCGCGTGGCGCAGCTCCACGGTTTCCATCAGCATCCAGTAGAGGCCGATAAACACCGGCA
This sequence comes from Microbulbifer sp. TB1203, assembly GCF_030997045.1. NCBI lineage: Bacteria > Pseudomonadati > Pseudomonadota > Gammaproteobacteria > Cellvibrionales > Microbulbiferaceae > Microbulbifer > Microbulbifer sp. TB1203. The sequence continues at coordinate 3,737,517 of NZ_CP116899.1, read as the reverse complement.
TCTGCAGCAGGATCGGCAGGCAGCCACCCATGGGATTGATCTTCTCCCGGCGGTAGAGCTTCATGGTCTCCTCTGCCAGCTTCTGCCGGTTGTCCTTGTACTGGTCCTGCAGCTTCTTCATCTGCGGCGCGAACTTGCGCATGCGCGCCATGGACTTCAGGCCGGCGGCGGACAGCGGATAGAGCAGTGCCTTGATAAACACCGTGAGCAGGATGATCGACCAGCCCCAGTTGGCGACGATATGCTCGTGGATAAAGTTGAGCACCCGGAACATGGGCTTGGCCAGCCACCAGAGCCAGCCGTAGTCCACGGTCAGGTCCAGGTAGGGGGAGATCTCCTCCAGGCGGAAGACATCCTTGGGGCCGGCGTAGAAAGAGGCGCTGAGTTCGCCCTGTTCGCCGGCGGGAATCTGCACCTGCGGCGAGGTAAAGCCCATGCGGAAGAGGCCGCCGGGCAGTTCGCGAAGCTCGAAGGTATTGGTCTCGTCCTGGGGCGGAATCCAGGCGCTGATAAAGTAGTGCTGGACCATGGCCACCCAGCCGCCATGGATGGTCTCGCGGATGGGCTTCTCGGCAATCTCCTCGAAATCCTGTTTCTGGTAGTTCTCCTCCGTGGTGTGCAGGGCCGCGCCGAGGAAGGGGGACATGCCGATGCCCACATCCACCGGTGGCTCGGCGCTGTCGCGCTTGATCTGCCCGAACATGGCTGCGGCCCAGGGCTGGGCGCCGGCGTTGTCCACCAGGTAGGAAACCTCAACCAGGTAGTCGCCGCGGGTGAAGCGGAAGCGCTTGGTGATCCGGGCGCCGTTCTGCTGCAGGGTCAGGTCCACGTCCAGGGTGTCCTCGCCCTCGCGCAGGGCGTAATCGGTTTTCGCGCTGCTGAACAGCGGTCGCCCTGCGGCGCTGTCGGTGCCGTTTTTGCCGATCAGGCCGCTCTGGGCGATATAGGTGTGATCGCGGGTCTGGTTGAGCAGGATAAACGGGCGGTCCGGGGTGTTCAGCTCCTCGTAGAACTTGCGCAGCGCCACCTTGACGATATCCCCGCCGCGAGGATCGATCAGCAGGCTGAATACGTCGGTCTCCACCTGGATCAGCTGGCGCTCTCCAGCCGTTGGGGCGGCGGTCTCGCCGTCTTGCTGCAGTTGCGGCACGTCGCTGGTGCCGCTGTCGGGTTGCTGTTGTGGTGGCGGCACCTGGGTGTCGCTGCGCACGACAGTCTCCCGATCCACCGCCGGTGCGCGCTGCTCTTTGAATTCGTTCCACTGGAATATCAGTGCCAGTACAACTGCGGCGATACCGCCCAGCAGCGTGTAGCGTTGCCAATCCATCTCGAGTGCCTAGTGATCTGTGGTGTGTGGGGCGGGGGGAACCGGGTCCATGCCGCCGGGATGCCAGGGGTGGCATTTTATAAGGCGCCGCACACTTAAATAACCCCCCTTTAGGAATCCGTGGGTTTTTAATGCCTCTTCCGCATAATGCGAGCAACTGGGGTAGAAGCGGCACTGATTGCCGACCCAGGGACTGGCGAGGTAGCGATAGGCGTGGATCAGCCGGACAGCCAGCCAGTTCACGCTTTCCTCCTTACGCTGCGCTCTCTGTTGTCTTTTGCGTTGCCGCCCTGTGGCTGCTGCGCCCTCTGGGCCAGCTTGCGCCATAGCTTGTCTAGCAGCGCGGCCAGTTCCGCCCGGTCCAGTTCGCCGGCGCCGGTACGCGCGAGCACTACTGCGTCCAGCGGCGGCAGCTGGTGCTGGCGCAGGCGGAAGGTCTCGCGGACGATACGCTTGATGCGGTTGCGGTCGCTGGCGTTGCGGACGTGCTTTTTGGCGATGACCAGACCCAGGCGCGGGTGGCCGAGGTCGTTGGGGCGGGCGAGGATCAGCAGCTTCGGATGTGCGGCGCGCACCCGGGTGTCGCTGAAGACGGCGCGATACTGTGCCGCGTCGAGCAGGCGCAGCGGCTTGGCAAATCCGAAGTCGCCGCGCGTCTGTTGCATAGAGGAGCTGCCCCTGGCGGGACAGGACTTATGCGGACAGAACTTTGCGGCCTTTGGCGCGACGGCGGGCCAGAATCTTGCGGCCGTTCTTGGTTGCCATACGGGCACGGAAGCCGTGGTTGCGCTTGCGCTTCAGATTGCTGGGTTGGAAAGTGCGTTTCATTGTCTTGCTACCTGAGACTTTTTAACTGGAAATTCGGTCGCGGCTGGCCCCGTGGGGGGAGCAATGCGCTGCGAAGGCGGCGGATTGTATAGAAAGGGACCTGTGAAATCAACGTACAGCCCGGCGAAAACGGCCTGTCCTGCTTCGGCTTCCGAGGGGCTTGTCTGTCTTCTGCGCAAGTGATTGAGATGGCGGCAGTATCCAGTCCTGCCCACCGATTGATACCAAGTTATTCACAGATTATTGTGGATAAGTTTCAAAGGGGTGGTAGGTCTCTCTGTTTAAAAACTGTGCAAGTGCTTGATTGTTAGGGACTTTTAGCGCGATTATTTTGCCGGTTTTGGTCTTGTCTTGTGGATAACCCAGCGGGCTAAAGGTATACTCGCCCCATTCTTGTTCACGGCCTCGCACGGTGGTTCTCGCCGGTTTTGCCGTTATCTCTCTTCTTTAATACTAAATGCTCTTGGGGTCTGGGGGGTTTCTTGTCCGAATCCGTGTGGAAGCAGTGTGCCACCTGTTTACAGGATGAACTGCCAGCGCAGCAGTTCAATACTTGGATCAGGCCGCTGCGGGTGAGTCCCGCCACCGGTGCCGGTGAGTTGCGTCTTCTGGCCCCCAACCGCTTTGTGCTGGACTGGGTGGGCGACAAGTTTCTCAAGCGGATTCGCGAACTGGTGGAGCAGTTTGCCGGCGGCCAGCCGCTGCAGGTGGTGTTGGATATCACCGAGCGGCGCCCGGCGCGCTTCCAGAGAAGCCGCGCAGCGATGGAAAACTCGCAGCGGATCGAGAACGGCTATCCGTCAGACAGCCCGCATTCCCCCGTGTCACAGGCCAACCAGATCGCGGCGGAAGAGGCCACCGCGGACCAGGTCAGTAGTGGCGAACTGGCCCTGACAGACTTGCGCTCCGTCCCCGGCCAACGGGCCGCGGAGCCCTCCCGTAAGGTGGAGGTGGAGGGGGCCATCAAGCACGGCAGCTCCCTCAACCGCAACTTCACCTTCGCCTCCTTTGTGGAGGGCAAGTCCAACCAGTTGGGGCTGGCGGCGGCACAACAGATTTCCGACAATCCCGGCGGTGCCTATAACCCGCTGTTTATTTACGGTGGTGTGGGGCTGGGCAAGACCCACCTGATGCACGCGGTGGGAAATGCGCTGCTGGACCGCAATCCCAACGCTAAGGTGGTGTACCTGCACTCGGAGCGCTTCGTCGCAGATATGGTCAAGGCGCTGCAGTTGAACGCGATCAGTGATTTCAAGCGCTACTATCGCTCGGTGGATGCTCTGCTGATCGACGATATCCAATTCTTCGCGGGCAAGGAACGCTCCCAGGAGGAGTTTTTTCACACTTTCAACGCTCTGCTTGAGGGTGGTCAGCAGATTATCCTCACCTGTGACCGCTACCCCAAGGAGATCGACGGTTTGGAGGAGCGACTCAAATCCCGGTTCGGCTGGGGGCTCACGGTGGCGGTGGAGCCGCCGGAATTGGAGACGCGGGTGGCCATATTAATGAAGAAGGCGGAGCAGGTGGGGGCAGATCTGCCCCACGACTCCGCCTTCTTTATTGCCCAGCGCATCCGCTCCAATGTGCGCGAACTGGAGGGGGCGCTGCGCCGGGTGATCGCCAACGCCCAGTTCACCGGCCGCGCCATCGACGATATCCTGGTGCGCGAGGCGCTCAAGGACCTGCTGGCTCTGCAGGATCGCCTGGTGAGTGTGGACAATATCCAGCGGGTGGTGGCGGAGTACTACAAGATCAAGGTGGCGGATTTGCTCTCCAAACGGCGCAGCCGCTCGGTGGCGCGCCCGCGCCAGGTGGCCATGTCCCTGGCCAAGGAGCTTACCAATCACAGTTTGCCGGAGATCGGCGATGCTTTCGGTGGGCGCGACCACACCACGGTGCTGCACGCCTGCCGCAAAATTCGCGAGTTACAGGAGTCGGATGGAGATATCCGTGAGGATGTGAAACTGCTGACCCGCTCCCTGACCACTTAAACCGAATAATCGACAATACAAGGCGGAACTATCCATGAAATTTACTGTGAGCCGGGACGGCCTGCTGAAGCCGCTACAACTGGTGGCGGGCGTGGTGGAGAAGCGCCAGACACTGCCGGTACTCGCCAATGTGCTGATGCAACTGCAGGGGCAGGAGCTGTCTCTCACCGGTACCGACCTGGAAGTGGAGATCGTCGGCCGCCTGCCGGTGGACGGGGTGGAAATGGAAGGAGAGGTGACGGTGCCGGCGCGCAAGCTTCTGGATATCTGCCGCTCCTTGCCGGACGGCGCCGAACTCAAGTTCGAGCGCGACGGCGAACGCCTGGTTCTGCGCAGCGGCCGCAGCCGGTTTCAACTGTCCACCCTGCCGGCAGCGGATTTTCCAAACCAGGAAGAAACCAGTGCGCAGACCCGCTTCTCCATCTCCCAGCGGGAGATTCGCCGCTTGATAGAGGCTACGGGTTTCGCCATGGCTCAGCAGGACGTGCGCTATTACCTTAACGGCTTGCTGTTGGAGTGCCGTCCACAACAACTGCGCGCCGTGGCCACCGACGGTCATCGCTTGGCGCTCTGCGATCGGGACGCCCCTGGTCTGAATGTGGAGTCACCGATCCAGGCGATAGTGCCGCGCAAAGGGGTGCTCGAGCTGGGACGACTGCTGGAAGATACCGATGCAAGCGCGGAAGTGGTGCTGGGCAACAACCATATCCGGGTGATCTGCGGTCCCTTTACCTTTACCTCCAAGCTGGTGGATGGCAAGTTCCCGGACTACGAGCGCGTGCTGCCCCGGGCTGCCGGTAATGAGATCTACGCGGACCGCCAGGCCCTGCGCCAAGCCTTCTCCCGCGCAGCGATTCTGTCCAACGAGAAGTATCGCGGCGTGCGCCTGCAGATTTCCGAGGGGTTACTGCAGATAGTGGCCAATAACCCGGAGCAGGAGGAAGCCGAAGAGCAACTGGTGGTGGATTATGTGGGTGAGCCGCTGGAGATCGGTTTCAATGTCGGCTATCTGCTGGACGTGACCGGCGCTATTCACAGCGAACAGATTCGTATCGGCCTGGCGGATGCCAATAGCAGCGCGCTGCTGCAGCAGCCGGAAGAGGGCGATGCGGTCTATGTGATTATGCCCATGCGGCTCTGAGCAGTTGTAGAAGACTTGGCAAGTTACCCTGAGCAAGCCGTTGTATCCTGGGATATGGCGGCCTTTCAGTATCCACACCTCACCGCCTCCCTTCTACGGGGTGTTTTCTCGGGACGGTTGTCGTGTCGCTGACCCGCCTGCTGCTGTCCCACTTTCGCAATATCGACAGTGCCGACCTGTCCCTCGGTGTCGGCGCCAATCTTTTCTGCGGTGCCAACGGCAGTGGCAAGACGTCCCTGCTGGAGGCGGTGCATATGCTGGCTACCGGCCGTTCTTTTCGCTCCCGTCAGCACCAGTCGGTGATCCAGCGTGGTCAGGAGGAGCTCATTGTCTTCGGCCAGTTGGACAACGGTTTCAGCCTTGGGGTGGAGCGCCGGCGGGATGGGACTGGGCGTATCAGGATCAATCAGGCCCCGGCGGAATCCAGTTCCCAACTCGCGAGCTGCCTGCCTTTGCAGGTTATCAACAGCGACAGCTTCTCGGCTCTGGATGGGGGCCCCGGCGTACGCCGGCGGTTGCTGGACTGGACAGTGTTCCACGTGGAACATCGTTATGCCCAGGAGTGGAAAAGTTACCAAACTGCGCTGCGCCAACGAAATGCACTGTTGCGCCGTGGTAAAATTGCAACCGATCAGCTGTCGGTCTGGGAGCAGCGCATGGCGCACAGCGGCAGCTGTGTGGACCAATGGCGCGCAGAGGTGTTCGAGGAACTGCGCTCTCATTTGGGTGTGTTGATCGGTGAACTCCCAGAGTCTCCCTTAGCCGGGGTGGAGATGTCCTACCGCCGCGGATGGCGCAAGGAATCACCGTTGTTGGAGGCACTGGTGGAGTCCCGGGAGGGGGATCTCGTTCAGGGGCATACCCGTATAGGGCCCCATCGCGGCGACCTGCGCTTCGCTGTCGAGGGTGAGGCGGCCCATAACATCCTGTCCCGCGGCCAGCAGAAGATGCTGGTCTGTGCACTGCGTACGGCAATGGCCGAGTTGGTACAGCAGAGGCGCGAAAAGCCTGTTTTTCTGGTGGATGACCTGCCATCGGAGTTGGACGAGGAGAATCAGCAGCGTTTTGCCTACTGGGTTAGCCGCTGCGCCAGTCAGGTACTGGTAACCGGAATCGAATGGGAAGCCACCAGCCGCCCCTGGCTGCAGTTGGGTTTCCCTTGGAATAGCCCGACAGTGTTCCACGTGGAACATGGTCGAATAAGTGCCAGGCAACAGCCGCCGGCAAGCAAAGTTGAATGGAGCGAGTAAATGTCAGAGCAGCAAAGCTATGACTCCAGCAGTATCAAGGTTCTAAAGGGCCTGGATGCGGTGCGCAAGCGCCCGGGTATGTACATCGGCGACACCGATGACGGGACCGGCCTACACCATATGGTGTTCGAGGTGGTGGATAACTCCATAGACGAGGCTCTGGCGGGGCACTGCGACGAAATCCGAGTAATCATTCACCCGGATGAATCCATCACCGTCTCTGACAACGGCCGGGGGATTCCTACGGAGATCCACGAAGAGGAGGGGGTCTCCGCCGCGGAAGTGATTATGACGGTGCTCCACGCAGGTGGTAAGTTCGACGACAACACCTACAAGGTATCCGGCGGGCTGCACGGTGTAGGGGTCTCCGTGGTCAACGCCCTCTCGGAGGAGCTGAAGCTGACGATCCGCCGCGGGGGCAAGATTCACGAACAGGTCTATCGTCACGGGGTCCCTGAATCACCGCTGTCAGTGGTGGGCGAATCGGGCAACACCGGTACCAAGGTGCACTTCAAGCCCTCATCGGATACCTTTACCAATATCGAATTCCACTTCGACCAGTTGGCCAAGCGCCTGCGGGAACTGTCCTTCCTCAATTCCGGCGTGCGTATCGTGCTGAAAGACGAGCGCTCCGGCAAGGAAGAGGTCTACGAATACGAAGGCGGCCTGAGGGCCTTTGTGGAATTCCTGAACCAGAACAAGACCCCGATCAACAAGGTACTGCACTTCCAGAGCCAGCGGGAAGACGGTATTGCGGTGGAAGTGGCGCTGCAGTGGAACGACAGCTTCCAGGAAAACATTTACTGCTATACCAACAATATTCCCCAGCGGGATGGTGGCACTCACCTCGCGGGTTTCCGCGGTGCCCTGACCCGGGGCCTCAACAACTACATCGAGAGGGAAGGGCTGGGGAAAAAGGAAAAGGTCAGCACCACCGGTGACGACGCCCGCGAGGGGCTTACTGCGATCATTTCCGTGAAGGTCCCGGACCCGAAATTCTCCTCCCAGACCAAGGACAAGCTGGTTTCCTCTGAAGTGAAGTCGGCGGTGGAACAGGAAATGGGAGTTCACTTCAACGATTACCTGCTGGAGAATCCCCAGGAGGCCAAGTCGGTGGTGGGCAAAATGATCGACGCCGCCCGCGCCCGGGAGGCGGCGCGCAAGGCGCGGGAGATGACCCGGCGCAAGGGCGCCCTGGATATCGCCGGTCTGCCCGGCAAGCTGGCGGACTGCCAGCAGAAGGACCCGGCGCTGTCGGAACTCTACCTGGTGGAGGGTGACTCCGCCGGTGGTTCCGCAAAGCAGGGCCGCGATCGCCGCACCCAGGCGATACTGCCCCTGAAGGGCAAGATCCTCAATGTGGAGAAGGCGCGCTTCGACAAGATGCTGTCCAGCGCCGAGGTGGGCACCCTGATCACCGCCCTGGGCTGCGGTATTGGCAAAAGTGAGTTCGACCCGGACAAACTGCGCTATCACTTCATCATTATCATGACCGATGCCGACGTGGACGGCGCCCATATCCGCACCCTGTTGCTGACCTTCTTCTTCCGCCAGATGCCGGAGTTGATCGAACGGGGCCATATCTACATCGCCCAGCCGCCGCTGTACAAGGTGAGCAAGGGCAAGCAGGAGCAATACCTGAAAGACGAGGCGGCGCTGACCCAGTTCCTCACCAATGCCGCCCTCGATGGCGCCAGCCTGTTTGTTAATCCGGATGCACCGGCACTCGCCGGTGAATCCCTGGAAAACCTGGTGGGTGAATACCGCGCGGTACTCGCCACTATCGATAGGCTGTCGCGGGTCTATCCGGAAGAAGTACTGCGCAGCATGATCTACCTGCCCAGTATCCAGCCGGAAGACCTGCAGTCCGAGGAAAAAGTGCAGGGCTGGTGTGGGGCGCTGCAGGAAAAGCTGGAGGAAGAGGGCAATGGCGGCGGGCGCCGTCACCAGGTCAGTGTGCGTCAGGATAGCGAGAGAGGCCTCTATCTGCCCCATATCCATATCGTCGCCCACGGCGTCGGCAGCGATTACCCGGTCAGTCACGAATTCTTCGAATCCGCTGAGTACCGTGCCATCTGTACTCTGGGGGAGAAATTACAGGACCTACTGGAAGAGGGCGCTTACATCCAGCGCGGTGAAAAGCGGCAGGAAGTGGACAGCTTCGCCGAGGCCCTGGACTGGCTGATGAACGAGAGCCGCCGCGGCTACGGCGTCCAGCGCTACAAAGGCCTGGGGGAAATGAACCCGGACCAGTTGTGGGAAACCACCATGAACCCGGAGAGCCGTCGCATGCTGCAGGTGACGGTGGAAGACGCCATCGCCGCGGACCAGATCTTCACCACCCTGATGGGCGACCAGGTGGAGCCGCGCCGGGAGTTTATCGAGAGCAATGCCCTGGCGGTGGAAAACCTGGACGTGTAGCCGGGAGCGCCGAGCCCCAGCTCGGCAAGCGGGCCCTAGGCCCGCCCCGTTCTCCCTCCAGCCACAAACAAAAACGGCCGCTCAAAGCGGCCGTTTTTAATTCCGGGACAGGGCAATCATTTCTCCAATAACAGCCCGCACTCCCTATGCTCCTCACCCTTGGTTGGGTCGAAGTAGACATCATTGTCCGGCAGGTCGTTCTCGTAAACGTACTCTTCCACATCCAGTTCCTTGAGGTGGAACATGGGGGCGACGCGGATGGTGCCGTGGCTGCCGGTGGTGAAGACATCCAGGTTCTTGCGGTGAGCGTTCTGGTCGTGGCGGATACCGTTCAGCCACACATCCGGCTTCAGCTCTTCCATGGCGCGGTTGAAGGGTTCGAGCTTCACGGTGCGCGAGAAGAAATCGTGCTCCGGTGTATCCAGCGCCGGAATGCCGCCGTAGACCGCGTTGTAGTGGGCTGCGGACATCTTGGGGGAGTAGGGGAACAGGTTCAGGCCGAAGTCCTTTACCACGCGCTCGATATGGCGGTAGGTCTCCGGGGTGTTGTAACCGTGGTCCACCCAGATCACCGGAATATCCGGTTTCGCCCGGGTTACCAGGTGAAGGAAGGCCACCGCCAGCGGGCGGAAATTGGTGAATACCACCGGGTTCTCCGCATGCTCAACGGTGAACTGCATAATCTCACTGGGCCTGGCATCGCGGAAACGCCGGTTGAGGGCATCCAGGTCGGCTCCGTGGTGAAAGGTGGGCCCCGGCTGGGCGAGGGCGGCACTACTGCTGGCGTTAAGTCCCATCTGGCTCAAGCTTCGATTGTGGAATTTGAAGCTGCATACTACTGGCCGCCAAGTCCATTTAGAAACAATAAAAAAGAGTGATCACTAAAGTTTTGGTTATATAAAAACCCGGGAACTCTATTCGCAGCGGAACTCCATCAACAGCCGGTTCTGCCCCGTCTCCCCGCAAGCTTCCCGGTCCACCTCCACAAAGTGGTGTTTTTGGCAGAAGTAGCGCGCCAGCAGATTCTCCTCCAGCACCACCACCCACAGCAGGGACCGGCCCTGTTTGGCCCGGGCCATCAGCGCGCTGCCGGTCCCCCTGTCCCGCGCCCAGGGGACGACAAACAGCGTCGCCAGTTGATCGTCTCCGCCCAGCGCGACGAGCCCGGTTATCTCCCGGGATTCGCTGTCCTGGTAGACCCAGGCAGTGTTCCCCTGCAGGCAGGACTGTCGGAAGTAGTCCGACTGACCTTCCCAGTAGCTCCGGGGCACCGAAGGATGTGCATCGCATACCACCTTCAACCACAGTTGTTCCAATACGTCCCAATCATCGCCACAAACCGCTCGAATCATGGTTACTCACCGTAAGTAACTACTTACTCCAAATCCTAACCTGTGCCGCTGCGGACGACTAACCGCAAATTTATACCCGGGTAATATTGATTAATAAATTTAACCCGGGTATAAATACCTTCAGCAAAACTGAGCCGGGAGCCAGCGCCATGAAGGAAACGATAGAAACAGAGGTCACTGCCTTTCTGAAGGAGCGCCGCATAGCCTCCGGCAGGCTGTCGGCAGTGGCTGCCGAGGTTGTGAAATCGGTGGCGGGGGAACAGCTATCCGATGTGCTGATTTTCGACAACACTGACAGCAGGATTGTCGAAGTGGACTTCCGCGGCGGCAGTGAAGAGGTTCTGCAGCGCCTGAAATCGCCGACACCGGAAGCGCCCGGAGACGGCCAAGCGCCACGGCGCAAACGCGGCCGCCCCAAACTCGGGGTGGTGGCCCGCGAAGTCACATTGCTGCCGCGCCACTGGGAATGGCTGGCCAGCCAGCCCGGCGGTGCATCGGTGGCGCTGCGCAAACTGGTGGAAGACGCCAGGCGCGATAACAGCCATCGGGACAGGGTCCGCCATGCCCAGGAGTCAGCTTATCGGTTTATGTCCGCTATGGCCGGCGACCTGCCGGGATTCGAAGAGGCGGCGCGGGCCCTGTTTGCCGCAGAGCCCGCTATATTTCGCAGCGAGATGGCATCCTGGCCGGAAGATATTCGCAGTCATGCAGAGAAACTGGCCGAAGTTGCTTTCACCAACGCGCGTGCGGCGGGGCGCGCTGAAGAGGCGGAAGGCCCATCCGAAGATTGATACGCCGGCAGCCACAACCATTCAATCTCTCCAGATCCGCAACATTGCCGATCGAACCTTGGGAGAAAAGTAAGTAACCACTTGCACACAATAGTGATCAGCGAGTCCTGATACGAATGTCGCTAAGATAAGCCGCTTCTCGCTGCAGGATGGGCACAAATCGGCAGGATTGCCGATGTGGACGCCGCAGGCGCCGCGAAGCGGGCGAGCGCCATGGATGGCGCGAGTTAACGAAGCGCAGCGACGGGCCCATCTTCCGGATTTCGATGGTCACCCTGCGCTTTGCCCATCCTGCAAAATCCAACCCTGCCGCCCCTCAAGTTGGTGCCACATTGAGTCCCGATGCTCGTCCGCACTGCCTCTCCGTAGACTTTCACGCCAGATGAAGTCACAAAAATGTAAAGTTTTGTGATGCGGAAAAATCGTTTGGTAGTAAAATACAATCATTCTCATTATTAATATTGATTAAATAACGCCCTAAACGATAATCTACGGAGACTTCATGAAGCGCTTTTCCTTGTCGCCCCTCTCTCTTGCCCTGGCGGCTGCTGTTGTAACCCCAGCCCTGGCTGACGAGCGTAACATCCACCTGGAGACTGTCTCGGTAATTGGCGATACAGAAGCCATTTCCAGCCTCCCGGGGTCGGCGCATCTGATCGATGCGGCAGACCTGGAGCGTTTCGAGTTTGTGGATATCAACCGAATGGTGCGCGAGGTCCCCGGCCTGTACCTGCTGGAGGAAGATGGCTACGGTCTGCGCCCCAATCTGGGTATTCGCGGCTCCGGTAGCGGACGCTCCGGAAAAATCTCACTGATGGAAGACGGAGTGCTGATCGCTCCGGCTCCCTACGCAGCCCCCTCCGCCTATTACTTTCCCACCGCCGGTCGGCTCAACGGTATCGAAGTGCTCAAGGGCCCGGCCACATTGCAATATGGTCCCTTTACCGTCGGCGGCGCGGTCAACATGCTGAGCACACCGATCCCCGGGGACGCCGCAGGTATGGTGCAACTGGAAGCCGGTGAATACGGTGAGAGGCGCCTGCACAGCTACTATGGTGCGAGCACCGACACCACCGGCTGGTTGCTGGAAACCCATCAGCAGTACGCCGATGGCTTCCGCGAAATCGACCGCGCCGACAGCGCCGATATCGCCAAAGAGGACTATCTGCTCAAGGGCAGACTGCGCTCCGCGGCGGACGCCAGTTACCAACAGCAGTTGGATATCAAGGTGCAGTATTCGGAAGAAGAGTCCGGCATGAGCTACCTGGGCCTTACCGACGCGGATTTCAAAAAAGACCCCAACCGTCGCTACGGCATCAGTGCTCTGGATGAAATGCAAAACCGCCATAGCGGCGTGCAGCTGAATCACAGTATCGCCCTGAGTGACAGCTTCTCCCTGCATACCCAGGCCTACTACAACAAATTCAAGCGCGACTGGTTCAAGACCAGCCTCGGTAGCTTGATCGATGCGGCCAATGAAGGCGATGCCGAAGCACAGGCCATTCTCGACGGGGAGCTTGATACCGGCTTCGGTATTAAGCACAACAACCGCAAATATGAATCCCGCGGCCTGCAAGTAAGCGCCAACTGGCAGCTGCAGACCGGCGGCCTGGATCACGACCTGACCTTCGGCCTGCGTCGCCACTGGGACGAGGTGGATCGCTTCCAGCCCTCGGAAAACTTCCGCCAGACCAATGGCGAACTGGTCTTTCAGGACATCAGTTTGCCGAGCTCCAGCAACAACCGGGTTGAAGAAGCCAGCGCCACTTCTTTCTTTGCTTACGATGAAATCCAACTGGCGGACAAGCTGACCCTGACCGCGGTCCTGCGCTACGAAGATATCGAAACCGAGCAGCAGCGCTACAACGACCCGGAGCGCAACGAGAAAGGCAGTAGCAAATCCAACCAACTGGACGAGTGGCTGCCGGGCTTGGGGCTGGTGTACGACTTAAATGATCAGTGGAGCCTGCTGGCCGGCGTGCATCGCGGCTTCGCCCCTCCCGGTGCCGGTTCCGACGACGGAGTGGGCGCGGAACTCTCCACCAACTACGAATGGGGTGCCCGTTTCAACAACGGCAGCCTGCGCGGTGAGATGATCGCTTTCTTCAGCGACTACGAAAACACCATACAAAACTGCTCCATCGCGGTACCGTGCCCGAACGACGCCGACAGCGGCAGCTACCAGTTGGGTGAGGCGGAGATCAAGGGTGTAGAGGCTGCTATTGACACCGATTGGGGCCTCGCCAATGGATGGGCCATACCATTGCGCGCCAGCTATACCTACACGGATGCGGAAATCACCAAGGATAGCGACGACGGCGACCTGCTCGCTGGCGACAACCTGGCTCACCTGCCGGAAACCGTCTTCGCCCTTTCCGCCGGCCTGGACAGCGGCGCTGCCTGGCGTGTCAATCTGACTGCGGCCTACCAGGACGAGATGTGCATCAATAACGAGTGCAATCGTGGCGGTACCGACCGGTTCGACCACACCGAATCCCTGTGGGTACTGGACGCCGCCGCCCACTACGATTTCAGCGAGGACCTGACCGCTTACCTGAAGGTGGACAACCTGTTCGACGAGCAGGCCATCGTCAACCGCGGTCCAGACGGCGCCCGCGCCAACCGCCCGCGCACCGCGACCCTGGGCATGAAGTTCGTCTTCTGATCCAGCCGCTACCGGCAACCAAAAAAGCCGCGGGCAACCCCCGCGGCTTTTTCATTTCTACCTGTAGGAGCGGCCCATGGCCGCGATCAGTCTATGCCACGAAGTGACGTCGATCGCGGCCATGGGCGGATGGCCGCCCCACCGCTCCTACAGGTCTTCCTTCATTTATTAGTCCAGGTTATCAACCCAAGTGCACAAAATGCGCCTTCAGGTAGCGCGTCTCCGCAATCGCCGGGTGCACCGGATGGTCCGCCCCCTGGCCACCACTGCTCAGCAAAGCCGCCGGCCGGCGCAACTTGTGCGCCGCGCCGCGCACAATATCCAGCAGCTCATCGGAGGAGAGGTGCATGGAACAGGAAGCGCTTACCAACAGGCCGTCTTTGGCGAGCAGACCAATGGCCAATTCGTTGATATGGCGGTAGGCGGCGGCGCCCGCCTTTTGGTCCTTGCGCCTTTTGATAAAAGCCGGCGGGTCCAGTACCACAATGTCGAACTTCTCCCCGTCGGCGGCCATGGCCTTCAACACATCCACCGCTTTGCCGCGCACGGTCTGCAATCTGTCGGCGAGATTGTTGTGCTCGGCGTTGGCACGGCACCAGTCAAGCGCCTGCTCGGAAGCATCGACACAGGTGACTTGATCCGCACCGTGAACCAGCGCCTGCACGCCCCAGCCGCCGGCATAGGAAAACAGATCCAAAACCTTCGTTCCCCTCACCCACTGGTTCAGCCGCGCGCGATTGTCCCGATGGTCGTAGAACCAGCCGGTCTTCTGGCCCGCATGCACCGGCGCCAGCAGCGGCACGCCGTTTTCCTCGAAGGGCACCATTTCCGGAACTTCGCCGAAGACCACTTCATTCACCAGCGGCATCTCCTCCATGGCGCGACCCTGGTGATCATTGCGCAGCAGTATGCCCTTCGGCTGAACCAGTTCGATCAGCATCCCGATCACCTGTTCCAGCAGACACTCCATGCCCCAGTTGCTCACCTGCACCACCAGGTAGTCGCCGAAGCGATCCACCACCAACCCGGGCAGCCAGTCGGAGTCCCCGTACACCAGTCGATAGCTGGGGTGGTCGAAATAGCGCTGGCGCATCCCGAGCGCCGAGTGCAACCGCTGGCGCAGCAGTTCGCCTTCCAACGGGCCGTCCCGTGACACCAGCCGGGCACAGATCAGCTGGCCGGGATTGACGAAAGCGGTACCGAGCGCCTTGCCGCGGCTGTCGAGCACCAGGCACTGGCTGCCGGGTTCGATGCCTTTCAGGGGAGAGCGGCCGGTGTCTACCTCATTGCTGTAGACCCACAGGTGGCCGCGTTTGAGGCGCCGGTCGGCGCCGGATTTCAGGATCAGTTGCTGTTGCACGCTCGGGGCTCCGGTTAGCTGCCGGCTGCACCGGCGAGGGGCGCAATTGTTGGTCGCCGCAGAATGCTTTGCAAGGGGTGGCGACTCGACGACCTACGCCCGTGGGGAAGCGGCTTGGCATATGGCAGTTTTTGCTGTGTATTTGTCATTACTGCCAGATTGTTTTGTGGAACTCTATGCCCATGGAAACTCCGCCGATAAAGGTCGCTATGGTCGTCTATCCCGGCGCCCAGTGCCTGGATATCACCGGCCCGCTGGAAGCCTTCTCCCTGGCCAGCCGGCAACTGGTAGAGGAGGGACGCCGCCGGGAGCCGGCCTACCGGATAGAGCTGTTGGCGGAGGAGGCCGGCCCGGTCCCTATGTCCTCCGGCATTACACTGACTGCCGATAAAGCCTACCGGGAAGCGGGGGACATAGACACATTGCTGATCTGCGGCGGCATGGGAGACAGCACCCGCGGCCAGCAGGACAACGGCGATCTCCTCCATTGGCTACGGCAAATGGCACCGCGGGTCCGGCGCCTGGGATCGATCTGCAATGGTGCGCTGATCCTCGCCAGCGCCGGCCTGCTGGACGGCCGCCGGGCCACCACTCACTGGCTGGATGTGGAAGAGCTGCAGACCTTCGCCGACATAGCCGTGGACCCGGATGCCATCTATGTGCGCGACGGCCCCGTATACAGCTCCGCCGGAATAACCTCGGGCATCGATCTGGCCCTGGCGCTGGTGGAGGAGGACTTGGGGCGGCAGTTGGCGCTCGCCGTGGCGCGGAGACTGGTGCTCTACCTGAAACGTGACGGCGGGCAGAAGCAGTACAGCGCGCATTTGTCGAGCCAAGTGAAAAGCGATCAGTTCGGCTCTTTGGTGGAGTGGATTCACGGCAATCTGCACAGACCGTTGACAGTGGAGGAGCTGTCCCAGGCCGCCGCCATGAGTCCACGCAATTTCGCCCGGCGGTTTTTTCGGGAAATGGGCGTCACACCGGCCCGATTTGTGGAGCGGGCACGGGTAGAAAAGGCCAGACAATTGCTAGCCGGACAATATCTTCCCCTGGAAAGGGTGACGGGGCTTTGTGGATTCCGCTCACAGGAGCAACTGCGCAGGGCCTTCCGGCGCCAACTGGGCGTACTGCCCAGCGACTACCAAAAGCATTTCAATCCATAAAAGCAGGGAAAACATGTTCAAAAAGAAACCGGAACAGAAAAATCCTGACCACAGTTTGCATAGCGATTTCGTTATTCTCCGCCACTGGTTTCGCCGACGCGGAAAACCGGAAACTCCGGGCGGCCGAATTTACCCCCGACGGTCAGTTGATACGCCCGGGAAATATCGATCAATGGATCTTTCTCGGCGCCACCGTGGGACACGGCTATCCGGATGGTGAAAGTCGCTCCTTTAGCCTGAACAGCCCGGGAATGATTCAAATCGTACAGATGGAGCCGGGTGCCTACCGGTACCTGAAACAGCACGGCAACTACGCCGACGGCACAATGCTGTCCCTGTCCTTTTACAACACCCAGGAAAAACCTTCCCCGGCTGTGGATGGTGTAGTGCAAAAGGATCTCGCGAGTTTCGAAATCCATATCCTGGATCGGGAGAAATATTCTGACAAACGCGCCTTTTTCCTGTTCCAGAATGGAGATAACACCGCCGGCATGATTCCGAAAGGCAATGCCTGCATCGACTGCCACGAGAAAGATGCCGAATATGACGGCACCTTTGTCCAGTTCTATCCGGTACTCAGGGATCGGCTGCTGCCGGAGGGTTTGTAACAAAACAGTCGGGCAAGAGGCTGTTGTTCGGATAACGAATACTTTGTGTCAGCGTCTGTTCATTTGAGTGGGAACGCCGATACAAGGTCGATGCCCCGCTGTATCCATTCAGCGACCGCGGCCTCAAATATGAGGAGCCACTGCTGGCTGCGGACAACCGCGACCAAAAATAGCCGCTTCTGGCAAAACGTATCTGGTGGGAGAGGCGCCAACGATTGCGGACCTATTCGGGCTAGGGTTTCGGCAGCGTCTCTACGACGGCATCGCGCCGGAGTTAGACCTGGGAGAAAGCTTCCGCACAGCACCCGTAAGCAAAGTCCCGGTACTGCTGTTGAGCGGCACCCTGGATGGCAGAACCACTATCGAGAGCCAAAAAGAAGCAGTATCCGGGCTCGCCAACCTGACCAGCATTACCGTGGAAAACGCCGGACACAATCTCTTTATGACATCCAGTGAAGTCCAGGAAGTCATCGATCAGTTTATGCAAGACCGTCCCATAGAAAAGACCACAATCACTATTAGTCTGCCGAATATGGCGCCGATTAATGAGTAAAAATCGGTCGGCAGCGGCAGGAAAATCCCGGAACAATTAAAAAATCGTTTGATATTGCCGGCATATGCACACGCATTCAGAGGGAAGTATGGGTGAGAACAAAACTTCCCGGTGGAGAATTTGGGAAGGCCTGAACAAGCCGTCATCCCGGCGAAGGCCGGGAACCAGCTCCTGGGACTCATTGGGGCTGCTGGATTCCGGCCTTCGCCGGAATGACGAAAGACTACTTATTCAGAGCTTCCTTAGTAAAAATTAAAAAGAAATTATCGTGATAAGAAGAAATAGGATTCTGCTGGTAACTGTGTCTCTGGCGATATTTTTAGGCTGGCTTCTGTGGCCGGCTTACCAGTTCTTCGCTTATAACAAGGGATCGCTGCCGCTGCCGCCGTTCGGATGGTTGGAGTTGCCGCGGGACAACCCCTCGGTTCAGGAACTCTATGACCCGGCCTACGCGGCTGCCGGAACCCTGTCACTGGATGTTATCGAAAAACATCGCGAGAAAATCGCGTCTCCGGCAATTTCCGCCGCCGTCTCCGGCTGCGGAAAACTGTTGTGGGCGGGTGCCGTCGGTTGGTCGGATATCGAATCCAAGACTCCGGTGACAACCCGGACACGCTTTCGAATCGGCAGTACCTCCAAGGCGCTCACGGGAACCGGACTGGCGCGGCTGGTGGAGACCGGTCGCATTGATCTCGACACCCCTATTTCCAACTACCTGAATCCGCTGCCGAACCCGCAGTGGGCGGATATTACGCCGCGCCAACTGGCCTCGCATATGGCTGGCCTGCCGGATTACAAAGAGAATCGCGATTGGATGGGGCTCTACCACACTCTGGCACTGCGGGATCACTACGACAGTATGGTGGAAGCGCTGGATGTTTTTGATGGCAGTCCGCTTTTGTACCAGCCGGGAACCCGGTTCCACTACACCAGTTTTCACTCTGTGCTGCTCGGCGCGGTGATGGCGAGCGCGACACAAAGACCCTATCTCGAGCTGATGCAGGAGGAGGTGTTTGTGCCCAGTGGAATGAGTGCCACCATTCCAGCCCCCGTAGGAGGTGACTACAAAAACCATATCGCCACTCCCTACAAAAGTAACGGCAAACCCGGTGCGGAGCACCGGGTGCGTGAATGGCGCCGGGTAGACCTCAGCCATCGGTTGCCGGGCGGTGGCTTCGCTTCGACTTCGTCCGATTTGGTTAAGCTGGGTATGCGCTATCTGGACGACGAATACCTCTCCGCGAAAACCAGGGAGACCTTCTGGACCCCACAGCGGCTGCCGGATGGCAGTATCAATCCGCAGAACTACGCGTTGGGCTGGCGTATTCACGAAATGGAAGTGCCGCAAGCCGGCACGGTTCGCTATGCCAACCACGGCGGTGTATCCCGCGGTGGACAAAGTTATCTGATGCTGCTGCCGGACTATCGGATGGGGGTGGCGGTCAATATCAACCGCAAGACAGATGTGTTCTGGGACTTCGGCAGTGTGTCACTGGAAATTGCCCGGGCGTTTATTCAAAATCGGACGGCCGGCAACTGCAGTTGAGGATAGAGCGGGTGCTCTCTTCTATGCAGCCTCAAGATCTTTCCAGCGGCCGCGGTTGTAGACATCATGGATTGACCTGCCCAGCCTCGACATCGTGGGTTATGTTTGGAGGCTGGAAAGAACCCTAAACACAGAGCCACATCGAGGGGGCAGGTCATGCAAGAGTTTAACAATATCTACGTCGGTTTGGATGTTCACAAGAGCAGCATTGCGGTTGCGGTGGCCCGGGAAGGGCGGGACAACCCGAAGTACTTGGGAGAAATTGCGCACGACAGCACCTCTATCCGCAAGCTGCTCAAGCGCTTGAGCCCCAATGGTGAGGTACTGAACGTCTGTTATGAAGCGGGCCCCACCGGCTACGGGCTGTATCGCGAGCTGACCAACCGGGGCCATGAGTGCGACGTGGTAGCGCCATCGCTGATCCCCCGCAAGCCGGGGGAGCGGCTAAAGACGGATCGCCGGGATGCCCAGATGCTGGCGCGCCTGCACAGAGCTGGAGAGCTGACCCCGGTGTGGGTACCGGACCAGGAACAGGAAGCCATACGCGATCTGACCCGCGCGCGGGAGGACATGAAGGCGATAGAGCTGAAATCCCGCCAGCGACTGGGCGCCTTCCTGCTCCGGCACGGTAAGGTTTACCAGGGGAAGAGCCGCTGGACCCAGGCCCATTGGCGCTGGCTGGAGGAAGTGAAGTTTGACAGTCCCGTCCAGCAGATCGTCTTGCAGGAGTACGTCGATGCGGTCAGTGCGGCTCAGCAGCGGGTAGAAGACCTGGAGAAGGTCATGCGCGAGGCGCTGCAAGGTTGGACATTGCAGCCGGTGGCGGAAGGCCTGATGGCCCTGCGTGGTGTCGACGTGGTTACCGCGATGACGATCCTGGCGGAGCTGGGAGACATCACCCGCTTCGACTCCCCACGGGAACTGATGGCCTATCTTGGCGTGGTACCCAGCGAACACTCCAGCGGGGAGAGTCGTCGCCAGGGCGGCATCACCCGCACGGGCAACGGCCACGTGCGGCGGGTACTGGTGGAATCAGCGCACAGCTACCGCTACCCGGCGCGCAAGACACGCTGTATCCAGCGGCGGGCCGAGAAGACCTCAGACCGGGTGCAGGCCATAGCTTGGGAGAGCCAGAAGCGCTTGTGTGGGCGTTACCAGAAGCTGCTGCAGGCCGGCAAATTGAAGAACGTGGTCGTCACAGCGATAGCCCGCGAGCTGGCGGGTTTTATCTGGGCGATCGCCTGTGAAGTAGCCGGCAAGCCGCACGGCAGCAAGGTTGTGGCATGAACTGTTGTTAGTGGCTTCGGGTCAGGGCATGGGAGGCCGGTGAGGAGAACCCTAGAGGCTCCTATGTGGCGCCCTTCGAGCCCGGAGGGTGACCCACGACAGTAGAGAAAGGCAGCTCCGCGACGAAGTGAAGTCAGGTCGGTAACCAACCCACGCATATCAGAATGATCCACCGTCGCAAACAGCCTTTCATGTCCTGACCCGAAGCCACTGACAGAGAGGAACAACGGAAAATGCAGTGCCAATAGTTGACAGGTCAATCCATATCAGGAGCCTGCTTGCAGGCGAACATTCCTGAGCTCTGAATCAATCTCTCGTATATTCGCCTGCAAGCAGGCTCATACAGAGAGTCAAGAGTGATTCGTATTGCCCACAAAAAAATCCCCTCTGCAAACAGAGGGGATTTTTCATTGTGGAATTACTGGGTATTAATCAGTAACTCGGTTTCTGCGAAAGTCTGTTCACCATCGCCGTGGCTGAGTATTCCCAGCGCGCGGGTGCCCGGAGACAGGCCCATCCATTCCACTTCAACACTGTCGGTATTGCCGACTTCGGCAGCGGGCGCTGTTATAACGGTATTGCCGGCGTCGCCAGTCAGGTTGAAGTTAAACAGGGTATAGGGAGTCGGCCCTGCGGCACTGGCAAAATCAATCACGAATACTGCGTACTGACCGGCTGCAGGTGCCGGAATATTGACTTCCTCTTGCGAGGTGGGGGTTCCACTGCTGCCTACAAACGGAAAATCGGGTCCGGGGCCGAATACCTGCAGGTCAAGGTCGTCGGAACCATCGCCAGCACCTACATCTTCATCGAACAAAGCCACTCGGGCCAAGTTGGTTCCTTCGGGGATATCAAAGAAGATCAGGTTGTTTTCTCCATCTTCCACTGCGCCAGGGAAAGGCGCACCTTCGGCGAGGCCGTTGATATTTACCTGATAGGCGCCGTTGTAGCCGAATTGCACATCAAAGCTCAGAGAGCCATCGGTGCCGCTGCCAGCCAATTCCGCCGGTGCGGAAATAGGGACCGGGCGTACGGCGATGGGGCTGCGCACCGAATGGAAGCCGGCAAGGGAGCTCCAGGTCAGGGAGCCGAAGGCCCAATCTCCGAATACCGCACTGTCGGTGGCAGTGAAAGTGACGGTATAGCTGGCGGTTTCCCCTTCTCTGAGGTGCATAAACCGTGGGCTCACCTGTACATCCACGCCCTCCGGTGCGTCCACCCAGGCCCAGTACCAGCCGGGGCCCGGGGCCACGTTGGTCACTTTGCGGGTAACGGCTTGACTGCCGACCAACTCGCCTACAGCGATCGAGGCCAGATTGAGGTCACTGGAATCGAAGGAATAGCCTTGCGAGGCGAGGCTGTCACAGTCGATAAAATCAAACTCCGGTTGATTTTCGGCACCGCATAGAAAGGCGGAATAATCTTCCAGCCCTGCATCGTATACCAGTCCGGGGAAAAGCGCCGAAGTCGCCTGCACCATTCCGGCCCCCATATCGAAGGGATCGGCAGCTTCCGGTCCGAAGGACTTGCGCAGGTTTGTGCGCGCGGTGGTCATCAACGCGGACTTGGCCATGGCCGGGGTCCAGTCCGGGTGGACCTGTTTCAGCAGCGCCATGATGCCCGCGACGTGGGGGCTGGACATGGAGGTGCCGTTCTTCGAATCGAAAAGGTTGCCACCGCTCAGTACCGGGCTGGTGCCGGCGATGATGCCCACGCCGGGGGCGGTCACATCCGGCTTGATGATGTCCGGCGCGCCGGCGTTGGCGCCGCGGGAGGAGAATTCGGCGATGCGATCGACCCGCGCTATCTGGATTTCCGGGCTCAGGGTGCCGGCGGTATCGCTGGTTTCGGCGATCAGTGCGCCATCCATATGACGGATCATAATGCCGGGGATAGTGGTGTCCGGTGCCGACATCACCAGCGGGTCTACGCGGTCCGGCGCGGTGCCGTCGTTGTACACGACGATCGCCTGGGCACCGGCGGCGGCGGCTTCGTTGTACTTGGTGCTGAAGGGACAGCCGCCGCGAATCACCAGCGCTATCTGCCCGGCCATGGCGTCGCTGTTGGCCAATGGTGTACAGGCTTCCAGCGGCTCCGCGGCCACCACTGCGGCGGAGATGGCTCCGCTATCGGCCAGGGAGACGGGACCGCTTCCTTCCAGGCCTTCGTAGGTGGCGGCGATTTCCGCCGGTGCATCCACCCGCAGGCCGGTACCGAAACTCTCATCGTCCTCGGCGGCAGCCACTGAGGTTACCCAGGGCGCGCCGGACGGGGTGCCGATGGTTTCCGGCCCGGGACCCTCATTGCCCGCGGATACGGAGACAAAGACGCCGGCGTCCGCGGCAAACAGGAAGGCGATATCGTCCGGGCCGTTGAAAGTGGTGCTGGGGCCGCCGATGGAGAAGTTGATCACGTCCACGCCGTCAGCTACCGCCTGGTCGATGGCGGCCATGGAGTCGGAGGAGAAGCAGCCGCTGTCGTCCGGGTCCGGTGCGTCCCAACACACCTTGTACACGGCGATGCGCGCGCGCGGTGCCATACCGCTGACGGTTCCCGCGGGCTCGCCGTCGATCTCAGCCGCTACGCCGTAGTTGCCGCCAGCAGTGGTGGCGGTGTGGGTACCGTGGCCGCCGGCGTCACGGGCGGACAGGAATTCGTAGTCCGCCAGGGTGTTCGAGTTCAGGAAGGCGTCGGAAAAGGACTGAGCCTTGAGCAGTTTATTGTTGCACTCGAAGGGCTGGTCCTCTCCATTGGCGTCGGTATTGCCGAAGTCGCAGCCGGTGCCGGTAAAACTTTCCGGCGCTGCATCGTAGGGAATTCTGCGGCCGCGATCGCCCCGTTTCGGGGTGGGGACGTCCGCCACACTCGGGTGCTCCGGGTGGATGCCGCTGTCGATTACCCCGATCACCACGTCTTCGCCGGTCACTCCCCAAAGCCAGGGGCCGTGGACGCCGGTGAGGCCGAGAAAATCCGGGGTGGAATTGGTGTGCGGCTTGAGCAGCCGGTCTTCCCAGACACCGAGCACATCCTTGCGCGCGCGCAAGGCTTCCGCCTCTTTGGGGGTCATCTGCGCAGCGAAGCCGTTGAAGGCTACTTTGTAGTCATAAATTTTGCGCGCGCCGGGCACCGCGGCCAGCGCCTGTTGGCGGCGCGAGGCGAGGAAGCCGGCATAGTTTCGGACATTGGTGCTCTGCAGATTGATCTTTTGATTTTTCGACGGCTTGGTGGCCGCGAGGCCGGGGATGCTGCCCTCGTAGGCCGCCAGCGGCTTATCCGCCAGTTGGACGATATAGACCTTGCGGCTCTTTTCGGCTTTCGGCGTCAAGGACGCCTTGCTGGGCTCGGCGAAGCTGCCGGCACTCAGCAGCAGCCCCGCGAGCAGGGTGGATACAGCGGTTATTTTCATTGTGGATTGCCCCATGTTGGATTTCCGTTGGGGAAACGGAAGCGGCCGACGGCGTGGACAATCCGGAGAAACGACGGCCAGTTGTTACAAAGCCGGTTTATTCGGTACAGCGGGCCAGTCCTTCAACCCTTCCTCCGGCAGCCTTCATACTCATACAGGGTGAGCTGGCGGATCTTTATTTCCCGTTCTGTGCTTTTACTGCAATGGGGCGCGCAATTCAATGCATTGGCGGAGGATTAGTCTTCTGTTAAGTGGGGTCGGAACCGAATGGCAACTAAGTTAACGGGCGGCAGGGGCAATTTTTGTAGGATGGGCAAAGCGTAGCGTGCCCATCAAGGCCCGGATGGGCACGTCGCTGGGCTCCTTTGCCCATCCTACAAGGAGAAGCGGCTTATCTTAGTGCCATTCGGGCCGGAACCTGCCAGCAGGAAATCCGCGAACTGGGCCAGATCATCGAACACTGCCGTGTCCGTCAATCGCGGCTCCGGCTCGGCGATCAGCTTTTGCAGCGTTTGTTCGCCTTTACCGGTCTTGACCAGAACCGGCTTGCAGCCTTTTTCCAGCCCGGCCTGCAAATCGCGGAGGCTGTCGCCCACCAGCCAGCAATCGTGCAGGCTGGTGTCGAACTCCGCCTCGATGGCGTCCAACAGCCCGGGTTTGGGTTTGCGACAGCGGCAGTTGTCGTCGGGGCCGTGGGGGCAGTAGAAGATCGCGGCGATTTCGCCGCCGGCGTCCTCCACCAGTGCGCGCATCTTGGCGTGCATGGCTTCCAGGTCGTCCAGGTCGAAATAGCCGCGGGCCAGGCCGCTCTGATTGGTGGCCACCACGATCTGGTGGCCGGCGCGGCTGAGGCTGGCGATGGCCTCGATGCTGCCGGGCAGGGGGATCCACTCGTCGACGGTTTTTATATAGTCGGCGGAGTCTTGGTTGATCACCCCGTCCCGGTCCAGCACGATCAGGGTCATTTAGCCGGTACCAGCAGGGAGATATCCGCCACTTCCAGGAAGAGCGCGCGCAGTTGCGCCAGCAGCGCGAGGCGGTTGTCGCGCAGCTTTTCGTCGTCGGTCATCACCATCACGTGGTCGAAGAAGCTGTCCACGGTTTCCCGCAGGCCGGCGAGACCGGCGAGACCCTCTGTAAAGAGAGCTTCGGCGTAAAGGGGCTCCACCTGGGTACGGGCGTCCTTAACCGCGGCGTGGAGGGCTTTTTCCGCATCCTCCTGCAGCAGATTTTCATCCACTTCTGTCGGTGCCGGGCCCTCCAGCTTGGCGAGAATATTCGATACCCGCTTGTTGGCCGCGGCCAGCGCCTGGGCTTCCGGCAACTGGCTGAAGGTGTGCACCGCGTGTACGCGGTTGTCGATATCCAGCGGCCGGGAGAGATTGCGCGCAGCCACCGCCATAAACACTTCCGCGGCGATGCCCTGATCCTCGTAGCGGGCGCGGAAGCGTTCGAGGATATAGTTCAGGGTCTGCTCGACCACGGTGTTGTACTCGCCGAGGGCGGTGCGGGGGTAGCCGTCGCGGGCGAGCTCCAGAAGTTCGCGCAGGTCCAGGTCGATGTTCTTTTCCACCACCAGGCGGATAACCCCCAGGCTGGCGCGACGCAGGGCGAAAGGATCGCGGGAGCCGCTGGGGGGCTGGCCGATGCCGAAGATGCCGACCAAAGTATCCAAACGGTCCGCCAGGGCGATGACGGTGCCGGTGTCGCTCTTGGGCAGCTCGTCGCCGGCGAACTTGGGCATGTACTGTTCGTACATGGCTTTGGCCACGTCCAGGGGTTCGCCGTCGTTCTCCGCGTAGTAGTAGCCGGCGATGCCCTGCAGGTCGGGGAATTCGAACACCATCTCGGTGACCAGGTCGGACTTGCACAGCCGCCCGGCGCGCTCGGCCCGGTCGGCATCGCTGCCGACGTGGCCGGCGATGGCGCGGGCCAGAGTGGCAACCCGCTCGGTCTTGTCGTACACCGAGCCCAGGTGCTGCTGGAAAACGATCTGGCGGAGTTTCTCGCGGCGGGATTCCAGGCTGGTTTTCTTGTCGGTCTCGAAGAAAAAGGCGGCGTCGGAAAGCCGTGGGCGGATCACCCGCTCGTTGCCGGCGATCACCTGGGCGGGATCGATGCTCTCGATATTGGAGACGGTAATAAAGAAGGGCAGCAGCTGGCCGTCTGCGTCCACCACGTGGAAATACTTCTGGTGTTCCTTCATCGACGAGATCAGCGCTTCCGCCGGCACGTCCAGAAAGCGCTCCTCGAAGCGCCCGGTGAGCGCCATCGGCCACTCCACCAGGGCGGTGACTTCGTCGAGGAGATCGTCGTCGATCACCGCCTCGCCGTTGACGTTGTGTGCCTCGGCAGTCACCTGCTCGCGGATGGCCTCGCGGCGTTCGTCGAAGTCGGCGATCACATAGCCGGGATCACGCAGCTGCTGTACGTAGTCGCTGGCAGAGTGGATTTCGAGCTCGCGATTGCAGTGGAAGCGGTGGCCGCGGCTGGTATTGCCGGCCTTCAGGCCCAGAACCTCGCCGTCCACAACTTTGTCGCCGAACAGCATCAGCAGCCAGTGGACCGGGCGCACGAATTCCTCCCGGCGCGCGCCCCAGCGCATGCGCTTGGGAATCGGCAGCTGGGCCAGGGATTTTTCCACGATCCCGGCGAGCAGGCGCTCGGTGGCCTCGCCTTTCTGTTCGCTGACAAACGCCAGCCGCTCGCCCTTGTCGGTCTGCACCCGGCTGAGCTGGTCGACGGTTGTGCCGTTGCTGCGCGCAAATCCTTCGGCGGCCTTGCTGGGGTTGCCGTCCTTGTCGAAGGCGGCTTTTACCGCCGGTCCGAGTTTCTCTATCTGTTTGTCCTGCTGCTTTTCGGCGAGGCCGGACACAGATACCGCCAGACGGCGCGGGGCGGCGTAGGCCTTCACTTCGCCGAATTCCAGTTCCGCGTCCTGCAAACCCTGCCGGATACCCTGGGCGAAAGCGTCCATCAGGGTGCGCAGCGCCTTGGGTGGCAGCTCTTCGGTGCCCAGTTCAACCAGAAAATCCCGAGCCATTACTGCACCTCCTCTTTCTTGGTTTCCTGGGCGAGAACTTCATTGCGGATCTCCTCCGCCGCCAGCGGGAAGCCCAGGGCATGCCGGGCGTTGTAGTAGGCCTGGGCGACTGCGCGAGCCAGGGTGCGCACCCGCAGAATGTAGCGCTGGCGCTCGGTGACCGAGATGGCGTGGCGGGCGTCCAGCAGGTTGAAGGCGTGGGAGGCCTTCATCACCTGCTCGTAGGCGGGCAGCGGCAGCCCCAGCTCGATCAACCGGCTGCTCTCGCGCTCGCAGTGGTCGAAGGTGGCGAACAGGAACTCCACGTCCGCGTGCTCGAAGTTGTAGTGGGACATCTCCACTTCGTTCTGGTGGAAAACATCGCCGTAGGTGACCGGGCTGCCGTCCGGATTGCGGGTCCACACCAGGTCGTAGAGGGACTCCACCCCCTGCAGGTACATGGCGATGCGCTCGAGCCCGTAGGTGAGCTCGCCGGTGACCGGGTAGCATTCCAGGCCGCCCACCTGCTGGAAATAGGTGAACTGGGTGACTTCCATGCCGTTCAGCCAAATCTCCCAGCCCAGGCCCCAGGCGCCGAGGGTGGGGGATTCCCAGTTGTCCTCCACGAAGCGGATATCGTGCACCGCCGGGTTCACGCCTATGGCGGTAAGGCTGCCCAGGTACAGGTCCTGGATATTGTCCGGGGATGGCTTCATCACCACTTGGTACTGGTAGTAGTGCTGCAGGCGGTTCGGGTTGTCGCCGTAGCGGCCGTCGGTGGGGCGGCGGCAGGGCTGCACGTAGGCGGCGTTCCAGGTCTCCGGACCCACCGCGCGCAGGAAGGTCGCCGGGTGGAAGGTGCCGGCGCCCACTTCCATATCCAGAGGCTGTAGAATGACGCACCCTTGGCGCGCCCAATAGTCCTGCAGGGCAAAAATCAGGCCCTGGAAGGTGCTGAGGTCGTGTTGCTTGGACACCGCGTTCTCCGGATCAAAGTGTGCTTTGGGCAAAGGGCCGCAATTATACCGGCAGCGGGTGGCGCACTAAAGGCGCCCGGGTCGCACAAATCTTGACGATACTGAAAACAGGCCGATGGTTAGCCGGCCTGGTGGGATAAGGAAGTAGTGACATTGGATATCAAGGGCCGGCTGGCGGTTGCCGCGCTGAAACTGATCGGGAAGTTGCCGCTGCGCTGGTCACGGCGGCTGGGCTGGCTGTTCGGCCAGATGGCGGTGCTGGTTCGCAGCGACAGCTTGCGCATCAGCCGTATCAATCTGGCGCTCTGCTACCCGGGCAAGAGCGCCGGCGAAAGGGAGAAGCTGGCGCGGCGCAGCGTGATCAACACTGCCATGACCGGCTGCGAGGTGGCCACCATCTGGCACCAGCCCTGGAGTCGCAGCGAGGACCAGATAGTGCGGGTGCGCAACCAGCAGTTGCTGTGCGACCGGGTGGATGAAAAGCGGGGGGTGCTGGTGCTGATGCCCCACACCGGCAACTGGGAAATCTTCGGCATGTACCTGGCCACCCTGGGGCCTTGCACCGCACTCTATGCACCGCCGAAAATCGCCGCGCTGGACCCCCTGATCCGCGCGGGCCGGGAGGCCACCGGTATCCAGATGATGCCCACCGACGTGCGCGGCGTGCGCGCGCTGCTGAAGGCTTTGAAGGCCGGCGATATCGCGATGGTGTTGCCGGACCAGGAACCGGACACCAACGGCGGCGACTTCGCGCCCTTCTTCGGTAAGCCGGCGCTGACCATGACCCTGGCCCACAACCTGATCCGACGCACCGGCTGCCGCTGCGTGTTCGGTTTCGGCAAGCGGGTAAGCGGCGGCTTCGAGTTGATATTCCTACCCGCCGAGCAGGCGATCTACAGCGAGGAGCAGAAAGTATCCCTGGCGGCGCTCAACCGGGGCGTGGAAGCCTGTATCGCCGAGGCGCCGGAACAATACCAGTGGGAGTACAAGCGATTCCGGCAGCAGCCGGAGGGGAAGAGCACGATTTATAAAAAGTCGTGTCCTGGTCCCGTCAAATAAGTCGTTGGTCGCTAGTGCCTTGTCTACGTTTTCGATCGGCTTTGGCGCTTGGCTGTCAGGGTCTTTAAGTATGGTTCCAGGTCGGTACCCGAGCTGGCAATCAATTGCTGCAGATTGCGGATAAACTGTTCAGAAACATAAGGACGCAAAGAAAGTATGAATACATCAAAAGAAGCGGCCTCACCGGAGTCCACCCGCTTCTGAAAAGCTGACCATATACTGAAAAAGCTCACAGCTTCTCCGTGTTGGCTTGCCTCCCTGGCAATAGCATCGTGAATGAACAGTCCACAGGTGTAGTAAAGCCAGTGCCTGTTTCTTTCGGCGGCCTCTATCAGGGAGTGTTCCTTTAAACCTTCCAGACAGGGACCTTCAACTCCACTGAAACGGGCATCTACCCAGGCAGTGGTTTCCGGCATCAGCGACTTCATTGCCAGGCCGGCCATATATTCGGCTGCGCCCTCGTGTATCCATGCGTGTTCGCGTTCCTCGATTTGCCCGGATGTTCCCTGAAACAAATGGGCGAGTTCGTGGGCGAAGAACCAGAGGACACTTCTCTCGTCCCAGCCCTTGCCGGCATCTTCTCCATACCAGTGCATAAAAATCTGGTTGGGCAGCACTCCGCCTTGCCTGCCGCGGCTGCCCTGGTGTGCTGGATCAAAGGAGACGAAAAGTATTGGGCTGCCCGCCGGCTGGTTCAGAAATTTCGCGTATTCGGTCATCATCAGGGGCAGGAACCTGTGCAAGTAGCCCCTGAAATGCTCTGGCAGTTCGGGGTCAATGATGGATATGAACCGCTCATCTCTGTCGGGCAGTTGCGGCCCTACGTAGACTTTTCGGCCGTTGTCGCTGTCCAGCCATTCAACACTTCCCCGTGCCACAGTGCCATCCACGATGATTGAGTCCTGCTCCGGCGCAATCAGGCTTATCCGCCATGCATTGCGCCCGCTCTCGCACCGCCCCGAACAGGCGAAGAAGCGCCCGCTGTGGATCAACATTCCTCCGTCGGAGAAAGGAGAAAAAGGGGCGTAGTCCTTGGGCAGGGCGGTGTAGCTGGAAGTCAGGGTAAAGGTCACCTCGGAAAACGATTTTCCATCGACTCGACGAATCAGGTCTGTGCCGTGCTCATGGATTATTTGGTATTCAGCGGAAGCTGATGTCCAGCGGTCTGCGCGCGAGCGGTCTGGGTTGCGCTTGAAAGCGAGCTGTTGTGTTGGAACGGGTGTTCGGTAGGTCACCGTCCACGTACGATCGGACTTGCGTATCTCCGTGTGAATGGCATCCGAAGCGCTCGCGAACACGGCAAACAGACCCAAGAAAATCAAAAGTGTCAGTATTGCTGGCTTCAAAGTTTATTCCTTCAATGGGTAGTTATTGCCTTGGATATGAGTCAGCGGCCGGCCAGGCCGTTGTTACGCCAGACCTTGCGCAATTGCTCCAAAGCATCTACCCGCAACGCAATCGCAAACAATTTCGGGCACTCCCGCGCAAACCACTTCCGCTACGGGCGCCAGCAGCTCATTACCGCGACAAAGATATCCAGCGCGGTCATCTCGTTCCCGCAGACCCAGGGGCCGTCCAGCTCCGCTTCCAGTTGGCGCCACAGTTGTTGGCAGCGCTGCTCGGTGGACTCGCGCAGCTGGCGCGCGCCCTCGTCGTTGGCCACAAAGCGCTCCGGATGGTCACCGTAGGTAAAGGTGGGGTAGACGGTGGCCACCAGCCACACCAGGCGGCGCAAGAATTCGGCGCGGTGCGCATCGTCCGCCGGTGGCACCAGCCCACAACTGGGAAAGCGGTCTCCCAGCCACAGCGTAATGGCCGCGGTCTCAGTGAGGATTTCGCCGTTCGCCAGGCGCAGGGTGGGGATTTCACCGAGCGGGTTTACTACCAGCAGCTCCTCGTCGGGGAGGTTTTCCCAGGAGAAGTACCGGACTTCGTAGTCCTGCCCCGTCAGTGTAAACAGCGCCTCGACGATGGCGGAACCGCCGCCTTTCGCGGCGTAGAGAATCAACTCATCACTCATCGGCTTCCCCTCTCCCCAGAGGGGAGAGGGAGTCAATTATGCTGCGTTGCGGAAAGCCACAATCACCGGCATCCGCGCCGCGCGCCAGGCGGGGAAGAAGCCGCTGACAAAGCCGATCAGCAGCGCCAGAACCGCGCCCTGCACAAACAGGTCCGGCGACATCTCGAAGCTGAACACCACCTGGGTAAAACTGCCTCCCAGGGTGGAGGCATTCATGCCGTCGAAGAATAGAAAGGCGGCCAGGGAGCCCAGCAGGCCGCCGGCGATGGCCAGCACCAGTGCCTCGGCGATGGTGCCGCAGAAGGCGGAGAAGTTGCTGAAGCCCAGGGTGCGCAGGGTGGCGATTTCCTTCGCCCGGTCGGCCACCGATGTATACATGGTATTGAGTGCGCCGGCGAGGGCGCCCAGGGCCATGATAAAGCTGATCACGCGGCCGAAAATGGCCATGTACTGCAGCTGCTTGCCCTGTTCGGCGAAGTAGTCCGCCTCGGTCTTGAGTTCCAGGTTAAGCTGCGATTCGGTATCGAAATACGCTGTGAGCGGCTCCAGATCACCGGGGTTTTCCAGTTGCGCACGGATGGTCTGGTAGCTGCTGCCGCGGTTGTAGTGGCTCTGGATCATCTTGGCATCCGCCCAGAGTTCGCTTTCGAACACATTGCCGCCAGTGGAGAAAACGCCCACCACCGTCCACATATTTTTGCCGAAGCGGATCTCGTTGCCGAGCTGGAAGCCGTCGAACTCGCGCAGTATGCCGCTGCCTACGATCATCTCGTTGGTGCCGGGGGTGAACATGCGGCCTTCCAGCAACTGCATGTTGCCGCGCATGGCCATGCCGCGCTTGTCCAGGCCGCGCAGGGGGATATTGGCCTTGCTGCCGGTGCTTTTCTTGATGCCGTCGACTATCACATAGAGTTCGGGAGACACCAGCGGGCCCTCCGCGTCCCGCGCTATGCCGGGCGCTTCCTCGACCAGGTTGACCTGGTCGCGGCTGATCACGCTGTTCAGCTCCGCCTGGGAACCCTCGCGCATCATCAGCGCCACGGCGTCCGAGCCGGCGCCACTCATGGTGGCCTCGAACCCCTTGGCCATGGCCAGGAAGGCGAGCAGTATGGCCACCACCACGGCGCTGGCCAGCACCATGGCCAGGGACATCCACAGGCGCCGGGGCAGGCTGCGGATATTCATCACCGTAACCGCGGAGACTTGTGAAAAAAGAGATCTCATTGGCTCACCCCCGATTGAATGCAGTGACGATATTCAGACGCAGCGCGTTGAGCGCCGGCAGCAGCCCGGTGACCAGCCCCAGCAGCAGCATAAATAGCAGCGCCTGCAGGGCTATGCCGGAATCCAGCATCAGGTTGGGCAGGAACTGGGCCATGGTGCCCTTGGCCCCTTCGATAATCAGCCAGGCGGCGCCCAGGCCGGCGAGGCCGCCGATCAGGGCGATCAGCAGGGACTCTGTCAGCACCATTTTGAAAATGCGCGGGGCGGGGAAGCCCAGGGTTTTCAGTACGGCTATCTCACCGGTGCGCTCGCGCACCGCCAGGGCCATGGTGTTGCCGACCAGGATCAGTATGGTGAAGAAAGCCATGAACACCACGCCGAAGATGATCAGGCCAATATTGCCGATCTGTTCGATAAACGCCTTGCTGAAAGCCTCTTCGGTACTGGTATCCGTTTCCGCCTGTGAATTGGCGAAGCCGTCGTCGATTGCGTCGGCGATGCGCTGGTTCTGCGCCGCGTCCGCAGTGGTGAGGGTGATCCAGCCTATCCACTCGCCGCCGAAGCTCTGGGTCTCCATAAAGTACTTGAAATGGAGGTACATGCTGTTGGTGTCATGCTGCGGATCGCTGCCGGTAAAAATACCCTCCACTACGAAGTCCCAGGTGTGGCCGCCGTCCTTGTGGGAAAAAATACTGGAGGAGACCGGCACCCGGTCGCCGATCTTCCAGCCCAGGCGCTGCGCCAGGCTTTCGCCGACGATCACGCCTTGACGGTTGCCCAGCCAGGCGGCTCGCTGCTCCGGCGGCAATAAGATTTCCCGCTCGTATACCTGCAGCCAGCTCTCCGGCTCCACTGCCATGGCCACTATCTGGTTGCGCGCCTCCTGGTAGTAGCCGCCGAACCAGTTGGCGTAGGTGACATTCTCTACGCCGTCCACCGCCGCCACCTTTTGCGCATAGGCAATCGGCAGTGGCTGGGTGAAGTTGATCTTGTTGACTACTACCAGACGGTTGTCCGCGGCCAGGTCGATGCCGGCGTCCAGCGCGCTTTTCAGGGTGGTGACTGCACCGAAAATCAGGAAGGCGATAAAGATGGCGAAACAGGTGAGGAACAGCCGCAACGGCTTTCTCGTCATGTTTTTGTAGATTAAGTAGAGATCGTTCATGCCGCCACTTCCCTCTGCACGAATTTGCCCTTGTCCAGGTGCAGTGTCTGGCTGGCGTACCGGGCCGCCGCCGGGTCGTGGGTGACCATGACGATGGTCTTGCCGTGTTCGCGGTTGAGCAGCTGGAGCATTTCCAGGATTTCGTCGGCGGTTTCCCGGTCCAGGTCGCCGGTGGG
This sequence comes from Microbulbifer sp. TB1203, assembly GCF_030997045.1. Lineage (NCBI taxonomy): Bacteria > Pseudomonadati > Pseudomonadota > Gammaproteobacteria > Cellvibrionales > Microbulbiferaceae > Microbulbifer > Microbulbifer sp. TB1203. The sequence continues at coordinate 3,704,185 of NZ_CP116899.1, read as the reverse complement.
CTCGTCACACAGAATCAGTTTGGGGTCGGAAACGATGGCGCGGGCGATGGCCACCCGCTGTTGCTGGCCGCCGGACATTTCGCTGGGCATGTGTTTGGCGCGATCGCTGAGACCCACCAGCGTCAGGGCGGTTTCCACGTTGGCCCGGCGCTGTGTCTTGGAGAGTTTGGTGAGCAGCAGCGGCAGTTCCACGTTGCGCGCCGCGTTGAGCATCGGCATCAGGTTGTAGAACTGGAAAATAAAGCCGATATTGTGCGCGCGCCAGCGGGTGAGTTCGCCCTCGCTGAGACTGTCGATGCGGGCGCCGTCGAACCAGATTTCCCCGCCGCTCGGCTGGTCCACACCGCCGAGCATATTCAGCAGTGTGGTCTTGCCGGAACCGGAGGGACCCATAATGGCGAGAAAATCGCCGCGTTCGATGGTCATGTTGAGGTCGTCGAAAATGCAGATTTCTTCCTTGCCCTTGACGAAACTCTTGCTGACTCCGTTGAGTTGAAACAGTACGTCCTGCGACATCGTCAAATCCCTCCAGTGTTATTATTAAGCTTCTATTTCCGTAGGATGGGTAAAGCGAAGCGTGCCCATCATTGGCAACCGATGGGCACGCTTCGCTTTGCCCATCCTACAAATATTGGGGAATCTCTATTCCCCGTTTCCCAGAAACGCCACCTTGACCCCCATATCCGGCAGGATGCGCGGGTCCTTCTCATCGATACCGATACGCACCCGCACCGTGGCCTTGGCGCGGTCGGCGGTGGGGATAATCGCCTCCACGGTGGCGGGAATATCCCAGTCCGGGTAGGCGTCCAGGTTGGCGCTCACCTTCTGCCCCGCGGAGACGCGACCGATAAAGGCCTCGTTTACATCCACCTCGATCTCGAGGGAATCCATATCCACGATGGTGCAGATGCCGGTGCGGGTGTGACCGCCGCCGGCGGAGGTGGGGGCGACTATCTCGCCGGGCTGGGCATTTTTCTGGGTGACCACGCCGGCAAAGGGCGCGCGGATGGTGTGGTCCTGCAGCCGCTCCTGTTGCCGCTGCACTTCCAGACGGGCCACCTGGATATCCGCCTGGGCGCTTTTCAATTGTGCCTCCAGGCTTTCCACCGCGGCCTCGCTCTGGCTGAGTTCGGCGCGGCTGGAATAGTGCTTGTCGATCAGCCCCGCGTGGCGCGCCTGTTGGCGCCGGGCCTCGGCCAGCTCGGCGCCGATACTCGCCAATCTGGCTTCGAGCACCCGGACCTGGGCCTTGGCGAAATCCAGATTCACCCGCGCCTTGGCGTCGTTCAGGCGCGCCAGCACCTGGCCCTCGGCCACCTGCATGCCCTCTTCGACATCCACACTGGCGATCAGGCCCATGACTTCCGCGGACACGGTGGCCACACGCCGGGGGGTGATATAGCCGGAGGCGTTGAGCACCGTTTCCCGTTGTGCGGATGGCGCGGGCAGGTCGACGGGTGCCGCGGTGGAGGCAGGCTCGATGACGGGTTGTTGCGGCGTCGGTTCAGGCGCCTCGCCGGTAAACTGAGCGGTGGCCAGGGCGCCCACCAGTATGCCCGCCGCGACCCCGATGCTGGCGGCGATGATAGTGCGTGGGGATAGGGTGCTCGTCTCGGGGACCGCATCGCGGTCTATTTTCAGCTGGCCGAGGAGCTCGCTGGTGTTCTTTGCCATTACTGCCTTGTTCTTATTAGTTACTTCCCGGTAACTGTCTACTTTGGCAGAAAAAACTTACCTTGACTATCGCACCGCGGCGACGTGTGGGGGCTTTGCGATTAATGGCGCCAGAAAGCGGGGCTGAGCAGTACCAGCAGGGTGAAAATCTCCAGGCGCCCCATCAGCATGGCCAGGATCAGGAACCATTTTGCCATCCGGTTGACCTCGCCGTAGTGGGCCGCCGCATCGCCGAGGGCCGGTCCGATATTGCCCAGGCAGGAGCCCACGGTGGAAAAGGAGGTTTCGAAGTTCTCCCCGCTGGCCATCACGCTCATAGTGAGCACGAAAAACGACAGAACATAGACTGCGAAAAAACCCCACACCGCATCGGTCACCCGTTCCGGCACGAGCTTGCGGTTGACCTTGATGGGCACCACCGCGTTGGTATGCACCAGGCGATCCAGTTCGCGCAGGCCGGATTTCACGATCAGCATAATGCGTATCATTTTAATGCCCCCGGAGGTGGAGCCGGCGCAGGCACCCATGAAGCCCAGGATCAGCAGCACATAGGGCAGGAAGGCGGGCCAGGCGTAAAAACTTTCCGAGCCGAAACCGGCGGTGGTGCCGATGGAGACCACCTGGAAGACGCCGTGCAGAAAGCTGCTCTCGGGGCCGAACACTCCGCGGAGCCAGAGGTAGCTGCTGATCAGCAGCGCGGCCGAGGCGGTGAGGATGATGTAGAAGCGGAATTCGGAGTCCCGCCAGTAGTGGCGCAGGCTGCGGTTGTGGAAGGCGAAGAAGTGCAGGCCGAAGTTGATACCCGCTGCGAGCATGAAAAAAATACAGACCAGCATGATCGCGTGGTTGTTGGCAAAGAACCCCATACTGGCATCGTGGGTGGAGAAGCCGCCGTTGGCTACAGTGGCGAAAGCGTGGGCCACCGAGTCGAACAGCGTCATCCCGGCCCACCAGTAGCCCAGGATGCAGAGGATGGTGAGGAAAATATAGATTACCATCAGCGCGCGGGCGGTTTCGGCGATACGCGGGGTCAGCTTGGTGTCTTTCACCGGCCCGGGAATTTCCGCCTTGTACAGCTGCATGCCGCCGATCCCCAGCATGGGCAGGACCGCCAGGGCGATCACGATCACGCCGATGCCGCCGAACCACTGTAGCTGGCCGCGGTAGTAGAGGATTGCCGGCGGCAGGGTGTCCAGCCCGGTTATCACTGTGGCGCCGGTGGTGGTGAGGCCGGAAACGGATTCGAATATTGCGTCGGTTACACTCAGGCCCGGCTGTGTGCTGATAATCAACGGCAGGGCACCGAAACTGCCCAGTACCAGCCAGAACAGGGAGGTCACCACGAAACCGTCGCGGGTGCGCAACTCCTGTTTGAGATCGTGCACCGGCAGCCACATAAACAGGCCGGTGACCAGAGTGATGGCGAAGGCGATGGCGAAGGAGGTGTGAGTGTGGTCGTCGTACCACAGGGAAACGCCGATCGGCGGCAGCAGGGTCAGGCTGAACACCGTCAGAAGAATTCCGAAAATCCGCGCAATGACCGCTATCCGCATCGAGACGATTCAGCCCGTTATCTGTTTTTGAAGAGGCTTGTAGGAGCGGCCCATGGCCGCGATCAATATCTGAAAAGCTGGAAAGTCCGATCGCGGCCATGGACAGATTTTTGCTCCTGCAAAATCTGCATTTCCGCCATCCCTGGCGGTCGCCGCTCCTACAGGCTGCATTCAATTTACTAGAAGAAACTAAAGCCCACCTGGAACAACTGCTCCACATGGCGCGTATGGCGGCGGTCCACCAGGAAGACGATCACATGGTCGTCGGTATGCACCACCACATCGTCGTGGGCGATCAGCACTTCGCTGCCGCTCTCCGTCTCGCGCACTATGGCGCCGATGGAGGCACCCTCCGGCAGGTCGATGTCCTCGATTCTCTTACCCACCACCTTGGAAGTGCGGCTGTCGCCGTGGGCGATCACCTCGATGGCCTCGGCGGCGCCGCGGCGCAGCGAATGCACGTTGACCATGTCGCCGCGGCGCACATAGGTGAGCAGGGTGCCGATGGTGGTCTGCTGCGGCGAGATGGCGATATCGATATCGCCGCCCTGTACCAGGTCCACATAGGCGGGGTTGTTGATCAGGGTCATCACCTTGCGCGCGCCCAGCCGCTTGGCCAGTAGCGAGGACATGATATTGGCCTCGTCGTCGTTGGTGAGCGCGAGGAACACATCGGTGTCGTCGATGCTCTCCTCCAGCAACAGGTCCTGGTCCGAGGCGCCACCGTGCAGCACGATGCTGTTGGAGAGCTCCTCGGAGAGAGCCACGCAGCGCGCGTGCTCCTGCTCGATGATTTTTACCGAATAGCGGTTTTCCAGCTTGTGCGCCAGGCGCAGGCCGATATTGCCGCCGCCGGCGATGGTGATGCGTTTGTAGCCCTGCTCCAGGCGGCGCAGCTCGCTCATCACCGCGCGGATATCCGCGCGCGCGGCGATAAAAAACACTTCGTCGCCGGCCTCGATCACCGTGTCGCCCTGGGGAATAATCGGGTTGTTGCGGCGGTAGACGGCCGCCACCCGGGTATCCACCCGGGGCATATGTTCGCGCAGGTAGCGCAGCTGGTGTCCCACCAGCGGGCCGCCCTGGACCGCGCGCACCGCCACCAGCTGCACACGGCCGTCGGCGAAGTCCAGAACCTGCAGCGCGCCCGGGTGTTCGATCAGGCGCGAGATATATTCCGAGACCAGCTGTTCCGGGCTGATCAGCACGTCGATGGGGACGGACTGGGGATCGAACAGCTGCGGGTATTTCAGGTAGGAGGCGGCGCGCACGCGGGCGATCTTGGTGGGCACGCGGAACAGCGAGTGGGCGACCTGGCAGGCGGCCATATTGGTTTCGTCGTTGTTGGTCACCGCCACCAGGATATCGGCGTCCTCGATGCCGGCATCCAGCAGGATATCCGGGTGGGCGGCGTGGCCCTGAACCACCCCGATATCGAGCCGGTCGCGCAGTTCGCGCAGGGCTTTTTCCCCGGTGTCCACCAGCACAATATCGTTGCGTTCCGAGGCCAGGCTCTCCGCCAGCGAACCGCCCACCTGGCCGGCGCCGAGAATTACGATCTTCATAACATGATTGGCCCGAGCTGGCCTTTTATTCGGCTTTGTTTAACAGAGCGTAGTAGAAACCGTCGCCACCTTCGGGCTCGGGGAACAGCTGCACGCCTGCCGCCTGCGGTTCGCCCCAGGGCCTTCCGCCCAGTTGCCGCGGCGTATTGTCGCGCGCATCAGGGGTCGCCGCAACGAATCCCGCGACCACCCCGGCGTTTTCTTCCGGCAGTATGGAGCAGGTGGCGTAGAGCAGGGTGCCCCCGGGCTTGAGCAGCTTCCACAGAGAGCGCAGGATTTTCGCCTGCAGCGCCGCCAGCTCTGCGATATCCGTCTCCCGGCGCAGCAACTTGATATCCGGATTGCGGCGGATCACGCCGGTGGCGGAGCAGGGGGCGTCCAGCAGTATACGGTCGAAGGGTTGGCCGTCCCACCAGGCGTCCGGCTCGGCGGCGTCGGCGCAGATCAGTTCCGCGCTGGCGCCGATTCTGGAGAGGTTCTCCGCCACCCGGTCCAGGCGCTCCTCCTCGATATCCAGTGCGCTGAGCTCCAGGTCCGGCTGCTGTTCGAGCAGGTGACAGGTCTTGCCGCCGGGGGCGGCGCAGGCGTCCAGAACCCGCTCGCCGGGGCCGGGTTGCAGCAGCAGTGCGGCCAGCTGGGCGGATTCGTCCTGCACGCTCGCCAGTCCCTGCTCGAAGCCCGGCAGTTCCTGCACCGCGCGGGGCGCCTCCAGGGTGATCCCCACCGGCGAAACAGCGCAGGGACGCGCGGCGATTCCCGCCTGTTCGAGGCGGGCGAGGTAGTCGGCGACAGTGACCTGGGCGGTGTTGACCCGGAGGGTCATCGGCGGATTGGCATTGTTGGCCCGGAAAATCTCCCGCGCTCTGTCTGCCCAGGCGGTTTTAACGTGCTGCTGTAGCCACGCCGGATGGGCCGAGCTGAACTGCGGATTGCCGGAGAGTTTCCTCTCCAGTTGTTCCCGGCTGCGCTGGTAATTGCGCAGCACGCCGTTGATCAGGCCGGTGGCGTGGGGGTGTTCCAGTTCGCGCGCGGCGTTTACCGTGGCGGAGATCGCCGCGTGGTCGGGGATACGGGTGTATTCCAACTGGTAGAGGCCGAGCAGCACCAACGCGCTGATCTCTTTATCTGCCGGCGGCCTGCGCAACAATTTGTCGGCCACCAGTTGCAGGCGCGGCGCGGTGCGCGCGCAGCCGTAACAGAGCTCGCGCAGCAGCGGGCGGTCGCGCTCGGAAGTGCGGGCTTCCGCCTGTGGCAGCAGTTTCGACAGGGAGCCGCGGCCGTCGAGCAGGGCGGCGATTACCTGCGCGGCCGCCGCGCGTGTATCTGCGGCCACCCTTTATTGCCCCAGCCGGTTGCCGGGGGCAAACAGCTCGCGGTGGCCCTTGAGAATTTCCGCTGCCGGCAGCGCTTTGCCGCCCGGCAGTTGCAGTTGCGTCAGGCGCAGGGCACCGCGGCCGCAGGCCACCAGGATGCCCTCGCTGTCGGCGGCCAGAACTGTGCCGGGCTCGCCGTGGCTGTCCTGTTCCAGTTTCACACTGTGAATGCGCAGGCGCTGTTCACCGCCGCTGTTTGAACAGGTGGTCCAGCACACCGGAAAAGGGTTGAAGGCGCGGATCTGCCTTTCCAGTTCCTCCGCCGGGCGCTGCCAGTCGATGCGCGCCTCCTCTTTGCTGATCTTGCTCGCGTAAGTGGCGGCGCTGTCATCCTGGACCCGGGGTTCGGCGGTGCCGGCGGCGAGCAGTTCCAGCGCCCGCAACAGCGCCGGGCCGCCCAGCTCCGCCAGCTTGTCGTGCAGGCTGCCGCCGGTGTCCGCGGGCGCAATCCGGCAGCGGCTCTCCACCAGTACCGGACCGGTGTCCAGCCCCGCTTCCATCTGCATGATGGCCACGCCGCTCTCCGCATCACCGGCCTCGATGGCGCGCTGGATCGGCGCCGCACCGCGCCAACGGGGCAGCAGCGAAGCGTGCACGTTGATGCAGCCCAGTGGCGGAATGTCGAGCACCGCCTGGGGCAGAATCAGGCCGTAGGCGACCACCACCATCACATCGGCGCCCAGGGCCGCCAGTTCCTCCTGTGCGGATGGGTCGCGCAGGCTCTGGGGCTGGTAGACGGGAATATCGCGCCGCTGGGCCAGTTGCTTGACCGGACTGGCGAGCAGCTTTTTGCCGCGCCCGGCGGGCCTGTCCGGCTGGGTATAGGTGGCGATCACCCGGTGTTCGCTGTCGAGCAGCACCTGCAGGTGCGCGGCGGCAAAGTCCGGGGTGCCGGCAAAAACAATCTTCAGAGGTCGAGTCATAAACCTGGGATTTGTGTGATGGCGCGCCGGTCGTCAGGCGCGCTGGCGGTGGGCTTTTTCCAGTTTGGAGCGGATGCGATTGCGCTTGAGAGGGGAGATGTAGTCCACGAACAGTTTGCCGTCGAGGTGGTCCACCTCGTGCTGGATGCACACCGCGAGCAGGCCCTCGACCTCCAGGGCGAAGGGTTCGCCATCGCGATCCAGCGCCTTCACGCGCACCTTGCGCGGGCGTTCGACGGTCTCGTAGAAGCCGGGCACCGAAAGGCAGCCCTCGTCGTACTGGTGGTGTTCCGGGTCGAGCACCTCGATATCCGGGTTGATGAACACCAGCGGCTCGCTCTGGTCCTCGGACACGTCGATTACCACGAGACGCTTGTGCACGTTCACCTGGGTGGCGGCGAGGCCGACCCCGGGGGCCTCGTACATGGTTTCGAACATATCGTCCACCAGCTGGCGCAGCTCGTCGGTCACCTCGGCAACCGGTTTTGCGACCTGGCGCAGGCGGGGATCGGGGAATTCGAGGATTTCGAGTTTGGCCATAACACCTGTGACAAACTTCTGGTCTTTGTGGAAGATGCGCTGATAACATAATGATCGCGCTGGACTTTTTGCCGTTTCTACCGCGTCTACCGTATTTCACTGTTTTCCGCTCTGCGCGGACAGCGACCGGCGCTGTGAATTATAAGCGATAAAAGCATGGGAATGCTTCGATGAAAAAAATTCTTCTGGCCGCCGCTGTCCTGCTGGCGGTGACCTTGGGCCTTCAGGCCCAGGATGTACGCCTCAACCCGGACCACCCGGATGTCTATGTGGTGCAGGAGGGGGACACCCTGTGGGATATCTCCGGTAAATTCCTCACCCAGCCCTGGTTCTGGCCGGAGATCTGGCAGGTGAATCCACAGGTGGATAACCCCCACCTGATCTACCCCGGCGACCGCCTGCGCCTGGTCTACGTCGAGGGCCAGCCGCAGCTGCACCTGGAGCGTGGCCCGCGCGCCTACAAGCTCTCCCCCGTCGCCGACGCCAGCAAACTCTACCCCAGTGTGCGCCGCGAGCCGGTGGGCCAGGCGATTCCGGCGATTCCCCTGGACGCTATCAACGCCTTCCTGTCCCGCACGCGGATTGTGGGGCCGGATGCCTTCAAGGGCACTCCTTATGTGATTTCCGGCGACGACCAGCGCATCCTGATCGGCGCCGGCGACAAACTCTACGCCCGTGGCGATTTCAGCATGCCACTGCCTTCCTACGGTATCTACCGCCCCGGCGACCTCTACGTGGATCCCTACACCGGGGAAACCCTGGGCATGCAGGCCCTGGACGTGGGCTCGGTGGACCTCTTCCAGCTGGACCCGGATCACCGCGAAGATTTCGCCGTGGCCACCATGGAGGTGACCCGCACCGCCCGCGAAATCCGCCTGGAGGATCGCCTGCTACCGGTGGAGGAGCGCTCAATTGCCGCGCTGTTCCAGCCTGGCGCACCGGCGGTACCGGTGGAAGGGGTCATCCTCGGCGTGGATGAGGGGGTCACTAACATCGGCAAGTACGATGTAGTGGTGATCAACCGCGGCGAGCGCGAGGGTCTGCAGCCGGGCCACGTGTTATCCATCTACAAGCGCGGTGCCATGGTGCGCGATCGCATCGAGCGCGACACCGTCAAGCTGCCGGACGAGTATGCCGGGATACTGATGGTCTTCCGCAGCTTCGAAAAGATGAGCCTGGCGCTGATACTGGAGTCGGACCGCCCGCTCGAGGTCATGGACCTGGTCCGCAACCCGTAATTCAAGAGATGCCCGACGCATGGATGCGCTCACCGCCACCCTCGCCCTCCTGCGCCTGGAGGGCATGGGGTCGGCCCGCTACTGGCAACTGATCGAACGCTTCGGCAGCGCGTCCGCCGCGCTGCAGTCCCTTCCCGACACCCTCCTGCAAAAACTCCCCGAACGCGCACAGAGCCAATGGCGCGAATACCGCAGCCGCGGCGAGCACTGTGAGCTGCTCACCTGGGCGCAGGCGGAGCGGGAGCGCTGTGGCGAGACCGGCGTGCAACTGGTGCTGTGCGGAGATGACGAATACCCAACCCTGTTGGCGCAGATCGCCCGCCCGCCGCCGCTGCTCTATCTGCGCGGCAATGCCGCAGCCCTCCATCTGCCGCAGATCGCCGTGGTGGGCGCGCGCCGGGCCAGCCGCGGCGGTCTCGATAACGCCCGCGCCTTCGCCGCGGAGCTGGCCGGCGCCGGCTTCGCCATCACCTCCGGCCTGGCCCTTGGGGTGGATGCCGCCGCGCACCGGGGAGCGCTGAATGCCGGAGGTACCACCCTGGCGGTGCTGGGCAGCGGCGTGGATCGCCTCTACCCGCGGCGCAATATCCCGTTGGTGGAGGAGATAGTCGAAAACGGCGGTGCGGTGATCAGCGAGCTGCCCCTGGGCAGCGGCGCCGAAGCGGCCAACTTCCCGCGCCGCAACCGCATTATCAGCGGTCTGTCCCTGGGCGTACTGCTGGTGGAGGCCGCGGTGCGCTCCGGCTCCCTGATCACCGCGCGCCTGGCGGCGGAGCAGAACCGCGAGGTGTTCGCCATTCCCGGTTCCATCCACAATCCCCTGGCCCGCGGCTGCCACCGGATGATCAAGGAGGGTGCGGCGCTGGTGGAGACCAGCGCGGACATAGTGGAACAACTGGGCGGATTGCTGGCCGAGCCGCAATCGCAAAACCCCGACGCCGGTCCGCAGCTGGCGGAGGACCAGCTTCGGGTAATCGCCGCCCTGGGCGGCGACCTGCGCAGTATCGAACAGATTGCCCGGGATACCGGCGAAGACACCGGGCCGCTGATGGCGACCCTGTTGCAACTGGAGCTGGCGGGGTTTCTGGAGCAACTGCCGGGAGGCTACCAGCTGACCGGGCAGGGCGCCCGGCTGCTGCGCCAGCTGTTGCCCGGTTGACCGCGAGAACAACAAAGGAAAAGACAATGCATATATTGATTGGACTGATTACCGCCATCGGCGGCCTGGTCTGGGCGCTGTACCGCCTGCAGAATGCGGGCGTCGACCTCAATTCCTTCAACCCCTTCTACTGGTTGCGCAGAAGAAACTGGCAAAAGCAGCTGGGCACCAAGCCGCTGCACCGCCTGGACAGACCGATGGATGCCGCCGCGGTGCTGCTGGTGGCCATCGCGAAGGCCGAGGGGGAAATCTCCCGCGAACAGAAAGCGCAGATCACCGATATCTTTTCCAGCGAGTTTAATCTCACGGAGCCCCAGGCCGCCGAACTTTTCGCCTCCTCCGCGTATATGCTGCGGGAAGTGCTGGATATAGAGGCGGAAATCAAACATATACTGGAACCGACCAAGGATACTTTCACTGCTGAGCAGTGTGATTCGCTGCTGAAAATGCTGGCCCGGGTTGCGGAGCTGGAGGGAAATGTGGGCGAGGTGCAGCAGCGGATTATCGACGCTGTTGGCGGCGAGTTGGAGCGAAGGGCGGAAACGTCCGGCAAGTGGTGAGGGCGGCCGTGGCCGGGCTGGTCTAGAACTTGTACACAGTCCCGCAATCCGCTAGATTGCCGCGCTTTCCCGCTTCGACTACGTAGAGAGAGCTGAAAAATGAGCAAGCCTTTTGTAGCCATTCTGATGGGTTCCGATTCCGACCTGCCGACCATGGAAGCCGCCTTCGGCGTGCTGGAGAAGTTCGGTATCGACTACGAGGTCAAGGTCTCCTCCGCCCACCGCACGCCCAAGGCCACCCACGACTATGTGACCGACGCTGACCAGCGCGGCTGCGCCGCCTTTATCTGTGCCGCGGGCATGGCCGCGCACTTGGCCGGTGCGGTGTCTGCCACCACCCTCAAGCCGGTGATCGGCGTGCCAATCAACGCCTCCCTGGACGGCCTGGACGCTCTGCTGTCTACCGTACAGATGCCCGGTGGCATCCCGGTGGCCACCGTGGCCATCGGCAAGGCCGGCGCCAAGAACGCCGCCTACCTGGCCGCGCAGATCATCGGCGTGGCGGACGCGGAGATGCACAAGAAGCTGGTGGACGAGCGCCGCGCCAACGCCGAGGCGATCATCGCCAAGGACGCCGAGCTGCAGAAAAGCCTGCAACAGCGGAAGGCCTGATTGGCTGTCTCGCCCCTCGCCGTACAGCGGGCCGCCCGCGCCCTGGCCGCGGGGGGCGTGATTGCGCACCCCACGGAATCCGTGTGGGGCCTGGCCTGCGACCCCTTCAACCCGCGGGCGGTGGAACGGCTGCTGCGGCTGAAAAACCGCCCGCTGGAGAAGGGCCTGATCCTGGTCTCCGGCGATGAGTCGGATTTCGCCGGGTTGCTGGAAAGCCTCAGCGGACCCCAGTTGCAGCGATTGCACGAAACCTGGCCCGGCCCGGTCACCTGGCTGGTGCCCCATTTCGGCCGCGTGCCCCCCTGGATCAGCGGCGCGCACCACTCGGTCGCGCTGCGCTGCACCGCCCATCCCTTTACCGCGGCATTAACGCGCGCCTTCGGCGGTGCTATCGTATCCACCTCGGCCAATCCCACCGGCTGCCAGCCCCCCAGGCACAAATACCAGGTGCTGCGCTATTTCGGCGATGCGCTGGACTTTGTCGGTGGCGGCGCCACCGGCGGCCGGCAGTCCCCCAGCGAAATTCGCGATCTGATCAGTGGCAGCGTGTTGCGCCCGGGGTCCCCCCAGTAAAAAAGAAGTCTCCCACCATGAGTGAACCGGACATCCAGGCCGTCAAATCCTATCTGCTCGACCTGCAGGACCGTATCTGCGATGCGCTCGCCATCGAAGACGGCGACCGCTTCCGCGAGGACAGCTGGGACAGGCCCGGCGGAGGCGGCGGTCGCACCCGGGTGCTGGAAGAGGGCGCGGTGATCGAGAAAGGCGGGGTGAATTTCTCCCATGTGTACGGCGACGGCCTGCCGCCCTCGGCCACCGCCAGCCGCCCGGAGCTGGCCGGGCGCTCCTTCGAGGCCATGGGCGTCTCCCTGGTTATCCACCCGCGCAATCCCTACGTGCCCACCAGCCATGCCAACGTGCGCCTGTTCGTTGCGCAGAAACCCGGCGCCGAGCCGGTGTGGTGGTTCGGCGGTGGCTACGATCTCACTCCCTATTACGGCTTTGAAGAGGACGTGGTGCATTGGCACCGCACCGCGAAGGAGGCCTGTGCGCCCTTTGGCGAGGATATCCACCCGCGCTTCAAGCAGTGGTGCGACGACTACTTCTATCTCAAACATCGCCAAGAAGCCCGCGGTGTGGGCGGGCTCTTTTTCGACGACTTCAACCAGGGCGGTTTCGACAACGCCTTCGCGCTTATGCGCGCGGTGGGCGACAGCTATCTGGACGCCTACCTGCCTATAATGCAAAAACGTAAGGACACCGACTACGGCGAGCGCGAGCGGGATTTCCAACTGTACCGCCGCGGTCGCTATGTGGAGTTCAACCTGGTGTATGACCGCGGCACCCTGTTCGGGCTGCAGAGCGGCGGGCGCACTGAATCCATCCTGATGTCGCTGCCGCCGCTGGTGCGCTGGCGCTACGACTGGCGGCCGGAACCGGGCTCCGCGGAAGAGAAGCTGTACACGGATTTCCTGCCCGCGCGGGATTGGGTCTGACGAGGAGGCTGTTTTGCACAAGGCACGGCTGGAAGAAATCAACAAACTGTTCCTGCAGTACCGCCGCCATTTTGAAATCGGCGATGCGGACCAGATCGCGGACTTCTATCGTTTTCCGCTGCACTATTACCGCGAGGATGGCAGCAAGCAGACAGTGGCGCGGAGCGAATTCATACCGCAGGTGGACAAGCTGCTGCACACCTACCGCCGCCTGCAGGTGAGCCAGATTGTCGGCACCGTGACCGATGTGATCGAACTGAACGGCAACAGCAGCCTGGCGACCCTCAACTGGATACTGCTGCGCCCGGAGGGTGACAAGAGCGCGGAACTCTACACTGCCACCACCCGCTACCTGGTGAGCGAAACCGAAGACGGGCTGAAAATAGACAGTATGATCCTGGTAGACGAGGCCACGAAAATCCGCGGCGCAGTGCGCGCGCGCAAAAAGGCGGCTCCATGACAGATCACTATGCGGTTGTCGGCAACCCCATCGCCCACTCGCTGTCACCGCGCATACACCGGGCTTTCGCCGCGCAAACCGGCGAGGATATCGCCTACGAAAAGCAGCTGGTGGAAAAGGACGGTTTCGCGGAGTTCGCGCGGAATTTTTTTGCCGCCGGCGGGCGCGGGCTGAATATCACCGTGCCCTTCAAGCTGGATGCCTGCGAATTTGCCGACCAGCTCACCGAACGCGCCCGCGCCGCCGGCGCGGTGAACACCCTGGCGAAACAGGAAGACGGCAGCGTGCTCGGCGACAACACCGACGGTGCCGGCTTGGTGGTGGATATCCTGCACAACCTGCGCTGGCCGATTCGGGACAAAAAAGTGTTGCTGGTTGGCGCCGGTGGCGCTGCCCGCGGGGCCCTGCTGCCACTGCTCGGCGAAGAACCCGCGCTGGTGCATATCGCCAACCGCACCATGCAGAAAGCCGAACAGTTGGTCGCGGAGTTCGCCGGTCACGGCTCTCAGAATGGCCGCGGCGCTCAAAATAGCCGCAGCGCCCTGAGCGCCGGCGGCCTGGAGGTTTTTCCCGGCGGCTTCGATCTGGTGATCAACGCCAGTTCCGCCAGCCTGGGCGGCGAACTGCCGCCGCTGCCCCCGGAGATTATCGGTCCCGGATGCAAAGCCTACGATATGGTCTACGGTGCCGAGCCCACGCCGTTTATGCGCTGGGCCCGCGACTGCGGCGCCGAGGTGGCGGACGGCCTGGGCATGCTGGTGGGCCAGGCCGCGGAATCCTTCGCGCTCTGGCGTGGAGTGATGCCGCAGGTGGCGCCGGTGCTGGAAGCATTGCGGAAAGAATTACAAAACCAATAAAGAGGTAGATCGTGCGCGAATTTCTGCGGAATCTCTCTTTCAGTTTTACCGCCGGTGCCCTCGGCGGCCTGTGTTACCTGCTGGCCCTATGGTTGATGGGGCGCTACGGGTTCATGCATTGGGTGGGGGTGGATCTGGGCTACGGCCTCAGTCGTTATTTCATTTACCACTATGTTATTTGGGGTGGCATCTGCGGCCTGATCTTCCTGCTGCCCTGGCGAAGATCCTGGGTATCACGGGGTTTTTTCCTGTCCCTGGTGCCTGCCGGGATTCTGTTGCTACTGCTGATGCCCATGCAGGGCAATGGCCTCTTCGCCCTCTACCGCGGCGCCCTGGCGCCGTTGGTGGTTGTGCTCGCCTGCGCCGCCGGCGGCATCGCCGCCTCCGGTCTGTTGCGCGCGCAGGGAAAGTAGAGCAGCGTCTAAATCCAATACTGTTAAGTTAGGGAGAACCTCCCTGTAGGAGCCTGCTTGCAGGCGAATGGCTACGGAGCTCCGCACTTGTTGGCTTGCAAGCAGGCTTCTAAATGACATAACTCAACAATATTGCACCTACACTTCGCGGGTCTTCCACCCGCCGCGCGAGAAGAGCCACAGAGTAAACAACCCCACTGAAGTCTCGGTGACAAATACGCCCCAGAAGACCCCCGAGTGCTGCCAGTCCAGAGGCACCGCCAGGTACCAACACAACGGAATCTGGATCAGCCAGAAGAACACCAGGTTGATTTTGGTGGGGGTGGCGGTGTCGCCGGCGCCGTTGAACGCCTGCATCGAGACCATCCACCAGCCGTACACGAAATAGGAGTAGGAGAGAATCCGCAACCACTCCCCGCCGATGGCGATCACCGCCGGGTCCGCGGTGAACAGCTCCATCAGCTCCCGGGGATACACGAAATAAACCACGGATACACCGAGTAGGAAACCCATATTGTACAGGCCGATCAGCCACACGGAGGATTCCGCGCGGCTCGGCTGTCCGGCGCCCAGGTTCTGGCCCACCAGCGTGGCGGCGGCATTGGACAGGCCCCATGCAGGCATCAGGGTGAACATCATGATACGCACGGCGATGGTAGCGCCGGCCACCGCCTCGCTGCCCGCATCGGCGAGAATGCGCATTAGGAAAATCCAGGAGGTCATGGCCACGATCATCTGACCGATGCCGCCCAGGGAGGTGCGCACGATATTGAGTGCCACTTTCGTATCCCACACCAGCTGCGAGCCCAGCACGCGAATATGCTTGCCGCCGCGGAAGAGTATCCACAGTTGCATCAATACGCCCACCCCGCGCCCGATATTGGTGGCGATGGCCGCGCCCTCCACGCCCAGGGCGGGAATGGGTCCCAGGCCGAAAATCAGAATCGGATCGAGCAGTATATTGATGCCGTTGGCGATCCACAGCACACGCATGGCAATCGCCGCGTCCCCGGCCCCGCGGTAGACAGCGTTGATCACGAACAGCAGCACAATCACCGCGTTGCCGCCCAGCATCCACTGGGTGTACCTGTAGCCCTGCTCCAGGCTCCAAGCGTCCGCGCCCATCAGTGCCAGCAGCTCCCGCGCATAGAAGATACCCGCGCAGGCGAAGGGCAGCGAAATCAATAGCGCGATATAAATCGCCTGCACCGCGGCGAGCCCCGCCTCGTGTTTTTTCTTCTCGCCCACACGGCGCGCCACTATGGCGGTGACCGCGGTGGCCATGCCGATGCCGATGGCGTAGAGCAGGAACAGGTAGGTTTCGGTGAGGCCGACGGTGGCAACCGCCGAGGCGCCGAGCTTGCCCACGAAGTAGATGTCCACCACCGCAAAAGTGGCTTCCATCACCAGTTCCAGCATCATCGGCACCGCAAGCAGGAATACCGCGCGGCGCATACCGATACGGGTGTAGTCCGCCTCAGTGCCGCGGACGGCGTCACCGAGTTCGCGCCACATGGAGCGCGCAGGCGCGGGGGTAAGGCTATCGGCGTTGAGTTCGGTCATGGTCGGGTATCCACTGTGTTGTCCGGTTGAAACTGCTGATAAGACCTCCGGGCGGATTCCCGAGGGAGTACGGGCTGGTCGATTCCGCCTGCGGTCGATCGACAGCCGGTGGGAGAATAAAACCTCGAGCAGCCTTCAGGTCAAGCCTGGGTGGCCATTCATCCATAGGTGGCTTCATATTACTGACTATATATACAGCCTTGGCTTAAATGTCACATATCACTAGCCGAATTCAGCAGCAGCTTCGTCTATCTACGGAGAATTCCCGCTAAGTCATTGACTTTTAAGGGGTTCCCAATATGATCAAAAGCACTTTCGTGGGAGAGATATAAAGCAGCGCTGCACTATCTGTTTGTTGAAAATCCCGCCAACCTGACTTAACTCTTTGATTTTTCACAAAAGTTCCGGTGGCGGCAACGCGAGAGATTTGTAGATAGTGAGCTGGTAGATATAAAGCAGCGTCTTTTGAATTAACTGTTCTGCTCTATTGAGGTCGAATTAGATGGAAGTTGCTGAAGAGGCTTTCACAATAGCAAAGAGAGTATTCGATGGAGAGCTATCTCAAACTGAAGGGGCTCTCCAACTGAACACGGAACATGGAGTCAATGTTAACTCCGCGAAAATCATGATAACCGTCTATGGAAAGTTGGTGAGAGGGCTAGAATTCAAACGTGCGCTGAGCGTGCCTCACATGAGTTATTTCTTGGCTCGTCTCATGAGCGAGGGAGGTACCAATGCTCTGGCTAACCCGGTCGAGGCATTGTGGAAACACATTACTTACTACGAAGCGAAGAATAACGTCACGCTTAAGTCTCTCCGTGATCTTCATTCATCTTACCTTGTTATCGAGAAAGGCATCTCCAGCCTAGAAAATTTGAATGAATCCTTCGATAAGGAAGTCGAAAAAGCGATAAATACGCCAAAGGATGAGCGCCAAAAGCGAATCTCTGAATCGAGTGTGCTACCAAGAACCAAGCCAGTACTCGTCCATGTATATGAGCGTAATCCGTTTGTGGTGGCAGAGGTGCTTGCCCGAGCAAATGGCGTATGTGAAAGATGCAAGGCCGACGCCCCTTTTAGAAAGAAAAAGGATGGAAGCCCATACTTGGAAGTTCATCACAAAACTAGGCTTGCTGACGGAGGCGAGGACACAATAGCTAATGCCGTTGCGCTGTGCCCAAACTGTCACCGAGATTTACACTTTGGCGAGCAGAACCAGGCGTTGCACCGGACAAGCCGGTGAACGCGGCGTTAAGTGCAATAAGAAATGAATACCGAAGAAATACTCATAAAGTTCGAAAAGCTTGAAAAACAGCAAAGTATTGTCCGATGGGTAAGTGCCGCTTCGGGTTTAGTAATAATTGGAATGGCGGTTTACCTGATCGGAGATCATGATCTTGGATATAGAGATAATTTTAGTTTAGGAAATGCAATCATGCCGATCGGAGGCGCTTTGCTGGGGTTTACAATTTTCAGTTGGTCTGGTAGTTCATCGCATAAACTTCTAAGACAGATTGTCCTAAACATTCGAGGTTCCGCTGGCCGCACTTAACCAGGCCAGGCTGACGGACGGTTTACGCAACGCGCTTCGCGCTAAAAGCGCTACAATCGTCGCAGCTGGCAACGTTAGAAAAAAAGTGTTGCTGCAACCGATTCATGATTTTGGAGTAAAAAAGCTCGTATGATACATAAACTACTAATATTACTGTTCTGTATTGTATTTTCCCATTTATCCATCGCTCAAACATGGGACGAGCTGGTATTCCAAGGTCGACAATTTCATGAGAATGGTGAATTGAACAAAGCAGTCGAATACCTCGCGCTTGCAGCCGACACAAAAGGGAAAAACAACGAAAATTTATATTTGTATGCCGGAATTCTCGCCGCCCGCCTTGGCAAGGCTAACGGATCCTTCGATTTGTTGCAAAAGGCGGTAGATGCTGGCATGTGGGACATTCCACGACTGGAACGAAACAACAGGCTAGCCGAACTCAGGGAAGACGAAAGATGGGACGCTCTCATCAAGAGAATTCGAAGAAAGGAAAGTGAATACGTTGAATCTACGGATATGTCCCATCCCGAGCTTAGGGTCGAATTGAAGTCTATGTGGGTAAAGGACCAGGATCTTGTCGGAACTGAAAAGCAAAAGAGCATCATAGACTCCAATTCTGAGCGTCTGAAAGATATTGTAAATGAATACGGCTGGCCCACCAAATCGATGGTTGGCGAGGACGGGTCTTGGTTCGCATGGGCGATCGCACAGCATTCCTTTGACGGCGAATTCCAACGTACTTGTTTGGATCTAATGAAGCCTCTTCTGTCGGTCCAGGAAATCAACTCAGAGCTTTATGCAGAACTTCATGATCGAATCTCTCGGAACGCCAATGAAGAACAAACCTATGGAATGGCAATAATTTGGATTGATGGTAAAAAAGTGTTCCATCCGATTTCTAATATAGAATCGGTCGACCAAAGGAGGCAATCCATTGGATTGCCCCCACTGAAGGTCTGGGCCAACGAGAACGGCGTTGCTTATGATTCGAACTAAACTTGCTAACAAGGCCAATCACGGCGACAGCTTTTCCGTTGCGGCTTCGCCTCCACTGCAAAGCTGCGCGTGTTGGCGGCGTTAGCCACACAAGGAGAGTAGTCCTATATGAAAATACGAGCAGCATTGGCAAGCGATGCTCAGAGTATCGCCGATATACATACCACGAGCTGGCGTGATACGTATAAAAATGCCTTAACTGCGCAATATCTTTCGGATGTCGTGCCTAAAGAACGAAATGAGGTGTGGACAAGTCGGCTTGATATGCCAAAGCCTAACCAGTATGTGGCCGTTGCTGAGCAGCATGAAGAGATCGTGGGGTTCGCGTGTGCTTATGCAGGCGAAAATTCCAAATGGGGCTCCTACTTGGACAATTTGCATGTGCGTAAAACCCATCAATCAAAGGGTATCGGAAAATCGCTTTTGATCGAGGTTTCCCGTTGGTGTCACCAACAGGAGCCAATCGGCGGTTTGTGCTTGTTGGTGAACCAAGATAATGTAAAAGCGCAAGAATTCTATAAATCGCTTGGAGCTCGTAACGCGCAAGAGGGTGTATGGAATGCGCCAGATGGTAATACTGTTCCAACCTACTGGTTTGTATGGGATAAAATCAACACCTTGGCAGAAAATGGCTAACCAAGCTAGCCAAGGGACAAACTTTCCGCTGGCACTCCAAGTTTGCCCTTGCGAGCGGCGTTATACGAGGAGAAGTAAGTGAAAATCATCACAATTAATGCATTATCTATCGTGATTCTGCTGGGCGGTTGTGCTGTTCCTTATGCAGAAAAAGGAACGAAAGGGTTTAAGGGCGGATATCAAGATAAGAAGCTTGGAGAGAACCACTTTGCAATAGAGGTGGAAGGGAATGGATTTACAGATTACGCCATGCTTGAAGGTTACTTCAACCGAAGAGCAACAGAGCTTTGCGAAGGACGTGAATATGAGCACTCTTGGGAAAGAACTACTACGCAACATAGCAATTATTATTTTTCTGGCGGCGTAGGAGTAAGCAATCATACATTTCCAGTGCTTGTTGGTGAGGTTAAGTGCAAGTAGTAGGCCCATATAACCAGGCCATGCTGACGAACAGCTTACGCAACGCGCTTCGCGCTAAAAACACTCCAGCTGTCGCAGATGGCAACGTTATACGGTTGGTGCAGTAAGTCCGATTTCGGCCAAAAGCGGTCGTTGTATGAGCAGCATCGCCCACTAATAAGCAAAAAACGCCGGGATTTCCCCGTCATACATTGGGGTCAATATTAGCATTATCACTCGCTGAAAAAGGAAATTACCAATGCCGTGTTTAAAACTTGACTTAGAAAACTGCTACGGCATTCGCAAGCTTGAGCACTCATTCGATCTTGGAAAACATGAGGGTAGAGGGGGCGCATTTTCTATATACGCTCCTAATGGGGTGATGAAGAGTTCGCTGGCTAGAACATTTAAGGACTATGCGGACGAAAGGGATAGTAAAGATCTGATTTTCCCATCTCGAGCAACAACTCGGGAAATTTACTGGGACGAAAAGGATCTCGACCCAAAGACAGTTTTTGTGATTAAACCCTATGTGGAAAGTTATGAATCTGAAACGGTATCGACACTGATTGCGAACCCCGCTCTTCAGGAAGAATATTCAACGTCAGTTAAAGCTCTTATAAAAACACGGAAAACCTTAACAGATGAACTGAAGAAGTTATCCGGAATTAGCAGTCGGACAGAGACGCCTGATCTAATATTGATGTCCGACCTAGGAGCGAGTGAAGGAGACTTTCCTGAAAAGATCCAGAATCTATTGGATGAGGAGATGGCTGTTGACCACTTAGACGGGGTTAAATATGCAGAGGTGTTTAATCCAAATACACTCAAAGTTCTTACGAAAAATGATTTTCAAGAATCATTGACAGAGTATGTCGATCTTTACAATAGACTCGTTGATGAATCCCCTATTCTATGTCGAACATTTAATCACCAAGGCGCTTCCTCTGTTTGCAAGGGACTCAATGATTCAGGATTTTATACCGCAGGGCACTCTGTCACCTTAGAAAATGGTGCTTCATCTAAAGTTATAACAACACATGAAGAGCTAGATAAAACCTTCCAGCAAGAGCACGAAAAGATACTTGCAGATAAAGATTTAAAAAAGCGCTTTGAAGCTGTGGATAAATCACTGGGAAATGTAGATACAAAGAGGCTGAGAGCGCTTGTTGAGGATAATAAAGAGCTGCTAGCAGATTTAAGTGATTTAGAAATACTTAGAAAAAAGCTCTGGTATTCATATCTTCGGTCATGCGGGGATGAGTTGAAGGAGTTTTTAAAATGCTCACAGAGCACGAAAGATGTACTTGAGCAGTTGATTGCTTCGGCAAAAGAGGAGGAAACTCAGTGGAAAAAAGTGATAGACATATTTAATCGCAGGTTTGATGTCCCCTTCAATGTTTCAATAGGCAATCAAGCTGAGGTAATTCTTAAAGGTGCTGAGCCAGTCAAGGTTTTTTCGTTTTCTGACCGTGAATCTTCAGACGAAGTGGATGAAAAGACCCTGCTTTCTGTTTTGAGCCAAGGTGAAAGGCGTGCGCTTTATATCCTGAACCTATTGTTTGAGATAGAAACAAGAAAGGCATCTAACGAAGAAACTCTTTTTATCGTCGATGATATTGCAGATTCATTCGACTACCGTAATAAATACGCTATCGTGGAGTACTTGCGAGATCTTTCACAGAGGGACGAATTCTATTTTTTATTTTTGACTCACAACTTTGATTTTCACCGGACTATTTCCAGTCGTCTTGGTTTGCAACGAAATAAACGACTGGTAGGCTCCAGAGGAGCAGAGACTATCGATTTGAGAGTCGAGAAATATCAAAAGGATGTATTTGCATACTGGCGGGATCATATGGGAAATAACGAGCGAATGTTTCTAGCCTGTATTCCCTTTGTGAGAAACCTAGCTGATTACAGCGGCCAAGATGCAGTCTTTGAATCACTTACAGAGGTTCTTCATATAAAATCAAACTCTAAGTCAAAGACATTTAGAGATGTGATCAGTGACTATGGCCATATTCTGCAGAATCTACCAGCCTTTGCCCACGATAACGATGTAATTGTATTGGATAAGATACAGGCAGTTTCAATAGATATAGTTTCAGTGGAAGCAGACCATATTGATTTAGAGGAAAAAATAATTCTCGCAATGGCTATTCGGCTGATGGCAGAGGAATATATGCTTAAGCGCTTAAACAACCCGGACTGGGAGGAGCCTTCATCCAATCAAACCCGTGTTCTGTTTGATGAGTTTGCGGGTAGCTTTGGGTCAGAAGAAGACGTAATAGCAACACTTGATCAAGTCAATCTGATGACTCCGGAGAATATCCATATTAATTCGTTCATGTTTGAGCCCATTCTCGATATGTCACCTGGGCACCTTTATAGACTATACAAAGACCTAAAAATACTGATTGATGCCCTTGAATAACAAATAGAATATATGGGTAAAAGTCCTTAAGCCTGAGGGAAAATCAAAATGTCCGCTATTGACCAAAATTGGATTTAGCGAAGTTGATGCAGGTAACGTATAACAAGCGCAAGCAGTCGGAAAAATTACTCGCTGCGCTCCCAATTTTCCGCTGTTGCGAGCGTTCAGGCTGTAGAAAAACTCGAGCACTTCTTGAAGTGGCAAATTTTTCGTGCGGAGAGTGCTCTGAAATGCTTTTCACCATGCAAAACAGGACCAGAATTCACGTAGGAACGCGATTTGCTGGGCAAAATACAACCAGAAGGAAGGGGCTGGAGTTTTTCTACAGCCTCGTTATGCACGAAGGTAGCTATGAAGTACTTAGAAAAGAATCTTGTAACGATCTACGGAAAACAGGCTTTCCTTGATTGGCTGATTTCTGTCGAGCCACGTTTACATAGATGGACCTTAGATCATCTCAATAGCGATCCTGGCGCATATTTGATTGAGGTTGAAGATCAGAATTGCCAGGGAGACGCTATAGAAAAGCACTTTAAACCTATATTTGTAGAAGAACTAGGAAACCATATTTCCGAAGAAAAATGGCCAAAAGAAATGACTTACGAGAACTTTTGCAATTGGTTCACTATTAAATACCATACATGTGTAGCAGACATGACATTAAATGACGGTAAAAATGCATAACAATCACAAGCAAGGGACCAAACTACGCTTCGCCAATTTGCAGTTCGCTTCGCTCACTTTACCGCAAATTAGCTCCACTCCGTTTGGCCCCTGTTGTGGGCGTTCAGGCTGTAGAAAAACTCGAGCACTTCTTGAAGTGGCAAATTTTTCGTGCGGAGAGTGCTCTGAAATGCTTTTCACCATGCAAACAGGACCAGAATTCACGTAGGAACGCGATTTGCTGGGCAAAATACAACCAGAAGGAAGGGGCTGGAGTTTTTCTACAGCCTCGTTAGGGCTCCAAACCTATGAAAGTCGTGCCAATTGGAGAAAATGATTGGGAGTCATTAAAAGATATTCGTTTAGAGTCACTTCGTGATTCACCTGATGCATTTGGTATCACATATGAGGAAGCGAAAGAACTTTCTGCAGAAAAATGGAAATCAATCGCATCCGGGGAGAGCGGGTTAAAATTTTTACTTGCGCGTTGTAATGGCGACGACATCGGGTTAATTGGTGGGGTTTACGCTGATGGAGAGTACGAGCTAGTTTCAATGTGGGTAAACCCCACGAATAGAGGGTGTGGAGTCGGTAGCAGTCTTGTCAAAGCGTTGCTCCGCCACGCTCAGTCTGAAGGGTTTGTAAACGTTGTACTGAACGTATCTCCAACTAATGAGGCGGCATGCAGCCTATATTCGAAAATTGGGTTCAAAGCCTTAGAAGAAGCCGGCACATTAAATGGAAATAGTGGTAAGGAGCTACAGAAAATGGCTTGGCACTCCGCCTCCGAGCCCTAACCAAGCGCTGCACCGGACGGCCAACGCTAAGCACCTTTGTGCTGGTCGCTGCGCTCCCATTTTCGCACAAAGGTGCTTAGCATTGTCCGCCGGTGAGCGCGACGTTCAGGCTGTAGAAAAACTCGAGCACTTCTTGAAGTGGCAAATTTTTCGTGCGGAGAGTGCTCTGAAATGCTTTTCACCATGCAAAACAGGACCAGAATTCACGTAGGAACGCGATTTGCTGGGCAAAATACAACCAGAAGGAAGGGGCTGGAGTTTTTCTACAGCCTCGTTATGTGATTATCCTATTGAAGTATTTATATGAAAATGAGCAATACGGGGCAGGTACTTGTTGAAAAAGCATAAATACCTTGCCCTTTACTGGTGGTAGATTCAAAACCTAAATCTTAGAATCAAGGAAGGAGCATTCATAATGTCAATCATAATAAAGAACTTAGTGACAGGAGACCCCAACGTAACTTGGAACCCGGGTGCGGTGCTAAGTGTTATCGGTACGCTTGAGCTGTCAATAGGTCATGCTGCAGTACAAAAAAACATTACAAGATTGACAATCGTTCGACGCGCTGACGTTGAAGATGGTCACTGGGAACTGTTTTTAGAGGGTAATGAAGGGCTCTGCGTAAAAATTGATCTCACTGTGCATGGGTACCGGATAATCTATGGCGCAGGCATTCCACAGGTCACCGCCGAGACTGACCCCGTACAAATACATAACGCGACGCTGGGCCAAATGGTTGAATGTTTGGTGACTGTATCAACAGCGCGAGGTGATTGGACCGGTACACAACTATACAATTGCCAGGACTTCGCTGTTGAATTCATGAAAGAGCTAAATAGACAACAGATATCTACTGGGCAAGGTCTAAGCTCAAGAAGTTTCAAGTATGAACTAATGCGAAAAGTCCGAAAGAACAGGTCGCCACTGGACTGGATGGACACCAATAGCATTAGGGATTTATACGGCCTATAGAGATAAAATAAGCAATCAATAGCAAGGAGTCCATTCCAAGTTTCCTCAATTGTAGCTGAATGGAATATGCAACAAATGCTAGTGAGCCAAATAGCAGAGATTGGGTCAGTTTATATGTTTGCATAGGTTATGTGATTCTTGCAAATGTCACATAACAAACGCGTCAATCAGGACGCTCGCAGGCTCGCGCCTATTACGCGGGCGTTATCGCGCTGGGCGAAGCCCGGCGTATCTTGCAGGGTGAAAGTCCCTGCCGGGTAAGGGGCTAGCCGCCCACCCGTATCGAGTGTTGATCTCATTGCGGAGCAGGTAACTGCGAACAATATTATGAGGTAAGCGTACACAGAGAATCCAGTAGGCCGTAGGGGAGATCGCGCTCCCTGAAGAGCTGTTACAGCTTCGAAACGTCGTCGAGGTCGCCGAGGGCTTTAACGCACTCGAAGGCAACACAAAGCATCCGTTAATGGCAAGGATGTGGAGGGCCTCCGGAGTATAGGCCGTGGCATGCTGGAAGAGATACGACGAGGAACCCAGGAAGCCCCAAAAGCTCCCGGTACGAAGTGACGTGATGACATTGACAGAGTTGGGACACGGAAGGGTGAGGAGCCCGGACACGGTGTGGGCTCGGATGGAATCATGGAACAAGGAGCGACCGGGCAGGCCTGTAAAGGCCGTATGCCGAGGGGTGTCTTATCAGGCATAGTACTCCGAGAACGGGAAAGCCGTTTACATGGGGAAGGACCTGACGGAAGTACGTAGCCCGTAAAGGAAACTCATGCCGGACACAGCAGGATCGGAATACTTTGAGTCAACCTCACTGCGGGGAATAGCCATGCGGGCACGCGCCTGCAAACACCACCGATTCAGGAATCTCTATCGGGAAATCAACCTGGACCTCCTGCGGCGCAGCTTTCGAGAACTCAATCCGAAGGCCGCCAAGGGCGTGGACGAAGTCACCTACCATGACTACGCCAACGGACTGGAGGAACGGCTGAAGGACCTGGTGGAGCGCCTGAAACACAAACGCTACCGTGCCCGACTGGTGCGGCGCGTGATGATCCCAAAGGGCAAAGGCAAAGAGAGGCCCCTCGGCATCCCGGCGCTCGAAGACAAACTCGTCCAGCGGGCGGCAGCCAAACTGCTCAACGCCATCTACGAGCAAGACTTCATCCAGAGCAGCTACGGATACCGACCGAGGCGGAGTCCGAAAGAGGCCATAGAAGACCTCACCTTCAACCTCCAATACGGCAGTTACGGTTACCTCGTCGAAGCCGACATCAAAGGCTTCTTCGACCACCTGGACCACGACTGGCTCATCACCATGCTCGAACAGCGTGTGGATGACAAAGCCTTCCTGCGCCTGATCCGCAAATGGCTCAAAGCCGGCATACTCGACACAGACGGACAAGTCCTCCACCCGGAAACGGGCAGCCCGCAAGGCGGCATTATCAGCCCCATCCTGGCCAACATCTACCTTTACTACGCCCTCGACCTCTGGTTCGAGAAAGTCGTGAAGCCCGGATGTGCAGGGCGGGCGATTATCTGCCGCTACGCGGACGACTGTGCGCCACGAAGGCGCACTGGAGGATGTGAATCCTCCGTGCAGCCGTGCTGCACAAGAGATGAGGGCGGGCCCCTCGGAGCCGCCGTGCAGGCGGAGGCTTCAAACCACCTACTGCTGCTGCACTTAAAAGGTGTGGTAGTGAGCGAGTATGGAAAAGGCCGGTCAAGAACCGGTCAGGTAAGGGCCGTGAAGTCGAACGCAAGTGAACCGCTGATGACGTGTCGAAAGCGTAGGGACGACGTCAAAACCGGGGGGAAGTCGTTAACCCGGGATAAGTCTGGGAGAAACCTGTCTACTGCCCAGGCGGCGTCCGGCATAAAGGCGGCGAGAACACGGCTCAGGCTCTTGTGTGGAACGTGGGAACCTGTCACCCCGATGCTAAGGGAGCGATGCAAGTGGAAGCCCCACGAGTATCTGAGTACCAATGCGGGGTACAGGGGCGGAGCAACCTGTAGTAGTGAGGAAGGCTCTGTAATGGAGCTGGAGCGAAGGGGTTGCCCTATCCAGCCTGAGACAAGAGTGCAACCAGCAATGGGAGGACACTCTTGAATCAGGCGAAGTCATTTCCTATCACTAAACGTCAGGTGTGGGAAGCCTACAAACGAGTCAAGGCCAATAAGGGCGGGGAAGGCGTAGACGGTCAGACCCTGGAGATGTTTGAAGAGAAGCTGGAAGGCAATCTCTATAAACTCTGGAATCGACTGGCGTCTGGTAGCTACATACCCCCACCGGTCAAACGCGTGGAGATTCCCAAGGCGGACGGTGGTGTTCGTCCACTGGGAATTCCAACGGTTGCGGACCGGGTTGCCCAAATGGTAGTCAAACAAGCCCTGGAGCCGGACCTGGAACGTCATTTTCATCCGGACTCCTACGGCTATCGGCCGGGCAAGTCAGCCCGTCAGGCGATTGGACAGGCGCGCAAGCGCTGCTGGCGCAACGACTGGGTCGTTGATCTGGATATCAGGGGTTTCTTCGATAACATCGATCATGAACTCTTGATGCGAGCGGTGCGCCACCACACCCAAGACAAATGGGTGCTGCTCTACATCGA
Source organism: Microbulbifer sp. TB1203 (assembly GCF_030997045.1). NCBI lineage: Bacteria > Pseudomonadati > Pseudomonadota > Gammaproteobacteria > Cellvibrionales > Microbulbiferaceae > Microbulbifer > Microbulbifer sp. TB1203. The sequence goes on along the minus strand of NZ_CP116899.1, from coordinate 3,677,131 downwards.
GCGATGGCTGACAGCCCCGGTGCAACTGAATGGTGGGGCATTACAGGAGAGGACCAAGGGCACCCCGCAAGGGGGTGTGGTCAGTCCTCTGCTGGCGAACCTGTTCTTGCACCATACCTTCGATGCGTGGATGCAAAGGCACTATCCGAGCATTCCCTTCGAGCGGTACGCCGATGATAGTGTTTGTCACTGCCGCACACGGAAGCAGGCCGAACATCTGAAAAATGCGCTGGAACAGCGCTTTGCAGATTGTGGACTGGAACTTCATCCGGAGAAGACCAAGATTGTCTACTGCAAAGACGACGATCGACGTCTGGACTATCCCGCCACCAGTTTCGATTTTCTGGGTTACACCTTTCGCCCGAGAAGATCGAAAAATCGGAAGGGAAAGTTCTTCATCAACTTCAGTCCGGCGATCAGCAACAAAGCGGCGAAAGCAATCCGGCAGGAAGTACGCAGCTGGAAACTGCATCTGCGCAGCGACAAGTCACTGGAAGACTTGGCAAGGATGTTCAACGCGGTGATCCGCGGCTGGATCAATTACTACAGCGCATTTTACAAGTCAGCGCTGTATACAACCCTCCGGCGGATTGACCGTAGGCTCGTAATTTGGGCAACTCGCAAGTTCAAAAGACTGCGGGGCCACAGGAGGCGAGCAACCCACTGGTTGGAGCGTATTGCGCGCAGACAGCCGGGGTTGTTTGCCCATTGGCGTTTATTACATGGACAGGCTGGGTAGGAGGAGCCGGATGAGCGGAGACGTTCACGTCCGGTTCTGTGAGCGCCTCGGGGGGAGGGTCCCCGGGGCGACTCGACTCGTCTGCGCCTTCCAGTACAAGGTAGACGCAGACGCCTTCTACCGAGAGCTGCCGAAGAGGCTGGCAAAGTTCCATCTGGCCATAGCGCAGGAGAAGACACGGATCTGTCGCTTCAGCCGCTTCCACGCCGGTCACCAGAGCGAATCAAGGATCAGCTTCCTCGGCTTCGAACTCTGGTGGGGCTGGAACCGGTGCGGAATGCCCCAAATCCAGCGACGCACGGCGCCGAAGAAACAACAGGCTGCCGAGCAGCGCATAAGGGACTGGATCAAGAGAAATCGCAACCTCCCCGGCCACGCCTTCGTGGCTGGACTGAAACGGCGATTACAGGGACACTACAACTACTACGGCATTACAGGTAATCAAAAGGGGCTCTACCGCTTCTACCGAGAAGTCCTTGGACAGGTGTTCAAATGGCTGAATCGGCGGGGAGGAAAGCGCCGCAGCTTTACCTGGCCGCAGTTCAAGCGGGCGCTTGCACGCTTATGTATCCCGAAGCCAGTCATCAGGCCATGGGCAAGGAAGCGATTGGTGTATGCATGAGTAGCCCGTCGCGAAAGCGAGTACAACCGAGGAACCGGATGCGGGAAAACCGCACGTCCGGGACTGTGCCGGGGGCCTTGGGTGACCGGGGTTCCTACGGCGAGAAATTTCTATGGTCATATTTGTAGCAACAAAAGAAGGCTTTAAAGAGCTTAAGGAAATAATCCTTACTGGTAGATACCCGGTATGGGTTGGTGCAGATGTTCTTTCAAAGGAAGAAATGGCTGAGGTTAGAGAGGATGGCGTTTACCTTACCAATTTCTTGTACCCTATAGATCTCAACAATGCGGAGGTCGTTAGTGAGGCACTGGAAAGCATAGCTTTGCATTCAGAACCAGCGGCGTTAGTGGAGAAGGTTCGTGCACTCATCAAAATGTAACGAGGTGCTGCAGCCGACGCCTTACTTTGTGCACGGTCGCTGCGCTCCCATTATCGTGCAAAAAGCACACAAATTAAGAAAAGTCTGAAAAAATTGGAGGCTAATGTATATTCGCTGGGAGAAGCTTATTCTTGCCAAATGGCTCGGAATCGACAATCCGGCGAAGACAGTGCGCAAGTCTCTGGAAGGTAAATAGCACCATGAGCAAAGTATTGTTTATCTGCAGCCGTAATCAGTGGCGAAGTCCAACGGCCGAAGCTGTGTGGCGTAAACAGCCAAACATAAGTGTTCGGTCTGCGGGTACAAGCCCAAAGGCTCGGAGAACAGTCAGCCAAGCGGACATTCGCTGGGCTGATATTATTGTTGTGATGGAGCAGAAGCATAAAAATAGGCTGGTGACAGAATTCACTTGTCTTTTAGATCACAAGCCTATTCATGTGCTGGAAATTCCCGACGAGTACAAATATATGGACCCAGAACTTGTTGAAACTTTGAAGGAAACTGTAGGTGCTTGTCTCGAACTTCAATGATCAGCTCCCCTTAACCAATTGTTCAACCGGACGCCCACTGCTGACGCAATGGCCACCGATTAATTCCGAGTTAGAAATCAATCAGGAGTAGCATGGATATCAACTGGCAAGGTTTAATCACCGGCGCAATAACAGTTTTTGTGATTACTTACTTTACGAAAAGAGCTACCTACGCTGCGCAGGAAGGCGAATTAAAATTTGGATTGTTTATGAAAGGATTGGGTCTAGTGTGCTTACTATTCTCGGCGGTTCCGTTTGTCGTATTTTTAACTGGAAACTATCAGATTGATAAACCTGGAGAAACAACAGCTCTTATTGGTTTAACCATTGGTTTTGGTGTGGGTGCTATTTACACGTTAGCTGAAGGGTTCTTTGTTAAAGGCTCTTATGATGACACTTCAATTTACTTCTCAACGCCTTGGACCGGAAAAAAGAATGAGAAATGGGATGATCTTGAATCAATAAATTTTAACGGTTGGTGTTATTGGTATGTACTCAAATTCAAAAGCGGTAAGGTAATTCGCGTATCCTCGTACTTAGGTGGTCATGGTTATTTGTTGGAGTTTTTGCAGGATCGTGGCCATGACTCTTAGTATCACTTTGAACCGCGGAAAAAACCTCAAGCGGACGCTAGAAAACGCGCCGCTTAGCTGCCGGTGTGTCCATTGATCTGGCATCGTGGGCACCGCGAGCAGGAATACCGCGCGGCGCATGTCGATACGCCGGGTGTAGTCCGTCTCGGTGCCGCGGATGGCGTCACTGAGTTCGCCTCACATAGAGCGCGTGGGTGCCGGGTTAAGGCTATCGGCGTTAAGTTCGGTCAGTGGCCGAACAACAACCGCACAGCCACGCTGAACATCATGATGGCCACACCGAGATCGAGCAGGCGCCAAGTCGCCGGTCGCGCCAGCCAGGGCGAGAGCCAGGCGGCGCCGAGGGCGAGGCCGAAGAACCAGGTCAGCGATGCGCTGGCGGCGCCCAGCGCATAGGCGCCCGGTTCGGTCTGTTGGGCGCCGAGGGAGCCGATCAGCAGCACAGTGTCCAGATAGACATGCGGGTTGAGCAGGGTCACCGCCAAGGCGGTGAGCAGTACCGCGCGACGCGAGCGCGGTCCGGCTTCCGCGGCCCCTTCGAGCCCCTGCGGGCGAAGGGCGCGGAGCAGGGCCTTGAGTCCGTACCAGAGCAGGAAGGCCGCGCCGCCCCAGCGCGCCATCGCCAGCAGCGCTGGGCTCTTCAGCAGCAGCGCGGCCAGGCCGAACACGCCGGCGGAGACCAGCACCGCATCGCACAAAACGCAGAGCGCGGCCACCGGCAGGTGGTGTTCGCGGCGCAGGCTCTGCGCCAGCACGAAGGCATTCTGCGCGCCGATGGCGACGATCAGCCCGGCGCCCAACAGCAGTCCGTTGAGGTAGCTCTGCCACATATCGATATTCCTCCGGGTTGGCCTGCCGGTACGCGGTGAGGCGGGCAGTGGTGATGCTGGCGAGTCTGGACCGGAAGGTGATATAAGAAAAACAAATCTTGCTGATTACCCATTAGGAAAATCGATATGTTCGACTACAAGCTGCTCTCCGCGCTCGCCGCCGTGGTGGAGCAGGCCGGTTTCGAGCGGGCCGCGCTGGTACTGGGCCTGTCGCAGTCGGCGGTATCGCAGCGGATCAAGCTGCTCGAGGCGCGGGTCGGCCAGCCGGTATTGGTGCGGGCGACACCGCCGCAGCCCACTGACTTGGGCCGGCGACTGCTCAACCATGTGCAGCAGGTACGCCTGCTCGAGCGCGACCTGCAGGGCCAGGTCCCGGCGCTCGACGAGGGCGGCCAGCCGGAGCGACTGCGCGTCGCGATCAACGCCGACAGCCTGGCGACCTGGTGGGCGCCGGCGGTGGCCGATTTCTGCGCTGGGCACCGGGTGTTGCTGGATCATGTGGTGGAGGATCAGGATGTCGGGCTCAAACGCATGCGTGCCGGTGAAGTGGCGGCCTGCGTCTGCGCCGCCGAGCGGCCGGTGGCCGGCGCGCGCAGTGTCGCGCTGGGGGCCATGCGCTACCGGGCGGTGGCCAGTCCGGCGTTCATCGACCGCCATTTTCCTGCCGGGGTGACGCCCGCCGCGCTGGCGCACAGCCCGGCTATCGTTTTCGGGCCGGACGATTTTCTCCAGCATCGCTATCTGGAATCGCTGGGCGTCGCGGGTGGTTTCGCCTATCACCTCTGCCCGTCTTCCGAGGGATTCGTCCACCTTACCTCGGGTGGTTTCGGTTGGGGGCTGGTGCCGGAGTTGCAGGTGGCCGGTGAGTTGGCCCGTGGCGAACTGGTCGAGCTGTTGCCGGAGCGGCCGGTGGATGTGCCGCTCTACTGGCACCACTGGCGCAACGGTGGCGAGTTGTTGGGGGAGCTCACCCGCCAGCTTGTACGGCTGGCCGAACGGCTATTGGTGCGGTAGAGGCAGGCTTACCCTCCCATGGGAGCCAGCCCTGCTGGCGAAGAGGGCTTGGCAGATAGCACCCGGATTAATCGCCTGCAAGGCAGGCTCCCACAGAGCCGGGCTGGAATATCAGGCCGCGAACTCGATTTCCACCAGGCTGCAGCTCTGCGTATAACCCATCGCCCGCTTGATGGTGGGATACACCGAGGCGGTGGCCACGCAGACTCCCAGTTCGATGCGCTGGGACTTGTCCAGCTGCGCGTCGATGCGCTCCTCCAACTGCGGATCGATATTGCGGTAGTTGGCCACCGCGGTGGCGAAATCGAAAACATCCTTCAGGTTCTCCGGCAGCCGGCTGCCACCTTGGAGGCAGGCCTGTACCAACTGCTGGTCCACGCCGGCCTCCAGCGCCATGCGCACATTGAGCTGCAAACACTCGCCGCAGTCCGCAACCTGCATCGCGGCGAGCTTGCTCACCCAATAAGTCTCCAGCGGCAGGAACTCCAGGTGGTAGGACAGCGGGCGGAAGTCGGCGAACTTTTGATAGCCCTCCGGTGAGCTTTGCAAAAACTCCTTCAGGTAGTTCACGTTGTAGCGGTAGTGGCTGGAAAAGCTCTCCAGGTTCTGCAGGTGTTCTTCGGTGGTCATCGCGTTTCTCCTAACGTTGATGAGGAGATCTCATCATCCACCAGCAAAATCGCCGGTAAAAGTTAGATTCCATCAGCTATTTCGATAGGTGGGCTGTAGTAGTTGCCATACAGGCGCCGGGCCTCCCTGGCGAACCAGCGCGCGGCGGTGCCCTGGGGTGTTTTGCCGGACCACAGCAGGTCCACGCCCAGGCTCCAGGCGCTCAGCGCGTTGGACAGGTTCAGCTCCACCAGCTTGCCGCTCTTCAGGAAATGGCGCGCCAGCTCGTAGGGGGCGTTGACCCAGCCCACGCCCTTGCAGGCCAGGTCCAGCGCCTGCAGCAGCGAATCGCTGCTCCAGGTCTGCGGGGACAGCTGCCAGCGGCGGTTGCCCGAGGGGGAGGCGGTGATGATCTGCCGGTGCCTGGCCGCCTCGTTGAGGGAGGCGGAGGGGGTTTGCGCCAGCGGGTGGTCCGGGCTGGCGAGGGTGAGAATCCGCTGCTGCCCCAGGTTGTTGAAATCCAGTTCGTCCGGATAGCCGTCGCGGGCGGTGACAAAGGCGAAATCCGCACCGCCGTCGGCGATCTGGCGGATGGCCTGTTCGTCGGTGGCGGTGCTGGCGTGGATCTGGGTGTGGGGAAAACGCTCGGCGAAGGCCGCCAGCATGTCGTTGAGCTTGTCGGGCATCACCAGCTCTTCGAACAGGACCCGCAGCAGTGGCTCCTCGCCTCGCTGGTAGGAGTCTGCCGCCTGCTGGAAGCGGCGCAGCTGGCCGATGGCCTGGCGCGCCAGGGGCAGCAGCGACTGCGCCGCCGCCGTCGGGGTCGGGTACTTGCCGCTGCGGTCGAAGAGCTCCAGCCCCAGGTCCAGTTCCAGGTTCTGGATCTGCGCGCTGACCGCCGACTGGGCGCGCCCCATCTCCCGCGCCACCGCGGAGAAGGAACCCTTTTCGCAGGCGGCGACGAAGGTGCGCAGCTGGTCCAGGTTGAGGTTGTTCATTTGGGGGTCTCTGACGAAGTATCTGTAGGAGCGGCGGGGCGGCCATCCGCCCATGGCCGCGATCAGTGGTTTTTGCGAAGTCCGATCGCGGCCATGGGCCGCTCCTACAAGGGGAGGAGGCTCAGGGCTGTTCGTGTTCGGTCAGGTACTGGTTTTTCAGTTTTACGTAATTGTCGGCGGAGTAGCGGAAGAATTCCCGCTCCTTGTCCGACAGCGGCCGCGCCTTTTTGCAGGGCGCGCCCACGTACAGGTAGCCGCTCTCCAGGGTGCGCCCGGGCGGCACCAGCGCGCCGGCGGCCACCACCACCTCGTCCTCGATCACCGCGCCGTCGAGCACAATGGCGCCGATGCCGATTAGCACGCGGCTGCCGACGGTGCAGCCGTGCAGGCAGGCCTTGTGGCCGATGGTCACGTCGTCGCCGATGGTGAGCGGCCAGCCCTCCGGATTGAAGGGGCCGGCGTGGGTGATATGCAGTACCGAGCCGTCCTGAACGCTGGTGCGCGCGCCGATGCGGATCTGGTGCATATCGCCGCGCACCACCGCCATGGGCCAGACCGAGCTGTCGTCGCCGAGGGTGACATCGCCGATCACCGAGGACTGTGGGTCGATATACACCCCGCTGCCGAGCTGGGGGGATTTCTCCCGTTCGTTGTCGCCGTGGGGGCGCAGTGGGGACATAACGCATCTCCTGTACAATCGGTCCATTATCATAGCCTTATCGATTTTTCTGCGCAGGGTGCTGTATGTCCAATCCGCTGTTGAATTTCCCCCTCCTACCATCCTTCGACCAGTTGCAGCCGGAGCAGGTGGAACCCGCTATCGCTGAATTGATTGAGCGCTGCCACGCCGAACTGGAGAGCGGGCTGAAGAACCCGGGCTGGGACACCACCCTGGCCCCGCTGGAGGAGGCCCAGGACAGGCTCAACCGGGCCTTTTCCCCGGTTGGCCACCTGAACAGCGTGCTCAGCGGCCCCTGGCGGGCGCCCTACGAGGCGGCGCTGGCCAAGGTCACCGATTACTGGACCGAACTGGGCCAGAACCGCGATCTCTACCGGGTCTACCAGCAGCTGGCCGAGACGAAGGAATTCACCGGCTGGCCCCAGGCGCGCCGGCAGGCGGTGAAGCTGGGCCTGCGGGATTTCGTGCTCGGCGGCGTGGGCCTGGAGGGCGGGGCGCGGGAGCGCTTCGCCGCCAACAGCCGCCGGCTGGCGGAGCTGGGCAGCCGCTTCGCCAACAATGTGCTGGATGCCACCAATGCCTGGACCTACCACACAGAGGACGAAGCGGAGCTGGCCGGGCTGCCGCAGACCGCGCTCGCGGCGGCCGCCGCCGCGGCGCAGGCGAAGGACCTGTCCGGCTGGCTGATCACCCTGGAGGGGCCCAGCTACCTGGCGGTGATGACCCACGCGGACAACCGCCAGCTGCGCGAGCGGGTGTACCTGGCGTTTGTCACCCGCGCCTCGGAGACCGGCCCCCAGGGCGGTCAGTTCGACAATTCCGCGGTGATGGAAGAGATACTGGCGCTGCGCGCCGAGCAGGCCAAATTGCTGGGCATGTCCAATTACGCCGAGCTTTCCCTGGCCAGCAAGATGGCACCGGACTGCGAAAAAGTACTGGAATTCCTCGAGGACCTGGCGGCGCGGGCCAGACCCGCCGCCGAGCGCGAGTTCGCCGAACTGCGGGAATTCGCCGCGGAAAAGCTACACCTCGAAAAAACAGGACTGGAAGAGCTGCAACCCTGGGATATCGCCTGGACCGCGGAGAAGCTCAAGCAGGAGCGCTATGCCGTCAGCCAGGAGGAGCTGCGCCCCTATTTCCCCTATGAAAAAGTGCTCGCCGGGCTCTTCGCGGTGGTGGAAAAACTGTTCGGCGTCACCGTGGAGGGGGACACCTCGGTGGCCACTTGGCACCGCGATGTGCAGTTCTTCTGGCTGCTGCGCGGCGGCGAGCGCATCGCCGGCTTTTATCTCGATCCCTTCGCTCGCGAGAACAAGCGCGGCGGTGCCTGGATGAATACCGTGTGCGTGCGCCGGCAGGGGGCTTCGGGCCTGCAATTGCCGGTGGCCTACTTGGTGTGCAACTTCTCTCCTCCCGCTGCAGGCGCCTCTTCACCCGCTGCGGGCGCTTCTGCTCCCGCTGGTGGCGCTCCATCGCTGCTGACCCACTACGAAGTCACCACCCTGTTCCACGAATTCGGCCACGGCCTGCATCATATGCTCACCCGGGTGAATGTGGCCGCGGTGTCCGGCATCAACGGCGTGGCCTGGGACGCGGTGGAGCTGCCCAGCCAGTTCCTGGAGAACTGGTGTTGGCAGCCCGAGGCCATCGCGATGATCTCCGGCCACCACGAGACCGGCGAGCCGCTGCCGCAAGCGCTGCTGGACAAAATGCTGGCGGCGAAGAATTTTCAGTCCGCCATGTTCACCGTGCGCCAACTGGAGTTCGCCCTATTCGATTTCCGCCTGCACTGCCGCGACAGCGGCGCCAGCGCAGAGGAAATCCAGCAACTGCTGAATGCCGTGCGCGCACAGGTGGCGGTGGTGCCGGTGGCGGAGGAGAACCGCTTCCAGCACGGCTTCAGCCATATCTTCGCCGGCGGTTATGCGGCTGGCTATTACAGCTACAAGTGGGCCGAGGTGCTGTCTGCGGACGCCTTCTCGCTGTTCGAGGAGAAGGGTATTTTCGATCGGGACACCGGCGACAGATTCCTGCACAGCATCCTCGAACAGGGCGGCAGTCGCGACGCACTGGACCTGTTCACAGAATTTCGCGGCCGCGAACCTAAAATAGACGCGCTGCTGCACCACAGCGGCATCGTAGAGTGCGACGAGACCGCCCATGAGTGACGATAACTTGAGTAACAACAGCTTGAGTAACACCAGCAAAAAACCCGTGAAGAAGCGCTTTATCGCCGGGGCCGTGTGCCCCCGCTGCGGGGAGATGGACCGGATCGTCAACTACCGCCAAGAGGGCAGGAATTTCCGCGAGTGCGTGGCCTGCGGTTTCGAGGACGAAATCCGCCTACAGTCTGCGCCGCGGGTGCCGGGTACGCGGGTCGACAATAGTGAAACCGCGAAAGAGATCGAAGTTCCGGTAAGAATCATTCAACCACCCAAAAAATAAAGCGTGAAAAAATACTATCCACTGCTGGCCTTCCTGCTGGTTATCGCCATCGCAAGTCTTTACGGTCTGGATCACTACCGCGAACTGCGCGAGCGGCAGCGGGAGCAGACGGCGCTGCTGCTGGCTCGCTGCGTCAACCAGGGCATCCTGTCGCTGTTCAAGCTGCAGGCCAACGACTGGCGTGCGCGGCCGGACTTCTACCGCGAACAGGAGGAAAAACTGGATGCGGCGGTGGCGCAGTTGCCGCCGCAGCTGCTGGAGGGCAGCCCCTTCGCCGAGTGGCAGGCGGCGGTGGAAATTTGCGGCAAGCTCACCCGCCATAGCAACCTGCAGCACCGGACTATTTTCCGCCCGCTGGGGCAGTTCTCGTCGCGGGAAATGTTCGCCCCGACGGCCCTGAAGGACCGCAGGGCCCAGGGCCAGCGCCGGCGGGTCATCGGCAAGCTGCAGGTCTCCGCGCAGGCCGCGGAACGCTACCTGGAGGACCTGCGCGCGGATGTCCGCAATCAGGTGAACAGCGGCGGCCTGTCGCCGGAGAGCCGGGAAAAGGTTCATGCGGAAATCGACGCGCAGGTGCTGGACTACTACCGCCGCGGCAACTTTTCCTCGCGACAGGTCAACGCCCACCTGGAGCGGGTGGCGCGCTACTACCAGCTGCTGGCGGAAAACCCGCGCGGCTATACGCTGCGCGGCGGCAGCCTGTACTTCTACGATAAAAACCTGCGCCGGGAGATCGACGATCTCAACAGTGCGATTCTGCAGGGCGAGGCGGAATTCTACGCAAACTGGCAGCAGATCCTGCAGCATCAGCAGGTGCGTATCTGAGAAGCTATTCGCAATCGAATGCTCCTTCGTAGGATGGGCACAAATCGGCAGGATTGCCGATTTGGACGCCGCAGGCGCCCGCGAAGCGGGCGAGCGCCATGGATGGCGCGAGTCAACGGAGCGTAGCGACGTGCCCATCTTCCGCCATGTTGATGGGCACGCTGCGCTTTGCCCATCCTACGAAAAATGCCGGGCTTACGCTTAAGTCAGTGCCATTCGGCTTTGGGCCCCCTGATTTATTAGGGCTTGCCGCCCGTCCCGCAAAGAGCCTTCCCACCCCGTCACGCTGAGCGCTGATAGCGGCGCAATTTCCAAGAACGGTGGGCCGCGGCGTGGCGCGTGCCGAGGCCGCAGTCCGGCAGCCTGCTAGGCTGAGAGATGGAACCTCGAAAAGGAAGCTCGACGGACGAAGTCGATGGAGAGACTCGGGGAGTATCGCCGCAAGCGCGACTTCACACGCACCCGCGAACCCACCGGGGAAGCGCGCAGCGCCTCGAGTTCGGGGGACCTTTACGTCATGCACAAGCACGCTGCGAGCCACGATCACTTCGACCTGCGCCTGGAACAGGATGGCGTTCTCAAAAGCTGGGCACTGCCGAAGGGGCCGAGCCTGGAGCCCGGCGAGAAGCGCCTGGCGGTGGAGGTCGAGGACCACCCCCTCGACTATGCCGACTTCGAAGGCGTAATCCCCAAAAAGGCCTACGGCGGCGGCACCGTGATGCTCTGGGATCGCGGCACCTGGCGGGTCAAGGGGCGCCCGAAAAAGGATCGCATTGATATCGAGCTCGACGGCGAGCGGCTCAAGGGAAGCTGGGTTCTGACCCGCATGACCGGCAAGAACCAGGACAGGCAGGGGCGCAACTGGTTGATGATCAAGCGCCACGACGACAAGCCGCGCATGGATGCCTCGCTCAGCGTCGACGAAGACATCAGTATCGCCAGCGGGCGCAGCATGGCGCAGATCGCCGAGGACCGCGACACCACCTGGACCTCGGGCCATGCCGAGACTTCGACATCCCCCGCCCCGCCCGATCCTTCGGAACTCGACGGCGCCCGACGCGCAAAGCTGCCCCGCGGGATCAAGCCACAGCTGGCCACCGCGGCCTGCGAAGTCCCCTTCCGGGGCGACTGGATCTACGAGATAAAGCTCGACGGCTACCGCCTGCTGGCCCGCCTCGAGCGCGGCGAGGTCCGCCTGATCACCCGCAATGGCCAGGACTGGACCGGCCGTTTTCCCGAACTGGCCGAGGCCCTGGAGGTGCTTCCGGTGGATTCGGCGCTGCTCGATGGCGAGGTGGTGGCGATGGGCAGGGATGGCATCTCCCGCTTCGGCCGGCTGCAGGAGGCGCTCTCCAGCGGCCGCACCGCCCGTCTCATCTACCAGGTCTTCGACCTGCCCTATCTCGAGGGGTACGACCTCGCCGGCGTGGCACTGCTCGAACGCAAGCGCACCCTCGAGACGTTGCTCCGCGCCGCCGATATGAAGGGCGGCATCATTCGCTACTCCGACCATATCGAGGCAAAGGGGGCAGCCTTCTTCGAGCGCGCCTGCCAGCTGGGGCTCGAGGGCATCATCTGCAAGCGCGCCGACAGCCATTACCAACAGCGGCGCAGCCGCGACTGGGTCAAGGTCAAGTGTGTCAGCCAGCAGGAGGAGTTCGTGGTCGGCGGCTATACCGACCCCGGCGGTGCGCGCCCCGGCTTTGGCGCGCTGCTGATGGGCGCCTATGGCGGCGGGGAACTGGTCTACGCCGGGCGCGTCGGCACCGGCTTCAGCCAGCGCCTGCTGGAGCGCCTGAGCGAGACCCTGCGGGCGCTGGAAACCGAGCATTCGCCCTTTCACGGCGCCGTGCCGGACAGCCGCTCGGTGCACTGGGTGCGCCCCGAGCTGGTGATCGAGGCGGAGTTCACCGAGCGCACCCGGGACGGTCGCCCGCGCCACCCGGTGTTTCGCGGGCTGCGCGAGGACCGGAATCCCCGGGAAATACGCATGACCAACTCCAAGGAGTTGGCCGCCGGCAACGGGGAGACGGACGAGCGCAAACCCGCCCGACGCAAGGCCGGCGTCAGCCGCAATGGCGAGACGGCGCTGCTCGGCGTGCGCCTGACGCATCCCGACCGGGTGCTGTTTCCCGAACTGGGGCTGACCAAGCTCGACCTGGCGCGCTTCTACGACCGGATCCAGGACTGGGTCCTGCCGCACCTGGCCCGGCGGCCGCTGGCGCTGCTGCGCTGCCCCGAGGGCCGCGACGGGGAGTGCTTTTTCCAGAAGCATCCCCGCACCGCCATTCCCCAGCGGGTGCCGCGGGTCGATGTGCCCGGGAAGGAAGGCAGTAAGGAGTACCTCTACGTCGAGTCCGCCGCCGACCTGGTCGGCCTGGTCCAGGCCGGCGCGCTGGAGATACATCCCTGGGGCAGCCGCATCGATCATCTCGAGCAGCCCGACATTCTGGTGTTCGATCTCGATCCGCACGAGGGTGTCGCCTGGCGGGAGGTCCTGCGTGTCGCCAGGACCCTGCGCGAGCGCGTCGAATCGCTGGGGCTCACGCCGTTCCTGCGCACCACCGGCGGCAAGGGACTGCACTTGGTAGTGCCACTGGAACCCGACGCCGACTGGGATCGGGCCAAGGCCTTCGCCCGCGCCATCGCCGAACAGCACGCCAGGGAGGACCCCAAACGGCTGACGGCCAACCTGTCCAAGGCCAAGCGCGAGGGGCGCGTCTTTATCGACTACCTGCGCAACGGCCGCGGGGCGACGGCGGTGGCCTCCTACACGGTGCGCGCCCGCAAAAACGCCCCGGTGGCGGTGCCCATCCGCTGGGACGAACTCAACCCGGCGCTGCGCGCCGACCGCTACAACGTTGGGAACCTGCCCCGCCGGCTCGCGGCCCTGCGCCGGGACCCCTGGGCCGGCTTCAGGGAAGCGGCCCGCCCGCTCGACGCCGGGCTGCTCGCATCGGTAGGCGTGAAATGACCGCAATCGGGAGGTGATATGAGCGAAGCACCCTGGTGGCTGCAACCCGGCCCCGAAACCTGCCAGTTCTGCCTGCGCGCATTCCACCATGAAGCGGGCTATCACTGTCTCCACTGCGACTGGGCCGTTTGTCCGGGATGCGTGGTGGAGCGCTTCGAGAATCGCGAGGCGGTGTGTCCGCAATGCCGCGGGGAGGACGTCTGATGGCCGCAAGGGCGATATGGAAGGGCGTGATTCGTTTCGGCGAGGTGAAAGTGCCCGTCAAACTCTACTCCGCGGTGCAGGACCGCAGCGTGCACTTTCGGCTGTTGCACGCCAAGGATCACTCGCCGGTGAAGCAGGCCATGGTCAACCCCGAAACCGACGAGATAGTTCCCTACGCAGAGACCCGCCGCGCCTACCGCATTGACGAGGGCAGCCTGGTGATGTTCGACCAGGAGGAGCTAGATGCGCTGGAACCGGAGTCGGAGCGCGATATCGAAGTCATCCGTTTTATGCCGCAGGAGGCGATCGACCACCGCTGGTACGACCGCCCCTACTACCTGGGCCCGGATGGCAGTGAATCGGCCTATTTCGCCCTGGCCGAGGCACTCGAGCACAGCGGCCGGGAGGGCCTGGCGCGCTGGGTCATGCGCAAGAAATCCTATGTCGGCGCCCTGCGCCTGCATCGCGGCGTGCCCATACTGATGTCGCTGCGCCACGAGGAGCAGGTGGTGCCGATGGACGCCCTGGAGCCCCCAAAGGGCAAAGCGCTCGATGCCAGGGAGCTCGACATGGCCCGCCAGCTTATCGGCATGCTGGAGGCCGAGTTCGAGCCCGAGGAATATCACGACGAATACCGCGCCCGGGTGCTGGAGTTGATCGAGGCCAAGCGGCAGGGCAAGAGCGTCAAGGTCACCCCCTTCCGCCGCCCCGAGCCCTCCGAGGATCTGTCCAAGGCCCTCGAGGCCAGCCTGAAGAAGGAGCGAAAACGTGCCTAGCCAGAGCAAGCGCAAGTCGAAGGACAAGAAGTCGAAAAACAAGGCAGAGCGCAAAGAGAAAAAGCACTTCCACCCCAGCGGCCCTCACTCATTGTGGTCGGGCACCATCACTTTTGGCCTGGTCAGCCTGCCGGTGAACCTCTACCCGGCCAACCGCCCCAAGCCGGTGTCGCTGCGCATGGTCGACCGCGACGGCACACCGCTCACGCGGTGCTATTTCTGCGAGAAGGAAGAGCGTGCGTTGGACAACGACGAACTGGTGCGCGGCTACGAGATCGAGAAGAACGAATTCGTGGTGATCGAGGATCGTGAACTCGAATCGCTGGCTCCCGAGAAATCCCAGGAGATCGACCTCAAGCGCTTCGTCGGCCTCGACGAGATCGACCCCATGTACTTCGAGCGGGCCTACCTGATGACCCCCGATAGGGGGGCCACCAAGGCTTACCGCCTGCTGGCCGAGAGTATGGAGGCATCCGGGCGTGCCGGCATCGCCACCTTCGTTATGCGCGGCAAGGAGTACCTGGTGGCGATCATCGCCGAGAAGGGCATCCTGCGCGCCGAGACCCTGCGCTTCGCCGAAGAGATACGCTCGCCGGAGGAGATCGGCCTGCCCGGGGAGCGGGCTCCCGATAAGCGGCGCGTGAAGGCCATGGAGAAAGCCATCGCCGCGCTCAGCCGCGAGACGTTCGAGCGCGAGGCGCTACAGGACCTGCAGAGCCAGCGCATCATCGAGCGCGCCGAGGAGAAACTGGCACGGGGCCAGGATGTGGTCGAGCTGGACGAAGAGGCGCCGGAAGCCGAACTGGAGCGGGGCGGCGAGGTGATCGACCTGATGCAGGTGCTCAAACAGGGCCTCGCCGAGGGGCGCCCGCCCGGAGAGCCGGGCCGGGGCCGTCGCGCGCCCTCAAAGGCCGGCGGAAAGGGTAACGGCAAGTCGGCCCGGCGGGGAAAGGGCCGCCGCACGGAGTTGAAACAACTCTCGCGAGACGAGCTGTATGAGCGCGCCCAGAAGCTCGACGTCCCCGGCCGCAGCCGGATGAACAAGGCCGAACTGGTGGAGGCAATCGCCACCCGGCGCTGAGCGTGCAGAGATCAAACGAAGGCGCGGCCAGTGGTGGTGGGTAGCAAATTGTCCCTTGGGATAACCTCTGCTGGAGCCGAAAATCGGCAAAGGCGTCACCGCAGCACTGAACCCACAGAAAGAAGATCCAGAATAAAATCGCCGCGTAACGAAAAAAAGGCGACAACTATCCTGAAAAACGCCGGTGGTATGGCGCGCTATACGACAATTTTTCGGTGCAAAAAATCCTCGAGGTTTATCCGCGACGACGCTCCAAAACTGCTGCTGTCCTGGCTCGCTGCAAATTCTAATCCATATATGGTATTTATCGTATATATATTTCCTTTGAAGTTTCGCTTTGTTAGAGTGACCCGGGTTGCGGAAAATAAACCCTGAATTGAACGCAGCCCAACCGGCCGATCATTTTACGAACAGGTAATGATGAGGTTGTCGGCGGAATTTTAATAAAGCCAAATCTTTATTTACCTTGCTGCTTGTGTCTGATCGAACTAGTTTCTAACTATTAGAAGGTGCAAGAATGAGATTCAAGAACAATAAACTCTCAGCAGTTATGGCTCTCATTACCTCAGGTGGCTTTGCCGCAATTCCTGGTGAGTCCCTGGCGATGCAATTAGAGGAATATGTAACGGATCAAGCCGGCGAACTGGAGGAAGTGTCAGTCGTTGGCATTATGGGAAGTAACAAGCGAGCGCTGGACAAGAAGCGCGCGGCTGACTCAATCGTTGACGGCATTGCTAGCGAGGACTTGGGAAAATTTCCCGATCAGAACGTCGCGGAATCCCTTCAACGCATCACCGGCATTTCAATCAACCGGAGTGGTGGTGAGGGGCGCTTCCTGACGGTGCGTGGGTTTGGGCCGGAATTTAACGCGGTGCTCTACAACGGCAGAGTACTGGCAACAGAAAACGCCGGTCGGGAATTCAGTTTCGATGTGTTGGCCGCAGAGGTAATCAGTGGTGCCGACGCCTACAAGGCTGGTACAGCAGACTTGGTCACAGGCGGTATCGGGGCCACCATCGACTTGAGCACGGCAAAACCGATGGATTTTGACGGAGTTAAAACGGCTTTTAGTGTAAAAGATACCTATGACACCCTGGCTGAGGATCACTTCCCACAGATGTCGGGCGTCTATAGCATTTCTAATGAGGACTTCGGTTTCCTGATCTCTACCACCTATTCTGAAAGAAAGTACCGTGTAGACAATGCTGGTACCGGTGGTTGGATGGAGCGGGACTTGAGTTATGTTCCCAGCCAGGTAGGTGACGCTGATTTTAGCAAATTGCGCGTTCCGAGGAACATGGATTTTTTCAGTGATATCGGAACGCGTGAACGCCTCGGCGGTACTGGTGTATTCCAGGCGAAGATCACCGATGACATTGAAATGACGGTGGACCTGCTGTATTCCAAGTTTGTCGTCGACTCATCCGTGATGACCAGCGCTAACTGGACCCATGACTGGGGGGAGTTCTTCGATTCCGTCACTGCGGACAAAAATAATACTCTGCTTGCATACTCCTATGACGGTGAATTTGACTTGGCATCGGACTTTGTGCAGCAAGAATTCAGTCGCCCAACAGAAACCCGACAGGTGGGTGTGAATTTGGCATGGGATGTAACGGAAAACTTTATCGTTGATTTTGATGCATCCTATTCAGATGCCAAAAATGACAATCGAGGTCGTGGCAAATTTGTCATTGTCGGTTCGCCAACGGCCAACCCAAGGTATGACTATACCAATGGGGGAGAATACCCGACGATCAGTCTCGATAGGGGTATAAGCGCGGCAGATCTGCGCAGCCACCAAACCTGGTTTAGCGGCGGTCTTAACGAAGACAGTATTGGCCAGTTCAGCCTCGATGGTGAATACCATTTGCCTTTCGGGAATTTTGAGAAGGTCAGCTTTGGCATTTACGGTTCTGACCGGACAAAAGGCGGCAGTGATACCGGAACCACGGAAGGCGGCATCTTTGCCGGGTACGGCTATGATTTACCGGATGAACTGTTTACCGCCGTTAACCAAGGTAGTTTCCTGGATGGCGGGGTTCCATCAACCTGGTTCACTTTTGATCCGATCGAATATGCCGAATATCTCTGGTCAACTGAGCATCTGGATAGAGTTTTTGCGGATTCACCAGAAGAACGGGCAGAAGCGGAGCTGCTTAAGCGTTCCGGCAACCCCTTCCCCCGAGCTAATCGAACTAGCGAGCACGAAGTCGATGAGCAGGTGCTCGAAGCCTTCGTGAAACTGGACTTCACTGCCGAAATAAGCGACATGGCGCTTTCCGGCAACCTGGGCGTTCGCTATGCGCAAACTGATGTTGCTTCAACCGGTTTTACCTCGGTACTGACAGATATTACCCAGGTAGAGAGCGACCCGACACTGCTTGATTTGAGATTTACGGATCCTCAAACTGTCACCGTCAAGCATGATTACAGCAATGTATTACCATCGCTTAATTTAAAGCTTGATGTCACCGACGAGCATGTAGCGCGCTTCTCTGCGTCTAAAACCATGTCTCGACCAACCCTGACCCGACTTGGCGTCGGCCTGGGCGGGTATGTGGGACGTCTGGGCGCCAGCACGGCGTCTGGCGGTAACCCTGAACTGGAACCATTTGAGTCAACCAACTACGACTTGTCCTGGTCCTGGTATTACTCCGATGCGAGTTATGTCGGTGCAGCCGCTTTTGTCAAAAAAGCTGAAAATTTCCTGTCTCAGACCACCTTGCCGGAAGACCTGCTGCCGGGCAATCCGTTTGGTGAATTCCAGGTGACGCGGGCACGCAATACGGCATCGGCAACCGTATCCGGGTTTGAGATTGCGGCGTTGCATAACTTCAGCAATGGTTTTGGCCTGCAGGCCAACTACACCATCGTTGAGTCCGACGATGATTTCGACCCGATTACAAGACCCGAAGAGTTTGCGCTGGAAGGCCTGTCTGACTCTGCAAACTTTATCGCTTTTTATGAAGCCAATGGTATTCAACTACGCGCAGCTTATAACTGGCGCGATGAATATCTGGCGCGGGCCATCGGAAGACAGAGCCAGGCAGAAATGGTCGAAGCCTACGGCCAGGTAGACTTGAGTGCGAGTTATGACGTAAACGATCGCCTCACTATTTATGGGGAGGGGATCAATGTGACCGATGAAAAAACGCGCTCATTCTCCATCTATAAGGAGCGGCTGCTGGACTACAGCGCAACTGGCGCACGCTTCTCATTAGGCTTACGCGCTAACTTCTAATTCTTACACCACACTAGGAACTGTTTAAAGCGAATGAAGAACTTGATCCAGCCAGCGACCAAGAACGGTCGCTGGCTGGATGTCCCCGGCCGCAGCCGCATGAGCAAAGCCGAGCTGGTCAAGGCAATCGCCGCCCGGCGCTGACGATGCTCTGCGGAGCGGATCAATGGGAGGTATCCACCTGCGGCGTTGCCAGCGGCACTCGCAGGGCGATGTCCAGCCGCCCGGCAAAGTCCGGCCACACTCCCGGAGTCTCGATAAAGCGATGCTTGCGCAGGACCAGCGCCACCAGGCTGTCCGGACTCAGTTGCAGGCCGCTGAAGCGGCGGCCGATCTCCACGCTGATCGCGTCCAGTTCTGCCGCGAACTCCTCGCCCAGCAGTTCGCGCACCACCAGGTTGGCCGCCATCGGGTCCATGGGCAGCAGCGGGGTCCCACAGGCGGGCTGCAGCTGGTCGTTGATCTCCTCCAGGGTGCGATGCGCCAGGTAGGCCTCGTCCAGCAACGCCCCCAGGCCCGTATGTTCCGGGTGTCGCTCCGGTGGCTGGGCGAAGGCGCAGCGGATCAGTTCGCGTACGGGCGCCAGGTCCAGTCCGGCGGCTCCACACAGGATTTCCAGCCGCTCGAGCCAATCCGGCACAGCCTGGACATAACGGATTGCAAAACCGGTGAGGTGTTTGGGGCCGTCGCCCCGGGGAAGGCGAATACTGTGGTGCAGTCCGGGAAGCGAGCGTCTGAGCGCGCGGCAGAAGCGCCCGCTGTGTCGCTCCAGGGTAACCGCGCGATCGATGCATCTCCGCATGATCTGATAGTCATCGTACATCGTTACCACTGTCGAACGGTGGAATCCCCTTTTCCGTTCTTCCGCAGCACCGCATAACGCGAAAAAAAGATTGCCTTGTACCGTCGCTCCAGTTACGTCCAGGATTTGCTTGAAGTGTAGTAGCGATAGAAAAGTAGTAGACCTATGGAACGAGCGCCAGTCCACAAAAACAGGCTGAACCAGATGCCATGGTTGCCCCAGGAGCGGGTGAACCACCAGGCAGGAAAGAAAACCAGCGCGGTGGCCACGAACATGGTATCGCGCATCTGCCGGCTTCTGCCGGCGCCGATAAAGATTCCGTCCAGTTGGTAACTCCACACCGCGACCAGGGGGAGGGCGCAAAGCCACCAGTAAACCCCTTCCGCCTGCTCGAGCACCGCCGGGATATCACTGAACAGCGGCAGTATCAGCGGCTGGCCGGCTACATAGATAGCGGTGATGGCCGCGGCGCTGGCCAGGGCCCAGGTGCCTGCGCTGCGCACGGTGGTATGAAAAAGCCTCGGCGATTTCCTGGAGATCGACTCCCCCACCAGGGCCTCTGTGGCGTGGGCGAAGCCGTCCAGGGCGTAGGAAGTCATCATCAGCAGTTGCAGCAGAATCGCGTTGGCTGAAGCACCGCATCTCCCTGCGCGGCGCCCTGGGCGGTGAAAAAAGTAAAGGTGAGCAGCAGCAGGCAGGTGCGCACAAACAGATCGCCGTTGATGCGCAACAGTTCGGTCCAGGGCGCGGGGTCGCGCCAGGGTAAAAAGCCCGGCCGGCGCAACAGGCGCACGAGCCTGGAGAATATCACCGGTTCGACGCGCCCCAGCAGGCGCAGGCCGAGTACAAAGGCCGAGATATCCGCACACACCGTCGCCATAGCCGCACCGCGGGCACCCAGTTCCAGGCCGACGATAAACACTAAATCCAGCAGGATATTGAGGGCGTTGGCGGCCAGCAGGATAAACAGCGGCGCGCGGCTGTCCTGTCGGCCGATAAAGAACCCCAGCAGGGCGAAGTTGGCCAGCGCCAGCGGCGCGCTCCACAGGCGGATCTGCAAATAGGCCAGCGCGTGGGGCCCGGTCTGCTCGCTGGCGTTCATCCAGCGGACTATGAACGGCAGCAGTGGTGAGGCCAGCAGCAACAGTACCAGGCCCAGCACCAGGGCCAGCCCAAGGGCGCGCATCAGCCACTGCTCGCCGCCGTCCCCCGAGCGGGCTACCAGGCCGGTGGTACCCATACGCAGGAACCCGAAGGCCCACAGCAGCATGGACATCACGCTCGCGCCTATGGCCACGCCGGAAAGGTATTCGGGGGAGGGCAGATGGCCCAGGATCGCGGTGTCCACCGCGCCCAACAGGGGCACCGAGATATTGCTCAGGATCATCGGCCAGGCCAGGCCCCAGACGCGGGAATGGGGCTGCTCGGCTACCTGTGACTGCTGCATGTAGAACGTTCTTATGGTTGGCGGTTTAATTGACTTTTCGACGGCGATATGTTCCTTTTAGCCGTGCAGTAGATGCGACAAATAAGTAACAGGTTGTTGGTTGACCCTTCCGGACGACGACATCTGAAGTAAAAAATCTTTGATTAGAATAACAAGTTGCACTGACGGCAGTATCGCGGGGAATCTTCTCCCCGCCCAGTGTATGTAGTCTTGTGTTACTACAGCATGTCCACAATTTTTGTGTGGAATTTCTCCGAGGCTGGCATGCCGGCGGCGGGGGGACTCCAGTTATCCGTGACGGCCGACGGCTGAAGATAAGAATAACGAGTTTCCGCACGGAGACTCGCAACACACGGAGATCTGTAGGCGATGTTGAGAGGCTTCAATCGGCTGTTCGCCTTGCTGGCCACCTCGGGTCCGGCCCATTTCGCGCTGGCGGAAGAGGGGGCGGAGCGCTGGGGGGTCAACATGACCCAGGGAGTAACTGAGGTATCCCGTACCACCTACGACCTGCACATGCTGATCTTCTGGATCTGCGTGGTCATCGGCGTACTGGTGTTCGGGGTGATGTTCTACAGCATGTGGCGCCACCGCAAGAGCAAGGGCTATCGGGCGTCGCAGTTTCACGAGAGCACCGCGGTCGAACTGGTGTGGACCATCATTCCCACCCTGATCCTGGTCGCCATGGCCGTCCCCGCCACCAAGACCCTCTACGATATCTACGACACCGGGGAAGCCGACCTGGATATCATGATCACCGGCTACCAGTGGAAGTGGAAATACGACTACCTGGGCTCCGATGTCTCCTTCTTCTCCAACCTCTCCACCCCCCGTGCACAGATCGACAACCAGCTGCCGAAAGGTCCGGACTACCTGCTGGAAGTGGACGAGCCGCTGGTGGTGCCGGTGGGCAAGAAAATCCGCTTCTTGCTGACCGCCAACGACGTAATCCACGCCTGGTGGGTGCCGGAGCTGGCGGTGAAAAGAGACGCCATCCCCGGCTTTATCAACGAGGCCTGGACCCGCATCGAAGAGCCCGGTATCTACCGCGGTCAGTGCGCCGAACTCTGCGGCAAGGACCACGGCTTTATGCCCATTGTGGTCAAGGCGGTGCCTGAGGCGGAGTACACTGCCTGGCTGGGCGAACGCGCCGAGGCCGCGGCCAAGGCCAGGGAGCTCACCGAGAAGACTTTCACCTTCGACGAACTCTACGCCCAGGGTGAGAAAGTCTACAACCGCACCTGTGCCGCCTGCCACCAGCCCAATGGCCAGGGGGTACCCGGCGCTTTCCCGGCCATCGCCGGTTCCAAGATCGCCACCGGTCCGCTGGAGGGCCACCTGAATATGGTAATCAACGGCTCGCAGAAAAACCCGGCGATGCAGGCGTTCGGCGAACAGCTCTCCGAGGTGGATCTGGCGTCGGTAATCACCTACCAGCGCAACGCCTTCGGCAACGACATGGGCGATACGGTCCAGCCCATCGACATTCTCAATTTTAAGAATAAGCAGTAAGCGCGGAGAGGAAATTCAGTATGGCACACGGTCCTCAACCCGGATTCAAGCGGTGGCTCTACACTACCAACCACAAGGACATCGGCAGCATGTACCTGTGGTTCAGCTTCGCGATGTTCCTGCTCGGCGGCTGCATGGCGCTGGTGATCCGCGCCGAGCTGTTCGAGCCCGGCCTGCAAATCGTGCAGCCGGAATTCTTCAACCAGATGACCACCATGCACGGCCTGATCATGGTGTTTGGCGCGGTGATGCCGGCCTTCGTCGGCCTCGCCAACTGGATGATCCCGATGATGATCGGCGCTCCGGACATGGCGCTGCCGCGCATGAACAACTGGAGTTTCTGGATTCTGCCCTTCGCCTTCACGATGTTGGCTTCCACGCTGTTCATGGAGGGCGGTGCCCCCAACTTCGGCTGGACTTTCTACGCTCCGCTATCCACCGAGTATGCGCCGCCGAGCGTGACTTTCTTTATTTTCTCCATCCATATTATGGGTGCCAGTTCGATCATGGGCGCGATCAATATCATCGCCACCATCCTGAACATGCGCGCGCCGGGCATGACCCTGATGAAGATGCCGCTGTTCGTGTGGACCTGGCTGATCACCGCCTACCTGCTGATCGCGGTGATGCCGGTACTGGCCGGCGTGGTGACCATGATGCTGATGGATATCCACTTCGGTACCAGCTTCTTCAGTGCCGCCGGTGGCGGCGACCCGGTGCTGTTCCAGCACGTGTTCTGGTTCTTCGGTCACCCGGAGGTGTACATCATGATCCTGCCGGCGTTCGGAATCGTGTCGGCGATCATTCCCACCTTCGCGCGCAAGCCGCTGTTCGGTTACAGCTCCATGGTGTACGCCACCGCGTCCATCGCCTTCCTGAGCTTTATTGTGTGGGCGCACCATATGTTCACCGTGGGCATGCCGGTTGCCGGTGAGCTGTTCTTTATGTATGCCACCATGCTGATCGCGGTGCCCACGGGAGTGAAGGTGTTCAACTGGGTCAGCACCATGTTCCGCGGCTCCATGAGCTTCGAGACACCGATGCTGTTTTCGGTGGCCTTTGTGATCCTGTTTACCATCGGCGGTTTCTCCGGGCTGATGCTGGCGATCGCACCGGCGGACTTCCAGTACCACGACACCTATTTCGTGGTGGCCCATTTCCACTATGTGCTGGTGCCCGGCGCCATCTTCTCGATCACCGCCGGCGTCTACTACTGGCTGCCCAAGTGGACCGGCAATATGTACAACGAGACCATGGGCAAGGTGCACTTCTGGCTGGCATTCATCGGCCTCAACCTGACCTTCTTCCCCATGCATTTCGTCGGCCTCGCCGGCATGCCGCGGCGGATCCCCGATTACGCGCTGCAATTTGCCGATTTCAACCAGATCGCGAGCATGGGCGCCTTCCTGTTCGGCGCCGCGCAGCTCGTGTTCCTGTTCAATGTGATTCGCACGGTGCAGGGCGGCAGGAAGGCCACCGACAAGGTCTGGGAGAATCCGGAGGGGTTGGAGTGGACGGTGCCTTCGCCCGCTCCCTACCACACCTTCAGCACACCGCCGGCCGTGCGTTGACGGGGCTGTGATCGATGCGGTGGAGTGAAAACGCAAAAGTAACTATCCAGATGCTGGCGCTCGCCGCCGGCATGCTGGTGTTCGCCGTTTTCATAATGCCGCCGCTGTACGACGCCTTTTGCGAGGTCACCGGCCTCAACGGCAAGACTGGCGGCCGCTACGAGGCGGTACCCGCGGCGGTGGACAACAGCAGGCTGGTCACCGTGCAATTCGTTGCGAGCAACAACGAAAACATGCCCTGGAGCTTCAAGCCCAGTGTGGTTTCAATGAAGGTACACCCGGGAGAGGCGATGGACACCGTGTTCCTGGCCGCGAATCCCACCGGCCGGGACATGGTGGGCCAGGCGATACCGAGTCTCGTGCCCTTCAAGGCCGCGGGGTATTTTCACAAAACGGAGTGCTTCTGCTTCAACCAGCAGATACTCAAGGCGGGAGAGAGCGCGGAATTGCCGCTGCGCTTTATCGTCGATCCGGACCTGCCGCCGAGCGTCAATACCATCACCCTTTCCTATACGCTGTTCGATGTCACGGAAAGAGTTAAACCTGAATCTGTAGCTTCATTGCGGCGCAGAGCACAAGCTCTTGACGCCATAGAGAATTTTCCTCAGTCGGCCGTAATCGCGGATACGCCACTCCCTCGGAAAATCCACTATGACGCCAATATCTTGCACTCTGCATCCACCCTGAAGCCACAGATCCAGGTTCCAGGCAATAACAACAAATCCGACCCCCAGCGAGAGGGATAAAAAACTATGGCCAGTGAAAGCAGCTACTATGTGCCCGAGCAGTCCCGGCTGCCCATATTCGCCACCATCGGTATGTTTATGACCGCCTTTGGTGCCGCCAATTGGATCAACGGCGGCAGCGCCTATATTTTCTTCGCCGGCGCCCTGGCCATGGCGACGGTGCTCTGGTTCTGGTTTTCCGCGGTCATCAAGGAGAATATGGCCGGCCTGAACAGTGAGCAGCTGAAGCGCTCCTATGTCTGGGGCATGGGCTGGTTTATTTTTTCCGAGGTAATGTTCTTCGCCGCCTTCTTCGGAGCCCTTTACTATATCCGCACTTTCGCGCTGCCCTGGCTGGGGGGAGAGGGCGATCGCGGAAGCTCCAATATGCTGTGGCAGGGTTTCGAAAACACCTGGCCGCTGATGGTGACTCCTGACGCCGCCGCCAACGGTGACGCGGCCCGGTTTGTCGGCCCCAAGGACATCATCGATCCCTGGCACCTGCCGCTGATCAACACGGTAATCCTGCTCGCCTCCAGTGTCACCGTGCATATTGCCCATGTGTTCCTGAAGAAGAACAAACGCACCGGTTTTAACCTATGGCTCACCGCCACCGTTGCCCTGGGTGCACTATTCCTGTTCTTCCAGGCAGAGGAATATTACGAGGCTTACCAGCACCTGGGCCTGACCCTGGAGTCCGGTATCTACGGCACCACCTTCTTCATGCTGACCGGCTTCCACGGCGCCCATGTGACCATGGGTACCATCATGTTGCTGATTATGTTGCTGCGCTCAGTGATCGCGCAGCACTTCAAGCCGGACGATCACTTCGGTTTCGAGGCGGCCAGCTGGTATTGGCACTTTGTGGATGTGGTCTGGGTGGGCCTGTTTATTTTCGTTTACGTACTCGGCGCCTGACGGCCGTTGTAGGAGCGGGCCATGCCCGCGATCGGTTTTTGTAAAGACCTCTATCGCTGGTTCGCACCGTCCCTGGCGCTCACCCTTCGGGCGCCTTCGGCGTCCAAATTTGTTCCAGACAAATTGTCGCGGGCATGGCCCGCTCCTACAGGGAATGCAGGTTTAGTATTTATCCGCCCAGGGCGCAGTATTGGAAAGGATTCCACTGTCAAACCCATACCAGATGGCCAGCAGCAACAGCGCCGCCAGGGTAATGCGGATACCCAGGGCGTAGAGGGTGCGCTTTGATTGTGGTGCACCCATGTCGCGGAGCAGGAAAAACAGCGCGCTGGACAGGCTGGCCAGCACCGCGAGAAACAAAAATACAATAACGATTTTCAGCCACATATTATTATTCGCCACTTGTTGTAGAAGATCGGCATGACGGTACATCCCCCCGCAGCGCAAGCGAAGACGGCCAGTGTAGCACCGATTCGCAACTGGCCTCTCACCCTGTTGAGCGGCCTGCTGCTACCGGTGTTGCTGGGATTGGGCCTGTGGCAGTTGCAGCGCGCGGAGGAAAAAGCGCAGCTGAACGCGGCCATCGATGCACGCCTGTCCGCGCAACCGCGGAAGCCCGCCGAGCTGGAGGCAATACAGGCCTATACGCCGGTGCGCCTGTCGGGTTACTACCGCGACGAGATCCGCTACCTGGACAACCGTACCCGCAACGGCCGCGTCGGCTACGAAATCCTGCAGGTGTTTGTCTCCGGGAAAGAGCGCTGGCTGGTCAATCGCGGCTGGGTGCCCGCGGGTGCGAACCGCGAGCAGTTGCCGGAAGTCCCGTGGCCGCGGGCGGCCAAAGTGATCACCGGCTTTTTGTATCCGCTCGATGATGCCGGCGAAGTGCCCGCCGGGCCGCGGGTCCAGAGCGCCAATCGCGCCCTGGGCAGGGAATTGGCGCTGGAACAGCCGACCTGGTCCGTCCGCCTGAGCGCCGATTCCGATACCGCGCTGCTGACCGGCTGGCAACTGATCAACAGCCCGCCCCAGCGCCACACCGCCTACGCGGTACAGTGGTTCGCCATGGCGGCCGCGCTGCTGGTACTGTGGCTCTTCGCCGCCACGGATCTGCCGCGGAAGCTGCGCAAAAAATATAGAGCCTGCCCACAGGCGGACAGCGATTAGAGGTAACCACTGTGAACAACAACTACAACCCAGCCACAGAAGAAAAGCCTACCGGTGTCGGCCGCTTCCAGGCCCTTTCCGTGATTGCCTCGGTGGTGCTGCCAATGCTCGCCGCCTATATCGTTTTCCGCACCGGCATCGGCATGCCCGAGGGCACGGTCAACCAGGGAGAACTGCTACAGCCAGCCCGCAGTATCGAGCATCTGCCGCTGTTGGAGCCCGGTGGCGCGCCCCTCGATCTCCTCTCGGAAAGCCCCAAGTGGCGCTACCTGATCCTTCCCGGTGGCGACTGTACGGCGGAGTGTGAGAAGCTGCTCTACACCACCCGGCAGGTCCATATCCGCCTGGGAGAAAAGGCGGACAGAGTGGAGCGGCTGCTGGTCAGCTCCACCCCCCTGAGCGAGGAGCGTCGCGCCCAGCTGCGGGAACAGCATCCACGTCTGCGTTTCGCTGTGCAGGAATCGGCGGCACTGGATGGGCTATTGCGCGATACTAACCATCCCCGCCTGGAGCGGGTGAGCACCCTGTTGGTAGACCAGCGGGGCTTCGCCATGATGGTGTACGACAATCACCACAGCGGTAATCAGCTGCTGAAGGATATCAAGCGGCTGTTGAAATACTCCTACGACAAATAGGTCTATTTGTGCAGCCGCGGGCTGCCCCTAGGAGTGACGCACAAGGACGTGGGTCACAAGAAGTAACCGGGAGAGATGCATGCACAATTTCACGACGGACCCCACCCAAGCCGCCAGGCCCGACTGGCGCCTGCGCCTGGCCCTCGCCGGCACTGCCCTGGCGGTGGTGGTAGTGGTACTGGGGGCCTTCACCCGCCTGGCGGATGCCGGCCTCGGCTGCCCGGACTGGCCCGGCTGCTACGGGCACCTGACCTGGCCCGATGAACATCACGAAATCGAAGCCGCCAACGCCGCTTTCCCCCACGCTCCGGTAGAAACAGGAAAAACCTGGCCGGAAATGGTGCATCGCTATTTCGCCGGCATGCTGCTGCTCCTCGTGGGCGGGCTCACGGTCATGGCCTGGCGCCGCCGCGGTCAGCGTGCTTTTATACAGATCCATATCTTGCTGGCGCTGATACTGCTGCAGGCCGCTTTCGGCATGTGGACGGTAACCCTGAAACTCTGGCCGCAGGTGGTGACTGCACACCTCCTCGGCGGTATGGCCACACTCTCCATGCTATGGCTGATCGTGGAGCGGCTGCGCAACGCTCCTCCAAATGAGGGCCGTACCATTCCCGTGCACGAATTCCGCATGTTGCAGAAAATCCGCCCGCTGGCATTTGTCGCCGTGGCTGCGGTTGCGCTGCAAATCGCCCTCGGCGGATGGACCAGCTCCAACTACGCCGCGCTGGCCTGCGCAGACTTTCCCACCTGCCACGGCCAGTGGTGGCCGCAGACCGATTTCCGGAAAGGTTTCGATCTCGCCCAGCAGATAGGCCCAAATTATCTCGGCGGCGCGCTGGAGAGCGACGCGCGCACCGCCATACATATCACTCATAGAATTGGGGCGCTGGTCGTAAGCCTGTTGGTACTCACTCTGTCCGCCCTCGCCTGGCGCGCCGGTTCGCGCCGCTGGGCCGTCGGTCTGGCCGGAGTCCTGGGCCTGCAGGTCTGCCTGGGTATCGCCAACGTGGTGATGTTCCTGCCGCTGGCAATTGCCGTTGCTCACAATGCCGGCGCGGCGCTGTTGCTGCTCGGGTTGCTGACATTCTGCTATCGGATTCAGACGGCACAGGCAGCGGGCGCAAGAGAGAGTTCTTTCGAAAAGACGGATGAGCACGAAACTGCTTTGGCGGGAGGCCTATGAAAAAAGTCACAACTCTTTTTATTACAGTCATGCTCTGCAGTTGCAGCGGCATCGAGTTCAACACTAATTTGGGAGCTTACGTCGGCAGTAAGGTGAAAACCAAGGGTGTCAAAGAGTACTCACCGGAAGAGATCGATCAATATGATGCGACCCCACTGGGTTTTGTCGAAGCCTCTTACTGCCAGGAAAAACCCGGCGAACGCAAGCCCACCAGAAGAGCACTGGTTAATGACCTGAAGGTGAAAGCTCACGGTCTGGGAGGAAACGGCATAGTGGTCGAATCCTGTGGGAAAAGTGTAGCTGCCATCTGCCAACTTTATATGGAATGTCGGGGACTTGCCTACGCGGTTCCCGAACGGAAGGGCTCGCCATAGCGTACACTTCGCCGAGCGGCCACCCAAAGATCAAGATAATAACGAGGTGAAACCATGAGCATACAAACCGCCGCATTGAGCCGCGCCAGCTGGCGCGACTACTACGAGCTCACCAAGCCGCGGGTGGTGATGCTGATGATCCTCACCTCGGTGATCGGCATGTTGCTGGCGGTGCCGGGTATGGTGCCGCTGGATATCCTGATACTCGGCAACCTGGGTATAGCGCTCTGCGCCGGCAGCGCGGCGACGGTCAATCACCTGGTGGACCGGCATATCGATCTCAAGATGGCGCGCACCAGCAACCGCCCGGTGGCGCGGGGCCGGGTCGAACCGCAAAAGGCGCTGGCCTTCGCACTGCTGCTCGGCTGCGCCGGCATGTCGATCCTGCTCGCGTTCGTGAACGCGCTCACCGCCTGGTTGACCCTGGTCTCCCTGCTCGGCTATGCGGTTGTTTACACCATGTTTTTGAAGCGCGCCACGCCGCAGAATATCGTGATTGGAGGGATCGCCGGCGCCGCGCCGCCGCTGCTGGGCTGGACCGCGGTTACCGGCGATCTGCACGGCCACGGCCTGTTGCTGGTACTGATCATCTTTGCCTGGACGCCGCCGCACTTCTGGGCACTGGCGGTGCACAGACGGGAGGAATACGCCAAGGCGGATATCCCGATGCTGCCGGTGACCCACGGCGTCGCTTATACCAAGCTACATATCCTGCTCTATACCTTCGTTTTGTTCGCCGTCAGCCTGCTGCCCTTCGCCACGGCGATGCTCGGCTGGCTCTACCTCCTCGGCGCCGTGGTGCTGGGGCTGGGTTTTGTCTACTGGGCGGTGGAAATGCTGCGGGACAAAAATCCCAATGCGGGTATGGAGACTTTCAAGTACTCCATCGTCTACCTGATGGCGCTCTTCTGCATCATGTTGCTGGACCATTATTTGATTGCGGTGTAATCCCATGGCCAATAAACCTACAGCGGAACAAAAGCGCGGTATCCTTCTAACCGTCGCGGTACTGGTGCTGTTTATGCTCGCCGTACTCGCCGGTTTCCTGCACAAATTGAATCAGCCGCGGGTGATCAGCGACTCCGAGCTGCGCGCCAACGGCGCGGTCAAGCTCGAGCGCCCGCGTATCCTGGACAATTTCGAGCTGCTGGCGGACAGCGGCGAGCCCTTCCAGACGGAAGACCTGGGCGGCCGCTGGACCCTGGTGTTCTTCGGTTTCACCCACTGCCCGGACATATGTCCCACCACCCTGGCCACCCTGAACAGTTTCTACCAGACCCTGGATGAGGAAACCCGCGCGGATACCGATATCCTGCTGGTCTCCGTGGACCCCAAACGGGACACCCCCGCGCAGCTGCGCGACTATGTGCGTTATTTCAATGACGATTTCCGCGGCGTCACCGGCGAATTCCTCAATCTCAAGCGCTTCGCCAACCAGCTCAACGTGCCCTTCAACAGGGTGTCGCTCGAGGACGGCCAGTACACCATCGACCACGGTTCCCAGGTGGTACTGATCAACCCCCGCGGCCACTACCACGGCTTTTTCAGTGCGCCGCTGGACCCGGCAAAAATGAAGCTGACTTACCGGTCCATGCGCGCTACTTTTAACGGCTGAATTCCCAACCGACAGACAGGACGCGATGCCCATCGAACAAAGGATTGAACACAGGGAAGGATCATTTGACATCAGGCGCCTCGGCTACAGCTATCTGCTGCCAGCCGCACTGCTGTTGCTATGCGCCATTCCCTTCGGCCCGACCGGCGCCGCCGCTCCACTGATCTGGCTTTCGCTCTGCGCAATCGAAGCCCACAGCGGCTGGAAACGTGCCCTCGGCTACCTGATATCCGCACTGCTGATGCTGGTCGTCGCCTTGGGCATTCTGCCCGGCGGTGCGCGCATCGAGCTGCTGCCGCCCTATAGCGACGCCGCTGGCAACACCATCTACGCCAGCTTCAATCCCGGTAAGGTGGTGATTGCCATAGCAGTAGTCGCATTTATGGTGCGACAGCGCTGCTGGCTAAAGCGGGCGGACCTTCCCTATATCCTGGCTGCAATGGCGCTGCCGTTTCTGTGCGGGCTGGCGGCGATTGGCCTGTCGCCCAAGTTCGGTGTTGCTATCGTCGTCGCCGCAATGGTCAACCTGTTGGTGGTGTGCATCAGCGAGGAGGGTTTCTTCCGCTGGGTACTGCAGCGGGGCACCGAGGAACTGCTGGGGCGTTGGCGCTGGATAGCGATATTGCTGGTGACGGCAATATTTACCCTGCTGCACATCGGCTGGGCAGCCTCGCTGCTGGCGCTGACCCTGGTGGGCGTCGCCGGCTTTTGCTATTCGCTGCTCTGGTATCTGCGCCGTAACTTCTGGGCTTGTGTGCTAGCGCATTGGGGTGTGAATGCCCTGCATCTGTTTTTGTTACCGTACCCATTGCCGGGCTAGCAACAAGTACATAACGATTTAAACGCACTAGTCTGAGTTAGAAATGAAATAGCATAATGCGAATGTGGATCTATACATTCGCAAATGAGGGTAACTTATGAGCGAACATGAAAAACTAAATTATGTCGAATTGCCATCAAGAAGCCTTCCCGACACCAAAGCCTTCTTTGAAAACGCCTTTGGCTGGTCATTTGTAGACTATGGCCCCGACTACACGGCGTTTTCCAATCAGGGTCTCGACGGCGGTTTCTTTAAGGCGGATATGAATTCATCGACGGAAAACGGGGCGGCATTGCTGGTTTTCTATAGTAGCGATCTGGAAGGCACGCTGGAGAAAGTGGCAAAATCCGGAGGCAAGATAGTAAAGCCCATATTTTCCTTTCCGGGCGGCAGGCGTTTTCATTTCACCGAGCCTTGCGGTAATGAGTTTGCGGTGTGGTCTGATATCAGCGCTGATCAACCGGACCCATAGTGGAAAATCGGCGCGCTAATTGTGTAGGCCAGGATTTGGCGATTACCAAAGAGGGTTTCCGCCATGAAAGGAGTAATATTTATCGGCCTTCAAGCCAGTGGCAAATCCTTCTTTTATCTCGAGCACTTCTATCGAACTCATATCCGCCTCAACCTGGACATGCTGAAGACAAGGCATAGAGAGAAGATTCTCTTTAATGCCTGCCTAGAGTCGAAGCAGCCGGTAGTCATCGACAACACAAACCCCACCAGGGACTGCCGGCGGAGGTACATCAGTGGCTTCAGGGAGCACCGCTTCGAGGTTGTGGGCTACTACTTTGCCGCCGGCCTGGAAGAGTGCCTGCGGAGAAATGCGCTGAGAGAGGGAAGGGAGCGAATTCCCGAGGTGGGCATCAGGGCAACCCGCAACAAGCTTCAACTGCCAGGTTATGAGGAAGGCTTCGACCAACTGTACCGGGTTTTCCTAAAAAACGGTGAATTCGTGGTGGAAGCGTGGGAAGATATGGTTGATAAATAAGAGGCAGACAAGAAAATTTACGCCACGGTTCGCGACCTGGTAGCGCGAATAGGCTGATTTCCGTCTGATACAAGTGCCAGATGGCATTCGGGTTCGCCAACAATAAATACAAGAAGGCCAACAAGTGGAACTGGATTCTCACATCATACTTTCCCTGATTTCCTACAAGATCACCTCGCTGCTGGTGGGCTGTGTGTTTGCCTATATGAGCTACCGCCTGGTTATGTCGAGGATCTTTCGTGGAGATAGCGGAAGAGGGCGACACGGATATGCCGGGGAAGGAGACTCTCTCGGCTATCGATGATGCGGAGCAATGAATAGCAGGTGGGCAGGAGATGGTTTTATGCACCAGGTTCAACATATCAGCATTTATATAGATCGCCCGCCGGAGGAGGTCTATGGGTTCGCCTCGGATCCCGCTAACCTGCCGCAGTGGGCCGCCGGCCTGGCGAGCTCCCGGGTTGAGAAGGAAGGGGATGAATGGGTCGCGGATGCGCCCTTTGGCAGGGTGAAGATAAAGTTTACGGAGCGGAACCCTTTTGGTGTCATGGACCACGACGTGCAATTGGCGTCGGGACTTACTGTCCATAACCCCATGCGGGTTATGCCCAATGGCGAGGGCAGCGAGTTCCTGTTCACCCTGATCCGGCAGCCGGACATGTCTGAAGAGCAGTTCGCCGAAGACAGGGCTGCCGTCGAGAGGGACCTGAAGGCATTGAAAGACCTGCTTGAGAATGCATAACAGTTTAATGGGACCAGCTTATGGATAAGTTTATGCAGGCAGCCATCGACGAGGCCAGGGCGGGACTGTCCGAGGGCGGTATTCCCATAGGTTCGGTACTGGTCTGCGACGGCAGGATTATCGGGCGCGGACACAACCAGCGGGTACAGAAAAAGAGTGCCGTGCTGCACGCGGAGATGGATTGCCTGGAAAATGCCGGCCGTCTCAGCGCAGCCGAATACAAAAAGTGCACTCTTTACACCACCCTCTCGCCCTGCGATATGTGCAGCGGCACCGCGCTTCTCTACGGTATTCCAAAAGTCGTCATCGGCGAGAACGAGACTTTCAAGGGCCCGGAGGACTACCTGCACTCGAGGGGAGTGGAATTACTGTTGCTGGACAGCGAGGAGTGCAAGGCGCTGATGCGTGAATTTATCCACGCTAAGCCTGAACTTTGGAATGAGGATATAGGCGCCTGACGGTGTTGTATCCCGATATATAGAAAACTCTTCCTTATGGAACTATCCGCGCCGTGGCATACAGCGTGGCAGTGAGCCAATGCTCATCCCTACCTGGAAACTGGCGGCCATCCTTGCCGATTTTCGTACCCGCGTCTCCATCCATTCACCG
Source organism: Microbulbifer sp. TB1203 (assembly GCF_030997045.1). Classification (NCBI taxonomy): domain Bacteria; kingdom Pseudomonadati; phylum Pseudomonadota; class Gammaproteobacteria; order Cellvibrionales; family Microbulbiferaceae; genus Microbulbifer; species Microbulbifer sp. TB1203. Next base: position 3,643,478 of record NZ_CP116899.1, on the reverse strand, counting down.
GGCTTCCCTAGGACGTTAAACCGTAGTCACGCAGCTACGGCGGGACTTGCAGACGAATGTGACGGAATCGGTCTTACCATCATCAGGAAAGTGGTATAACACCATTTCAGGTTTTGTCTTTCCATCACTATTAAATCAATCGACATAGGGAAGCCAAGGATATGCAATCCTTATTAGAAAAAAGTTGGCTATGCAAAGCCCACTTTATTCGCACGACTGCGCCGGATATCACTATTGCACCACCATAACAGTGGCGTAATTAGTCGGCGTTGAAAAACGTTTTCTATAACCAGCAAGGCCGGGCAGGGAAGTCCGGCTAGGCGTTGGGCGGAGTGTGAGTGATGGGTGGTAGTGCGCTGTCAAAACGCAAGAGTAAGAATGCATCGGTATGGTTACAGTTGTTACTGGTTGCCGCGTTTGTCGGAACTATCGCCATTGCGAGTTCTACGCACGGCTATCCGCCGGAAGTACTCTATTTGATTGCAGGTATGAGTCTGCTGGCGCTGATCTGTTATGGAAAGGATAAGTTGGCCGCGAGAACTAATAGCTGGCGTATCAGCGAAAACTCGCTGCATCTGATTTCTCTGATCGGCGGCTGGCCCGGTGCGATTCTGGGCCAGCGGCTGTTCAACCACAAAACCAGCAAACAGTCTTTTCGGGCCCTGTTCTGGCTGACCGTGATTATCAATTGCGGGCTGGTCGCATGGACTTTTACCGCCAGTGGAAAACAATTTTTGTATCAAGGTTTATCGGAGCTAAAGCGGTATCTTCAACCGGTAGTCGGGCATGCAATCTTGAAGAGTAATGACTTCGTGGTGAGCGATTGGGAGGCCGGAAATTCATAAAGTAAAAGCCGATACAAAACTTCGCAAGAAAATAGACGACCGGCCAAATTGGAATTTTTACAGAATATTTCCAACCGGGTGAAGTTGAAATTATATCAACCATATGAACCATGTCGCTCTTTGCCCATACCCTATGTATTAAGATTGACCCCTCAGCGAAATACGTTGATACCGATCATTTACAGACTGAAAAAAAGGAAAAAGAAATGCCTCTGCTTGACAAGTGCACAGCGGATTTACTCGCTCGAGTGACGGGCAAGTTTTCGGTACTGCTGTTGACAGCCCTGCTCGCCGCCTGTGGTGGAGGCGGAGGGGGCAGTGATGACGGAGGCAGCGGCTCTTCCAGCAGCAGTTCAAGCAGCTCTTCTTCCTCAAGCGGTTCCTCTTCTTCAAGTAGCTCTTCCTCCTCAAGTGGTTCGTCCTCGAGCAGCTCGACTTCCAGCAGCTCTTCGGGAGGCTCGGCCCAGGCGTGCGATGCCGGCACCACCACCACCGACTGGGCCACTTCCTGCCCGGTTGAGTTCAGCTGCCTCAGCGGTGAGTGGCAGGCGCCCAAGGATGGTAGCGAAACCGGCGCGCCACTGCGGCTGGAGAGCGAGCACTTCGCGTTCTACTGGCCCGACGGCACAAACGTTACGATGGAGGACGCGCAGAAGGCCGCCGATACCCTGGAAATGGTCTGGGACAATTATTTCGGCGCGACCATCGGTTTCCCTCAGCCCTACTGCGACAGTGCGACCAAGTGGAAGGCGGCGATTCATTTCGACAATGACTTCCCCTTTTTGGGCGGTGGATGGTTCCGCAACGGCATCTCTTACATGGGCATGTGGGTCGGGCCGTCTGCCGCCAATGAAGCCTGGGTGCTCGCCCACGAATTTATGCACGGCGTACAGTCACTGACGCCGGCCTTCCCCGAATGCGGCGGCAAGGGCTGCGGGATCTACGAGAGCCACGCCAACTGGATGCCACACCAGATTTTCCGCGACGACGCGCACTGCTCGGAAATGCTGGTAAACAGCAGCCATCTGCACTACGGCAACACCCGCAACCGCTACTGCAACTGGCAGATCTTTGAATATATCAAGGACAAACACTGTCCCAGTGCCGTGCACGAAATGTGGACCAGCGAGGCACCGGTGGGCCAGCGCGATCCCTGGCAGAAACTCATGTACACCCAGGGCTGGGGAATCGAGCAGCTCAATGACCTGTTTGGCGAGTGGGCCATGCACAACGTGACCTGGGATTACCGCAACCTGGATGGCTCCGATCAGGGCGCCGTTTACCGCAACGCCTACGGCCCGATCACCGACACCGATTCCAGTTACAGCCAGCGCAGGCTGCGCCTCACGCAACTGGAAACACTGGATGACAACTGGCAGCAGAACCGCCGCTTCAGCTCCCCCTATTACTGGGCGCCGCAGCGTTGGGGTTACAACGTGATCCAACTGAAACCGGAAGACAATGCAGCGAGCGTGGATATCCGCTTCCGCGGCGTAACCCAGAGCGGCGCCGACTCCGGCTGGCGCTGGGGGCTGGTGGCGACGGATTCCAATCTCGCCAATCCGCGCTACAGCAGCTTGCAGAGCGGCACCGACGGCGAGTTGTCCTTCTGCATTACCCCCGGCGAGCAGCTGTTCCTGGTGGTGCTGGCGGCACCCACCGCCTACCAGAAAATCACTTGGGAGCAGCCCATGGACGGCACTCCCTATCCCAGCATCTACCGCTATCCCTATATGGTGGAAGTGCAGGGCGCCTGGCCGGACGGCTTTACCAACGGCACGCGCGACACCTGTCCATCAGGCACCCAGCGCCACAGCAACGGCGGCGGCTGTGTGTTGCCCGGCACCCCCGACTCGGTATACGTAGGCCCCTACGCCCAGGTACTGGGCGGGAATGTGAGCGGCAATGCGCGCATCGAGGACCATGCGGCAATTATCAGCGGCACTGTGAGCGGCGGCACCGTCGGTGCCTTGACCACCCTGGGTGTTCAAGCCAATCGCCACCACGGGCCGGCGAGCTTCAATGTGAGCGACAACGCCACATTGCTGTCCACCTTCTACCCCATGGGCTGGTTTACCAATAACGCGTCCATTGGAGGTTCGGCGGTCTATATCGGCGACCTTGAAGTCCTTGCCGGCAGCAAAACCCAAAACACCTTTTACGGCAAGGTGAGTGACGACACCACCGGTGTAAGCAGTGCCACGGAAGTCACCGTTGCGCCGCCGTACCAGTGGCGCAATTAAACGGTTGGTAATAGCGGCACAGGATGTGCCGCTGCCGGCCCGTAGCCGAGGTGGAATTTTCGAAGACGTTGAACAGGTGCTTAGAGCCTGGCGCGGCCAAAACGGAGGTGGCTGTAGCGATGGATAAATTTATGAAAGCGGCCGTGGAATAGGCCAGGAAGGCGCTGTTGACGAGCGGTATCCCCAACTGCTCCTCTCACTCACACGCCGGTGCTATCCGCAATATATTCCGCCGCTTGTCGATATTCGGCCAGCCCGTTCGATTACTGCCTATAACTGTATTCAAACGGAGAACTGGTATGAAAATCTACTGGATCAGGGCCCAGGCACCGCGCCGTGTGCTGGCGCTGGCCAAGCATCTCGGCATCGAGGCGGAGCTAGTCGAAAAGGACGTGGTCACCGGCGAACTCAAGGCTCCCGACTACGTCGCGCTGAATCCCAATATGAAAGTGCCGACCCTGGTGGAGGGTGACCTGGTGCTGTGGGAATCCTCGGCGATTATGGCCCACCTCTGTATCAAAGCGGGCTCGGATATGTGGCCGGCACAGAACCCCGCCGAGCAGGTCGAGGTGTTGCGCTGGCTGTCCTGGAACGATTGCCACTGGTCACCGGCGGTGGCGCCCTTTTATTTCGAGCATATCGTCAAGGCCACCTTTGGAATCGGATCTCCGGACAGGGAATCGCTCAGGGAGAAGGCGCCGGATCTTCTCAAATACGCCGAGGTGCTCGATGGCCACCTGGAAAACCGCACCCATGTGGCGTGTGGCAGGCTCACCATCGCCGACTTCCAATTGGCATCTATGGCGAACTATTGGCGGGAGTCGGAGATGCCGCTGGAGCCATTTCCCCATATCGTTCGCTGGATCGACGAGCTGGAGCGCATCCCCGCCTGGGCCGACCCCTGGCCAACCGAGGCCGCGACACAATTGGGCGGGGCACAACATGCGTAGACGTATTTTGATGCCCTTGATTGCAATGTTGCTGGTGAACTGCGCTTATGCGCGAGAGAGCACACAGGGAGCTGTAGATATGACACCAGACCTTCAATCGAAACCACTAGAAAGCGGCCGCGCCCCGGTCAACGGCATCGATATGTACTACGAGGTGCATGGCCGTAAAGACGGTGTTCCGCTGGTCCTGCTGCACGGCGGCGGGTCCACGATAGAGGTGACTTTCAGCAAGGTAACCCCGGTTTTTTCCCGCAACCGCAAGGTCATCGCGGTGGAAGAGCAGGGACACGGCCGCACCAGCGACCGGGACGCGCCCGTCACCTTCGAGACCTCCGCAGACGATGTGGCGGCCCTCCTTCGATACCTGAAAATCGAAAAGGCGGATATCTTCGGCTTCAGCAACGGCGCCAGCATTGCGCTCCAGGTTGGGATACGGCACCCGCAGCTGGTGCGCAAAATGATATTCGCTTCCGCCGCGACCAGGAGGGATGGCTACTATCCGCAACTCTGGGAGTTTATGAAAAAGGCGAACTTCGCGAATATGCCCCAGCCGCTCAAGGACGCCTTCCTGCGCGTAAACCCGGACCGCCAGCAGCTCAGGACCATGCACGACAAGGACGCCGAAAGAGTGCGGAATTTCGAGGATGTTCCGGACGAGCTGGTGCGCTCGGTCCGCGCCCCCACACTGATCGTCCTCGGCGACCGGGATATCGTGAAACCCGAACACGCCGCCGAACTCACCCGCCTGATTCCCGATGCGCGCCTGCTGATCCTGCCCGGCGGGCACGGGGACTATATCGGCGAGATCGTGGCGACACAGGGGGACAGTCACTATCCCGAGCTGACGGGGCAGCTGATCGGCGAGTTCCTCGACGGTCGGTAATGATCGCGCGGGGTTTAACTGAGTCATGCAAAAAGGAAGGCCTGGGCCTTCCTTCTCGGTTACTTCGGGTCAGAGATAATTTACCGCAGTCGAAGCGGCTGATGGATTACTAAAAACTGTAAACCATCTTCCCATAAATAAAACGACCCCGCGGATCATGCTGACTCTGCACATAACCGTAGAGATCGGAATCGCCGTCGCCGATGGCGAAAGGCGGTTCCTCGTCCAGGGCGTTGTCGGCGCCGAGACTCAATACCATATTCTGGAAGCCGGTGTAGCGCGCCTGCAGGTTCAGCGTCACAAAGGCATCGACGGTGCGCGAGGAGTTGGTGTCGTAATCCAGGGTGCCGTCGAAGTCGATATCCGGGGTGTCTTCGAACTCGCCGATATAGTTCAGCCCCGCGGTGAATGCGAAGGTATCCCACGCCCAGTCCGCAGATGTGGACCAGCGATGCTGCGGGTACTCATATTCGCCAGCCAGGTCGCGGGTCAGGAAATTTTCGCCGGACGAGTCCAGCTCCACCCGCTCGAACTCCCGCAAGTAGGAGTAATCCAGACGCAGACCCAGATCGCCGCCGGCCAACTGCAGTCCTGAGTAGACCAGGCTCAGGTCGACGCCGGATACATTCTGCTCGCCGATATTGATAAAGCTGCTGTTGATGGACTGCAGCGAACCGAGGGAGTCCCCCGGCAGGGGTGCGGAGCGCACACATACGGTGCTGTTCTGGTCGTTACAGAACTGGCTGTACAGGTAGCCGAAGGGCACCTCGTCGATCTTGCCCTCCTGGGTGATTTCCCAGTAGTCCAGCGATAGCTGCATGCCGTCGATCGGCTTCAGAACGCCGCCGATATTGAAGGACTCGGATTCCTCAGCCTCCAGGTCGGGGTTGCCGGCGAACACGATGTTGTAGTCGGTGCTGGCGCAGTAGGCGTCGTTGATGGCGCAGCCGTAGCTGTCGGCGAAAAAGATGGACTCCTGCGACGGACCCAATCCTATCTGTGCCAGGGAAGGGGCGCGGAAGCCGGTGCCCCAGGAGGCGCGCAGGGACAGCATATCGCTGGCGGTCCACAGCAGGTTAACCATCGGATTGGTGGTGGTGCCGAAATCGCTGTAGTCGTCGTAGCGACCGGCGAGGGTCAGGTCCAGGCTGGCGGGCAGCGGTATCGCAAATTCCACGAAGGCAGAGGTGATGTCGCGGCTGGCGGAGGCGGATACCGACTCGGTGCCGAAAATCAGGCCGCGCTGGAATTGGTCGTCGGGGATATCCGAGGCCTCTTCCTCGCGGCGCTCGAGACCCGCGGCCATGGCGACAGCGCCGTTGGCGGTGTCGAACAGTTCGCCGTTGATGGTGAAGTCCACACTGGTGAGTTGCGATTTGCCCTGGCGCACCAGGCTGGTGGTGATGGCGTCGATCACCGATTCCGGGTTCTGTACGCCGCCGAAGGGGTTGTAGCGGCCCGCGTCGATTTCCTGCTGCAGCAGGTCGGTGCGCACCCAGCCCTGGGAGCGGTCGCCGGTCTGGGTGGACTCGCTGCGCGAGCGCTGTATCGATGCCTCCCAATCCCAGTCCGAGATGTTGCCGCGCAGACCGAAGACACCGCGCAGGTTGTCGGTCTCGATATCCCACTGGCGCGCGCCGGCATCCACGGTGCGGTACCGGAATATGTCAATCTCGCTGGCACCGGTGAAGGGATTGTCCGGGTGGTCCACCGGCGCCGTCAGGCCGGCGCTGTCGTCCAGCGGCGTGGGCGCGCCCTGGGCGACGGAGGTGTTGTGCTGGAAGGCTACTTGGTAAAGAACTCGACGCTGTCGCTCAGCTGGTTTTTACCCAGCAGCAGCACACCGGTGCGCTCGGCTTCAGGGGTCAGCAGGGTCCAGGGGCCGTAGTCGTAAACACAGACCTCGCCTGCATTGCGTTCAGCCGGGCAGCCCGGATCGGGCACAATACTTCCGTCGACATTAAAGCTGCCCGGATAACCGCGGGATGAACGGAAATCCATACCGCCACGGGAGGACTGGTCGGCGGTGTCCAGGCCACGGCGCTCCACACTCGCCAGGGTGCTGTTCTTGTGGTGGTCGAAGATCAGGGTCAGGTTGGAATTCTCGCCGTTGATTCCCCAGATGGCAGAGGTGGACTGCTCGTCGTAACCATCGGCGCCGCCGTAGTCGACGGAGATTTCCGCCCCTTCAAAATCGTCGCGCAGTACCAGGTTGACCACACCGGCCACCGCGTCGGAGCCGTAGATTGCGGAGGCGCCGTCCTTCAGCACCTCTACCCGCTCCACCGCCGCCAGCGGAATGGTATTGATATCGACAAAATTGGTGGTGATTCCCTCAGCGAAAGCGCTGATGGCCACGCGCCTGCCGTTGACCAACACCAGAGTCGCATCGGCGCCCATACCGCGCAGGCTCACCGCGGAGGCGCCGTTGGCGGTGGAGTCCTGGTTATTGCCGCGGGTGGAGAAAGTCCCGTTGCCCGCCGCCGGATTTTTTTCGAACATCTGCTGCAGGTTGGTGTAGCCGGATTTCTCGATGGCCTCCCGGTCCATCACCTGAATTGGTGTGGCCGTCTCAAATTCGGCATTGCGTGCGATGCGCGAACCGACAACGGCAACTTCCTCTATGGCCGTATCCTCTGCGGCGAACAGGGTATTGGGTGCGGCTGCCGCTGCGGCGGCGCTCAGTATTGCGGTTACCAGTGCCCTACGATGAAAAATTTGCTTGTCCATGATCGGTGTTCATCCTTAATTTTGATTATGGGTAGGCGACCGAAAAGTGGTCGAAGGTCAACACTAGCAATGCCCGCAAAGCGAGACAATTAGTCGAAGACAGAAAGAGGTTATATTGCGTGGGTTGGTGATCGAGATCGCAATGCTGTTGTGGCGTCGGATCCAAAATTGTACCGGCATACAACCGGATCAGATTTAAAAAAGTACTGTAGTACCAGCGGTAAAGGAACGAAAGACTGGGTATCGGCGGGTAAAGCCCCGGTTCCGGCCAGCCGGGCTCAATTCGTTTTGTGCTTTATCAAAGGGTGTAAAGGACCAGGAATGGAAGGATAGGAGAAGTGGCACAAATTTCTTTCTTAGAGCCTGTTCATAGTCTCCTGAGAAGGTTGGCAGACTGGGTGGGATGATCCTTTGCGGGACCGTATGAGGCAGGGATGCCGATTACGAGCGTACAGGGATGTATTCACAGCGTGTCCCGTAAAGGATCATCCCACCCAGTCACGCTCAGAAACATAAGATTATGAACAGGCTCTTAGGTATTCCGGGCAGACGCATCCGCCCGGCATTGGGATAACCTTCATTGGTTAGAACGCAATTGCGCAGCCAGAAATAATACGCCGGCTGCGAGCACAATCGAAGGGCCCGCCGGGGTATCCCAAAGAATCGACGCCAGCAATCCAAAAATCACTGCGCAGCAGCCGATTGCAGATGCGAAAATAGCCATCCGCTCCGGCGTGCGCGAAAGCCGGCGGGCGCTGGCGGCGGGGATAATCAGCAGGGCGGTGATCAGCAGTATGCCCACCACCTTCATGGCGATGGCGATCAGCAGCGCCAGCATCAGCATCAGCGCCAGGCGGGTTTTTTCCACCGGTACGCCTTCCACTGCGGCCAGCTCCTCGTGGAGGGTAAAGGCCAGCAGTTTTTCCCACAGGAAATACAACAGCGCGGCGATCGCGGCGGCGGCGATCGCCATTAATACCAAGTCCTGCCTGCCCACTGCGAGCAGGTCCCCCAGCAGCAGCGACAGCAGGTCCACATTGATGCCGAACAGGCTGACGGTGACGATACCCAGCGCCAGCATGGAGTGGGAGAGAATGCCGAGCAGCGTATCCACTGAGAGCTTCTGCCGGCGCTGCAAGTAAACCAGCAGTATTGCCAGCGCACAGCAGCTGGCGCCCACGGCGATGGTGGGCTGGATCTGCAGGATAAATCCCAGGGTCACGCCGAGCAGTGCCGAGTGGGCCAGGGTGTCGCCGAAGTAGGCCATGCGCCGCCATACTGCAAAGCAGCCCAGGGGGCCGCTCACCAGTGCCACCAGCAGGCCGGCGGCCAGGGCGAACCAGAGAAACTGGGTCTGCAAGAGTTCGCTGAGCTGGGTCACTGCTTGTGCTCGTCCTGATCGTGTGAATGTGAATGTGGATGAAGGATATCGCCGCCGAAATCGTGTTCGTGGTTGTGCTGGTGGGTATAGGGCACCACCTTGTCGCCGAACAGTTCCAGGTAGGCAGGGTCGCGGCTCACCTGCTCCGGGAGGCCTTCGCAGCAGATATGCTGGTTGATGCACAGCACCTTGTCGGTGGCCGCCATCACCAGGTGCAGGTCGTGGGAGACCAGCAGCACCCCGCAGCCCAGTTCGTCCCGCAGCGCGGCGATCAGCCGGTAGACCTCCCCCTGGCCGCCCAGGTCCACCCCCTGGGTGGGCTCGTCCAGCACCAGCAGCTGCGGCTTGCGCGAGGCGGCGCGGGCCAGCAGCACCCGCTGCATCTCGCCGCCGGAGAGTTCCGCCAGGCCGGTGTCCGCCAGCCGGTCCGCCCCCACCCGCGAGAGCGCCTCGCGCACGTCGACCTGCGGCTGGCCCAGCTGCAGGAAGCGCGCCACCGACATGGGCATGGAGGGGTCTATCTGCAGCCGCTGCGGCATATAGCCCAGGCCAAGGCCGGGGCGGCGCCACACCTTGCCACTGGTGGGCTTGCTCAGTCCCAGCAGCAGGCGCAGCAGGGTGGTCTTGCCGGCGCCGTTGGGGCCGATCACGGTGACTATTTCCCCCGGTTGCAGCGCCAGGTTGATATCCTGCAGCAACTGCCGCCCGGCGATTTCCAGGCCCAGGTTCTCGGCGGTGATTAGCGGTTCGGTCTGACTCAGGGGGAAATCTCCGCGGGAAAAAGTGTATGACTGGCAGGTGAAAGCTGTGTGTGATTATATCGCATTCCTTTTGCCAACCCGTGAGCCAGATGAAGTCCGCCAAGCGCTTTTTTGTTGTACTCCTGTCGATTGCCGTCACCGCCTGCGGCGAGCCCCGGCCGCAGGGCGGAGAGTTGTTGGTCAGTGTGCGCCCACTGGCGCTGATCGCGCGGGAGATCGCCGGGCCGGAACAGCCGGTGCGGCCGCTGATCGACAATGGTGACCCGCACTACTACGCACCCACGGTGGCGGACCGCGCGGCCCTGGAACGGGCACTGCTGGTGGTCTGGGTGGGGCCGCAGCTAGAGGATGTGCTGGCGAAACAGATGGCGCTGCTGCCGGCGGAGCGCCAGCTGCAGCTTCTGGAGGCAAATAGCTACGAGTATTCCGGGGCCTCGGCCAACGACGCTCACCTGTGGCTGCGCCCGCGCAACGCCGCGGTGATCGCTGCGCAGATTGCCGAGCGGTTGGCGCAGTTGCAGCCGCAACAGGCGGACGTATACCGCACCCGCGCGCGGGATTTCTCCCGCCGCATGGCCAACCTGCAGAAAGTGCTGGAGCGGGCACTCTGGGGCTACCGGGACGTGCCGGTAGCGGTGACCCACGATGCCTACGGTCACTTCTTCGGCCCCTCCGGGGTGAAGACCCTGGCCCTGAGCGACAGCAGCTTCAGCCGCCGCGGTGCCAAAACCCTGCTGGAACTGCGCGGTGTCGGGGATGGCTGCCTGTTCGGCGAGGTGCCTGCCAACGACCGCGATCGGCAGACCGCCGCCAACCTCGGCCTGCGCTACGCCACCCTGGACCCGCTCGCCACCAACCTGCCGGCGGATGCCGATTACCAGGCGCTGGTGGAGCAGCTGCTGGCGGACGCGCGCAGCTGCCTGGCGCAGATTCCCGACCGCTAAGCGGGTATGCTATCGACCTGACATTGGCCTGCGGCCAATATCCACACATCCGTGTGCGGAAGGATTAACCCGTCGGGAAAAAAAATTTTCAATTACAGAATCACTATGAGTAAAAACCAGTCCAATCGACCACCACTGATCCTGGTGGACGGCTCCTCCTATCTCTACCGTGCCTTCCACGCCCTGCCGCCGCTGGCCACCAGCAAGGGCAATCCCACCGGCGCGGTGCGCGGGGTGATCAGCATGCTGCGCCGCCATCTAAAGGAGCATCCGGACAGCACCGTCGCGGTGGTGTTCGATGCGAAGGGCAAGACCTTCCGCGACGAGCTCTTCGCCGAGTACAAATCCCACCGCCCGCCCATGCCCGACGACCTGCGCGAGCAGATACAGCCGATCCATGACCTGATCGATGCCATGGGCCTGCCGCGGCTGGTGATCGACGGCGTGGAGGCGGACGATGTGATCGGAACGCTTGCCCTTGAAGCCCTCCGGGAGGGACAGGAGGTGATTATCTCCACCGGCGACAAGGACATGGCGCAGCTGGTGCGCCCGGGTATCACCCTGGTGAACACCATGTCCAACACTTCGCTTGACAGCGAAGGTGTAAGAGAAAAGTTCGGCGTGGGCCCGGAGCTGATCATCGACTTTCTCGCGCTGATGGGTGACAAGTCCGACAACATTCCCGGGGTGCCCGGCGTCGGTGAGAAGACTGCGCTGGGACTGCTGCAGAACCTCGGCAGCCTGGAGGACATCTATGCCAACCTGGACGCGATAGCGTCATTAAGTTTTCGCGGAGCGAAAACCCTGGGTAAGAAAATGGAAGAGCACCGCGAGGCTGCGGAGCTGTCCTACAAGCTCGCCACCATAAAGACCGATGTGGAAATGCCGGTCCATCCCCGGGACCTGCACCACGGTGAACCGCACAAGGAACAACTCAAGCAGCTCTACGGTGAACTGGAATTTCGCGGCTGGCTGGAGGAACTGGACGGCGACAGCGTACAGGAAGTGGTACAGCAGGCCGCCGCCGAGCGGAATTATGAAATCATCACCGATATGGGGGATTTCGACCGCTGGCTGGATAAACTGAAAAACTCGGAAGTTTTCGCCTTCGACACCGAGACCACCAGCCTCAACTATATGCAGGCCCGATTGGTGGGCCTGTCCTTCGCCGTGGAATCCCACGAGGCCGCCTATGTGCCCCTGGCCCACGACTATATGGGCGCGCCGGACCAACTGCCCATGGAAACGGTGCTGGAAAAACTCCGGCCGCTGCTGGAGGACCCGGCGCAGAAAAAAGTCGGGCAACACCTGAAGTACGACAGCCATATCCTCGCCGGCTGCGACATCCAACTGCGCGGCGTCTACCGCGATACCATGCTCGAATCCTACGTGCTCGACAGCACCGCCAGCCGCCACGATATGGACAGCCTCGCGCTCAAGTACCTGGGCGAGCACACAGTGCATTTCGAGGACATCGCCGGCAAGGGGGCCAAGCAGCTCACCTTCAACCAGATAGAACTGGAAAAGGCCGGGCCCTACGCCGCCGAGGACGCCGACATCACCCTGCGCCTGCATAATGAGCTGAGCACGCGCCTGGCCCGCGAGCCCTCCCTGGAAAAAGTGCTGGACGAAATCGAGATGCCGCTGGTGCCGGTGCTCGCGCGCATGGAGCGTTACGGCACCTATATCGATGCCGCGATGCTGGCCAAACAGAGCGGGGAGCTGGAACAGAAAATGCGCGATGTGGAGCAGCAGGCCTTTATCGTCGCCGGTGAGGAATTCAACCTCGGCTCCACCAAGCAGCTGGGCACCATCCTGTTCGAAAAACTGCTGATCCCGGTGATCAAGAAAACCCCCAAGGGCGCCCCCTCCACCGCCGAGCCGGTGCTGCAGGAACTGGCCCACAGCCACGAGCTGCCGGCGCTGATCATGCAGTATCGGGGCCTGGCGAAACTGAAAAACACCTACACCGACAAGCTGCCGCTGATGATCGATCCTGCCAGTGGCCGCGTGCACACCTCCTACCACCAGGCGGTGGCGGCCACGGGGCGGCTGTCCTCCAGCGATCCGAATCTGCAGAATATCCCCATCCGCACCGAGGAGGGCCGGCGCATCCGCCAGGCGTTCGTGGCCCCCGAGGGCCGCGTGATCATCGCTGCGGACTACTCGCAAATCGAGCTACGCATCATGGCGCACCTGTCCGGCGACAAGGGCCTGGTGGATGCCTTTGCCCAGGGGGCCGACATCCACCGCGCCACTGCCGCCGAGGTGTTCGAGGTGGCGCCGGAGGCGGTCGACGGCGAGCAGCGCCGCCGCGCCAAGGCGATCAACTTCGGGCTGATCTACGGTATGTCCGCCTTCGGCCTGGCCAAGCAACTGGGCATCCCCCGCGCGGACGCGCAGACCTATATCGAGCGCTATTTCGAGCGCTATCCCGGTGTGCGGCGGTATATGGACAGCACCCGCAAGCAGGCGGCGGAAAAGGGCTATGTGGAAACCCTCTTCGGCCGCCGGCTCTACCTGCCGGAGATCAACTCCCGCAATGCCATGCAGCGCCAGGCTGCCGAACGCACCGCGATCAACGCGCCCATGCAGGGCAGCGCCGCGGACATCATCAAGCGCGCGATGATCACCGTGGACGCCTGGCTGGCGGAACAAAAGCTGGCCAGCAAGCTGATCATGCAGGTGCACGATGAACTGGTGCTGGAAGTGCCGGAAGACGAAGCCGCGCGGGTGAGCGAAGGCATCACCGGGCTGATGCAGGGCGCCGCCGAGCTGGCCGTGCCGCTGATCGTGGACCTGGGGCGGGGGGCCAACTGGGACGAGGCGCACTAGTGGCCCGCGGACCTTCGTTGTCTGTAGGAGCGGCGGGGCGGCCATCCGCCCATGGCCGCGATCGGACGCGCTACGTAGTGGGATCGATCGCGGCCATGGGCCGCTCCTACAGGAATTCGGTATATAGGATATTGGAAATGAGCCCTGGATTCTGGATTCGCCGCTTTCTACTGTTATACCTCGCCGCGCTACTGATGATCGTCGGCGGACAGCTACTCAGGGGACGAGCGTTTGACGACGTGGTCGGCTACGGCCTCTTCTGGGCGCTGGTGACCGCCAGCGTCTACACAGGGGCATTGTTCTACCGCCGTGCGCGGTGCCGCCACAGGGGCTGATTCCCTTTTTGTAGGAGCGGCCAGCGGCCGCTCCTACAGATACTCGTTCCCGCAGATAAAAAATTTTCATTTTTTTAAGATTTTTGGGGAACCGTTCCGGCGGCGGGCTCTCTAAACAGGCAAGATCGTTGGAATGCGTCATCATCCCCCAAGGAAGTCAGATGTTTCGCCCCGGTGCCCCCCCAAGCCCGGGGTGTTTTTTTATTCCCGATATCAAAATCGGGCGTCCGATTAAAAACCTGAAAGATCAACGGCAGTAGGCCAGCGCAGCATCCAGGTAGTCGCGGGTTTTGCGCCGCCATTTGTCCGGTTCGGGCACCTCGCCGTCCTGCAGGTGCGCCGCCGCCAGCTGCGCGCGCAGGAACGCGCGGCGGCCTTTGTAGAAGCGCAGCAGCGCTTCCGGGACCTCATCGCCGGCGTTGCGGCAGTAACCCTCCAGCAGCACCTCTCCCAGATCCTTTCGCCCCAGCAGCTCGCACTCCAGGGCCAGGTAGCCCAGTTCGTCTACCGGGTCCAGGCAGCGCAGGGGGCGGCTGAATTCCAGGCAGTCGATGATCTGTGGCGGGTCGGTCAGGAAGCAGTGCTCCGGGCGCAGGTCGCCATGGCCCTCGACGATTTTCCCGCCGTCCGCGCGCCGGGCCAGCAGGTCCGGCTGGTGCTGGATAAAGGCCAGCAGCGCCCGCGCGATATTTTCTATCTCTTCCTTCGCCAGCCCCAGTTCCGGAGCCAGCAAATCCCGGCGCAGCTGCTCGCAGTGGCGGCGCAGCCGCTCCAGGTATTGCTCCCCAATCAACGGAATCACTTCGGCGGTGCGGTAGAAATCGCACAGGCGCTGCAGCAGGGGAGCCAGGGTTTCCGCCGTGGCACTGTCGATGCGGCGGGGCAGGCTGGCCTCCTCCGGCAGGCGGCGCATCTTTACCAGCCACTCCACCGGCACCCCCGGCCCGCCCAGGGTCAGTTGGTTCTCCGCAGTCAGTCGCAGGGCCAATACTTCCAGGTAGACGCCGTCGGTCAGTCGTCGGTTCAGGCGCAGCTCCTCGCGACAGTCGCCGTAGCGCTTGTCCAGGGTACTGAAATCCAGGTAGCTGGAGCGCACCGGCTTTTTCATTTTGTAGGCGAAGCGCTCGGTCAGGAATACCCGCGCCATATGGGTTTCCACCAGTTCCACCCGGCGGGCGCCCTCCGGGTAGCTGGTGGGCGAGAGCAGGAAGCGGGTCTTCTCGCTTAAGCCCGGTGTCTTCACGGGGAAATCTGTCATAAGTCGGATTTCTAAGGCGCCTGTTTGCTAGTCTAGTTTTATCGACCACTCAATGAGCTGTACGAGGGCCGGGTTTTGATGACGCCCTTCGAGAACCGCACCGAGGCCGGCCGTCAGCTGGCTGAATCTCTCCGTCACTCTTTTGGCGACCGCAAAGACCTGATCGTCCTCGCGCTGCCCCGCGGCGGCGTACCCGTGGGCCTGGAGGTGGCGCGCGCGCTGAAGGCGCCGCTGGATCTGATACTGGTGCGCAAACTGGGGGTGCCCGGCCACAAGGAGCTGGCCATGGGGGCCATCACCAGCCACGCGCGGGTACTCAACGAAGAGGTGATACGCAGCTGCGGTGTCAGCGATGAGGCGTTGGAGGAAGTGGCCCGCGAGGAACAGCGGGAACTGGAGCGGCGCGCCGGGCGTTACCGCGGCGACAGGCCCTGGCCGGAACTCAAGGACCGCTGCGTGATCCTGGTGGACGACGGCATCGCCACCGGTGCCACCATGGAGGCGGCGGCGCGTGCAGTGCGCGAGCAGAAACCCGCGTCTCTGGTACTGGCGGTGCCGGTGGCGCCGCCCGAAACACTGCGGCGGTTTTCCTCCCTGGCGGACAAGGTGGAATGCCTGATGACCCCGGAAGCCTTCTGGGCGATCGGTGCCTGGTATCGCGACTTTTCCCAACTGAGCGACGAACAGGTGATCGCGATGATGCGCGAGGCAGAGGATTTACAGCCATGAGCGAGGTGGAGGATATAGAGCCATGAGCGAGGCGGAGGATATACAGCCATGAGCGAGCGCGAAGTAACCGTCGATGCGGCCGGTGAGCGGCTGGAGGGATTCCTTTCATTGCCGCCGGGTACGGAGTCCCTGGTGCTCTTTGCCCACGGCAGCGGCAGCAGCCGCTTCAGCCCGCGCAACCGCATGGTGGCGGAGCAATTGAACCAGGCGGGTATCGGCACCCTGCTGTTCGACCTGCTCACCGCCGACGAAAACCGTGTCGACGAGATCACCCGCGAATTCCGCTTCGATATCCCGCGCCTGGCCCGGCGCCTGGCGGCGGCGGTGGACTGGGCAGCGGGTGAGGCGGACACCGCGGAACTGCACTGCGGCCTGTTCGGCTCCAGCACCGGCGCCGCGGCGGCGCTGATCGCCGCCGCCGAGCGCCCCCGGCGGGTGGGGGCGGTGGTGTCCCGCGGCGGTCGGCCCGACCTGGCAGATGAGGCGCTGCCGAAAGTGCAGGCGCCAACCCTGCTGATCGTCGGCGGGGAGGACCTCCAGGTGATCGAACTCAACCGCGACGCGGCGGCGTGCATGACCAACGAGCCCCATCTGGAGATAGTGCGCGGTGCCACCCATCTGTTCGAGGAGCCCGGGACACTGGAAGAGGTGATCCGCCTCGCCATCGACTGGTTTCAGCACTACCTGCGCCATGCCACCGCTAAAGCTGTTTAGCCTGGATTCCGGCGTCGACTTTGCCCGCAAGGTGGCAGACGCCCTCGGCGAACCCCTGGGTGAACACGAGGAGCGGGACTTCGTCGACGGCGAGCACAAGCTGCGCCCCCTGGAGGACGTGGAGGGGGCGGATGTCTACCTGGTGCAGTCCCTGTACAGCGATGCCGAACACAGCGTGAACGACAAGCTGGTGCGCCTGCTGTTCTTTATCAGCGCGCTGAAAGACGCCGGCGCCGCCCGGGTCAGTGCGGTGATTCCCTACCTCTGTTACGCGCGCAAGGACCGCCGCACCAAGCTGCGCGATCCCCTCTCCATCCGCTACCTGGCCGGGCTGTTTGAATCCGCGGGGACGGACTGCGTGGCGACCCTGGACGCACACAACCTGGCCGCGTTCGAGAACGCTTTCCGCTGCCGCACCCTCCACCTGCCGGCGCAGCCGCTGTTTGTGGACTTCGCCGAGGCGCAGCTGCGCGACGACGACGGGCCGCTGGTGGTGGCGTCGCCGGACGTGGGCGGGGTCAAGCGCGCCGAGGCTTTCCGCCAGGCGCTGGGGGAGCGCCTGGAGCGGGAAATCGGCAGCGCCTTCGTGGAGAAGTACCGCAGCGCGGACCAACTGAGTGGCGGCACCCTGGTGGGCGAAGTGCGCGATGCCAGCGTGCTGATTGTCGACGACCTGATCTCCGGCGGCGGCACCATCCGTCGCGCCGCGGACGCCATGCACAAAGGCGGCGCCAGGCGCCTCTTCGCCCTGGCCAGCCACGGCCAGTTCTGCGGCGACGCCCTGGAAAAGCTCGGCCGGTTGCCGCTGGAGGCGATCGCAGTCACCGATTCGCTGCCGCAGGCGGACGGCTCGGACAGGCTGCAGGTGGTCAGCTGCGCGCCCCTGCTGGCGGAGGCCATCCGCCGCCTCCATGAAGGGGGTCCGGCGGTGGAGTTGAGCCTCTGATATGCACCACTTCGAGGCGGAGATATCCCGCTTTATCTGGGACACCAAGTACCGCCACCGCAACGGCGAACAGGTATTCGACAAATCGGTGGCGGACAGTTGGCGGCGGGTGGCCAATGCCCTGGCCGGGGTGGAGCCCGCGGATCGCGAACTCTGGGCCCAGCGCTTCTACCGCAACCTGGAGGGGTTCCGCTTCCTGCCCGGCGGTCGCATCCTCGCCGGCGCCGGCACCGGCCATCAGGTTACCCTGTTCAACTGCTTTGTGATGGGGGTGATCGAAGATTCCATGGACGCCATCTTCGATCAGCTCAAGGAAGCCGCGCTGACCATGCAGCAGGGCGGCGGCATCGGCTGCGACTTTTCCACCCTGCGCCCGGCGGGCAGCCGCGCCCACAAAACCGGCACCATCGCCTCCGGGCCCGTGTCCTTTATGCGCATCTGGGACAGCATGTGCGCCACCCTGTTGTCCACCGGCAGTCGGCGCGGCGCCATGATGGCCACCCTGCGCTGCGATCACCCGGATATCGAGCGCTTCGTGGCGGCCAAGAAGGACCCGCGGGAGCTGCGCCATTTCAACGTCTCGGTTCAGGTGAGCGACGACTTTATGGCCGCGGTGGACGCGGATGGCGACTGGCCGTTGGTGTTTCCCGAACAACAGTTGGAGGGGGAGGGTGGTGAACTGCTGCCGCGCCGTTGGACCGGTGAGCCGGCCGCGGTGCCCTGCCGGGTGCTGAAGCGGGTGCGCGCCCGCGAACTGTGGCACAAGATCATGCGTGCCACCTACGACTACGCCGAGCCCGGGGTGCTGTTTGTCGACCGCATCAACCAGCACAACAACCTCCACTACCGCGAACAGATCACCGCCACCAACCCCTGCGGCGAAATCCCCCTGCCGCCCTACGGCGCCTGCAATCTGGGTTCGATAAACCTGACCCGATTTGTGCGCGAGCCGTTTACCGGGCACGCGGACCTGGACTGGCCCGGTATCCGCGACTGCGTGGGCCTGGGGGTGCGCATGATGGACAATGTGATCGACCTGTCCCGCTACCCGCTGCCGGCCCAGGCGGAACAGGCCCGCGGCAGCCGGCGGCTGGGGCTGGGAATCACCGGGCTGGCAGACGTGCTGATCATGCTGGACCTGAACTATGACAGCGAAGCCGCGCGCACGCTGGCTTGGCAGGTGATGAAAGTACTGCGCGACACCGCCTACAGCGCTTCCATCGAGTTGGCGGCGGAGAAGGGCAGCTTCCCATTCTTCGAGCGCGAGGCCTACCTGGAGGGTGCCCACGCCCGCGCGCTGCCTGAGGTGCTCCGTGAGGGCATTGCCGCCAAAGGCATCCGCAACAGTCACCTGGTGGCCATAGCCCCCACCGGCACCATCAGCCTGCTCGCCAACGGCGTGTCCAGCGGCGTGGAGCCGGTGTTCGACTTCCACCACCGCCGGCGGGTGCTGACCCCGGACGGCAACTACCGGGAGTTCGATATCACCGATCCCGCCTACCGGCTCTGGTGCAAACTCGGCAACGACCCGGAGATGCTGCCGGAAATCTTTGTCTCCGCGCGCAAGCTGTCGCCGAGTGCCCACCTGCAGATGGAGGCGGCGCTGCAGCCCTATGTGGACAACGCCATCTCCAAGACAGTGAATATTCCCGAGAACTATCCCTTCGAGGACTTCGAGTCTCTCTACCGGGAGGCCTTTGAACTGGGCCTGAAAGGCTGCACCACCTTCCGCCCCAACCCGGTCACCCAGGCGGTGCTGATCGGGGCGGACGATGTTCCCGCGAGCCATTGCTGCGATATCGAGCGGGAAGGGGAATAATAATCGGACGCTTTATTGGACTCGTCATAGCGGCGCATGCGGTATCCAGTCGGTGGCCCCTGGGTTCCGGCGTGCGCCGGAACGACGGGAACAGGAAAACAAAAATTTACCGACTTACCCTGCCTCTATCTCCATCAATACCTCCCCCGGCGTCACCCGATCCCCCTTGGCCACGTGGATGGCGGTCACCACGCCGTCGATGGTGGCCTGCACCTCCGCCTCCATTTTCATCGCCTCGGTGATCAGCACCGGCTGCCCGGCGGCGATGTGGTCGCCTTCCTTCACCAGCACTTCCACGATATTGCCCGGCATGCCGGTGGTGACGTGGCCCGCCATGGTGGCCTGTTTTCGGCCGCTGCCGCCCTCCGCCCGGTATTCATTGAGCGGTTCGAACACCACCTCCTCGGGCATCCCGTCCAGGGTCAGGAAGAAATGGCGCTTGCCGGTGCCTTTCACGCCCACGCCGGTGATCGCCACCTGGTAGCTCTCCCCGTGCACGTCGATGACAAACTCGGTGGGCGTCCCCCCGTCGGCGGTCTTGAGCTGCGTTCCCTCCGGCGGCAGCAGCGGCTCCGGCTGCAGGGTGCCGGCGGCGCGCTGCTCCAGGAAGCTTTTGCCCAGGTCGGGGAACATGGCGTAGGTGAGCAGGTCCTCCTCGCTCTTCGCCAGCTCGCCGATCTCCGTGCGCAGTTTGTCCAGCTCCGGCGGCAGCAGGTCGGCGGGGCGCACGTCGATGACTTCCTCGCTGCCCACCGCGCGCCGGCGCAGTTCTTCGTTCACCGTGCCCAGGGGTTTGCCGTAGTGGCCCATCAGGTAGCGCTTCACCTCGTTGGTGATGGTCTTGTAGCGGCTGCCGGCGAGCACGTTCATCACCGCCTGGGTGCCGACGATCTGCGAGGTCGGCGTTACCAGCGGCGGGTAGCCCAGGTCCTCGCGCACCCTGGGGATTTCCGCGAACACCTCGTCGATGCGGCCCAGTGCGCCCTGTTCTTTCAGTTGGTTGGCGAGGTTGGACATCATGCCGCCGGGAACCTGGTTGATCTGCACCGACACGTCCTCCCGGGTGAACTCGCTCTCGAACTGGTGGTACTTCTTGCGCACTTCCCAGAAGTGCCGGGCGATGTCGTTCAGCAGTTCCAGGTCCAGCCCGCTGTCGCGGTCGGTGCCGGCCAGCGCCGCCACCATTGTCTCGGTGGCCGGATGGCTGGTGCCGTTGGCGAAGGCGGAGATGGCGGTATCGATGTGGTCTACGCCGTTCTCGATTGCCTTCAATTGGCACAGGGTTGCCAGTCCCGAGGTGCCGTGACTGTGCAGAAACAGTGGCAGGTCGAGTGCCTGTTTCAGCGCTCCCACCAGTTCGCCGGTGGCGCTGGGGGTGAGCAACCCGGCCATATCCTTGATGGCGATGGAGTCGCAACCCATATCCACCATGGTCTTCGCTTGCTCAACGAAAGTATCCACTGCGTGCAGGGGGCTGGTGGTGTAGCAGAGGGTGCCCTGGGCGTGCTTGCCGGATTGTTTCACCGCACGGATGGCGGTCTCGATATTGCGCAGGTCGTTCATGGCGTCGAACACCCGGAAGACGTCGATGCCGTTCTCTGCCGCCTTGGAGATGAAGGCCTCCACCACGTCGTCGGCATAGTGGCGGTAACCCAGCAGGTTCTGGCCGCGCAGCAGCATCTGCAGGCGGGTGTTTGGCAGGGCCTCGCGCAGCTTGCGCAGCCGCTCCCAGGGATCCTCCTTGAGGAAGCGCACACAGGCGTCGAAGGTGGCGCCACCCCAGACCTCCAGGGACCAGTAGCCCACCCGGTCGAGCTTGTCGCAGACCGGCAGCATGTCCTCGGTGCGCAGGCGGGTGGCGATCAGCGACTGGTGGCCGTCGCGCAGGACCACATCGGTGATCTGTATCGGTTTGGCGTTGTTCATGGTTGTGCTCCGTACTTGTTTTGGAGAGCCACAGGGCTACAGGCCGGCGTGGGCGGCGATGGCGGCGGCGATGGCCAGGGCGATGTCCTCCGGGCGGCTGCGCTCCGAATATTCGAGCAGCTCCGGGTGCTGGTCGACAAAGCTGGTATCAAAACTGCCGGCGCGGAAATCCGGGTGCTTGAGAATCTGCCGGTAGTAGGGCGCGGTGGTCTTGATGCCCTGCAGGCGCATGTCGTTGAGGGCCCGCTCGGCGCGGTTCAGCGCCTCCTCCCACTGCAGGCTCCACACGATCAGCTTCAGGCACATGGAGTCGAAGTAGGGCGGAATGTCGTAGCCGGTGTAGATGGCGGTGTCCACGCGCACGCCCGGGCCGCCGGGCGCGTAGTAGCGGCTGATGTGGCCGAAGCTGGGCAGGAAGTTGTTCTTCGGGTCTTCCGCGTTGATGCGCAGCTGCAGCGCGTAGCCGCGATAGCTGATGTCCTGCTGGCGGTAGCCCAGGGGCAGGCCCGCGGCGATGCGGATCTGCTCGCGCACTATGTCCACCCCGGTGATCTGCTCGGTGATGGTGTGCTCCACCTGCACCCGGGTATTCATCTCCATGAAGTACACCTGGTTGCCGGCGAGCAGAAATTCCACGGTGCCCGCGTTGACGTAGCCCACCGCCTCCGCGGCGCGCACCGACAGCTCGCCGACATAGGCGCGCTGCTCCCGGGTGAGCTGCGGCGACGGAGCTATCTCGATCAGTTTCTGGTTGCGGCGCTGCACCGAACAGTCGCGCTCGAACAGGTGGATAGTGTTGCCGTGGCCGTCGGCCAGCACCTGCACCTCGATGTGGCGGGGATTGACGATGCACTTTTCCAGGAAGACGTCGGCGTTGCCGAACGCCTTGGTGGCTTCCGAGATCACCCGATCGTAATTGCGCTTCAGTTCCCCCTCGTTGTCGCAGCGGCGTATGCCGCGGCCGCCGCCGCCGGAGGTGGCCTTCAGCATCACCGGGTAGCCGATGCGCGCGGCCTCGCCGAGGGCGTCCTCGACGGTGGCGAGATTGCCCTCGCTGCCGGGGGTAACCGGCACGCCGGCGGCGATCATCGCCCGGCGCGCTTCGGTCTTGTCGCCCATGCGCCGGATCACCTCCGCCGAGGGGCCGATAAAGACGATGCCGCGCTCGGCACAGATTCTCGCCAGCTCCGCGTTCTCGGACAGGAAGCCGTAGCCAGGGTGGATGGCGTCGCAGCCGGTCTCCACCGCCAGGTTGACGATATGGTGGGGGTTCAGATAGCCCGCCAGCGGGTCGCTGCCCAGGCTGTGGGCCTCGTCGGCGCGTTTGACGTGCAAGGCGTACTGGTCCGCCTCGGTATAGACGGCCACCGAGCGGATACCCATCTCGGCGCAGGCGCGCACGATGCGCACCGCGATTTCGCCCCGGTTGGCGATCAGAATTTTTTTGAACATGCCGTTTGCTCTCCCGCTGTTTTCCCGGGTTTAGGGGCTGGGAAACAGCCGACAAGCTAGCGAATGATGGCGGGGAAGAAAAATTGATATTAGGATAATCATCTATAAGTAATTCTTTATGGTAGCTACTCCCTCCCTTGTGGGAGCGGGCCATGCCCGCGATCGGCCTCAACTACGTAGCTGATGCCGATCGCGGGCATGGCCCGCTCCTACGGGGAAATTCAGTTCTGAAAGCCTTAAACCATGAAACCCTCCTACCTCCACCGCCTAACCCTGCGCCAACTGGAAATCTACCTCGCGGTCTGTCGGCTGCGCAGCTACTCCCGCGCCGCGGATGAATTGGCGCTGACCCAGCCCGCAGTCAGCGCGCAGATCCGGCAACTGGAGCAGCTGGTGGGCGAGCCCCTGCTGGACTATGTGGGTCGTCGGGTCTACCTGACGCCGGCGGGAGAACTGCTCGAGCGGGCGGCGCGGGAACTGCAGCAGCGGTTGGTGGCGGTGGAGATGGAGCTGGCGCAGTTGCAGGGGGTGATGCAGGGCACGCTCAGCATTGCGATCGAGTCCAGCGCGCAGTATTTCATGCCCGCGGTGATCGCCGACTTCTGCGCCAGCCACCCAGCGGTGGATGTGCAACTGGAGGTGGTCAACTGCGCCCGCGCACTGCGGCGGATTGCCGAGCACCGGGACGAACTGGCGGTCATGGGCTCTGTGCCCGAGGATCGGGCGCTGGCGTTTATCCCTTTCCGCGAAAACCAACTGGTCGCACTCGCCGCGCCGGACCATCCCTTCGCCGGGCGCGACTCCCTGAGCCTGCTGGACTTCGCCGGGGAAACCCTGCTGGTACGCGAGGCCGGGTCCGGCACCCGCCGCATCTTTGCGCAACATCTCCAGGAACAGGGAGTGCGCTCTTTCCGCAGCCGCCAATTGGGCTCGCTGGAGGCGGTAAAGGCCGGGGTGCTGGCAAAGCTGGGCGTCGCTGTACTGCCCCTGGACAGCTGCCGCAGCGAGCTGGAACAGCAGAAACTGGTGTCGCTGCCGGTTCAGGGATTCCCCCTGCGGCGCTCCTGGTGTGCGCTCTACCCCCGCGGCAGGCACCTGACGCCGGTGGGGCAGCGTTTTCTGGACCATTTACTCGGCGGGAAGTGAGCGCCCGGCAGCTCGTTAACGCTTCTTTACCGCCGGCCGGGGAACCCGCGCCAAAACCGCCCCTCTAAGTAGACAGATCGCAGGATGGTGCCCGTAACCCAGACAGTCAGCTTTCCCCTCGCCCCGAACAATATCGGGGCTCTTTTTTTGTAGGGCCCGATTTGTGGAATAAATTGCCGAGGCAGTTGCACCGCAAATTTTATGGGGAAACCGGTATCCCCAGCTTAAGCTTCAAATACGATTGGAAGCGGGAAAGATTGGGCGAGAGCCCAAAAGGCGTATCCGTCCCCCTGGATGCGTCTTAAGTGCCCATCCCCAAGGGCACAGACCCCTGGCCGGCAGTCCCCATCTGCCGGCTTTTTTTTGCCTTCTCGGCACCTTCCATCCCCTCTCTGCTGTAATTCTGGCGGCAGGTGTCTAGCCCGGACATTGCACCACGCCGCTCAATTTTTCTCATAACGTCAGGTGACTGTTTGCAACCCACCACCGCTGGCCGCGCCTTCACGGCCCGTGGCGCAATGTCCGGGCTAGACTTTTGTTGCAAATGATAATGAGTCGCATTAGCATGAATTATGGTTTGGGAGACTTGCTTATGAACTTGAAATTCTTGTGCGCCAACCACCTCCAGTGGTTGACCTCTGATACACAGAGATCGGAGCGCTACTGGTTGGACTGGATGGAGCAGGGCTGTGCGCTGTTCGACAGCGGAAAATACGGCGAGGCCGCGCCCTATTTCGGCTGTGCCTACGAACTCGCGGATTATCTGCTGGCGGAGAGCTGGCCCAGCTATCCGGTGGCGGTGGGCCGTTTCACCAATTGTGTGGTCTCCCTGATGTCGTCCTACCGGCAGCAGGGAGAGAGCGGCCTGTACAATTACCTGCTGGTGGGCGCCAGCTCGCGGCTGGCCCGGGAGCTGCAGCGCGACCGCAACTGCCAGGTCACCGCGGACTGTATCGAGGCGCTGTACCGCAGCGAACCGCGGATTCCGAAACACTACGAGCTGGCCGGCCGCAGCGGGGGCGCGCAGCTGAACACCTATCACTGAATCGGGGTAGCCATGGAATCGCGCTATCTGAAAATAGAGATCAGGGAGGACACCCTGGCGCTCCTACTGTTGCAGCGGCGCCTGGTCGCGGAGGAATTGCGCGGGCTGACCCCGCGGGCGCGCAGGCAGTTGCGGCGGTTGCTGCTCAATTCCCTGCTGACCCCTTCGGTATCGTGACCCTGTAGGAGCGGCCCCTGGGAACGCCGAGCTCCAGCTCGGCAAGGCCCGCCGTCGATTCGCCGCTTCCCTATGGCTCGCCCCCGGCATCCAACTTTATCGCGGCCAGTGGCCGCTCTACAGGGTTTCCGCCAGCCACTCCTTCAGCTTGCGTTCCAGCTTGTCCAGCCCGGTTTTCCTGGTGGCGGAGAAAGTCTGTACCGACACCCCGGTATCCAGCCCCTGTTCCTTCAAGGCCTTTTCCACCGCGAAGCGTGTATTGTTGGCCGGGCCGTTTTTCAGCTTGTCCGCCTTGGTCAGCAGTATATGGACCGGCAGGCCGGCGGTGTTGGCCCAGGTGAGCATATGCAGGTCGAACTCCTTGAGCGGCTGGCGGATATCCATCAGCAGCACCAGTCCCCGCAGGCATTGGCGCTGCTCCAGGTAGAAAGCCAGGTGGCGCTGCCACTCGTCCTTCATCGACCGCGCCACCTTGGCGTAGCCATAGCCGGGCAGGTCCACCAGACGCTGCTCGTCGCTCAAGCGGAAGAAATTGATCAACTGGGTGCGCCCCGGTGTCTTGGAGGTGCGCGCCAGTTTGCTGTTGCCGGTGAGCGCGTTGATCGCGCTGGACTTACCGGCGTTGGAGCGCCCGGCAAAGGCCACCTCGGCGCCGCTGTCCGGCGGACACTCCGCCAGGGTGGGGGCGCTGATCAAAAACTGTACTGCGCGGAAATTGAGAGGTTCTGGGGGGGCTTCAGACATAGGAGTGCACCGGGTACCTTCGCTTGGCGCGCAAGTATATAATGCCGCGGTTTTTGCGTCGCAGAACTCTTTTTGTTGGAGTTATTAGAGGGGGCGGCGCCAGATGGCATATTTCAGCGCGCAACGGGACGACGTATGAACAGCATTATAAAGAACACCGCTCTGCTTCTCGGCCTGGCGATGGCCGCACCCTTCGCCCTGGCGGCCGGAGATGCCGCCGCCGGCAAAGAAAAGGCCGCGGTCTGTGCCGCCTGTCACGGTGCCGATGGCAACAGCCCGGCCCCGACTTTCCCCAAGCTGGCCGGCCAGGGGGAGAACTACCTGGCCAAGCAGCTGGTGGATATCAAGAGCGGCGAGCGCAGTGTGCCGCAGATGGCCGGGCTGCTGGATAACCTCGACGAGCAAGATCTGCAGGACATCGCTGCCTACTTCGCCTCCCAGCAGACCCAACTGGCCGGTTCCGAGCCCATGTCGATAATGCTCAACAGCGGGGAGAAGGTGGATGGGCTGGCGCTGGGCCGCAAAATCTTCCGCGCCGGCAATCCGGAGACTGGCGTGCCGGCCTGCATGGGCTGCCATTCCCCCACCGGCAAGGGCAACGCCCCGGCCGGCTATCCACGCCTCTCCGGCCAATACGCCGAGTATGTGGAGACCCAGTTGAAAGCCTTCCGCGAGGGCACCCGTACCAACGACGGCGACACCCGGGTGATGCGCAGCGTCGCCAAGCCGCTGTCCGATGCCGAGATCAAGGCCCTGGCCAACTATGTGGCGGGCCTGACTGACTGATTACCCGCTGTCATTCTCCCAAAAGGCCGGTCCGAGACCGGCCTTTTGCGTTTTGAGTTTCGCTTCCTTGCTTCCTGGCCGGGGAACTTCAATAATCTGCGCTGTCCTACTGAGTCGATCGGCCCGTTTGCGGGGTCGCGAGAATAACGATTGGAGAAGACTATGAGAGCCGTCGCCGCCCCCCTTTCCCTGCTGTTCGCCCTGCTGCTCAGCCTGACCGCCTGTGCGCAGGACAGCGGCCAATTCAAAGAGGGCCAGCACTACCAGGTGTTGCCCCAGGCGGTACCGCAAAAGGATGACAGCAAAATCGAGGTGACCGAGCTGTTCTGGTATGGCTGCGGCCACTGCTACCACTTCGAGCCGATCCTTGAGAACTGGAAGAAGGGTACGCCCGAGGATGTGGCGTTGCTCAAGGTTCCCGCCATCTGGCAGCCGGTGATGGAGGTGCACGCGCGTATGTACTACGTGGCCGAAGCCATGGGGGTGCTGGACAAGATGCACCAGCCCATCTTCAACGCCATCAACAACGAGCGCAAAATGTTCGCCACCCGCGAAGGCCGCGAGTGGAACCCGGACCTGAAGGCCATCGAGGCGCTGTTCAACCAGCACGGCGCCGATGGCGCCAAGGCCGCCAAGCTGATGAACTCCTTCGCCATCAGCAGCAAGGTGAAACAGGGCTCCGCCAGCCAGCGCGCCTACCAGCTTTCCGGCACCCCGGAAGTGGTGGTGGCCGGCAAGTACCGCATCAGCACCTCCCTGCCGGGCTTCAAGGGCAAGAGCGACGGTCAGCAGATGATGCTGGAAGTCGCCGACTACTTGATTGCCAAGGAGCGCGCGGACAAAGGCTGAGCCGGCCCCCGTTTCCCGAACCCCGCCCCGTGCGGGGTTTTTTATCCGCGGTGTGCGTCGCACACCGCGGTGCTAATCTGTTGCGAAACCCCGCTAAATACCCGCCTATGCGATGTACCTGGCTATTCAGTCTCTGCCTGCTGACTCTCTCGTGGCTATCCGGCGAAGTGCGCGCCCAGGAGTCGCTGGCGTCCGAGGCCAGTAACCTGCTGTCCTACATCGCCGTGGACTACGCCGAGGCGGTGCAGGAGGGCGAGGTGCGCGATCCCTTTCTCTACCGCCAGCAGCGGCGCAATCTGGAGCGCGCATTGGAGTTGGTGCGCCAACTCCCGGATAAGCCGGGCCGCGCAGCGCTGGAAAACAGCATGCTGGAACTGGACGCGGCCGTCGCCGCAAAGCAGGATGCCGAGGAGGTGCGCCGCCGCGCCAACGCTGCCGCCGACCGCCTCGCGGCCCTCTACCAGTTACAGCGCTCGCCGGCGGATGTGTTGCCCGCGGCGAGCGCGGCGGCTCCCCTCTACGCCAGGCGTTGCGCCGCCTGTCACGGGGGACGCGGCGAGGGGGGAACCGGGGGGCCCGCGCTGGGCGATCCCGAGCGCATGGCCAATTTCAGCCTCTACGACCTCTACAACACCCTCGACCCCGCCGCGGACGCGGTGCACGGCGGTGGCATCGACGGTGACCTCACAAGCCGCCAGCGATGGGCCCTGGCGGTAACCGTTGCCCATCTGGCGGCGGCCGCGTATAAGCCCCCACCGGTGGAGCTGGCCCAGCGCTATCCGGCACTGATCGGCCTGCCCGGGATGGCCACAGCCCGGCCGGTGGAGCTTCCCGAGGACGCCGCCGCGGCACTGATGTGGTGGCGGGGAAATCCACAACGAGTGCGCGCGCTGGAACACCCCCTGGCGCGTGCCGGCGGTTTGCTGCAACTGGCGGAGACCAGCTACCGCGCCGGCGACAGTGCCGCCGCCTACCACCAGTTGATGCTTGCATTCCGCCAGGGCTACCAGCCGGTGCACGAGCAGTTGGCCGGGCGCGACGCGCCCCTGGCAACACAGCTGGCGGAGCGGTGGCAGTCGCTGCGGGGCGCGATACTGGGCGACGCCCCCAGCACTGAAGTGATTGCCGCTTTCCAGCAACTGCGCACGGCGCTGGCCCAGGCCCAGGCGCGCCTGGAACCTCCCGCCGAGAGCGGACGGGTGACTCTCTGGGCCTGGTTGCTGTTCGCCGCCGCCGCGGCCCTGGGGCTGCTGCTCTGGCTCGGACTGCGCCGCCGGCGTCTAGACTGAACAGAGAGTTTTCGCGCCAAGGGGTCTGCCATGCCGCTACGCTGTGCCCTGTTCGCCGCACTGCTGCTGTTTACCACTGCCGCCGCCTGCTCCGACCTGGACGCTTTCCCCGAGAGCCTCGACGGCAAGCGGCGCCAGGTGATTCACCTGCCCAGGGTGGCGGACGAAAGCCGCTTTATGGTGGAACTGGTGCCCGGCAAGTACGAAATGGTGGACTGTAATCTGCGCGGTTACCGCGCGCCGCTGAAACGCGGGACCCTGTCCGGCTGGGGCTATGGCTACTACGTGCTGGGCGAGCCCCGCCCCGCCCCGACCACGCTCAAGGCCTGCCCCGAAGGCAGCGAAGCGCGGCGCTTCGTACGTGTGCGTGACGAGGGCCTGATGGTCCCCTACAACAGCGAGCGGCCGCTGGTGGTTTACCTGCCCGAAGGCTTCGAGCTGAAATACCGTGTGTGGCGCGCGGACAAGACCCTCTCGGACGCCCACTCAAAATAGACTCTTCCCCGGGTTCTGTGGCGGATCAATAAAGTTTTTTGTCGTTTCCGCTGCCACGGTAGGTTTTTGCGTCTAGCCTTAAATTAGGCGGTGGCGTTCATCGCCATTGCCCAAACCCTATCTCTCAGCAGTAACAGAAGAGTTGCGCATGAAGTTTTTGCGTCGCCTGTCCCTCAGCCAAACCCTTCCCTCCCTCTGTGCCATCGCTTCGCTGATATTCCTCTTGTCGCCACCGCCGGCCGCGGCGGAGTTCCCCCAGCGTCAGTGGGCCGGCAACTGGCTGGTGGTGGGCGAGGGCGACGAACAACTGGTGTGGCAATTGCACGCCGACGGCACCGGTTTCGCCTATGGCTTCGGCGATGGTGGTCGCTTGTCCCATGGCTTCGCGATCAACTGGAAGCTGCAGGGCGACCGGGTGCGCGTGCGCACCGGCGCCTCGGTGCGCTGCACCGGCGGCGTGGTTGCGGTGGCTTTTACCGGTTGGAGCCCGGTCACCTTAAACTTCGCGATAGTGGACGGTCGCCACTGGCTCCAGGACGGCGGCGGACTGTTGAGCTTCCAGCGGCGCCTGAGCCGCTGGCAGACTCCGCGGGCGGGCAATGAGTGCCCGAAGCTCGCGGGCTCCTGAGCGATGATGAAAGCCGCCGGTTGAGACTGGAGAAACAGGAAAAAACTTCACGGAAGAATAAAGCGGATTTGGAGTAAGGCTGTGCTACAGCGGCGCTTTATTCTAGCGCTGGTGCTGATGAGTGCCTGCGCTGCGGCCCTGGCGGCGAAAGACGACGAGGACGAAGAGGTCGAGGGCTGGCAAGCCGAATCCCGTCTTTCCGCCGAACAGTGGGTAGGTTCCTGGCTGATCTCCCGGGACGGCGAGGCGCGCCACGTATGGAGCCTGAAAGGAGACGGCAGTGGCCGTTCTTACGCGTTTATCGAGCGCAACGGGGAAATGCGCTTTGTCTACGGCTACGACATCCGCTGGTACTTCGATCCCTTTACCCAGATGGCCAATATCAAAACGGAGCGGCGCATCGTATGCCGGGGCGGTAGGCTCTATCCCTATTTCCTCACTCTCAAATCCTACGAGAGCGATTACGCGGTAAAGGGAAAATTCGCCTGGCAGACCACCTGGACCGAAGCCAGTATCGGCGAAAATCACCTGCACAAATCCCTGATCGTATTTGTGGCCCCGTTGTCCGGCTGGCACAACCCGGTGAAAGATGCACCCTGCCCGGAATTTCCCGACGTCGAGCTGGAAAAAGATATCGATCTGGTGTTGGACCGCTGGGAGCGGGAGGCCCGGCGCGATATTGCCGTGGATACCACTCCGGCGGAGGGCGAGCCGGAATTTGAAGGCGAAGAGTTTACAGAGATGCCGGCCGGTGGCACCGACCCCAAGGCGAGTCGGGACTGACGGCCCGCGCCGTTGAAAAAGAGCAACAACCCGGCAACTTACCAATAAGGCGGAAGGGAAGGATACCCCTCTCCCGGGACCGTATGAGGCAGGGATGCCGATTACGAGCGTACAGGGATGTATTTACAGCGTGTCCCGGGAGAGGGGTATCCTTTCCTTCCGACCCGGTAGTATGTATGAATGCAGAAGTGCGTTTGCAAAAACTGCTACAGAATATGGAGCCCCGCCTGGAGGATGAAACCTATACTTTCTGTCTGCTGGATGAAGAGCGGGCGCGGTCCCTGTGGCAGGACTGCCTGTGCCTGTTTCGCGAAAGAGAGGGAGTAAGTGTGATTCTGCCGCAGTCGGTAGCGGAACGCGAGGAGCTGGAGGCAAGCGGCAGTTTTTGCCAGATCACCCTCCGGGTCTACTCCAGCCTCGAGGCAGCGGGCCTGACTGCCGCCATCGCCAGCGAGCTGGCGAGCGCAGGCATTAGCGCCAATGTGGTGGCGGCGCTGCGCCACGATCATGTCTTCGTGCCGCGGGATAGCGCGCAGGAGGCACTGCAGATCCTGCGCGGCGCCAGCAACCGGGCGCAGTACTCGTGACCGGCCGGCGAAACCGCGGCAATTCCCATGCGGATCGCCTACCCCCCTGCTCAACCCCACGGTAAAATCCGGCGACTGCTGCCGGAATTCTTCTGCCTGCCGGGCACAACGAAACTCGCTCCTGCCACCGTGGTCAAGCGCAATATGGGCATAGTGCGCTGTGGTGACGACCTGATACTGGTCAACCCGGTGCGCCTGCGCCCGGCGGTGGAGGAAAAACTGCTGGACTTGGGCAATATCCGCCACGCGGTGCGCCTCGGCTATTACCACGGCTGCGACGATCTCTACTACCGCGACAAATTCAATCTCACCTTCTGGCGCCAGCCCAACTCGACCTTCTATCCCGCGCCGGCGGCGGACCAGTGGCTGCGGGAGGGCGGTGATTGCCCGGTGCCCGGCGGGTACTTTTTTGAATTCAGCCGCGGCCGTTTTCCCGAGGCCGCACTTTGGGTCCCCGGGGATGGCGGCTTGCTGCTGACCTGCGACGCCCTGCAATACTGGGAGAACTGGTGCGGCTGCAGTTGGTGCGGCAAACATTTACTGCGCCTGTCCGGCTTCCGGCGCGGCATGCAGGTAGCGCCCATCTGGCGCATGCGCATGACCCCGGAGGGAAAGGACCTGGCCCACTGGCTGCTGGCGGATTTCCAGCGCCTGTTGCGCCTGCCGTTTGCGCACCTGCTGTCGGCACACGGGGATTTTTGTCCGGATACCGCCCACGAACAGGCGGCGAGAGCGATAGCGAAAAGTTTTCCGGGCGAATGAAATAAAGGCTCTTCACCTGCGCCCTGGGTAATTTGTTATCTTACGACAAACAAAAAATATCTCGGAGCACGTCGGTGATAAATCTCTCCCTGCCTGTCAAGCTTGTGGTTATAGCCGCCTGGATACTGCTGGCCCATTTTCTCGCCGGCGCGGCGGTGGGTGAGGGTCCGGAAAAGCTGGGGCTGTTTATCCTGATCTCCGCCGCCGGCCTGTGGATGAGCGAGATAGTTCCGCTCCCTGTCACCGCGCTGTTGGTGCCGGCGGCGGCCTACTTCAGCGGGTTGATGCCCGCGGCCGATGCCCTGGCCCCCTTTTCCAGTACCATTATCTTCCTGTTTATGGGCGGTTTTACCCTGGCTTCGGTGCTGCACACCCACGGTATCGACCGCCGTCTCGCGGCGGGGGTGCTGCACCTGGGAGGCGGGCACCTGTGGCTGACACTGATCGGCTTCATGGCCGTCGTATCCTTCCTGTCCATGTGGATGAGCAATACCGCCACCACTGCGATGATGTTGCCCATCGCCCTGTCGCTGGTGGACGAAAAGTTTCCGCGCACCCGCACCTACATCGTCCTCGGCACCGCCTATGCCGCCAATATCGGCGGCCTGGCCACCATCGTCGGCAGTCCGCCCAACGCCATCGCCGGACGCGCCCTGGGATTGGATTTTGCCGCCTGGCTGAAAGTGGGCCTGCCGGTAACCCTGGTGATGTTCCCCCTGGTGCTGGCCGCGCTGTGGGTGGTGCTGCGCCCGGGCAGAGAAAACGCCCGGATCATGCACGCCGAAGTGGAGACCGCCAAATGGACGCCCAGGGCTACCGGCGCGGTGGCGCTGTTTGTATGTACGGTGATCGCCTGGGTTTTCTCCTCGCAAATCAGCCGCGCGCTGGGGCTGGGCAGGAGTTTCGATGCGATCGTCGGGCTTACCATTACCGCACTGGCGCCGCTGTTTGGGCTGGTCACCTGGCCCAAACTCCAGGAGCACATCAACTGGGGCATACTGCTGCTGTTTGGCGGCGGCCTGTGCCTGTCGGTCATCCTGAAGGAAACCGGCACTTCCGTGTGGCTGGCACAGTCGCTGCTGGCAGGTCTGGGCAATGCCCCCGGCTGGCTGCTGGTCATGGCCGGCATCGCGCTGATGATCTTCCTAACAGAATTGGCCTCCAACACCGGCAGCGCCGCCATCCTGGTGCCGGTGATCTACGCCCTGGCGCAGCAGTTCGACCCGGCGATCAGCTATGCGTTGGTATTCGGTGTCGGTATCGCCGCCACCTGCGCCTTTATGCTGCCGGTGGCCACACCGCCCAATGCCCTCGCCTACGGCACCGGCGCAATCCGCCAGGGCCAGATGCTGCGCGCCGGCCTATTGTTGAACCTAGCCGCAATCCCGCTGCTGTGGGCCATGGTAACCTTACTGGCTTAATGCCCCCCTCTCCCCTCCGGGGAGAGGGCCGGGGAGAGGGACTTGTCGGACTCTCCCTCTTTCATTGATCCAAGAAAAAAGAATTCCGGATGAGAATAAAACTTCTGCTCGGCGCCCTGCTTACATGCGCCCTGGGGGCCTGCACCTCCCTCGAACCGCTGCCCACCGCCAACAGCGAAAATATCCGCCGGCATGTGGAGTACCTGGCCGCGGACGAACTGGCCGGGCGCGAGACCGGCAGCCCCGGCTACCGCCAGGCGGCGGACTATGTGGCGCGGCAATTCGAGATCCTGGGGCTGCAGCCCGCCGGCACCCAGGGCTACTTGCAGCAGGTGCCCTTCCGCCAGGCCAGTTGGGGTAATCGCGAACCCACCCTGGTGATACACAGCCGCGACGGCGATATCACGTTCAATTTCGGTGAGGACTTTATCGCCGCACCGCCCACCGTCAGCGAGGACACTGTCACCACCGCCGGACTGGTATTTGTCGGCTACGGCATAGAGGCACCGGAATACGGCGTGGACGACTACGCGAACCTGGACGTCCAGGGCAAGATCGTGGTGATACTGAGCGGCCGTCCGCAAAAACTGCCCAGCGAAGTGGGGGCTCACTATTCGTCCCGGCGCACCAAGCGCGAAACCGCCGTGCGCCACGGCGCCGTCGGGATCATCAGCCTGAACACGCCGCAGCGCGAACAGCGCTGGTCCTTCCAGCGTTCATTGGAACACCTGCACGACGACACTTTGGACTGGCTCCGCGCCGACGGCATTCCCGGCGACGCCGTCCCCGGCCTGCACCCCGGCGTCATGCTCGATATGCCGGCGGGGCGCCAGCTGTTTATCGGCGCCGAGCGCAGCCTGGACACCATCTTTACCGAGATGGAACACGGCCTGGTGCCGCGCGGCTTCGCGCTGCCCTACAGCGCCTCCCTCACCAGCGGCGCGGTGCACAAAAATATCCACAGCCCCAATGTGGTAGCGCTGTTGCCGGGCAGTGATCCCGATCTGAGAGATCAATACGTCGTGTTCTCCGCGCACCTGGACCATATCGGCGTGGACAGCGAGGGGCGCATCAACAACGGCGCCCAGGACAATGCCGCCGGCATCGCGGTGATGCTGGAGGCCGCGCGCCTGTTCCGGGAATCCGGCCGCGCGCCGCGCCGCTCACTGCTGTTCGTGGCGGTCACCGGCGAGGAAAAGGGCCTCCTGGGCTCCGACTACTTCGCCCAGCACCCCCCGGTACCGCCGCAATCCATGGTGGCCAATATCAACCTCGATATGCCCATGCTGCTCTATCCCTTCAACGACATCATCGCCTTCGGCGCCGAGCACTCCACCCTCGGCGCCACCGCTGAGCGCGCCGCCAGACGCACCGGCCTGAAGCTGAGCCCCGATCCCATGCCGGAACAGGTGATCTTTGTGCGCAGTGACCATTACAACTTTGTGCGTCAGGGCGTTCCCGCCATCTACCTGATCACCGGCCGCGAAGCGCAGAACCCGGAAATCGACGGCACCGCCATGCAGAACCGCTTTCTGCAAGAGCGTTACCATCAGCCCACCGACGTGGCGGACGAACAGATCGACTACATCGCCGCGCAGCAGTTTGCGGAGGTGAACTACGCCATTGCGCGGGAAGTGGCGGACGCCGATGAGAGACCGCGCTGGTATGAGGGGAATTTTTTTGGGGGGTTGTTTGGGGGTGAATAGCTTCGTTAAAGAACCGGGGACCGGGATACGCTCGCATTGCCTCGGTGAGCCCAAATGATGGGCGAGTAGAAAGTTCCATAAAATCAATGACTTACCGGCCTTTAAGAGAGGCATGGATATAAGGTTCACCGAATGTTTTTTTGATAGTGAGCAAATGCTGGCATTTTGCTGTAAGCTTGACGCTTCAATGGCTCCAAAGCATTGTTATACCCAAAGTGCACCAAGTAAGATTGATGCCGGTTTTTGGGCACGCTATAAATGTTATGTGTCAATTGAATTCACAGACTACTTCCGTAATAGTGGTAGCGGAAATAGAATTTTAAGATCACCACAGTGAGAAAGACGCAATATGATTAAAGGTACAGTAAAGTGGTTTAACGCAGATAAAGGCTTCGGCTTTATTACTCCCGAAGACGGTAGTAAAGATCTGTTTGTTCACCACTCGGAAATTCAAGCGGGTGGCGGCTATGCCACATTGAACGACGGCCAGGCCGTTGAGTTTGAAGTGGGTCAGGGCCAGAAAGGCCCCTGCGCAAACAAGGTTCGCCCGCTGTAAGGGAAAGCATATAATCAGGCTGGCCACCTATGCCCGCTTGGCGGGCCGGGCCTCCGCAAGCTGCGCTTGCTTTGGCCCGTACCAGCCTGGATATTGCACGAATTCAGATGCAGGAACGGCGGAATTTCTTATCGAACTGTATTAATGCAGTAATGATAAGAGGTTCCGCCGTTTTTGTATGTGCATGATGAAAAATCGAGGCTGATCCTATGGCTTTGTTGTTGGATTGGCGGCAGAACCTATGAACACGTGCGTAGATTTCAAATCGGATCTATTTCAGCCGTTTCTATCTGAAGACGCCCAGGTAAATCCCCAATGCTATGGTGCGGAACTGGCTTGGTGGCTTTCTCAAGAGCTTGCAAAGAGGGGGGTTGAGTCCAGTTACCCCAACTCCGAGGATTGGGGCTGGTTTGTCGAGTACATTGTTGATGACAATGAGTACTGGCTGTGTTGCGGTAACCTGGATGGTGAAAAGAACCACTGGAGAGTGTATCTGGACCCTAAAGCCAAGAGTATGTTTGGCCGAAACAAAGCTCCGGTTGAGATAGCGGCTCCATTACTGGAAGCCTTATCTCGGGTGCTTTCGGAATCACCGGAAATCAACGAGATTCAGTGGAGTACCGGGGCATAATTGCCGTATCCAGTTTTCTGATTGCCATGGAATCGTATGTATTTTTCAAAAAGTGCGTAAAACATGGCGCTTGACCAAAGAAGATCTTTTGTCGCTTCCCACTGCTGTTGAAAATCACAAATTTCTAAAAACTTTCTCAATGTTCATGAACGGAACGGTTTAAATTCGCCTGCAAAGCCCTGCCCAGAAAAGTAAAGTACTCTCTGAAGGCAGCATTAATGCGCTGGCGATGGTTGCCCGTTGGATAGAGACCCATGTGGGCTTCTTTAGTGGCTTTGGTTCCGGACACGAGAAAATTGTTACTGATACTGGAATCCTGGACGAATGCTTCAAACGCACGGGCGCACAGCTCTGCGGGATCGCCGTAATACACACAGCCTTTTTCTTTGTCGAACTGATTGGATATTCGCACCAGATCACTGGGTTTCCCGGTTTCCTCATCCAACATAATGCATCTGAAGCAGGCGTAGAGACAATCATTGAGGGGATGGGGCGCCGGAGTGGCGTCGCGCAGCCAGGCTTCCGATGCGAACATTCCGCGGGGAGCATCGCTGAATGCCTTGTCGGCAAGATAGTGGTCGAGTGCATGAAACCACTCATGGGCAATGGACCCAGGGCCGGCATTTTTCGCCAGTGAGAAATTCCTGGTCGAAGGCTCGTAGAAGGCCGATATCCCCGGGCGCCCGCCGATACCATATTGAAAGGACAACGTTTGCCGGAGGGAGATCAGGAGCGGAGGCCCCTGTAGTATCCACATCAAATCGGTGAGGGCCTCATAAAAAAGGCCGGCGGCTCGATCGCGCTCCTCCTGCGTGACCCAGCGGCCGATACCGATGGACCTGAAACCAAATTCTCTTCTGACGTCCGCAAAGGTGACCGGATGCTGACCCAGTCGATGGGGTCCACGGCGATAAAACTTTCGGAATGACACCATAAATTTTTCTCACTCAAGTTCCCAGAACCGGCTGAGCCCGTTTGACAGCGCTTCACCACTACTGCAGGTCTGCAGCTGCCAGTGCTCCGGATACAGAGCCCGGTAAAAGGGATCGGCGAAACGGTAATCGGCCAGGATCAATACCCCCCGGTCCGACTCAGTGCGAATCACCCGGCCAGCGGTCTGCAGCACCCGGGTCATGCCCGGGTAGCGATAGGCAATATCGAAACCGCTACCGCCAAGATGGTCTCCGGATGTATCGCAAACCCGGCGCAGCAATTCCTGCTCCTCGTTTACTTGCGGCAGGCCCACACCCACGAGGATGGTGCCCACCAGCCGTTCGCCCACATAATCCACTCCCTCGCCAAAAACGCCGCCCATAATGGCAAATCCCAGGCTCTGGCGGCCCTCGCTGAAGCATTCCAGAAACACGGCGCGTTCGCGGTCGCTGGCCCCGGGCTCCTGCAGCAGCAGCTCAATCTGCGGGAACCGCTCTGCAAAACGCTGGGCCACCTGCTGTAAAAAACGATAGGACGGGAAGAACACCAGGTAATTGCCCGGGCGACTGTGATAAACCCGGATCACCATATCTACCAGAGCATCGGTGGCCCGGTGCCTGGTCTGGTAACGGGTGTCCACATAGGAACAGAGATAGACCCCCAGCTGTTGGGACCGAAACGGCGATGGCAACATCAGGTAGGGCGACTGCGCCTGCAGCCCCAGCTGGCGATAGATATAGGCGGCAGGCCGCAGCGTGGCAGAAAATGCAATCACAGCGTGAAACTGTTGATAACACTGCTGCAGGTAATCGGCGGCGTTCAGGCACAGCAATT
This sequence comes from Microbulbifer sp. TB1203, assembly GCF_030997045.1. Lineage (NCBI taxonomy): Bacteria > Pseudomonadati > Pseudomonadota > Gammaproteobacteria > Cellvibrionales > Microbulbiferaceae > Microbulbifer > Microbulbifer sp. TB1203. The sequence goes on along the minus strand of NZ_CP116899.1, from coordinate 3,605,355 downwards.
TCAGCTGCTGTTCCTGCCAGGGAGTGTCCCGGTTTTCCACCCGGGTCAGGCAACGATGCTGCTCCGCCTGCAATTGTTCAATACACAGGTAGCGGTAGAGCGCGGTTAACCAGTCGCCGATCGCTTCCGGAGGCGGCTGGGATAGCTCCCACAGCTGGCTGACCTCTGTCACAACTTTGTGGGCGGCGCGGGTGACGGCTGCCGGGTGGCATTCAGCTTCGGACAGGGGAGTTACCCACAGCTCGACATTCCGGTCCGCAATTGCCTCTGGTGTTGCGCCCTCCTGTCGTCGTTGCGTCACCCATTTATCCAGGGATCTCACCAGTGACTGAATACTCCGGCGCAATCCCGGGTGTGAGCCTTTACAGGCCGCCGCGGCGCGGCGACTGTCTCTGCGGCTCAAGGTGGCGCTGTACATCGCCCGGGCGCGGTCGCTCAGATTGTGGGCTTCGTCCACCAGCAGCGCCCGCCGCTGCTGTTGATCCTGCAGGGCATTCAGCCGGACCAGGGGATCAAACACATAATTGAAATCGCACACCACCAGATCGACCCAGGGCAGCATCTGCAGCGACAACTCAAACGGACACAACTGCAAGCGGTCCGCCACCCCGGCAACCACCGGCGGGGTTAACAGGGCTTCGCCCAGCAGTTGCCGTCGCGCCTCGGGCAGGCGATCAAAAAAGCCCCGGGTGCGTGGGCAGATACCATCGGCATCCCGGCTGCACAACCCCAGACGGCAGGCACAGGTTTTGTCCCGCGCCTGTATTTCCAGCAGTGAAAGTTTTAGTCCCTTGTCGTGCAGCCGCGCTGCTGTTTCCCGCACCATCTGGCGACCGGAATTTTTGGCGGTCAGGTAAACCAGCTGATCCACCTGGGCTTCCCCCAGTGCCTTGATGGCCGGGAACAGGGTGCTTACCGTTTTGCCAATGCCGGTGGGCGCTTCCACCACCAGCTCACCGCCATCGCGCAGGCAGCGGTATGCCGCCACCGCCAGCTCTCGCTGACCGGGCCGATAATCGGGAAATGGAAACGCCAGCGCCCGGGCCGACGTTTGCACCTGCTGGCGATGCTGCTGCCAGCTTCGATGCCAATGGAGATACTCGCTCACCGCTGCGTGGGCGAAGTCTTCCAGATCGGACCAACTGAACTCGTGCAGCTCCGGGTAGGTTTTTTGCTCTTTCAGGTTGTGCCACAACATCTGCAGAGCCACGCGGCCGTCATCGGTAGCGGGGTTCTCCGCATCAGCCCGCCGCTGCAACAGGTAACAGAAGCCGTAGACTTTAAGCTGGGCCCAGTGCAACTGGCGCACCGTCTCCGGCAATTGCCGGGGCGGGTAGTAGGTGGTTTTAATTTCATCCAGCTGTACCGGCCGGTGCAGGTCCGTTTGTGGGTGCAGGATATCCACCCGGCCGCTGAGGATCACCGCCTGGCCCTCGCAGTTCCATTGCACCTGTAGCCTGTACTCGGCTTCACTGCCCGGTGGGCGCTGTTTTTGCAGTTTCTGGTGAGCGCGAATTCCCTCTTGGGCCGAGGGCCCGCCCGGGGTATCGCCGATCAGGTCACCGCGGCGGCAGGCAAACGCGACCAGTTGTCCCACCGGCAGTTGCAGGGGCGGGGCATCACTCTCGGCTGTCATGTCGCTCAAGGCTGTCGTTGTCCCGCTCAAGGCTGCTGCCACTCCACATGCAAGACCCGGTGGGGGATTTGGTGTTCGGCAAAAAACGCCAGCCAGCGCAGCTGGTTTTGTTGCAGGCGATCGCCGGGCCCCTTCACTTCCACCAGCTCATAGCCGCCCGTCGCCGGAAACAGAATCAGGTCCGGCAGGCCGCTTCGGTGATGGGCGATGTCGCTCAGCAGGCGCTGAAACAACTGCCGCCAATGGTCGGCGGGGATGCGCGTCAGCGCCAGTTCCAGCAGCGTTTCCGGTAGCGCCTCCCAGGCCACCAGCGGATTGGCGATGCCCTTTTTCTCGCGATAGTGCTGCCACACCCGATGCGCCAGGCTGTTGCTGTCGAGTTCGGCCAGGCGCTGTTCGAACGCGGCCCGGCGCAACGGATAAAAGTCGGGGGTGCGAAAGTCGCTGGGCGCCGCTTGAAATGGATTAAAAAAAGCCCCGGGCACCGGGGCGAAAACGATGTCCCAGGCAAAGAGCCCCAGTATCCCGTTAAACAGGCTGTTTTCCACGTAAAAACACTGGTCTGCTTGCGGGCGGGGAGAACCCTCTTGCAGATAGGCGGCGGCCAGCAGCTCCACCCGCTCCGGCGCCTGCGGCAGTACCTCGGTTTGGGTGGGCGGCTGGTATCGGGCCGGTGGTTCCCAGCCCGCCAGGTGCCCCTCCCGCCTGGCGGTGCGGTAACCAAAACTCTCCGCAAAAACCCGCTCCGCTTCGTTGTGGGGCGCCGTCAGTATCTCCCGGCACAGGGCCAGTCCCGCATCGATATCGCCGCGCTTGACGGCGATACGTGCCCGGCGCTCCCGGGCCGGCGGCCGTGTGCAGCGCCGGTACAGCTGGTCGGCTGCCTCCAGTTCGTCCAGTCGTTCCAACTGCCTGGCCAGCGCCAGGCGCAGGCGATCCAGGCGCCGGTGCAGGGTGGCATCGCCCTCAGCCTTATCTTTGTTCTCGGGCAGTTGCTCAGCCAGCGCCAGGATCGTGTCCGGTCCGGCGCACAGCGTGCTTTCCAGCTGCTCCAGGCAGTCGTAATAGCGCAGGTGCTGGATGATCTGCGCCCGGCTCTGGAACGGCAGGTGCCGTCGATCCAGTGGGTAATTCTCGTAGCGGTACAGCCCCAGGTCCCGTAGTACATAGTCGGTCAGGTCCTGACGCAAGTTGCCAAAAAAGCAGAGCTTAAAGGTTTCGAAGTGCTCCGCCGCCTGCACCGCCAACAGGGATTCAGTCGACAACAAGGCGTCCAGCAGCGCCGTCTGGTCCGCGCCTTGCTCCAGCAACGCCAGCTCCAGTGCCTGGCGTTTCAGGGTTTTGGACAGAGGTATGGGGCTGCGGGCCAGCAATTCCGCCTTGCTGAACAGCGGCAGGCATTCCCCCAGGGGCAGTTCCGGGTCGCGCCGCAACAAACCGGCCTCAACTAACCGGTCCGCGGCCCGGGGCAGGTAATCAATTTCGGCGTAAACCAGCTTGCTCTGGCGAAACAAGGACCCCGCCGAGGACGGCACCCCCTTGCGTGACAACAGCCGCACGTACAGCCGCTGGCTGTCGATATCCAGCGCCCCGAAAGTGGTGTAAAACTGCTGCTCCCCATCCGAGAGCAGTGGCTCATAGCGAGCCATCACAAAGTCCACCAGGGCGCGGAAGTTGGTCAGGTAATAATCCGGTGCCAGTTCAACGGGGACAGCCATGTTCTACTGCGTATTGCTCGTGGTTGGTTTTCCAGGGGCTTCTGCCCCAGTACTTCTATTGGGAAGGCGTGTTCGAGGAGCTATGTGGAGAGCTTTCCCTGTCGCCTGGATACTGTACAGTTATACAGGATGCATAGGGCATGAACAAATCCCGGGAGCGACCGCCCAGCCATCCGGCGGTCAGATATGCGCAAGCTTTGTGCGCTTGCCGCGCTTCCGCTTTCCGCAAAGAATATGCACAAATTTAGCCGCGCCCGATTGCGTGGCGGTCGCCAGAGAGAGTTGTGAGGGCCGAGGTGGTCGAACGGAAGGCCTGCCGAGCGAAGATCAAACGGAATAGAGCAAGGAGCAAAAGGTATGAAAGCAAAACAATATGAAGAGCTGCTCAGTATATTGAAATCCCGTTTACAGAACTTCGCGCCCTTAAATCCTGATCGTGTGGTTTAGAAATTGCAGGCGAAAAACGACATCCGAATCTAGTGGCCAGGTGATTGCTATGCAGAGAGTCGCGGACTATTTCAATTTTCGCCAGCTGGAGACCGGTAGGGAGCACGTGGAGGTCGGCTTCTGGCGGCGGGAGGTGTTGGCGGGGTTTACCACGTTTCTGGCCATGGCCTATATCTCCATCGTCAATCCGGCGATTCTCTCCGAGGCGGGGATGGATTTCGGGGCGGTGTTTGTGGCGACTTGCCTGGCGGCGGCCTTTGGGTCCATTGCCATGGGGCTGCTGGGCAATTACCCGGTGGCGCTGGCGCCGGGGATGGGGCAGAACGCTTTCTTTACCTACGCGGTGGTGCTGGGGATGGGGCACGCCTGGCAGACAGCCCTGGGGGCGGTGTTTCTGTCCGGGATTCTGTTTGTGGCGCTGAGCCTGCTGCCGTTCCGGGAGTGGCTGATCAATGCCATTCCCCGCAACCTGAAGCTGGGTATCTCCGCGGGCATCGGGCTGTTTCTGGGCATTATCGCCCTGAGCAAGGCCGGGGTGGTGGTGGACAGCCCGGCGACCCTGGTGGCGCTGGGGGACCTGACTACGTTTGAGCCGCTGATGTGCCTGGTCGGCTTTGCGCTGATCGCCGCACTGGCGCAGCGCCGGGTGACCGGCGCGGTGGTGATCGGCATTCTGGCGGTGAGCGTTGCCGGTTGGGTGCTGGGGGAGGTGGAGTTCAAGGGATTGATGTCCCTGCCGCCATCGCCCGCGCCGGTATTTTTACAGTTGGATGTTGCCGGCGCTTTCGAGGTGTCCATGGTCACGGTGATTCTCACCATGCTGTTGGTGGATGTGTTCGACACCGCCGGCACCATGGTGGGTGTGGCCAACCGGGCGGAGCTGGTGCGCGCCGACGGTTCGCTGCCTCGGCTGGGCAAGGCGCTGCTGGCGGATTCCGGGGCTACTGTAGTGGGTGCCCTGGTGGGCACTTCCTCCACTACCAGCTATATCGAGAGCGCGGCCGGCGTCGAGGCCGGCGGGCGCACCGGGATGACGGCGATTGTCTGCGGCCTGTTGTTTTTGCTGTGTCTGTTGTTTGCGCCGCTGGCGCAGAGTGTCCCCGCCTGCGCCACGGCGGCGGCGCTGCTGTTTGTGGCCTGCCTGATGGCGCGCAGCCTGGGGGATGTGGACTGGTCCGATCACAGCGAGAGCGCGCCGGCGGTGATTACTGCGCTGGCCATGCCCCTGGGCTATTCCATCGCCGACGGTATCGGGTTGGGGTTTATCGCCTATGCGGCCATCAAGTTGTTGAACGGACAGGTGAAAACCTGCCCGCCGGTGGTTTATCTGGTGGCCGGGATTTTTGTATTGAAGTTTGGTTTTTTGTAGGAGCGGCGGGGCGGCCATCCGCCCATGGCCGCGATCGGCATTGCTTCGTAGTGCAGGCCGATCGCGGCCATGGGCCGCTCCTACAGGTGGGGGCGTGGGGCGGTGAAGCCCTGTTGCTCCAGGTGGTTGGCCACGCGCAGGCACCAGTCCTCACGCCAGGGCGCGGCGATAATCTGCACGCCGAT